>NZ_VFVB01000004.1:0-668666 GCF_006658535.1 Mesorhizobium sp. B2-4-13 | reverse complement strand
TTCGCCGTCGTCTTCGGCGAGAGGTTCGTCAGCCAATGACGACAACCGGCCTCACGCACAAGATTCCTGACAGTCCCGCGGGACACAATCCGCCCTTTCACAGCATTTGACCGATATGGCCAAACTCGGAATTGTCAAATCTCGAACCCAAGCCCAACGGCGGTTATATTCCTGCACGTCCGAGCAGGCGAAGACGCTCGTCGGCTTCCTCAGCAACCTAGCCGACAATGACAAACTCCCGGTTGGACAAAGATCGGGAAAGAAGTCTTCTTCCTGGCGCCCCGGGTGATCCCCTCCCGAACCGATCCCGGACAGCATGCTCCTGGCCGCTGCAAAGTTGCAGGCGGTTCTTCGAAAGCAATGCCTCGACGATTGGAGTGAAGTTGGCCGACGCACTGCCTGAGAGCTACCGCGCCGGCCAGGCGACCTGCAGGTCCGCCGGGCGCTAACAGGCCAGAATGATCGTCATCCGTCAATGTGATGGCTCTGCATTCGCTATCTGCCCCCCAATATGGCGTACAGTGTCTCGTCGTCCGTGACATTTACCGGCATCGGACGTTTGGAAGTGACCCTCATGCTTTCGCCCTAACAGGAGCTGAAAGTATGGATACTGTCAAAGGACTACCTCCGCGACATAGTTCGTCACTACGAAAGCGCCTTATCCGTTCAAGTTCGGATTGTGGATCGAGAGCGGGAACAAGGGCGCGCGACTGAGCAAGACGAGCGGCTGCTCGAAAGCTTACTCGAAAATCTCAAAGCCGCGCAGTCCGCGGCTGGAAGGATGAGCGGAACCTAATATGGGCTGGCGCCTTGTGTCGTAGTGAGCACGCGTGGCGTCAACTTCCTTGAACAATGGATCGCGAACAACGTCCCTGGGACCATCAACGCGGACGGCATCTCCGTTGACGAACTCACGCACAAGCTAACCGCTGATGCGAAGGCCATCGGCATCAAGCGGGTGGAGATCGACGAGGAAGTCGACAGCCTCTACCGGACCATCCTTGATGCCGTAGTCCATTTTGATCCCGGTTTGTCAGAGTAGTCGCTAGAGGACCTCCTGCAACGAGCTTCTGAATTTATGAGCCTGTTGATGGAGATACAGCGGATCGAACGCGGCAAAGTTCATAAGAGCCCTAGGGTTCTCCACGGTCACCGTGTGGCCGTTTGTGGTAATGAGCTCTCTGCTCCGTAATCCCCGAAGCGTCCGGTTCATGTGGACCAGCGACATCCCCATCGTGTCGGCAAGTTCCTGCTGGGTTAGCGGCAGGTCGAAGCTATTGCCTCGCGCAAGGCCGACGGCTTCGGTGCGTATCAACATCTCGCAGATCAAATGGCCGACCCGCTGCTGGGCCGGTCGCGAACCCAACGTAACTAGCCATTCGCGCAGTACTGCTTCGTCGACCAGTGTGCCCCACCAAAGCGCTTGGGCCAGCGTCCTGTTTTCAACCATAACATTGCGGATCTTCGCCAGAGGGATCAAGGCGACGTTGCACGCCGATAATGCGCCAATCGAATGATCCATTTCCTCAAGCAAGGCGACATTCACGTCGCAGAGGTCGCCGGGAATCAAATAGGCCATGATGTTCCGGCCGCCTTCCGGTAAAAGCTTGTAACGCCCGGCCCAGCCCTGGACCAGCAGATGAACATAATCGGGCTGGTCTCCTTGCTTGATGATATCGCTGCCCGCAGCGAACTCCACCGACCTGGCAACGCTCTTTGCAAGAAGTTCCTTATCCTGATCCGAAAGTTCCTTGAAATGCTCGAGCTTCCGGATCAGAGCTGTACAGCAGCCGTCGGCGGTCATCGAAACCTCCACTTCGGAAATTGGCAGTTAAGCAGGAGCAACACACGCACGCCAATCACGATCTGTCCGCAGGATGTCTGCGGCTTTCCCGTTCCGGAGGGCCTTTCCGCGGTTTCCGCGTTTCAGGAGTCTTTGACGACTTCAAGCTTCAAGTGCTCGTGGCGCGGCTGCTCGTGCCACATAACCTGGCGCAGGTCGCGCATGTCCACCGGCTGGCCGCAGATCTGGCAGGTGTAGAAGTTGTCTTGCTCGTCGGGAGCAGCGCCTTGGTGGATGTGTCCCAACGTCGGCTGGCCGAGATCGGACAGTTTCATCCATTCTGCGGGGTCTGGACGCCCATCAGGCCCGACGAAACTGTATTCGTAGACGGCGGCATGCTCTTCATCGACCACCCGGAAGCAATGATGCTGTAGCGCCCTAGGTGAGACCCTTTGACCCGCCGTCACCTCGGCGGCCTTCATGGGATCGTTCTCCACGACGATGCCCGATGACACCACCGTGTCACCTTCGATCTCCTCCACCTGATACTTCGTCATCGTCGCCTCGTTTCGGGGGCAACGTGGCGCGCCTAAACTTTGTTGCACCTGCCGTTTGCAGTTTCGGAACAATTTTAGACAAGGCTAATTGAGTTGGGGTTTTGCGAGTGTGTTCATGCGTCTGAAGTTCATTAAGCCAATGGAGCCCGAACTGGTCGACACCCCGCCACAGGGCGCCGAATGGATCCACGAGATCAAGTTCGATGGGTACAGGACCCAGGTCATCAAGGATGACGACGGGGTCCGGTTGATCACCAAGAATGGCTACGACTGGACCGGGCGCTACATCCAACTCGCCGGCGAAGCAGCGGCGATCGAAGCGAAAGACTTCATCATTGACGGCGAGGCTATCACTATCAACGAAGCTGGCCTATCTGACTTCCATGCAATGCAGTCAGCCATCACCAGCCGCAAGCCATCGCGCGACCTCTATCTGGTGGCGTTCGATCTCCTGCACCTCAACGGCCACGATTTGCGCGACCTGCCGGTGGAAGACCGCCGCGACATCCTTCAGGCACTGATCCCGACCGCTGGCCGCATCCACTTCAGCGAAGCAATGCCGGGAACCGGCCATGCCGTCTATCACCTTGTCGACCAAGCCGGCCTGGAGGGCATGGTTTCAAAGCGCAAGGACAGCAAATATCGCAGCGGGCCGACGATGAACTGGCGCAAGATCAAGTGCTATGCCGAAAAGGAAATGGACATCATTGGCGTGCAGCGTCAGGCCGGGAAACCCGCGATGGTGCTCATGGCCGACCAAGGCCGATATGCCGGCGGCGCCTTCGTCACGTTCAAGGCTGACAAACGGCAAGCGCTATGGGACCGCGTGCAGGGGAAAGTCGGCGGACCTGCTCCGAAGGGTCTTAAGAGCGACAAGGCAGAATGGCTAAAGCCAGGTCTGGTCGGCCGAGTTCGATTCCTGAAGGGCGAGGAAAAGCTACGCCATGCCTCGCTGAAGGACTTTCGGGAAAAATAGCGACGATCTTCTTGCAAGCGGACGCTGGCGAGGAATATAATCCTCCTTGTTGCGGCGACCCTTCTACGAAACGGAGATCGCCAATGGCCAGGTCCAGACCGTCCAAACAGCTTTCTCAGGCTGAAATCGAGCGCTTTCTCGTGGCGGCGGAAGCGCTGCACAAAAGCATCGTGAAGCCGTTCATATCGCCACACTGCGAGCATTACCGCGCCACGCGGACCCTGCATGAGGCGCTGTTGAAGTCTGTGCGGGAAGTGACGGGGAAGGAAGTCGAGTTCATCCAGTGGAATACCACCGGGCCGGTGCGGCCGGCGCCTTCAAGCAATTGATGTGGGCGGCCCGGCTGCCGGGGGTGTGCTTAGGCTTGGGGGCCGGCAACCGGGCCATGCCGGTGATCCTCCCGGCAGAAGGGATCATGCGCTAATATTAGCATCAGTGCAAATATGAGCCGATCAACCCGCTCCACCACGCCGCGGGCGGGACGCTGGATCATCACGGGTCCGTGACGTCGATGCCGGCGTCGAAGACAAATGTCGCAACCAAGAAGGCGACGGTTAGAAAAAGCAGCAGCCAAACCGCCACTTTGGCAGACTTTTCCTCAGTGATTGGCCCAGCGCCTCAGAAAAAAACCCGCGCAGCAAGCGAACGTGGCTTGAGCCGTTCTATCGCGTGGCCTCAGTCTCAGACGCCCACAAAGCGAAGGTCACCGAAACGCGTCGCGAGGAACCCGTGCGGAGTTGGCCGAAAAGCGATGTCCAGTGCCCGCCGGCGGCGGCAGGACCACCGCCGACGGCAATCGCTGCGGTCTCCCTACGGATGTAAGGTTCGCCCGCTATTCCGACCTGAACGGCTGCGGCAAAGTCCGGCCGTGTTCGAGAAGTTTCTCAAGCGTTCCGTTTCTTGCCTCCGCTCATACATCAAAATGCCCGGAGAGTGACCGCAGTCTACTTGAGCGCCGCAATTCAGCGCGCGTGTGCGGTCTTCTTGGTATGAACGGGACATCATGGCACGTTGGTCTTCGCTCATCCGGCGGCTTGATGTGTCTTGGGCTCCAAAAGAGAACAAAATCATAGATGATCTTGAGTAGGCCGCAGATGGTCAAAGGCCGTGACTCGTGCGCTCGTGGCCCCGGTCGCTCCGTCGGCATAACGACTGCCCTGACACAGGAAAACGAGGTCGGCACATCCATTTGGGAGAGTGCGCGCGCGTATCAGCACCCGCGCAAACGTTAGTTCGAGGTTCGGCACGATTGGCCGCCAGGATTAGGCAAATGCTCGAAAGAGCATGCGTTAACATCATGGTGTTGGCGAGCCCGGAGCGCTCCGACAGTCGCGCTGTCGACGCCAGTGAGA
This sequence comes from Mesorhizobium sp. B2-4-13, assembly GCF_006658535.1. NCBI lineage: Bacteria > Pseudomonadati > Pseudomonadota > Alphaproteobacteria > Hyphomicrobiales > Phyllobacteriaceae > Mesorhizobium > Mesorhizobium sp. B2-4-13. Next base: position 663,998 of record NZ_VFVB01000004.1, on the reverse strand, counting down.
ACGCGGCGAGCAGGCCAGACCAGCAGAAGAAAAATCCCACGCCCGAAAGCGACAACCCGAGTTTGTTGAACAGCCAGAAGCGAAAGCGCCCGCACGGCAGTTCTCCTGCAAATGCGTCGATGCACAAGAAAGCAGCCATTTTGTAGAACGACAGGCGAAGCTGGGTCCGGCCGGCGAGAACGCCGACATGGCGCCGACCCTCGCCCCGAGCGAGTGCGCGGGCAGATCGGGAGATCAGGCCGGTATTGCACAGGTCCGCGCGGCTGCCACTTCTCACTTCTGCATGACAGCGGCGCCAAAAGTAATTTGCGCCTATAGACTTGTCGGCCCTTATCGAGTTGCACGCTCCCGATGGGAAAGCGTGGAGCGAGAGATTCAGCCGAGTGCGATGCTGCGAAGCCACCTCCGCCGCCCGGCCGAGGTCGCTTGATGTATGCTTGCTGCAGGCCGGTTCGTATTCTTATAGCGATTGCAGCCGCGCGACATCCTGAGCTGTTGCAGCCCGCTCGACGATCGTGCGCCCTGCCGCGTCTTTCACTTCGAGACGGCCATTTTCGATCTCTTCCCTGGTGCCATCGGGATGAGTGACTTCAGTCCTGTCATCCGAGACTTCAATCTTGTCACCGGCGGCGTTGACATGCTGCTGCCCATGATCACCCTTTTCGTGACCGCTGTCGTCGTTGCTTGCGCCACCGTCGTGGCCACCGGACCCAGAGCTGTCACCGGAGCCGGGGCTGCCGCCAGACCCTGAGTTGCCGCCGTGGTCGCCAGCGCCGCCAGATCCGGAGTTGCCGCCATGGCCGTCGCCACCTCCGCCGCTGCCGCCCTCGCCGTTGGCATAGGCGGCGGCTGGCCGCAGCTTGCCCGAGCCGACAAAGCTGAGCTGATAGGGCGCGACAACCAGCACAAATGCGGCTGAGGCCCGCAGAGCCAGCGGCGCTATGCGGGTGAAGGTCAATTTCTGCATGATAGATCTCCTCCTCTTGTACAGAGAGGAAACGCGCAGAGGGCGCAGTTATTCCCGCCCGAGCCCTTAAAAGGCGCGTGCCGGACTGTTGCGGCGATATTACCGGCCTGCTGGCTTGCACTTCCCAAGACTTAGGTCGGCAGGAGATTACCGCACGCCATTCCGCTGTCGTGGTTTGCTTGCCGTTCCCAATGCGTCTTCGAAATTTCTCGCCCGCAGTGGCAAACTCGACGTCCCAGGCGAGTTGCCAACGCCCCTCGTCGTGGGGTGCCGTTGAAGTCAGTTCGAAGGAACGGCTGGAATTGGCTCGGCCAGCGCGCGCGTCGATGCGAATTCCGACCTCGGCGCCAGACGACGCTCACGATGATCGCGCGTGACGGCCCGAGCGCAGCCTTTGGTTTGGCCTTCTGCCTCCCTCGTTTCGACAGGAATGCCGTGAGACGCGACGCGTTGAAGTCACTTAGAAAAATCGGGATTGGCCGAGCGAGCGCACCAACTGCCGCAGGCGCTCCGATGAAACCGTTGTGCGCAAACATCCCGCGCGGCTTTTGTCCGACGCCGCAAGAACCGCATGTTCGAGCCGCAAAAATATTGCCGCTGCCTGCGGACGAGTGATCGTTCCGACAAGGCTACGAGCATCACACCTGCCGCCGTGCTGGAGGCGCGAAGGGGGGCATCGCCACGGAAATAATTGGCGATGGCCAAGCGATCCAGGACGAGCGCGAAATAGCGGTGCGGTAGTCCACGGCGTTTGGGGTCGACCCGCTCCGTCAGGGAAATCCGCCCCCAAAACGAGATGTTGCCATGGCCATTGTTCCGGTTCCCGAACCAGCACCCACTCCGGTACCGACAGCTCCGGCCATTCCCACCCCCAAACCCGTGCGCGAGCCGGACCCGGAGAGACTTCCTGATGAGGAGCCTCTCCCCAATCGAGACGAAAACGTCGCACCGCCGAAGCACGCCTTCATCGGCTGCATTTCGGGATTCCGCAGCCAATCGCCGGTTTGAGAGCAAACTCTGTTGGATATGGCCGTTTTCTATCAAACAGCACGCAAACTGCGGCACCCGCTGTTGGCACCAGCCTTGACAGCCGCTAAACCCCAGCACAGCCTTCACGCGTCCGCGCTATAGGGAAGGTCGTGGATGCGTTTTCCCGTTGCGTGCCGGAACGCATTGGCGATCGCGCCGGCCGTCGGCCCCTGCGCGGCTTCCGCCACGCCGAGATAGGGCGAACCCGGATTGTCACGACATGTACCGCGACGCTGTCGGGGACGGCGCTGAAGCGCAGGATCGGATAGGCCGACCAATCGGCGCTGAGGATGCGGGTATCGTTGAAATGGACGGCCTCATAGAGCGTCCAGCTCAGCGATTGCAATATACCGCCTTCGGTCTGGTTGACGATCGAATCCGGCGCCACCGCCTCGCCGCATCGACCGCGCACACCACATGCGAGAGGGTGATGGCGCCCCTGTCGCGGTCGCCATCCGCTTCCAGCGCGAGGACGAGATAGGCGGCGTGGTTCTTGTATTTGGCGAAGGCAAATCCCCTGCCCCGGCCTTCCGGCATCGGGTCGTTGCTCCAGCCGAATTTCTCGGCCGCCACCTTGATCACCTTCTTGGCGCGCGGACCCTTCAGGTGCCGCAGCCGGTATTCGACCCGATCCGCATTGGCCGCCAAGGCCAGCTCGTCCATGAAGCTTTCGATGGAGAAGACATTGCAATAGGCGCCGAGCCCGCGCAGCGCCGAGACGCGCACCGGGATGTCGGCGACGAAATGCCAGTTCACGCGCTGGTTCGGCACATCATAGAGCGGAATGGCGTTGCGGTCGCCATTGCCGAGCGGCGAGATCTGCAGCTTGGCCGGTCGGGCGCAAAATGCTTTGCCATCAGCCGCCCGGCGATAAGCGAGCCGGCCGAACCCGGTCGCGTGCCGTGGTTGTTACTCCCACAGATCATAATGCCAGCTGACGATAGTGCCCTTGTCGTCAAGCGTGGCGCTGGCCCTGGTCAGCATGGCCGGGCCGTAGGGTTCCCACAGATGCTCCTGGTCGCGCATCCACTGCACGCGCACCGGCGTGCCGGGCAGCGCCTGCGCGATCAGCGCGGCATCGGCGGCCGCGTCGTCGGCGCCATTGTGGCCGTAGCAGCCGGAACCCTCGGTGTGGATGCAGCGCACCTTCCCAGGCGGTGCTCCAAGCAGCGCAATTGCCTTGCGGTCGGGATAAACGCCTTTCTGACGCATGAATTTCTCGCGACCATGCTTGGCTCCAGGCGCTCGGGCGTTACCACCGCCCTCCAAATGCTCGATTAACGGGGCTGGTTCATGCCAAGCGCGGCGAGATCACGATGGTCGACCGCACCGGAATGATAAAACTCACGGATGGTGCCTATGGCGAGGAAGAGCAACATCATTTAGGTACCGCCTCCGGCTGACTGTCCGGAATCAGACATAGCCTTGAAGACCGCCGCATGTTGGTCGAAAGTAGTGTTGGGTTTGGGTCCAGAGAGGAACTCTCGATGGCCAACACTTTTCACACGATTACGATTGAAAGGGCGGCTGAGGCCTACGTTCTTTCCAGGGGTAAGGCGCGCTTTCTCTCCATTGCGCAGGCCATCCGCGCCGTCCGAACACTGATGCCAACCTGCAAGGCCACCGACCACGACTTGGAGGAAATACTGGCAGCGGCATGCATCATTCATAATGTGCCCGTCGCTTTTGACGCCGCAACGGCGGACGCGACGGAAGAGCGGCTGCATTTAGAGGCTTAAAAATGCCTGTGCTTGACGTTACGCCTACTGCATCGGTCGCTCGGCAAGCGATCGTCCGCTACCTTATTGATAATGTCGATCATCCGAGCGTTTCCATATCGGATGTCATTTGCGCCGTGAGAGAGGTGCTCCCGCTTTGCCAGTTAACGGATTGGGAACTAGCCAATCACATAACCAGAAGCGCCAGCGACGCAGGATTTATTATTGAATTCGACACGAACTCGCCCTGAGCGTGGATTCGGGCATGTACGACAGGCAATCCTACGCTCTGGAAGAGCACCATCCCTGTTTTGGTCCTAACGGGAAGAAACAATGAGGTTCATCGGCGATCACCATCATCAACTCATTAGACATTATAAAGCTGCCATTTTGATCCAAGATCGGGTGATCGAGCGCACCCGCAGGAGCGGGCTTCCCTTCGAACGAGATGAGGCGTTTTCGAAACGGTTGCATCAAGGACTAGCCGCAGATCAACGCGCGCTTTTGAGCGGTGAGGGCCGCCGTTGAGTCTCACATTGAGACGCGACCGCACTGCAATGGGGATTTCCCGATCAGATTGACCATGGATCAATGCCCCAATGCCCCGCTGGCTATGTCCGTTGAGTATTCGTTAGACCTGCATTCGTGAGCAGCAAACCACCGCAAAGCGCCTCCAGGTAGGCCGTTGAGATAAGCTTCGCCGTTTCCTGTAAGCAGACATGGCCGGCCACCACGCTGAAGGTGTGTTTGCGCCACCAGGACTGACATCCAGCAACCGACCCTGCGCTACTTGCAGCCCCCGAAGACGAACCCACCCCGCACTTACGTCCGGACTACGAGGCTCTTCGCCCTTTTTCGCCTGATATCCAGCCCGCTAGTTGATCGGCAGGCATCGGCCGGGCGAAAGCGAAGCCGTGCAGAATGTCGCAGCCCAATTCTCGCAGAATCCGGGCTTGCTCGACCGTCTCGACGCCCTCGGCGACGACTGTGATCCCATGAACCGTCCTATATCGATGATGGACGCAACCACACGCCGCTGTGTACGATGGGTTCGATGAGCTGACGATCGATCTTGGGGTGACGCGGCTTGAGCTTCAGCAGGCTGACGATGGATGTATGGCCGGTGCCAAAATCGTCTATGTCGGAATATGCGGCGGCTCTGGTGGCGGGCCTCCGGGCCGGGCCCAATCAGGCAATTTCCCCAACGGAAGGGCGTCGGTCACTCTGTCGCAGCGATCCGGTCAGCTCTGATCTCGACTGGGCTGCCCTGTCAGCTTCGCCGCTTCGATGATCCGCAAGGCTTCTTCCGGGGTAATTCCGCACAGGCGAGCATAGTAGGCGGCTTCCGTTTGCACCTCGTCATCCAACGGTAGTGCAATAATCGCCTGCTTTGCTTTGTGCTTCGCCTTCTTGCTCATGTCACGAATGATACCACAAAAGAGATGTGACGTAGCTTGTCCTCATCCTTCAGGAACCGCACGCGGCCGACCAGACCGGGGCCACTTGTCCAAAAAGTTGACGGCCGCGAGTGGTCTCCGCCGCCCTCATCCGACAAACGTAAGCAAAGTTCGCTTTCCACCCCTTGTTTCGGTGACACGCAACTAGTTTTCTTCCTGGTGCCTAAAAATGACCGGCCGGCCGACGTGTGCTTCTGCCGCTTTGAATGGAGCCTGGGCCATGACCACCTGCGAACACACAACAGACCCGCCGGCCATCATCTCAACTCGATACTCAAACATTCACGCCCTCGCGATTGTTACCCAACCGCGATTTAATTAGTTCGATCTAAAATAGTTCCGAGTTGCCAAGACGTGAGTATGAAAACGACATATGGAACACCAGTCACTCCGCCAATCCGGCTTCGTGGTGGACGATCGCATCAAGGACCGCCTCATAGACGCTGCCGGCGCCTTCCTCGATCTCAGTGCTGCTAATTCCGACCTTTTTGGCATAGGCGAAAAGCTTTTGTGTCAGCTCGGCGACTGAGCGCCCGCCACCGAGGGGACGGTGGCGGCCGTTGTTTGAAAGCTGATCAACAACTCTCCGGGCGCCTCGGTCCGGGCGGCGTCGAGGGGCGCCGGGGCGTGAACTTGGGCGATAGGATCGGTTCCCAGCGCACACACAAAAGCCCGCCAGTGTGAGCCAGCGGGCTGAGAACGCTTCAGCAGATATCAGCCGGGCGGTGGCAACGACACACCCGGCCCGGCAGTTACAGACGAAAGTCGCTCGCGCTTGATCAGCGCTGGCTTCTCACATCACACGTTGCTCAGGCCGAATACGGCTGCCTGGGCAGCGATGCTACCCAGGCGTTCGCGCTTCTTCAGTTCCGGCTTTCATATGCCTTCTTCACGGTAACTCTCCCCCGCGTTGTCCCTCAGCGCAAAAAACTGGCTTCGTCGACAAAGCTTGTCAAGCAATGAAACGGCCCGCTGCCACGAGGGGAAAGCAGCGGGCCGGTGCGCCACGGGCGGGGAGCATCAGTATGGCGCCTGCGGCTCGAACTTCGGCTAGTCCAACTTGTTCCCGAAGGATATGGCTCATGGTGCGCAATTGGCCAACCGAGAAAGTGAGCTGATCCGCTCAGCATATTTGTGGCGGAGAGTCCGGCTTTGAATGGCGGCGCCGCTGTCGCCCTTGCGAGACGGAACGCTGCTGACGTTCGAAACGTGAGATCTCTGTGCCTCAGTATGAATACCCGGCAGTTAACATCGGCGGCTGGATGATCATCATCACCGAAAACTTTGGTGACGACATGATGGGTATAATCACATGCTCGTCTTCTTCATATCATCGTCGCCATGGCCGCCACTCAAGCGTGATCGTTCTTTGCCGAGTCCACGCTGGGAGCCGCCCCTGACTCAGCATCTGGTGGCGGGGCTGGCGACAGCTGCACCGACTACATCAGGCGGCCACCGGTGACCGCAATGACAGCCCCGGTGATATAGCTTGCGCCTGCCGTGGCAAGCAGAACGTAGGTGGCCGCCAACTCGGCCGGATGGGCGGGGCGCCCGATGGGCGTGTTGCGACCGAACTCGGCGACCTTTTCCGGTGGCATCGTTGAAGGGATCAGGGGCGTCCAGACGGGACCGGGGGCGACGGCGTTGACACGGACGCCGCGCTTGGCGACCATTTTGGACAGTCCCTTGGTCAGATTCACGATGGCGCCCTTGGTGGCGGCGTAGGCCAGGAGCTGTGGGGACGGATCGGCTGCCTGGATCGACGCGGTGTTGATGATGCTGGCACCATTGCCCATGTGCCGCAATGCTGCTTTTGACAGAAAGAACTGGCTGTAAATGTTCGTCCTGAACGTCTGATCCAGCTCTTCCGCAGAGAGCTCCGCAATATCGTCAAGCGTGGCTTGGTGAGCAGCGTTGTTGACCAGGATGTCGACTTGCCCCAACTGACGCATGGCCGTCTCGACTATGTCTACGCAATGCCTTTCGTCCCCGACGTCGCCGGCAACAAGAACGGCACGCCTGCCCGCTTTCTCCACCCAGTCGGCCGTCTCGCGCGCGTCGTCGTGTTCATTCAGGTAAGACAAGACAATATCGGCACCCTCCCTGGCAAAAGCAATGGCCACTGCGCGACCGATCCCGGAGTCTCCACCCGTGATAATAGCCGTTTTGCCTTCAAGCTTGCCACTCCCCTCGTAACTGTGCTCCCCGTGATCGGGCCGCGGGGACATTGCGTTCGTCTGGCCCGGAGCACGCTGCTGTTGCTTCGGCAGTTTCTCTTGCAGGTCGAGGGTGTCGACATCAGAGATCATATTCATTCGTCTCCTGTTAACCGCTGCGTCCAACCACTCGAAGACGGGGATGTTCCACTGAGCCGTCGCTTAAGGGCTTCAAGCGCAAGCGCCGGCCGCCGCCCTCGCATCCCGTTACCATCTTCACAGAAGGCGGTTGCACGCGCGAGCCTCCGGCAACTTGGGTAACTGGGATGCAGCTCTGTTCAGTGATGAAAGTGGACGCCTGAAAGCCTGACCCGGTCGCAATTCCGATTCCAACCCGCGCAGGATCACTGTCTGGTTCCTCAGAACTGCCCTCATCGTACCCAAAGATAGCTCCCTGCTGCCGACCGAGCTCGTAGTCGTGCGGAGCTGGAGGCTCGCCCAAGGCACTGTGCTCGGCGACGTGTCCGGGCGCAACATATGCACAATGAGAGGCACGAACGGTGCCCAGGCAAACTGACGCCGTCGAAGTCTTGCCGTGTGCCGCGGTTCAGGCGGGCGTATCCGTGAAGGTCGCCAATTTCTGCCAATCGAAGACCACGCCCACGCCAGGCTCGTCGGGTGCTATCGCCAAACCATCCTGAAGTCTAAGCGGCTCAAGTGTGTATTGGTCAATATCGAAGCTATGCGCCTCTACCCAGCCGGCATTTGTCTGACCTGCAACGAGGCTGACGTGAAGTTCCTGCATTCCGTGACTGCAGACCGGAATGCCAGCTTTGCGGGAGAGCGCTGCCACGCGCAGCCAGCCCGTCACTCCGCCGCAGTTGGAGGCGTCAGGTTGGATGTAGCCGAGCTTAGACCAAGCAAAGGCATGCTCGAACTCTTCGATGACATGCAGGTTTTCCCCCATGGCCAGCGGCATACCGGTTGCCTTGGCAATGCTGGCGTAACCTTCATAGTCGTCGGGTATGATGGGCTCCTCGAACCACAGCAGATCGTAGGGCGCGAATGCTCTCGCTGCTTCGATCGCTCGCGGGACATCCAGCGCGTAGTTGGCGTCAACCATAAAGGTGGTCTGGGGCCCGATGCGATCGCGAACCGCCTTCACACGGGCGACATCATCGGCGAGATTATCCTTGCCGACCTTGATTTTTACCGCTGTGAAGCCGGCCTTCAGATAGGAATCGATGCTGGCCAGAAGCTGATCGAGGGTGAAGTTCAGGTCGATGCCGCCCCGATAGGCCTTGGCGGTCTTCCCTGCCCGGCCTGCCATTTGCCACAGCGGCAATCCGCTGCGCCGGCCCTTGATATCCCATAAGGCAATGTCGATCGCTGATATCGCGAAAGAAGCGATGCCGCCGCGCCCGACATAGTGGATGTGCCACAGCATGCCGTCGTAGAGCGTCTCGATTCCGGTCGCGTCGCGTCCCTGCAGGAACGGCGCGAGGTCATGCTCGACCATTGCCTTGATGGCATAGCCGCCCTTGCCGCCGGTGTAGGTGTAGCCCGTGCCCTCGCTTCCATCGGCAAGCCTCAACGTGACGGTCACCAGCTCGAAATGCGTGTGTGCGCCGTGCTTGGCATCGGTCATCACCTCACGCAGCGGGACCCGGAACAGCCGGGTCTCGACCTCCTTGATCTCGGTGCCGTTCATGCTTCTTCCCAATCATCTTTTTCGTCAGACCATAATTGCACCGAGCTTGCCAGCTGGCAACCGTTTCGGCCGCATTCCAGGCAACTATTGAGCATGGCCATCCGTTTGGTCCTACAAGACCATGGATGCGCTTGTGCTTTGGTCCGATTTACCTTTTAATGGCATCACTGTGCTGGGAGGAAGAAAGCTTGCTGGATGCCGGAGACCGTCGTGAGATGCCCGTGGCAATTGCTGCCGCCCGCGCGGCCGACGCGATGGTGGCTGGCATCGAGGCGGAGATCACCTCGGGAAGACTTGGCGACGGCAGCTACCTGCCGGCAGAGCGCGAACTGATGATCGAATATGGCGTGGGCCGGGGCGTTGTGCGTGAGGCGATTGCGCGCCTGGCCAGCCGCGGCCTGGTGGAAGCGCGTCCACGCTTCAGGCCAATTGCACGCAGGCCCGGTCTGGACGCCGCGCTCGGCGCCCTCGAGGGAATTGTCGGCCATGTGCTGAGCGACCAAGCAGGCGTGAAGAACCTCTATGATTTGCGCGTCTTCCTCGAGGGATCTCTAGCTCGCAACGCGGCCATCCATGCTCGCAAGGAAGACATCGCAGCGCTCAGGGCCGCACTGGCGATGAACGAAGCGGCTATTCCAGACTCGCAGCAATTCTACGCAACCGACGTGGCTTTCCATGCCGTGCTTTACGACACTGCCCGTAACCCTGTGCTGCCTGTAGTGCACAAGGCATTCACCGCCTGGCTGTCGCCACAGTGGATGCGCATGCCCCGATCGCCCGAGCGCAACCAAGTGAATTTCCTTAGCCATCGGGAAATCTGCATGGCCATTATCGAGCGCGATCCTGACGGCGCCGAGCGGGCACTGCTCAACCATCTTTCGGCGGCGTGGGAGTATGTCCGCGGTACATTCGAAAGCCGTGAGGCGCCTGAGGCATGACGCAGACCTACGATCATATCGTGGTGGGCGGCGGGGCGGCCGGATGCGTCGCGGCGGCAAGGTTGGTCAAAGCAGGAAGGCGAACCCTGCTGCTGGAGGCCGGCCATTCCCATCATCACCCCCTGCTCGACATGCCGCCCGGCATCTTCAAGATGATCAACGGCTCGAAATTCATGCGCTATCACCGCACTGAGCCGCAAGCCCACCTGGACGGCCGCGTTCATGAAATCTCGCAAGGCAACGTGCTGGGCGGCGGCACCTCGGTCAACGCGCAGGTGTATATGCGAGGCCGCTCGGCCGACTACAATGAGTGGGACGAGATGCTGCGAGGCAACAATGCCGGCGTACGCTGGAATTGGCAGGCGGTGCTTCCGCACTTCACCGGCATGGAAGGAAACAATCGGCTGGGCGGCCAACTGCACGGCAGCGAAGGTCCGCTGCTGGTCTCGGATCCCGGCCACATCGATGATGTTTCGCGTTGGTTCGTCCAGACGGTCCAGGGGCTGGGATTGCCCTACAACCATGATTTCAACGGGCCGTCGCAGCGCGGCGTCGGCTTCTACCAGTTCATGAACCGACGCGGAAAGCGCAGCAGCGCCGCCTACGCTTTCATCGAGCCGCTGACGAATGACCCTAAGCTGACCCTCAAGCTCAACTGCACTGTCAACCGGCTGCTGATCGAGAACGGACGGGCTACCGGCGTCGTCTACTCCGATGCATCGGGCGCCGAGCATACCACCTATGCGGATGCCGACGTAATTGTCTCGTCCGGTGCCCTCATCTCGCCGAAACTGCTCATGCTGTCCGGTATCGGTCCGGCCGACGCGCTTGCCGGGTGTGGCATTGCCTGCGTCGCCGACCTTCCCGGGGTCGGCGAGAATCTGATCGACCATCCCGAGGTCCCGATCATCGCCACGGCAAACGGCCCTTACGGCTATTTCAGGCAAGGCCAAGGCTGGCGGATGATCAGGAACGGCCTGCATTTTAAACTGTTCGGCACCGGCACGATCCTGTCGGCCGGCGTCGAGGCAGGCGCCTTCGTCAATCCGGCCGATCCGGATGGTGAACCGACGATCCAGGCCTTCTGCGTTCCGCACGTCTATCTGGACCGCGATATCCTGACTCTGGTCGAGAACACCTATGGGCTTACCGTCACGACGGTTGTGGTGAAGCCGAAGTCGCGTGGTTTCGTGAGGCTGCGTTCGGCGGACCCCAAGGACATGCCAGTCGTTTCGCCCAATCTGCTCAAACATCCAGACGACATGCGGGACATGATCTCTGGTCAGCGTTATTTCCTGCAGGCTTTCCAGACCAAGCCCCTTGCCGATCGGGTCAAGGCCATCGCCGTGCCGAGTCAGGATGATCTCAGCGATGAGGCGCTGGCAAAACATTGCAAGCGCTTCGTCAAGACCAACTATCATCCGGCCGGTACATGTCGAATGGGCGCCGACAGCGACCGGATGGCGGTACTGGACGCAGCGATGCGCGTGCGCGGGATAGACAATCTGCGGGTTGCCGACATGTCGGCCTGCCCGAACATCAATGCCGGCAACACTGCCGCGCCGGCGATGATGCTGGGCGACCGCTGCGCCGACTTCATCCTGGAGGCGGCATAGAACTGATCCAGGTTGCCGACGGGCACATGCAAAGACCGTCAGGCCGAAATCGTGAGGAAAGTCCACGGTCGCACAAAGCGAAAATCAAGGAGGAAAGAGCATGATCATTACCCGTCGAAAACTACTCGTTGGCTCCGCCGCCGGCGCTGTCGCGCTTACGCTCGGCTCAGGGGCCTTTGCGGCGCTGCCGCCGCTGGCCAAAAAGGACAAGTACAAGGTCGGCTTCGCCCAGACGGAAAGCAACAATCCGTGGCGCCTTGCCGAGACCAAGAGCATGCAGGACGAAGCCGCCAAGCTAGGCCATCAACTGGTTTATACGGATGCCGCAGGGTCGTCGGCCAAGCAGGCATCCGACGTGAACTCGATGATCGCGCAGGGCGTCGACGCCATCTTCCTGCCGCCGCGTGAGGACAAGCCCCTGGTGCCGGTCATCCTGGCGGCGCGCGATGCCGGCATACCGGTGTTCCTGGTCGACCGCGACGTCGACCACACGATGGCAAAACCGGGCGAGGACTACGTCTGCTTCATCGGTTCGGATTTCATCGAGGAAGCGAACCGCGTCGGCGAATGGCTGGTCAAGAACGCCAATGGCAAGTCGAAGATCATCGAGCTGGAAGGCACGACGGGCGCCTCGGCGGCCACCGACCGCAAGAAAGGCTTCGACGACTTTATGGCCAAGCACTCGGAGTTCACCATCCTGGCGTCCCAATCCGGCGACTTCGCACGCGACAAGGGCCGGCAGGTCGCCGAAACGCTGCTTCAGGCGCATCCCGATGCGGATATCATCTACGCGCATAATGACGAGATGGCGCTGGGTGCGATCGCCGCTTTGGAGGCCGCCGGCAAGACCCCCGGGAAGGATGTGCTGATCTTGTCGATCGATGGCGAGAAGGAAGGCGTCCAGGCGATCATCGACGGCAAGATCGGCGCCATCTGCGCCTGCAGCCCGCTGTTCGGGCCCAAGGCTTTCGCCACGATGGCCGACTATGCCGCCGGTAAGAAGATCCCGCCCTTCATCAAGAACGAGGATGCCTTCTTCGACGCGACGAATGCGAAGAAAGACTTCGCTATTGCATTCTGATATCCACTCTCCTGCCATCTTCCCTACCCGCTCCGGCGGGTAGGTTTTCGGAGTTCGCCGATGACCGCTCAGCCGGACCCAGCCGCGCTGCTCCTGGACATGCGTGACATCCAGAAGCGTTTTGCCGGCATCCCTGCCCTCGCAGACGCGTCGCTACAGGTTCGGCCGGGCGAGGTCCACGCCCTCATCGGCCAGAACGGCGCGGGGAAGTCGACGCTTATCAAGGTGCTCACCGGCTATTACCGCCGGGATGCGGGCCAGGTGCTGTTCGAGCAGAAGCCGTTCGAGGTCGGCTCTCCGCATCAGGCGCAGGTCAGCGGCATCAGCACCATCTACCAGGAGATCAATCTCGTCCCGCTTCGCTCGGTGACCGAGAACATCTGCCTCGGACGCGAGAACCGCCGCCGCGGCCTGCTTGACTGGAGGGCGATGCATGCGGAAGCCGAGCGCCTGCTCAGCCGGTTTTCGATCCGCATCGACGTGCGCCACCCACTCAGCGACTTCAACACCGCCACGCAGCAGATGGTAGCGATCGCCCGCGCCATCGGATTTTCCGCCCGCCTCGTGATCATGGATGAGCCGACGTCGTCGCTCGATGAGCGTGAAGTCTCGGTTCTGTTCAGCGTCATCCGGCAGCTCAAGGTCGAGGGCGTTTCGGTTCTATTCGTCAGCCACAAGCTCGACGAGCTCTACGAGGTCTGCGACCGGGTCACGATCATGCGCGATGGCCGCACGGTGCGCAGCGCCGCGATGAGCGACATCGGCAGGCTGGAACTGGTCGCGGCCATGCTCGGCCGCGATGTCGCGGCGGTCGAGGGCCATGCGACCGCATTCGGCGAGCGCGATCGATCCAGGATCGGCGACGTGCTGTTTACCGCGCAAGGGCTGGCGGCTGGCCAGTCGGTTCGTGATGTGACTTTCGACGTGCGCCGAGGCGAGATCGCCGGCTTTGCCGGCTTGCTCGGTGCTGGCCGCACCGAAACAGCCCGGCTTGTCTTCGGCGCCGACCGCCTGAAGGCCGGGGAGATGACGATGGAACGGGCACCCTACCGCCCCGCGCGAGCCGCCGACGCCATCTCGGCCGGATTGGGCTTCTGCACAGAGGACCGCAAGGCCGAGGGCATCGTGCCGGAGATGACGGTGGCGGAGAACATAACGCTGGCACTGCTGCCAAAGATCAGTCGCAACGGCATCCTCAACGAAGCCCGGCAGCGGGAGGTCGTCGAGCATTTCATTCGCGAACTCGGCATCAAATGCTCTGGTCCCAACCAGAAGGTCCGGGAACTCTCCGGCGGCAACCAGCAAAAGGTGCTGCTCGCCCGCTGGCTGGCGATGAACCCGAAGCTGCTCATTCTCGACGAGCCGACACGCGGCATCGATGTCGGAGCGAAGGGCGAGATCCAGCGCCTCATCCGCACACTTGCCGATGACGGGCTCGGCGTGCTGATGATCTCCTCGGAACTTGAGGAAGTGTTGGAAGGGGCCGACCGGATATTCGTCCTGCGCGAGGGGGAGAGCGTGGCCGAACTGGAAGGCCAGGTAACGAACGAGGAGGACGTGCTCGCGGCGATGGCGCATGGGAGTTCGGCGGAGGGGACGGCAGCGTGAGCGATCTGACCAGGCCATCCGCAGCCCACGACGCCGGAACCCGCGGCTTCAGTCTGTTCGGCTTCCTGGCGCGCTACGGCACGGTGATCGCGCTGGTGCTGCTCATCGCCTTCAATCTTGCCTATACGCGCAATTTCGCGACGCTGCAGACGCTCAACGTCAACCTGACCCAGGTCTGCACGATAGTTATCGTCGCGGTCGGGATGACGCTGGTAATCGCCACAGGCGGCATCGACCTTTCGGTTGGGTCGCTGATGGCGATTTCCGGCGCATTGGCACCGATGATCTTCCTGGGGACGATTTTCCCGGTCGGGAACATCTATCTGGCGGTGGCCGTCGCGATGATCACCTCGATCCTCGTTGCCGGCCTGTTCGGACTGTTCAATGGCTGGCTGGTCTCCCGCTTCCGCATCCAGCCTATCGTCGCAACGCTGGTGCTGTTCATCGCCGGGCGCGGGATCGCCCAGGTGATGACAAACGGCAATCTGCAGACCTTCCGCGTGCCGCAATTCCAATGGATCGGGCTTGCCCGTCCGCTCGGCATCCCTGCGCAGGTCATCATAATGGCCGTGCTGGTCGCCGCGGCGGCGTGGGCGCTTGACCGCACGGTGTTTGGACGAAGCATCTTGGCGATCGGCGGCAATGAAAAGGCCTCGGAACTCGCGGGCATCGCGGTATCGAAGATCAAGCTCGCGGTCTATGCGATCAGCGGCCTGTGCGCAGGGCTGGCCGGCCTGGTGGTCATCGCAATCAACTCCTCCAGCGACGCAAATCTGGTCGGGCTCGGCATGGAACTCGACGCCATCGCGGCCGTCGCGGTTGGCGGCACTCTGCTCAGCGGCGGCAAGGCAACGATCATCGGCACGCTGCTCGGCGCGCTGACCATCCAGCTGGTGCGCTACACGCTGCTCGCCAATGGCGTGCCCGACGCCGCTGCACTCGTGGTCAAGGCAGGCATCATCGCGTTCGCCGTCTGGCTGCAGCAGCAACACAGGGTGTAATCCATGAACAGCGCCCGACTGGTCCGCATCATTGGCACCTACGGTGTCGTCATCGCGTTTGCAGCGCTCGTCCTCTTCGGATTCCTGCGCTACGACCGTTTCTTGGGCTTCTTCAATGTGGTGAGCGTGCTGCGCTACAATTCGATGTTCGCGCTCGTCGCGCTCGGCATGTGCTTTGTCATCATGACGGGCGGCATTGACCTGTCCGTGGGTTCGGTTGCTGCGCTGGGCAGCGTCGCTTCGGCCCTGGCTAGCCCGCACGGCATAGCGGCCGGCCTTGCGGCGGGTGTGGGCGCCGGGCTGGCGGCCGGTCTGATTAACGCGCTTTTGGTTACGCGCGGGAACCTGATGCCGTTCATCGCCACGCTTGCCACCATGCTGGCCGCAAGCGGCTCGGCGCTGCTTCTTGCCGGGAACCAGACGGTGTCGGTTTCCTACGATTCTGGTTTCACCGCCATCGGCCAAGGGAATTTCTGGATTTTCCCGGTTCCGGCGATCATCGCCCTGGTCGCGTACGTGCTCGGATCGGTCGTCCTGAACTACACCAGCACGGGACGGACGGTGCTGGCAATCGGCGGCGGCGAAGATGCGTCGCGGCTGATGGGCCTGCGCACAGATCGCGTCAAGTTTCTCGTGTATGTCGCAAGCGGGTGCCTGGCCGGGCTCGCCGGCGTCGTTCTCGCTTCGCAATTCGGGGCCGGCCAGCCGATCGAGGGCGTCGGCTGGGAGTTGTTTGCGATCGCTGCCGTGGTTGTGGGCGGCACGCTGCTTACCGGCGGGTCCGGATCGGTCTTGACCACGCTCGCCGGCGTGCTCCTGCTCGGCATCCTTTTCAACATCCTGAACTTTGAAAACGGGATGGGTTGGATCTCCCTCTCGGCCTACTGGCAGTCCGTCATTCGGGGGCTCTTCCTGCTGGTCGTAGTGCTGCTTCAGGCGCGGCTTACCGGAAGGCGCGGCACGCGGCCCGGAACGAGAAGTGACGTATGAGCGCCGCACGGTCCAATCGCCAATTGCCATTTGTGGCATCTGACCGTTGCCGAAGAAGTCTCGCGGGCGCGAGTCAGCGGCCGCCCGCCCAAAGCCTGTTTTAGAGAGAGCAGACTCCACAACCATCCCATGCTGTCTCGGTGGGGGATTATGGTCTCCGGCGAGCAATCGCGCCAGCCCGGTACCTTGAGGATTGTACCGAAATGAGCTCGTGGTTGTCGGGGCTTGTGCTTTGTCAGGGCTCGCAACCGGGGCGCCCCCTCCGGCTGCCGCGCACACATTGAATCTGGTGGTGGTGCGGCGGTGACCACGTGTGTTTTCACCTACATTCAGCACGCCTGTCGAAGCCCGTTCTCCGGTTGCTCCGCTGCAGTCTTCAGCTTCCGGGGATCGCCGAACATTGGTGCCCCCAGATGTCGGCTCCGACTAACGCTTAGATGTGCACTTAAATGCAGCCTCCGCCATAGCAGGAGCCTCCTGGATGCTTGCCGCGCCTCCGAAATCCGCGTTCTTGGTTCTGCCGGCTCCCGGGCCCGCACCCAGATCAGCGCCTGTGGTCGGATCGGAAGCCGGATCGGAAAGAGTACGGTCGGCCATCTTGGCCACACCTTCATGTCTTTGGCGCCCAGCGGGACGGTTGCCAAGCCGTCCCCGCCGTCGACGGGCATCACCTGTTCGAGATCATCGATCCGATCCCATTCTTCGCCGAATTCCATGGGCCGGTCGTATCGCCCTCACCTTGAGAGGTGTTTATTAAGGGCCGGATCTGATTCCAGGCTCTTATCCGGTGCGAGCCGATGGTTCCGGATGGCATCAGCGACGTTGCGTCCCTATATCAGCGGCGCCCCCTCACTTCAGAGCCAGCTCGTCATGACCTCGCCTGCCACCGCTGAACAATCCCGAGCCATCCAGATGCAGCTTCCCGCCCTGCGCAACAGCTATGCACAATTGCCCGAGCGCTTCTTCGTGCAAACAGGTCCGAAGCCGGTGTCCGAACCTCGGCTGATCCGCTTCAACCGACCCCTCGCCGAGGAACTAGGGCTCGACGCCGACCAGCTCACCAGCCCGGACGGAGTGGAGATGCTTGCGGGCAGCAGATTTCCGGAAGGCCTGCAGCCAGTCGCCTTGGCCTATGCGGGCCACCAGTTCGGAAATTTCGTGCCTCTGCTCGGCGACGGTCGCGCCCTCCTGCTTGGCGAAGTGGTGGACGTCAACGGCATCCGCCGCGACATCCAGCTGAAGGGATCGGGGCCGACGCGGTTCTCGCGCAACGGTGACGGCCGCGCCGCACTGGGTCCTGTCCTACGTGAGTATGTGGTCAGCGAAGCGATGGCGGCGCTGGGCATTCCGACGACGCGAAGCCTGGCGGCGGTGCTCACCGGCGAACCCGTCCATCGCGAGGTCCGGCTGCCCGGCGCCGTGCTGACACGAGTGGCGGCAAGCCATATCCGGATCGGCACCTTCCAATATTTCGCCGCGCGCCACGATACCGAGGGGCTCAAGATCCTCGCCGACTATGCCATTGAGCGGCACTTCCCGCACTTGTTAGGGCAAGCACGGCGGTACCGCGCTTTGCTGGACGCCGTGGTCACAGCACAAGCGGATCTGGTGGCGCGCTGGATGCTGGTCGGCTTCATACACGGCGTCATGAACACCGACAACATGGCGATCTCGGGCGAGACCATCGACTATGGCCCATGCGCCTTCATGGACGCCTATGACCCCGGCTCGGTGTTCAGTTCGATCGACCGCGTCGGCCGCTATGCCTATGCCAACCAGCCTCGCATCGCCACATGGAACCTTGCGCGCCTTGCCGAGACGCTGCTGCCGCTCATGAGCACGGATGAGAATGAAGCCGTCGCAGAAGCCGAAGAGGTGCTGAGGTCGTTCCAGCCTTCCTATGACGCCGTGTTGCAGCGCGGGTTCCGCAGAAAACTCGGATTGCTGACCGAGGCGGAGGCGGACCTGCAGCTCGCGGCTGATTTCCTCGATGTGCTGGCTCGCGGCGAAGCCGACTTCGCCCTCGGCTTTCGACGCCTAGGCGACGATCTCGACGCCTCGGAAGGTCAGGGCACGGCGCGGCAGCTGTTTAGGGATCCAGCCGTATTCGACGCCTGGTCGGTGCGGTGGCGCGAGCGGATCGCCTGTGAAACAGCCGATACAGCCACGCGCCGGGCGACCATGCATGCCGTCAATCCCAAATTCATCCCTCGCAACCATCGCATTGAGGCGATGATACAGGCGGCGCTGGGCGGCGACTTCACACCCTTCGATGAGATTCTGAGGGTCGTGAGCCATCCCTTCGATGAGCAGCCGGAAATGAAAGGCTATGCTGACCCGCCACGCCCGGATGAACGCGTCCTACAGACATTCTGCGGTACGTGAGACATTCATGATGGCCGTCTAACATGTGCAAATGCGCAAGCGCTTTTCGCACGCTATCGTGGTGGCTACTCTCGGAAGGGTGCGATCTATGACAATTATGGAATTAGCATTCGAATCGCTGGCACGGAAGCTTGTCGACCACACCGGAATATCCAACGAAGATGCTCGTGACCTTGTCGCAGCCATGGGCGCTGACTGGTCATCGCTCGTGCGAGCAGCGAGGGTGATGAAAGATTAGGTCTTTCGGTTTTTCGGCGATTAGCCGCTCGATTGGCCCAAATACAGCAACGGAGCCTATGCGCCACAAGAGGCAAAAGCGAAGGCATCAAAGCTCGGATTGTGGGTAGGATCGTTTCAGACACCTTGGGACTGGCGAGCGCAACATAGCGAAAATGCGCAAACGCTATCAGTACCGCTCGTTGCGCTCGGCAATGGCAACGTCGGCTGCAACATCAAGGGCAACATCTCAGCGGAGGGCGAGCGCATTTATCACGTGCCGGGACAGAAATACTACAGCGTCACCATTATCAACCAGACCAAAGGCGAAAGGTGGTTCTGCACGGAAGGGGAAGCCGTTGCGGCTGGCTGGCGTCGGTCGAGGCGGTAAGGGGCCATGGTCACACCTAGTCAGAAGCAGACGCTAAACGGTATCACGACCTAATGGCAGAGGCGAAGGGTAGACTGCTTTGCATCGACATGGTGTTGGACGACAAGACACCCTTGCCTCCATCGGCCGCTGGCGAATTCTGCTACCTTCAATTGCGAATGCTTTGTGAATTGATCGCGTTGAGCAGCCTTCTCGCGCACGGTGACGTACCCGGGGCGCGTTCGAATACACTTCGAGGCGCTTGGACGGCGGACCAAATCATCGCTGCCATGGGCAGACTTCACGCGCATTTCTATCCCCGTCCGTTTACGAAGCGAGAAGAAGGCGGCGAAATCAATTTCGATGAGATGTTAGCGACCGAATATCTGACAAAAGACGAACTTCCTAGGTTGTATGCGCTGTGCGGCAACATCCTGCATCGGGGCAGCTTGGGTTCACTTTTCCGGGAAAGCCGCAAAACCAAATCGATCTGAAGTAGGCATGTGGCGGTTCAAAATTGGAAACTTGCTGTCAGTCCACCTTATTGAACTCTTTGACATGCACACTCAATACCTATGCGATATCAACGATTATGGACGTGGTGGGCGTATCGAAATGGCTGTCATGAATCTGAACCGGCCTCTTCGAACTCCCTCTTAGGTCAAAGGCCCAAATTTACCCTGGTGACGACCCCTGCCACGAACAGTGGTGATCTTTGAATTCATTGCGATTTGGCCGGGCCGGCGTCTGTTCGGGTATTTGCTGCTCGTTCACGTCGTATTTGCCCGGCTCCGCCGTGACTCACGTTCCATCAAGCTGGCGTTCGTTCTTACTGACCTTGTCATCCTTATCAACCGTTACGCAGGTTAGCGCCCTGGAGGTCGCAGACTGACTTGGCGCCCATCGCTTGATAGCGCCTACAGTCCTCGTGAACGGCGGATCTCTGAAGCCGTTCTAACGGCAGGCTCCCGGCTATTTCCTTGAGGTCATCAAGGACAGAAGCAATATGCGGCCACGGAAAGTCTGTTGGGTCGTTAATGTCGCGATCTGCGCCAGCGATGATTTCGAGCTTAGCGACAACGCCAAGAAGCGACCGCGCCTGTGTGTGGGGAAGTTTGTCCTGAAACGTCAAAGCCGCGGTTGTTGCCTCGACCTCCGCTTGGCAGGCGATCGAATAGCCGACCTTGATATCCATCGCTCCGACGCCGCAGCGTCGAGAACGCGCCTCTCTAGACGCTGTTGAAGTCGGCAGAGGACCTGCGAGACATGCTGTGCTCGCGACCAGCCTTGGAGGAGTCCAAGAGCCGGGTCCACATCATCGACACGATCTACTCCGCTTGCCGTTTGCTGTTGCCCTCGCCCGTGCGTGACGGAAGGCAAAGCCGTGCTATTGTCGGAATCAGCCATGATCCGAGCTCCTCAACAGCTTTGGCGTGGCCAGGCCGGATTGGTGTTGCATCACCCATCCGGCCGCCAAGTGAAACCGAGACTACACACAGTGCATTATCTAAGCAACCAGAATCACCATGAAATGGTGATTTTATGAATCCGGTGCAGTGCCGTATGGCTCGGGCTGCATTAGGATGGGGTGTTTTAGACCTCTCGCAACAAGCCAAAATATCAACCCAGACCATTGTTCGCTTCGAAAGAGGCGAGGCGTTGAAGCAAACGACAGTGGACCTGATAAGAAGCACGTTCGAAAGCGCAGGCATTGAATTTATTCCAGAGAATGGCGGCGGCCCTGGAGTTCGTCTGTCTCGCAATCAGAACTAACGCACTTCGCGCCACGCAACAGGATCGGCGATCCATCGATTGACATCCGATTCTCGCCAGCCCGCCCCGTTGATGCTTATCTTGATCTGAGACGGGAACGTGCCTTCGGCAATCTTACGATAGATGGTCGAGCGGGACAGGCCGGTCCGGGCAAGGACGGTTTTGAGGCGTATGATACGATCTGGCTCGGACATAGCGCGCCCGCACCTCGCTGGTTGTTGCTGATATCCGCGGGAACAGACAGGACCAACCCATGCTGGAGGCAATGAGAATTGTCGTCTCACCTGCCAGCGGCGTGGAAACGGCGGCTATTCGGACGAATCAGAATCCTATGCCTCGGCCCCGTCCGAGCTCAATGCCGTGATTGAAGGCGAGTTCCGCACCAAGGCGGCGGCCAGATTCGACCGGGATGCCAAGCGCCTTCTTATGATTGGCAAGGAGGGATTCAAGCTGCGGATCACGTTCGAGGCTCTTGGCCATGTCGGACATGGCCGAGCGCGTTGACTTGTAGCCGGACATGTCGCCAGCCTGGTATCGCTCCTGGCTCGTCTGGGCGAGCTTCTGCCAGCGTTCCACGAAACGGTCTGCCCGACGGCCCGGATCGATGTCCAGTCCCGTGCGGATTTCCGTTTCAAGCTGAAGAGCAATAACGATGCGATTGACCCGGCCTGCGCCCGCCTCTCGGACGAGCTCGGGATTTTTGACATAGGCCGCTTCGGCATCGCGCCAACCGTGCGGCCGAACTTTCTCGAAAGCGCTGCGGGCTTCCCTCAGTTCGCGCATCTGCTCGGGACTACCCTGCCCGTCCGCATTTGCGTTGTGCGACATCGCATCGATCGCACGCGCGTGACGCACAAGCGCTTTCGTGCGAGCCCTGCGCAACGCCGCTTCCGAGTCCACCGGCGCATCGGTGTCGTGCTGCGCTCCCCTCCTGGAAGTGCCTCTTTCAGGCGCGGGGCCAGCCTCCAAGGTTTTCGCACCAACATCTTCCCTTCCCGGCCTATGCCCAGGTTCCCGGCCGGGCTCTGCGTCCGCGGGCGAGCGCAACCCGTCGAGCAGGCCTTCGATCCTGTCGCGCAGCTTTTCCGGAACGATCCGGCGTACGATCTCGACCACGCGCGCGCGGAAGGTGATGCTGCGCCGCTCGGCATAGGACTGCGCAGGATCGATCTGTTCATAGTCGGATGCCATGTCCTTGGCGCGGTCGCGTGACAGCGTACGGACCAGCCGCTCGCGGGTCGCGAAGTCATCGCCGCCGTAGTGCAGGTCCATCCCGTGTCGATGCCGGGAGAGGGCTACGTAGCTACCGTGCGCATCCATGCCCGGCGTTGCCAGCACATGGGTGCGGTCAACAGTCATGCCCTGCGCCTTGTGGATGGTCGCGGCATAGCCGTGGTCGATGTGGGCATAGTCTTTCAGGTCGAAGCGCACCGACCTGCCGTCGTCGATGCGCACAGTCATGCTCTGCGTGTTGACCTCACCGACCACACCAAGCGTGCCGTTCTTGACGCCAAGCCCGCGCTCGTTACGCAGGAACATGACGCGGTCCCCGCTGGCGAAGGTTCTTGCACCGCGTTCCACATCCACGCGAACCTCGTCGCCGAGATCTCCGGCAGCGCGCATACGCTTGCGGGCTGCATTGTTGAGCGCACGCACCTCGTCGTTTGTGTGGGTGAGGATGATCCGGCTCGCCTCGGGCTCTACGTGCCTGTCGCGATCCCAGCGATCGACAAGATCGCTGCGCGCTACATCGCGCGACGCAGCCTGGTGCACCATGCCTTGTGCGTCATAGGCCCCGATCGCAGCGCCGATCCTGCCAGTTGCCAGATCGCGCGTGGCCTTTCGCTGCCACTCTTCGCGCTGCCGGCGCACCTGGCCGATTTCGACGCCGCCGTGACGCTCATGAAGGGACCGGAATGCAGCGCCCG
This sequence comes from Mesorhizobium sp. B2-4-13, assembly GCF_006658535.1. NCBI lineage: Bacteria > Pseudomonadati > Pseudomonadota > Alphaproteobacteria > Hyphomicrobiales > Phyllobacteriaceae > Mesorhizobium > Mesorhizobium sp. B2-4-13. The sequence goes on along the minus strand of NZ_VFVB01000004.1, from coordinate 641,054 downwards.
CTTCGATCGCCTGCAACTGTTGGGGATCACCAACCAGCACGACCTTTGCGCCAACGTCCGCCGCATGGGAGAGCACGCGCTCCAACTGGCGCGTGCCGACCATGCCGGCCTCGTCGATCACCAGGACATCACGCGCGGTGAGCAGATCGCGGCCCTGTCCCCAGCCATGTTCCATGCTGGCGATGGTGTGCGACGGGATGCCTGATCCGCCTTCGAGATTCTCGGCCGCAATGCCGGAGAGTGCCACGCCTCGAACCTCATAGCCCGCTGCTGCCCATGCCTGGCGCGCAACGCCCAGCATGGCGCTCTTGCCGGTTCCGGCAAAGCCGACGACGACACCAAGACCGCGGCCATCCGTGATGTGCTCCAGCGCATCGACCTGCTCACCTGACAAGATAAGGCCGCGTTGCGCTGCGCGCGCCAGAGCTGCCTCGCGCTGTCCGTCACTCACCGCATGACGCTCCTCCCCAGCCATGCGTTCTGCCGCGCGATGCAGGCTCTGTTCCGTCTCGATCATCTGCCGCGTGGTGAAGCGATTGTCTCCACGTCCGTCCTTGCCGAGTTCGACCAGATCGGGCGCGTTGCTGATGACTGCCGTCACCGCGTTGAACTGCTCCATGCTGTCGCTGTGACGATGCGCAAACTTGGCAATGTCCTTTCGGGTAAAGGTCGATTGCTGATGCGTGATGGCGTCCAGCGCCACGGATGGATCCACAATAATCCGCGCGCCATTGTTGCGCGCGATCTCGCGATGCAGCTCGGCGCGATCTGCTTCAATGTCGGCACCGTCAAGGTCACCGCCCTCGATGCGTTGCGCCGGTGCACCAATCTGGGTTTGCGGCTCCAGGACAATGCCCTGCGCTTCCAGACTGCGATGATCGATGCGGGCGTCGATATCGAGTTCGGCAAGCCGCTCGTTGGCAAGCTCCGCCCATCGCTCGCGCCAGCGCTCGACCAAGTCGGTCTGATTCCAGTCTCGAACCTTTGGGCCAAAGCCGTTCTCGTCCACGGACCGCATGGTGAGCATGACATGGGCATGCGGCTTTGGACTGCCATCCTCTGCCCTGTCCCAATGCACATTGAGATCGGCGACCATGCCTCGGCTGACAAACTCGGCCTGCACGAAGTCGCGCGCCAGTTCGATGCCTTGCGCCTGGCTGAGTTCACGCGGAAGGGCAAACTCCACCTCGCGGGCAAGCTGGGCATCCTTGCGCACCTCGAACGCCTCGACATCGTTCCACAGCCGTTCGCGGTCGCTCCAGGCTCCTGGCGCGTTCTCCGGCAGCAGAACCTCGGAATGGACCACACCGCGCTTGGCCGAGAAGTCATGGCTGCGCTCGATCCGCTCGTCACGCAGCCGCGAGGCCGAGCGGTAGGCGGCCGACGCCACGGCGCTGCTCCCTGCCTTGCGGCCAATGACCTTGACGTGAAGATGATAGATCGCCATCGCGACCAGATCATTTGCACGGCAAAGCGCACGTCGGCACGACGTATAAGCGCGCCCTCCCTCGAAAAATTCTCGGGATGGACCAGCCTGTCCCGGGCTGTCTCGGCAACCCTGAAGCCTTCCGGCAGGCGCTCAACTATCATCGCTGCATCGACAATTCATGGAGACAATCATGCGCAAGCCACGGGACTTCGACGCGGAACTGAAGGCGCTTGAAGACAAAGCCAAGGAACTGAAAACGCGGAAGGTGCAGCAGCTTGGCGACCTCGTGATCGCCACTGGCGCCGATCAACTCAGCAACGACGAACTGGCCGGCGCGCTGGTGGCAATCGGAGAAACGAAAGACACCGCAAAGCGTGAGGCATGGGCCAAGCGTGGGGTGATATTTTTCGAAAGCCGGTCACGGCGAACTGCTCCAGCAGCTGGACGCAACCAACGCAGCGCTCCACCGCAACCGGGCAGCTCACGATCGTCGGCAAGCGGCTCGGGCTCGCAATGACATGCGCACGTGGCAGGTCGAGCGCCGCAAGCGCACCCGACATCTGATCGAACTCGGCGGTCTCGTCGTCAAGGCAGGCATCGTTGAGCTGACCAACGACGATCGCGCTGTCATCTACGGCGCGTTGTTATGGATCGTCGCCAAGCTGCAGAGCGATGAAGGCGAGCATGCGGGAGACCTATGGGCCGCGAAGGGTAGGCAGGCGTTCGATGCGGAAAAGGCGTGAAGACCAAAGGCGCCATCGAACATAGCGGCGTTTCGCGAGCGGCGGGCGCTCATTAACCGTCCAGTTGGTCACATCAAGAAGATACTGCAGGCGTGAAATGGGTACACTGCGACAGCTGGGCGGGCTTGCGTGAACTTGAGAAGGCTTGAGGTCGGTGCTGTCCGGTGTCATTTCAAAGATCGGTCCGAATCCAGCGCGCATCTAGCGGGAACTATTTTCTAACTTATGGATCGATACTCTCAAAACATCCGAGGAAAATCCTGGGCGGCAATGCAGTTGGAAAAGTTTGTTTTTGGCTTTCTAAAAAGCCTTCTCATTTCCGGAGGCGTCCTTTTATTTCTATGGGTGCTGGTTGGCAGTCTGATGTCTAGCACTGCATTCATGATCCTTGGTCCCTTTATCATGGGCCCGATGATGATTGGATTCTGGCTGATCATCGTGCCGATAACCTTATTCCTGACATTTGCCACCACCGACCGCTCGGGCACAGAGATACTAGGCGCCTTGGCCGTGTATCCCGTGCTGGTTGCGGTCTTCTTTGGCGTTCGCGCCATGGAAGAGAAACGTGTACAGAACGATATCGAAATCGCCCGCGCCGCTCTCGATCCGAAATATCTCCAGCGCAAGATCGATAATCCCATCGGCAACATCAAAACTCTGGCACTCTTCGGCAACGACATCTGTTCGGAAGATATTTGCGCGATCGCACTTGCTGACGGCTTGGCCGAGCGCGTTGCGATCCTTGGTCGACCGCCGAAAACAGCTGACAATCACAATGATGACGGCCCGCTTAAAAGCGAGACGTTGTGGGCCGTAAGATCGTATCGCATTGCGCAAGGCGAGCCTTGTCTTTCGCTCGACAGCAGACACCAAGTTTATCGGCTGCAGCGCGTCGGCTTGTTCGGCATCTGCATTGAACAAAGCAATCAGCAGTTCGCCTTGGAAGATGCCATCCTTATTCTGGATGACGACACCGGCTATGTGAACCGCCCGAACGGTCTCAAAGGTGGCGATGTCAGCGCCGCCTACGAAATCAAAGGAAGGGTCACACGTGAGATCGCCCGCTGGGAAGCGGGTGCGCTGAACTGGCACGGCCCAAGGGAGGGTGCGCGGTTCAAAACCATCGACTTCCTGCGTGCGCTGACTAGCTCAAGCCCTGACAGCGTTCAGGAAGCAGCCACGTTGACACTGCCGCAACGTATCGACGCAGCATATGCTGGAATTGGCAAAACTCGTATCGACCTAGGCGCCGTCGTGGAATATTTGCGCAGCGCACCCGAACAAAATCATCGCCAGGCCGAACTCGATGACAAAAGAGTGGGCCGTCTGCGAGACCTTGCGGAAAAAGGCTGCCCAATAAAGTCGAACAAAGTGGCGCCACTCTCCGCTGTGCCACCCCCGACGATCACCACTCGCGAGGCATCGAAGAATTCTGACTACGTGGAAGAATGCCTGAGATCCTATAAAAGGTTTGTCGATTGGTACTTCGACGCGGCAACGGCACTTAAATTCTAGCTCGATTTTCAACGTTGGCCTTCTTCAGCCGGATGCCGAGGCGTGAAGGCTACACCATCAGACTCTGCTCAATGGTATCGGCAGCACTGGCAAGAGTTCGATCCCAAGGTCGCCGCAGGCGACAGCGACCGAGCCGTTCCTAGGCCGTATACCCATAAGCAATCGACGTCTGAGAATGGTAAGATGCGTCCGTCCAACGGGGCCTCACCACAGGAGGTCGTCAAAACGCTTTGCCGCTGCCGCTGCGATGCGATGTGGTGCCATCGATCAAGCATGAGAAGTCCGGCTGTAACTCAACCATAATGTTGGATACGGCAGGGGCGGCGCTGCTGGGTTCCTTCTCCGCATAGGTGGCCATAATATAGACGCCGCGAGGATGCTCAGCGTTTAGCCTTGCAGTGAGATGCCAGTGTGGCCTGAGCGCGTAAAGTTTCCTGAGCAACGAAAGGAGCATGGCATCAGAGTAGGAGCCGGCCAGGATTTCGGTGGCCATCAATCTCAATTCTCCCGGATTGTCGTTCTCTTCCTCGATGACCCAACCTCGTCCACCGTGGGGCTGGCCAATGATCGCTTCGAGTGCAGGGATGTGAACACGGCGCAGCTTCTGCCTGTTGTTGCAGCGTATGTAGATGCTCCACAAGATCTCGTAGTCACCTGTCCAAGGCTCCGTGCGCTCCGGCATGCCTGGGTAGAACAACTGGGGCATATCTTCGCTCATCATCGACCTTTCATGTCCGCCTTCCACGGTGCGGTCAAGCCTGCGGCTTTCATGTTGCGACAGTTTGTGATTCAGACTGCCCATGAACCAATACGACCTAACCGACTTCGAATGGAGCGCGATCCAGCCGCATCTGCCCAACAAGCCGCGAGGCGTGCCGCGCGTGGATGATCGGCGGGTTCTCAATGGCATCTTCTGGGTATTGCGCTCCGGTGCGCGCTGGGCCGACCTGCCGGCACGCTATGGACCGCCCACCACGATCTACAATCGCTTCAACCGCTGGCGCAAAGCCGGGGTCTGGGACCGCCTGATGGATGCGGCCTCCAAAGCCCACGACGGCAAGGTGCAGATGATCGATACCTCTATTGTTCGCGTCCACCAACAGGGTGCGACGGCAAAAAGGGGGATCGCAATCATTGTCTCGGTCGATCCCGAGGCGGGCTGACAACCAAAATCCATGCTCTTGTCGATGCCAAAGGCAGGCCGATCAAGCTGATGCTCACGGCAGGTCAGATGAGTGACATCGCATCCGCAGCGGACTTGATAACGGAATTGCCGGAAGGGGCTATGCTGCTTGCCGACAAGGGCTATGACGCCAACGCCTTGCGCAATGCCGTCACCGAGCGAAGGGCTTGGGCCAACATCCCTCCCAAGGCCAACCGCAAGGACCCGATCTGCTTCAGCGCCTTCCTCTACAAGGCACGCAACCTCGTCGAGCGCTTCTTCAACAAGGCCAAGCAGTTCCGCCGGATCGCAACCCGATACGACAAACTGGCGGAAAACTACCTCGCTGCCCTCAAGCTCGTCTCAGTCCGCATCTGGCTACGCGATAATGAGTCTACGTCCTAGACGTCTTCACGGACATGTTGCGCCCGAACTTATCACCATTCGCGCTGCGCCTACATCGCGGCGCACGCGTTGCGTATCCAGGCAGACAGCCAGCAGCCCGAGGCTCTTGGACGGGACGGCCAGTTTAGGGGAAGTGTAGCGCTCTACCGACCCGCACCCTCCGGATGCTTGAACCAATGTTATCGAGTCTCCCCTACCTCCTTCAGACGAGTGCGCATCTCGAGGGGAACCGACAAACAGAAAGTTCGAAAAGCTTCCAAGAACCCCAGGCAGACTGGACGCAGCAGCGGACAATGAGGTTCACGGATATCCTGGCGAACATCCGGATCTAGGCGGTCAATGTCGTCGGCAAAAGAGTGTTCGAAAAGGGCAGTCGACGGCTGCGTCGTGGGAACGAAAAAAGAAGAGAAGCAGAACTTTCGTGTGCGATTTTTGCACACAGATGCTCGCAACTGGCTGATTTTATTTATCTATGCGCCCCATCCATCATAGGTGCAGTTAGCGAATTTTGCTTCCAGCATGTTTGATTTTAGTTGCTCTCTGCCGAGGCTGGTCAGTGTTGATCACCGAATAGCGTGCAAAGCCTGTAATCTACTGCATTCTCTTTGCATTTCAAACACTTGGCAGGCGAGAATTGCCGCGATTTCACGGCTGTTCGATGCTGTTTGAATCGGTTTAGATTCATATTAATTTCAAAATGCAATAGGCATATTGAATTATCCACAAATTGGAGTAGCTTTTTAGCTATTGCTAATAAAAGGAGGACGGCATGCACATCCGTGCGTGCCAAGGGAGGGGGGTCATCATCATGGCCTATTTATTGCCTGATAGCATCCGCCGGCTGCGGATGATCCACGCGCGCAGGACACGTCCGCGCGGGAACGCCTGACCGGGGCAGAGCGAAGGGCTTGGACGCCCTCGACGCCCTACCCCGATCCATTCCACCACTCCAGTTTCTTTAACGAGGACGCGTAGCGCCGGCCGTACCGGCGGATGCGCGCCCATGCGGCCGGTTACCGGCGTTGGGGCCGATTTGCGCCTGCCGCAATAACCAGGGAGAATTCCGATGGCACTCGACATCCTCGCCCAAGACATCATCATCGACGAAACGACCGGCCTCCAAGACAATGATATCAACCCGGCCGTTGCGCCGTACAGCACCAACACGACGCTGCAATATCTCGAGACTCTCGGTTCTCCGCTCGAAACCGCATTCCAGGCTAACTTCGTGCGGGCCACGGCGAGCGCCGGAGAAACCATCAACTCGATCGTTCTTACGCAAAACGCTTCCGGCACGCCGTTCTCCACCACGGTTGGCGTGAACAGCAACCTTCAGACTGACGACGGAAAATATATATGGCTGTTCCAGGACGCAACGCATGCGAACGTCGTGATCGGTGTCATCGGCACCTCTGATCCGTCTGCCGCGCCCGTTGCGAATGGCCCCCTCGCCTTCTCGTTTGGTCTGGACTCCACGAGCGCCACAAACGCGGACCTTTACTTAGTCGAGTATGTGCCGTTGCACCATCCGGACGCGACCAACCCGGACGACCGCATCGATCTAACCGATAAGGTGTTCGCATCGGTCGCCGGAACCTCGGTGGTTAATTTCTCGGGCCAGAACGCGGCTCCCGGCAATCATGATTTCTATGTGATCGATTCGGGAAGCGACGCTACGAAGCAGATTTTGGTGACAGGTTTCCTCGGGGCGGCCAATGCCACCGCCAACGTCAGTACACAAGGCTTCGGCGTCAATAACCAGAGCATCAATCCGGCTGAGGCGTTGCAGGTCGATTTCGTGACTGGCGGCACCTTGGCCGCGGGTACCGCTTCGCAGATACAGTACGGCGGCCACCTCGAGAACATTACGCAGGCCGGGTTTACGATCAACCAGATCACGCCTTCCAATCCGAGTTTGCGGGTGGACATCAAAATCAGCACCGTCAATGTCACGGGCAACGAGCAAGGCTTGAACTTTTATGACGGCAGCCCCACCACCCCCGCGCCCATCGCCAGCCTTACGCTGACCGGCACATCCGGGTTTGCGTCGCCGATCACCGCTAATGGCACCTATGCCACGGGAAGCGGCAACGTCACCGTCAGCGGCATGGGCACAGGCACCGTAACCATCACCGGCCTCGACAACGTCACCACCGTCAACATCACCACGAGCAATCCCATGGATCGGCTGACGGTTACGGGGGTCGATGCAAACGAAGGCTGTGACATCACCGAGTTCCATTTCACGGCGCAAAACACCAATGGCCATACCGAGGAGGTCGGCTCTTTCATCAACTTTGACGATGACGGGCCGAGCATATCGACGACCGGCACCGAGCCGACGCTAACCGTCGACGAGACGGTTCTTGGGACCGACGACACCAAGAGCTTTGCCGCCAACTTCAGCCCGGTCTACGGCGCCGACGGCGCCGGAGCGGTCACCTATGCGCTCGCCGTCACGGCCGGTTCGACCGGGTTGATCGACACTGCGACCAACCAGGAGGTCGTGCTGTCGGTCACTGCCGGCGGCGTCGTCGAGGGCCGCACCTCCGGCACCAGCGACCTCGTCTTCACGGTATCCGTCGATGCCAGCGGCAACGTCACCCTCGACCAGATACGTGCCTTGGTCCACTCGGACTCCAACGACCCCAATGACAATGCCACGCTTTCCGCCGACAACCTGGTCAAGCTCACCGCAACCGTTACCGACAAGGACGGCGACCACCAGTCGGCAACGCTCAACATCGGCCAGAACCTCAACTTCCACGATGACGGGCCGAGCATATCGACGACCGGCACCGAGCCGACGCTAACCGTCGACGAGACGGTTCTTGGGACCGACGACACCAAGAGCTTTGCCGCCAACTTCAGCCCGGTCTACGGCGCCGACGGCGCCGGAGCGGTCACCTATGCGCTCGCCGTCACGGCCGGCTCGACCGGGTTGATCGACACTGCGACCAACCAGGAGGTCGTGCTGTCGGTCACTGCCGGCGGCGTCGTCGAGGGCCGCACCTCCGGCACCAGCGACCTCGTCTTCACGGTATCCGTCGACGCCAGCGGCAACGTCACCCTCGACCAGATACGTGCCTTGGTCCACTCGAACCCCAACGACCCCAATGACAATGCCACGCTTTCCGCCGACAACCTGGTCAAGCTCACCGCAACCGTTACCGACAAGGACGGTGACCACCAGTCGGCAACGCTCAACATCGGCCAGAACCTCAACTTCCACGATGACGGGCCGAGCATATCGACGACCGGCACCGAGCCGACGCTAACCGTCGACGAGTCGAGCCTCGGCAGCAACGCCGCCGATTTCGCGGCTGTCTTTACCCCGCATGCCGGTGCGGATGGCGGTGCCATGAGCTACACGCTCGACATCAATCAGGTCACCAACGTCAGCGGCCTGACAGACACCTTGAGCGGCCTGTCGATTCTGCTCTTCGTCGAAAGCGGCGAGGTGGTTGGCCGGGCCGGATCGGCCGCGGGCGCCGTGGTATTCACGGTGAGCGTGGCCGCCGACGGCAACGTGACCCTCGACCAGGAACGTGCGGTCATGCATTCGCCCGACTCCGGACCGGACCAGGCAACAACTTTGGCGGCTGATAATCTTGTCACTTTGACCGCCACCATCACCGATGGTGACGGCGATCAGGCCTCGGACCATGTCAATATCGGCACCAGCCTCATCTTCAAGGACGACGCGCCAACGATCACCGTGCCGTTCGACGGCGACCCGGGTACCGCGGGTATCCAGAACGAAAACCTGGCCAACACGCTGAATGCATCCGCCTCCGGAGCCTTCGGCTACGACATCGGCGCCGATGCGCACCCGGCTGCGTTCTACACCGGCGGCGGTTCCGACTTTGTCGATCAGAACGGCGCGCTTGCCGGCGTCCAGATCGGGCTGAGCGGCACGATCGTCGGCGGTGGCGGCGGCAATGTCCTCACCCCGGATGTGACGCTCGCATCGGAGACCGACACCAACGCAACATTCAACTTCAACTTCACCTACGACAAGGATTCGGCTGCCGGGCTCCAGACCGGCACGGCGGGCGGCACCCTCGTCTTCGACAAGGTCAACGACACTTACGCTATCACCCTGACCGACCCACTCGAAGGCTTCACTTTCGACGTGATTCACACCAGCCAACTCCTGTCCAAGGAGCCCTTGAGCAATGCAGGCCACCCTCCGATCGTGGTGGAGAAGTTGCAGGCGGATGACCCGGGCACGGCGGCCGACGAAGACTTTTACGTGCAGTTCACCGGCAACCTGATCGACAGAAGCCATCCGTTCAGCCTGACGAATAATGGAGAGGGGTCTTCCGGCGACTCCACGTTCAACTCGCTGCCGACGGCCGGTACCCACGATATGGTCAGCAACAGCAATGAAACCTGGGTTTCTGCCACCCAGAGCACTAACGGTGTCGCCGGCGACACGATCCAGAAAGGCGAACTGCTGACCCTGCGGTTCTTCGACAGCAGTGTCGGCATCCAGACCGAGGCTACCGATCCGACCGCGACGGCCGGCGCGATGGCCATCAAGTTCGACGGCATCGGCAACAGCGAAGACCTGATGCTAATCCTCGACCTGACCGACGGCACAAACGAGATCACACGGGCCGTGTATGTCTCGAACTCCGACATCTTCAAGAAGGGTCAGGTGCCGGCCCCTTACAATGGCGAGTTCACACTCGACAACAATGACGGCCTCGTGATCATCGAGCAGAACGACTACAACGCGGCCGGCGAACATTACTCGCTGCAAGGCGTTCAGATCATGCAGTCCGGCAACGGCATCACCGGCCAGGCAATCGACTTGAACGGAGCGACCGGCGCTAGCGGTGGGAGCAACACGACCGCCAGTCTGGTCAACTTCGACCCCGTCGACAACGACGTGCTGAAGATCACGGATATCGGCTTCACCTCGACCGTGACGCAGACGCCGGACGCTCACCTCGACTTCGCTTTCCAGGTGGCGGACGCGGACGCCGATCACACAGCGATGCAGCACATCCTTGTCGACATCGCCTGACACCAGACCCGACGGGGGCGGCATCAGCTGTCCCCGTTTCACACCGGCCGGGTGCCGGCAAGCATCGAAGTGGGGTATCCGTGATGCAGCCAAGACCGCAATTCCAGGAGGTAATGCATCTGGCACGCCACCAGGTCCCCGCCCTCCTCCTCTTCAGCCTGGTCTCCAATCTTCTCCTGCTCGCCAGCACCGTTTACATGCTGCAAATCTACGACCGGGTACTGTCGAGCGGTTCCATCGACACATTGTTCTGGCTCACATTGGCCGTTGTCGGCGCCATCGCCGTCTACGGCATGCTGGAACACGCCCGCCGTATGATGCTGGGGCATATCAGCCAATGGCTGGACGACCAGCTCAGCGTTCCGGTGATCGAACGCGCCATGGACGCGCGGCTCGCCGGCAGCAGCCTCGAAGCCGGCCTGAAGGACGTAGCGGACCTGCGCAGTTTCATCGCCGGCGACGGCATCCTGACCTTTCTCGACGCCCCATGGACACCGGTCTTCCTGGCGTTCATGTGGTTGCTGCATCCCGCGCTGGGCGTGGTCGGTCTTGCCGGCGCCGTGCTTTTGTTCTGTGCAGCGCTCGCCAATGATTTCCTCACCCGCCGCAAGAGCCAGGAGGCCGCGGCCGGACTGCGCCGCAGCCAGACCGCCGTAGGGCAGTTTATCGACGGCGCCGAGACATTGCGCTCGCTCGGCATGTCCGAGCCGGCGCTGCGGCGCTGGGAGGAAAACCAGCAGTCGCTGATGGATATCCAGACCCGGCTCCTGCGGCGCACCACCGTCATCGGCAGCTTGTCGCGTTCGCTTCGCCTAGCGCTCCAAGTGGCGGTGCTCGGGCTCGGCGCCTATCTCGTCCTGCGTCGCGAGCTGACGCCAGGCTCGATGATTGCGGCCTCGATCCTGCTCAGCCGCGCGTTGGCGCCGATCGAGCGCTCTATCGGCGCCTGGCGCGGCCTGGTCAGCGCGCGAACCGCGCGCCGCAATCTCACGAAGCTTTTCGCCGACACCAGATCGATGCAAACGGTTGGCGTCACATTGCCCCGCCCACAAGGCAGGCTGAAGCTCGAGAACCTGCATTACTGCGCGCCGGGAACGTCCCAGGCGCTTGTCAATGCCATAAGCTTCGGCGTTGAGCCGGGCCAGACCTGCGGTGTGATCGGCCAGTCCGGTTCCGGCAAGACCACGCTCTGTCGTCTTATCGTCGGCGCGCTGCGGCCTTCGCTCGGCCATGTCAGGCTGGATGGCGCGGAGGTGTGCAACTGGCCTTCGGACGAACTTGGCATGCATCTCGGCTATCTGCCGCAGCAGGTCGAGCTGTTCCCCGGAACGATCGGCGAGAACATCGCGCGCCTGCGTGACGTCGACAGCGACGCGGTCATCGCCGCGGCGCAGCTTGCCGGCATCCATGATATGATCCTGCGGCTGCCGAACGGCTACCGGACCGAAGTGGGACCGCATGGCGCTCGCATTTCGCGCGGCCAGCGCCAGCGTATCGCGCTGGCCCGGGCACTGTTCGGCGATCCGCAGCTGATCGTTCTCGACGAACCGAACACCGGCCTGGACGGTGAAGGCGAAGTGGCGCTGTTCAACGTGCTCCAGCAACTGAAGGAGCGGGGCCGCACCGTCATTCTCGTCAGCCACCAGACCAATCTCCTGCGCACCGCCGATCATGTCGTCTTCCTCCATGACGGATCGGTTTCGATGTTCGGCACGCGCGACGAGGTGCTCGGCGCGCTCGGCGGACCGCCCAGGCGCATTCCGGTTCCGGCGGCCTTGCGGGAAAAGCTTGTTGCCAACGCGGCAACGAAACTGAACGCAGCGGAGTGAGCCATGAGCGATCGATTTGGCGACTTCTCGACGACGCTGAACCGGCTGACGGACAGCTTGCACGAACTCACCGACAGGCTGACCGCCTCCGCCAACGACCTCAGCACAGCGGTATCGGTTTGGTTGGATGGGACCGACACGCCGTCTCGCATAATGTTGCTGGCGGTGGCTGGCGCGCTCTTCCTGCTCTTGATTGCGGGATTGCTCCGGCGACGCTCGCGCGCCTACCGTGCCAGCAGGCGCAATCTGAAGCTGCGGACGCGGCCGGCGCGAATGCTGGGCTACGCTTCGGCCATCCTTTTCGTAGGCGGCACCGCTGCTTGGTCAAGCGTCGCCCTGCTGGCGAGCGCTGTCGTTGCCAACGGCGTCGTCAGCCCCGAAGGTTATCGTAAGACCATCCAGCATCTGGAGGGCGGCATCATCGGCGCGATCCACGTTAAGGAGGGCGATAAAGTCAGCGTCGGCCAAGTGCTTATCAGCCTGAAGACGACCGATGCGCAAGGGCGATATGACGAGCTGGAGGGGCGCTATGTTCGCCTGTTGGCGACCGAGGCGCGACTTGTTTCGGAACTTGCCGGTCAGGACCGGATAACCTTCCCCAAGGAGCTGACCTCGATCGACAGCGAGAGCGCGCGAAAGGTGGTCGCCGAAGAACAGGCGCTGCTCGACAGCCGCCTCGCAACCCGCGAAGGCCGCACACAGATCCTCAACAAGCGCATCGCGCAGATCGAAGAGCAAAGCACGGGAGCGAGGGATGTCATGGCGGCCGAGGCCGAGCAACTCGGCCTGATCGACCAGGAGATCGCCTCCGCGCAGGAGATGTACAGGAAGGGCCTCGAACGCCTGCCGCGGATATTGGCGCTTCAGCGCTCCCAGGCCGACATTCGAGCCAACCAGGCATCGAACCGGGCGCAGATAGCGAAGAACGATCAGCAGATCGGCGAGACCCAGTTCCAACTCCTCAACCTGCGTCAGCAGGATAGCGAGAGCGCCAACGAGGATCTTGCCAAAGCGCGCACGGATCTCGCCGAATTGCGCAGCCAATTGCCTTCGCGCCAGGACGTGCTGGCGAGGACGGACATCGTCGCGCCAATCGCCGGAACGGTGATGAACCTGCGCGTAACAACGGAATCGGGCGTGATCTCCAGCGGTCAGGCGCTTCTCGACATCGTCCCGAACGAGGCCAATCTGATCATCGATTCCCGCATCAAGCCCACGGATATCGACGTGGTGCATCCGGACATGCCGGCCCGTGTGGTGCTGTCGGCCTATCCAACCAGACACCTGCCGCAAATCCATGGCCTGCTGACCTCGATTTCGGCTGACCGGCTGACGGACGAGAGAACCGGAGAGCCTTATTTCCTTGCCAAGGTCAAGATCGACGCGGCCGATCTCAGGGATCTGCATGACATCCATCTATCGCCCGGCATGCCGGCGGAAGTCATGATCCTGACCGGCGAGCACACGCTGCTGGACTATATGTTGGCGCCGGTTCGCGATTCGCTCAATCGTGGGTTCAGGGAGAATTGAGAAGCGATACCCACCGACCTGCCCCGAGGGTCAAGCATAACCTCCATCGCGCCCGTAAGGGGCGCGATCCACCAAAGGCAGAGGGGCGTGGCGGCTATCGCCGCAGCGCGTGTATGCTCGCCATGCTGTCGCTGCCCATCGGCAGTGCCATGTCATCGTCGAGAAGCCGCGTGATCCGGGCAAATCCGGTGAACGCCTTTCTGGCTTCCTCCGCCGACATCTGTCCCGACAGGGCAGCCGAGCAGCAATTCAGCGCGCACTGATACACTGGCCCACGTCGTCCCGTCGGCCATTTACGCAAGAAAACCATCGCCTCGGCGACACTATCCACTTCTTCTACAGGATGCCCCTGCCCGCGCGATATCCGCACGGGCGCAAAGAAATGCAGGTAGTCCATTGTTTCCTCCCGGTCGATCAAGATGCGCTCGATCGAACCTTATGAAACGCCCCGCCTGGCGATTTGTTCCATATGGAAACAGAATTTTTAAAAAATTCTGGATCGGAATGAGGTCGGTTATACCGTCGGGAAGTGGCAAGCCGCTTTGCGGCCGGATTGGTGCTCTCTCAGCTCCGGCCGTTCCGAACGGCAGCGCTCAACCGCGATTGGGCATCGGGGGTGGAAACGGCAGCCGGAGGGCGGGTTGAGCGGGCTCGGTACGTCGCCTGTAAGGATAATACGCTTACGCGTCCCACTGGTCGTCTGCACGACGGGAACGGCCGAGATCAAGGCTTGGCTGTAAGGGTGGGCCGGGGCTGAAAACACCTCTTCCGCCGGTCCTTCCTCGACGATCGAGCCGAGATACATGACCGCGATGCGGGTCGAGACCTGACGCACCACGGACAGATCGTGGGCGATGAAGACATAGGTGAGGTCCAACTTTTCCTGGAGATCGGCAAGCAGGTTGACGATCTGCGCCTGTACGGACACGTCGAGCGCGGAGACAGGTTCGTCGAGAACGACGAGATCGGGATTGAGGGCGATGGCGCGCGCAATGCCGACACGCTGGCGCTGCCCGCCCGAGAATTCATGGGGAAAGCGCATGACATGGTCCGGCAACAGTCCGACGAGGTCGAAGAGTTCCGCGACGCGGCTGGCGATCTCGCGCGATGAAAGCCTGCCATGGATGCGCAGCGGTTCGGCCACCAGGTCGCCGACGCGCCGGCGCGGATTGAGCGAGGCCGACGGGTCCTGGAAGACCATTTGCAGGCGCCGCCGCAGCGGCCTCAGTTCAGACAGTGACTTCGAGGTGATGTCGTCGCCTTCGAACAGGAGCTTGCCGTCCGAAATGTCGTAGAGCCTGACCAGGCATCGCGCCAGCGTGGACTTGCCGCACCCGGACTCGCCGACCAATCCAACGGTTTCGCCGCGCCGCACTGTCAGGGAGACATTGTCGACCGCGTGGACGGTTCGCCTGCCCTCCGCGGAAAAACGGCTGCCGATCGAGAAGCGTTTGCCGAGCCCGCGCGTTTCGAGGATTGGACGGTCTTTGTCGATCATCGGTCCGCTCATGTCCGGAAACAGGCCGCCGCGTGCGTGGCGGCGCCAAGCTCGGGCTTGCCGGTTAGGCAGGGCTCGTACCCGACGGGGCAACGCGGACCGAAGGCGCAGCCTTGCGGCAATCGCAGCAGCGATGGCGGAGACCCGGGAATGGCCGGCAGGCGGCGGGGTTTGGCACCGGTCAGCGGCGGGATCGAACCAAGCAATGCACGCGTATAGGGGTGTCGCGGGTCGGAAAACAGCTCCGTGCGGCTGCCGCGTTCCACGATGCGGCCCGCATACATCACCATGACCCGGTCGGCGAGTTCGGAGACCACGCCCATGTCATGGGTGATGAAGACCACCGCCGATTTGTGCGTGGCGCGCAGCTTGCGCACGAGATCGAGAATGCCTGCCTGCACCGTGACGTCGAGCGCCGTGGTCGGCTCATCCGCCACCAGCAGCGCCGGGTTGCAGGACAGCGCCATCGCGATCACCGCCCGTTGGCGCATGCCGCCGGAGAGCTGGTGCGGATAGCGCGACATTGCTTCGTGCGGATTGGGGAAATTCACCTCCGCCAGCAGTTCCTCCACGCGCTCCATGGCTTTGGTTTTGCTGACGTTGCGATGCGCGCGGATCTGTTCGGCGATCTGCCAGCCGATGGTGTAGACCGGCGTCAGCGCCGTCATCGGATCCTGGAAGATCATTGCGATCTCGTTGCCCCGCAGGTGCCTCAGTTCGCGCGGCGGCAGTCCGACCAACTCGCGACCCTTGTAGCGGATCGAGCCTTCGATGATGGCGTTGGGATCGGTGATAAGCCCCATCACCGCAAGCAGCGACACGGTCTTGCCGGAGCCGGACTCGCCGACGACACCGAGAATTTCGCTTTCCGCGAGGTCGAAGGAAACACCATCGATGGCCCTCACCAGGCCATCATCGGTCCGGAAGGATACACGGAGATCACGCACCGACAATATCATGATGTCCTCAGGCGCGGATCGAGAAGGATGTAGACGAAATCGACGACCGCGTTGGCGACCACCACGAACATGGAAGCGTACATCACCGTCGCCATGATCATTGGCAGATCGAGGTTCTGCAGCGCGTCATAGGTGAGCTTGCCGATGCCGTGCAGCCCGAACACCACTTCGGTCAGGAGGGCCGAGCCGCCCACCAGTGCGCCGAAGTCGAGACCGAACAAGGTGACGAAGGAGATGAGCGACGTGCGCAAGGCATGGCGCAGCAGGATGCGGGTCTCCGACAAGCCCTTGGCGCGGGCCGTGCGGATATAGTCTTCCTGCAGGGATTCGATGATCGCCGCGCGCAAGACCCGCCCGTAAATGCCGATGTAGAGGATGGCGAGCGTGATCCAAGGTATGACCAGCGTCAGGAACCAGCCTTTCGGGTCGTCGGAAAAATTCTTGTAGCCAAGCGGCGGCACCCAGGAAAATGCCCAGCTGTCGTGATAGCGGCTCTGGGTGATCAGGTTCATCACCTCGCCCAGCCAGTAGACCGGCATGGAAATGCCGAGCAAGCCCAACGCCATCAGCAGCCTGTCCAGCCAACTGTCGCGTGTGGCGGCGGCGATGATGCCGATGATGATGGACACCACCACCCACAGGATCGCCGCGCCGAATACCAGCGAAAGCGTGACCGGGATCGAATCCAGCACCGCCGGCACCACCTTCCAGCCGCGATTGACGAAAGAAGTCAGATCGCCCGTGACGAAGATCTTCTCCATCATCGTCACGTACTGCACGTAGAGCGGCCGGTCGAAGCCGAAGCTGTGGCGTACCGCCTCGAGCACTTCGGGCGATGCATTGCGGCCGGCGATGCGGGCCGCGGGGTCGGCGCCGGGCGTGGCGAAGAAAATCAGGAAGACGATGACCGAGATGCCGAACATCACGAACAGCATCTGACCGAAACGGCGCAGGATGGCGTAGATCATCAGTCGCGTCCCAGCCGAACCTTCGAGCGCGGGTCGAGCGCGTCGCGCAGGCCGTCGCCGAAGACATTGAGGGTCATGACCGAAATCGCGATCGCCAGGCCTGGCACCAGCGCCACGAGTGGCCTGGTGTAAAGCAGCGCCTGCCCGTCCTGGATGATGGTTCCCCAGCTCGCCGCGGGCGGCTGGACGCCAATCGAGAGGAAGGAGAGCGCCGATTCGGTAAGCATGTTCAGCGCCATCATCAGCGGTATGAACACGATGAGGGTGGTGGTGATGTTGGGCAGGATGTCGCGCCACAATATCCGCCATCCCGGTACGCCCAGATTGATCGCGGCCAGAACGAACTCGCTGTGCCGCAGCGACAGAACCTGCCCCCGGATCGGACGCGCCACATAGGGTATATAGACGATACCGATGATGATGACCGGCAACCACAGGCTGCCGGACTCGATCTCGATCGGTCCGATCGAGATGCCTTGCGAAATTGTGACGATGGAAAGCGAAATCGCCAGGAGATAGATCGGAAATGCCCAGAGCACATCCAGCAAGCGCGACAGAACCGTGTCGGTAACGCCGCCGAAATACCCCGCGATCAATCCCGCTGCCGTGCCGAGGACCAGCGTGAAGATGGTCGCGGCCCCGGAGATCAGCAGCGAGCTCAGCCCGCCATAGAGCATCCGGGCCATGACATCGCGCCCCTGGCTGTCGGCACCGAGGAAATAGTTGCCGACCCGCCAGGTCGGGCCGAGCGGCGTGTAGCCAAGCCCGAGCCCCTCTGTCGATTGTTCCATCACCGGAACGTCGGCACCGTCGATCTGAATGACGGCGTCGAGCGTCGAGGCGAAGGGGTCTGTTCCTGCCCATTTCGCGTAGAGAGGCGCACTGAGGCAGGCAAGGACGATGACGAGGAACACGGCCAGGGACGCCATGGCGGCCCTGTTTCTTGCCAGCTTCGCAAACGCGACGGCCCAGGGCCCTCGCGTTTTGCGCGGCACGGCAGCGACTTGGTACGACACGGACGTGCCCTCCGCGGTTCGTTACTGCATCCAGGCCACTACTGTACCCAGGCCATTACTGTACCCACGACTGGGTGATCATCCAGTTGAACTGCCGGTTGAACTTGAAATTGCCCACGCGCTTGCTGACGAAGTCAAGCCGCTTCGGCGTAAAGAGGCCGACGGCCGGTGCCTTGTCCGTGACTTGCCTGTCGATTTCGGCCCACATTTTGTCGGCGGCTTTCTGGTCGGTCACACCGAGGTCCAATGCCTTCTGCATTTTGGCGTCGATATCCTTGTCGCAGAAGCCGGCGATGTTGATCGAAGCGTCCGAACCTTCACGGAAAGATGCGCAGCTGAACAGGATGTTCAGGAAGTCCGAAGCCGCGGGATAGTCCTTGTACCATTGGGTGACGGACATCTGCACTTTGTTGTTGGTGTTCTGGATGTAGGTGAACTGGATGTTCGACGAGATCGGCTTGACGTCGGCGACATAGCCGATGGTGGTCAGCACGCTCTGCAGATAGACGCCGATGGAGCGGGAAATGGCCGTGTCCTCGACGATGATGGTCACCTTCTGGCCCTTGGTGCCCGATTCCTCGACGAGCTGCTTTGCCTTGTCGAGGTCTGGCGCCGACCACTTGGCGCCGGGGTTCTTGGTGAAGGGGCAGTAGTCTTCGTGGCCGGGGAAATCCGGAGGCAGGACCTGACACACCGGCGAGGCCAGCACCTTGCCGCCGAACAGCTTGACCAGCGTGTTGCGGTCGACCGCGTAGGCAACGGCCTGCCGCGCCTTTTCATTGTCGAACGGCGCCAGCCGGTTGTTGAGCGGCGCATACCACCAGGCCGAGAGCGGCGAGATATGCAACTGGTCCATGGCCTTGGTACCGAGTTCGCCGAGACGATCGCTGGGCAGCGCGTCGAACATCCAGTCGGCTTCCCCGTTCTGGATCGCGGTGACGGCAGCTTCCTCGGAGAGGCCGAAATCATACTGGACGACATCAGGATAGCCGTCCGGCTGGGCGTCCTCGCTCCATTGCTTGAAATTGGGGTTGCGGGTCACCGTCATGCCCTTGTTGGGATCGAAGGCGGAGATCATGTAGGCGCCGGTGCTGGGGATGGGCTTGGAGCCCATGTCTTCCGCGGGCGTGTCCGCCGGCAGAACCACGGCATGCGGCAACGCAAGCTTGTAGAGGATCTCGGCGTCCGGCTTGGTGAGATTCAACGTAATGGTGCCTGCCGCTTCGTCGCCGACAACGCCGCCTTCCAGCGTGCAGCTCTTGGTTTCGGCAAGGCATTTGTCGGCGCCGACGATGCCGGCATAGAAGGTGCCCGAGGTCGGCCCCGAGACCTTGAAGATGCGCTGGAAGGAAGCAACGACGTCCTTCACGCCGAGATCCTTGCCGTCGGAGAACTTGATGCCCTTGCGCAGTTTGAAGGTGAAGGTCTTGCCGTCATTGGTCACCTCGGGCAGCGCCTCGGCCAGATCGGGGACGATGGTGAAGCCGTCCATGCCCTCGGCCTTGCGGAAGGCGACCAGCCCGTCATAGATCGGCTGATACATCTGCCAGCCCTGGTCGGTGTAATTGATGTGCGGATCGAGCGTTCCGGCGGCCGAGCGGGCCAGCAGGCGAATAGTGCCGCCGCGATGTTCCTTGAGGTATTCGGCCTGTGCCGGAGCCAGCCACGAGCCGGCCAGCAATGCCGCGGCTGAGGCCGCCAAGAGCAGTTTCTTCATGTCGCAGTTCCCCTTTTTTCAGTTGTCGTTGTCGTCCAGGAAGTCTCCCACCACCCGCATGCATAGATCCTGCTCTTCGACATGCGGCATATGGCTGGAATGCTCGAATACCTGCCAGCGCGATCCCTCGATGCCGTCCTTGAACGGCTGCACGGTCGCGGGCGTGGCTTCGTCGTAACGGCCGGAAATGATCAGCGTCGGAACATCGACGGCGGGCAGCCGATCGATGATGCTCCAGTTCTTCAGCGTACCGATGACATGGAACTCGTTCGGCCCGTTCATGACGTTGTAAACGGTCGGATTGCGCACGACCTGGGCGAAGGTCTCGGTCACTTCGGCGGGGAACGGAACGATCCGGCAGACATGTCGCTCGTAGAACACCATAGTCGCTTGCTGGTAGTCCGGATGATCCGTCGTGCCAGCCTGTTCGTGCCGGGTCAGCGTCTCCTGTACGTCCATGGGCAGGTCGGCGCGCAGCCGGTTGGCCTCTTCTACCCAGAGCTTCATGGACGCCGGCGAGTTGGCGATGGTCAGCGACTTCAGGCCCTTCGGCCGCGTCACCCCATACTCGGCGCCCAACATGCCGCCCCAGCTCTGCCCGAGCACATGGAAGCCGCCGCGGATGCCGAGATGGTCGACAAGGTTTTCAAGCTCGTCGATGAACAGCCTGGGTGTCCAGAAATCGGCGCCTTTGTCCGGCAGCAAGGTGGAATTGCCGCAGCCCAGCTGGTCGTAGTGGATGACGGCGCGGCCTCTTCGGGCAAGAAGCTTGTAGGCATCGACGTAATTGTGGGCGGCTCCCGGCCCGCCATGCAAAATGACGATCGGAGCCTTGTCGGCATCGAGGTTATCGCTGACGCGATACCAGGTTTCGTAGTCGCCGAAATCGGCCCGCCCTTCCCTGGTGACGATCTCCGATGACATCCCGATCTCCTGAATGTTTGAAGGCATGCCGCTGGTCACCTAATTTGCAACCCGGCTGGAGCGAACCCATTCTTCCAGCATCTGCACGCCGAATGCGGTAGCGCCTTCCCGGCCCAGGGGCTGATCCTTCTCGGTCAGTTCCTTGCCGGCGATGTCGAGATGCACCCAGGGGCGGTCTTCCGTGAAGTGTCGCAGGAACGCCGCGGCGTAGGGAGCGTCACCGTCTTCCATGTCCTTGGCGTGATGTCGCAGGTCCGCGAACGGCGATTGCAGGCCCTCGTCATAAGCCCGGTCGAGCGGCAGCTGCCAGAACCGCTCGCCGACCATTTCTCCGGCCGCGATCATCCGCGAGGCGACGGCATCGTCGGTGCTGAAGAGACCGGCGAATACCGATCCAAGACCGCGCATCACCGAATAGGTCAAAGTGGCAAGGTCGACGATCACCGACGGATTGAAGCGCGAGGCGGTATAGTAGAGGCAGTCGGCCAGGATCAGGCGGCCTTCCGCATCCGTGTCGAACACTTCCACGGTTTGCCCGGAAGCTGTCGTGATGATGTCGCGCGGCTTGAGCGCGGTGCCTGACGGCATGTTCTCGGCAATGCCGAGCACGCCGACGGCGTGCACCGGGCTGCCTTGCCGGGCCAGCGCGATCAGCAGGCCGACCACCGCGGCCGCACCGCCCATGTCGGCCTTCATATCGAACATCTGCTCGCCGCGCTTTATGCAGAGACCGCCGGAATCAAAACAGACACCCTTGCCGACGAACGCCAGCGGCTGCGCGGGGGCGCCCTTGCCGCGATAGCGCAGGACGGCGACCCGTGGCGGCCGCACCGAACCCGCACCCACGGCCAGGATCGCGTTCATGCCGAATTCCCTGAGCTTCGCCGTATCGAGTATCTCGACGTCGATGCCGGCTTCGCGCAGAGGCTCCAGGTGATCGTGGAAATTGTCGGGATGGAGATGGTTTGGCGGCAGGTTGACCAGTGTGCGCGCATATTCGACGCCATCCGCGATGGCATTGATCCGCGCCAATGCTGAATTCAGCTCCGGACCGCCGGCCCCGACCAGTTGCACCCGCAGGGTCCGATCGGCCCCCGCCCCTTGGCGCCGGTTGCGCATGTCGAAACGATAGCGCCGCAGCCGCATGCCAAGCGCGACTCTTGCCAGGATTTCCGCTCCCGGCAGACTTATGCCGGCAATGGGGTCCAGGACCAGGGTGGCCGCGCATTCCCCTTTGCCCTCCAGATGCGCGGCAAGCAGGCCGCCGGCACGCGCCAAGGAGAGTGCGGTGACGGCCTCGGCCTTGCCCATGGCCAGGACAATCACGCGCCGCGCCGATACCGCCTGGGGGGCGATGACATCGATACAGGCGCCGGATTCAGCCAAGGCAGCCGCATCGGCACAGGCCCGGGAGAGGATCCCGCCCATTTCGGTGTCCAGGGCCGTTGCCCGCGGGCCAAAGCCGGTTTGAGCGGCCTGCAAGATCACGACGACGGAGGTTTCAGCGGAAAGCTCGTCCGCCGTTTCAAAGACCGGCACTGGCGATTGAGGCATAGGTAGGCGTTCTCCTCTTTGCGGGGCTTTGGCCAGGCGCGGCTTGCAGTTTGCGCAAGGCTTCTCCCGCCACCGGTGGAAACCGGTCAAAACCGGCCTCACCTCTGGTTGGATCGTGCCGAAGTCCCCAAATTGTCGTTCTTGAGACGACTTAATTGCTCTTGCCTCTTGGGTATCCCCGAACGGGTCAGGCGATCAAACGCCAATTTTGTCCATATCGATTGACAAAAACTCAACTGGCAATTCATGATCGGCCGATGGCCCTACCCTCACTCAATGGCATGCGCGCTTTCGAGGCCGCCGCCCGTCTCGGCAGCGTCAAGGACGCAGCCGAAGAGCTGCATCTGACACCCTCGGCTATCAGCCGTCACATCCGCGCACTCGAACGGAATCTCGGCCAGGACCTGTTCGAGCGCGGCTTTCGGCAGATAACGCCGACCATTCGGGGTTCTTATTACGCACGCAGCCTCTCCGAAGCATTCGAAGCCATCTGGCGGGCCACCGATGATGTCAGTCTCGCCGGGGCCCCAAGCCACGGCAGGACCCAGCGTGTCCGGGTTTTGTGCGTCCCTGCTGTCCTGAACCTTTGGCTGGCGGACCGGCTGCCGAATTTTCGCCGGCGGCATCCGTCCGTGGATCTGGAGATCTCGACATCGGGCAAGCGGGCCAATTTCGATTTGGCCATCGTCGACGAGTTCGTCTACAAGGCCGGCCCGGCTCTGACGCTGCTGATCCCGCTGGTCCTGACGCCGGTCTGTGCGCCCTCGCTGCTTGAAGGGCCGATGCCGCTGCGATCGCCCGCCGACTTGGTCAACCACCACCTGATTCACGAATGCGAGACCATGCGATGGAAGCGCTGGCTGGAGCAGGAAGGCGTGTTGGACACGACGCCGAGATCCAGCACGACGCTGGATGATTGTACGCTGATCATGCGCGAGGCGATCAATGGCGCTGGAATAGCGCTCGCCGACACGATGATGGCCCAGGATCTGCTGCAGCAGGGCAAACTGGTCGCCCCGTTCAGCGCCCGCCATACCTATCCGGCCGGCATCTACCTGCATCAGCGCCGCAGCATCGGAAACAAGCCGGGTACGGGCCTGTTTCAGGATTGGCTGCTTTCCGAAGTCGAGGACCACAAGCGGGTGATGGCCATCGCCTAGGCAGCCTTGCTTGCCGATAGGCGTCGGGAACGCGGGTTTGTCCAGCTTGGAAGCCGTGGATCGAGAATTCGAATCGACAGGCAGGCCTGTTTCAAAAGCGGCTCACCATCACGGGCTCTCGATAATCGCGGTTCGCATTGAATATCTTTAAGGCCAAAGCCGGCAAATCGATTGCTTGCCGGTTCCCCTGCGTCAGGCGTAACCTCTGCGGTCAACGCGTGAGGGCGCGTGCTGCAAGAAGGGGACATTGCAATGACGATACAAGGCGCATCGCCTGACCTGTATAATGAAGACCTCGCTCCTGCCAAGGTTCGAAACTGGGGACCGTTTTCGATCTTCAACGTCTGGACGTCGGACGTCCATAGCCTGTGGGGCTACTATCTCGCCGCCAGCCTGTTTCTGTTCTGTGGCGGCTTCGTCAATTTCATCATCGCCATCGGCATCGGTTCGCTGATCATCTACGCACTGATGAACATGGTCGGTTATGCCGGTGTGAAGACCGGTGTGCCCTACCCCGTGCTCGCCCGCGCCTCCTTCGGCATCTGGGGCGCCAACATTCCGGCACTGGTGCGCGCCATCGTCGCCTGCTTCTGGTACGGCGCGCAGACAGCGGCCGCCTCAGGCGCCATCGTCGCATTGCTGATCCGCTCGCAATGGTTCGCCGATTTCAACGCCAATACCCATTTCCTTGGCCATTCCGGCCTGGAGGTGATCTGCTTCGTGATCATATGGGCACTGCAACTGCTGATCATCCAGCGCGGTATGGAAACGGTGCGCCGCTTCCAGGACTGGGCCGGCCCGGCGGTCTGGGTGATGATGCTGATCCTGGCCATCTATCTCTGCGTCAAATCAGGAACCTTCGCTTTCACCAGCGATATCCCAATGGATGTACTGCTGGAAAAGACCAAGGATGCGGGCGTCCCTGGTACTCCAGGGTCTTGGACCGCACTGTTTGCTGTGGCGGCGATCTGGGTGACTTACTTCTCGGCGCTCTATCTAAACTTCTGCGATTTCGCCCGTTATGCCCCCGACCAGGCATCGCTGCGCAAGGGCAATATCTGGGGCCTGCCTATCAACCTGATCCTGTTCTCGCTGGTCGCCGGCGTCACCACCATCGCCGCCTACGACGTCTACCATGAGGTGCTGCTGCACCCCGACCAGATCTCGGCCAAGTTCGACAGCTGGTTCCTGGCCGCCCTTGCCGCCCTTACCTTCGCGGTGGCGACGCTCGGCATCAATGTCGTGGCCAACTTCGTCTCGCCGGCCTTCGATTTTTCCAATGTCTTTCCCCGCCAGATCGACTTCAAGAAAGGCGGCTACATCGCGGCCGTCATCGCGCTGGTGCTCTATCCCTTCGCACCGTGGGAAGGCAGTGCGGCTTCCTTCGTCAACGTCATCGGCGCAACGATGGGGCCGATCTTCGGCGTGATGATGGTCGATTACTATCTGATCCGCAAAGGTGAGGTCGACGTCGAGGCGCTGTATCGCGAGGACGGCGAGTTCCGCTTCCAGGGTGGCTGGCACGTCAATGCGTTCATCGCCGCCGGCATCGGCGCCATCTTCTCGTCGATCCTGCCCAACTTCACCAACTGGCTGCCGTCCTGGTGGGGCGTCTATGGCTGGTTCTTCGGCGTGGCGATTGCCGGCGTCATCTACTACGTGCTGCGCACCGCGGCCGTGAGCGCCAGCGCCAAGATGGCGAAAGCTTGATGAAACCATAGCGGGGCGGCCCCGAGCCGCCCCGCTCTACCGCGCGATCATTTCGGCCAGCTTGCGCACGGTGTTCCAGTTGCGCGATGTGCCGACGCCCATGCGCTTGTGGTTGGCAGCGGCAAGCAGGCGCGAGCTAGGCCTCTCCCTTGAAAAGACGATCCAGATGTCGCCGCCGACCAGAAGCACCTTCTCGTCCGCGACGGCACAGGCTTGAAGCCCCGATATGGCATCTTCGGCCACAGGTTTGCGCATCACGCGCACCGCCACCTGGTCGCCGGCTTCCACCGACTCGGTCGGGAATGGATTGCTGGCTGCGAGTTTGCGCCAGTCTTCGGCGGCACGCACGATGATATCGACATGGCGGCCAAAGGCCTGTTCGAAGGCGGATTCCAGGCGTGTCTCAAGCGTGGTGATCGAGGTCCTTTCACTCTCGAAGACCAGGTTGCCGGTCGCCACCAAGGTGCGGACATTCTTCAGGCCGAGACTTTCCGCCATGGCCTTGAGGTCGGACATGACGACCCGCCGCCCCTCTCCCAGGACGATGCTGTAGAGAAGCGCGACATAGGTCCGCATGGGAGCGATCAGACCAGGCGGCTCTGCTCCACCGCCGCCTCGATGAAGCTGGCAAACAGCGGATGCGGATCGAGCGGCCGGCTCTTCAGTTCGGGGTGATATTGCACGCCGATGAACCAGGGATGGTCGGGGTATTCGACCGTCTCCGGCAGCACACCGTCGGGCGACATGCCTGCAAACACCAGCCCGCAATCCTCCAGGCGCTGCTTGTAGTCGATATTGACCTCGTAGCGGTGCCGGTGACGTTCGGAAATCTGGGTGTCGCCATAGATGTCGGCGATCTTCGAGCCCTTGGCGAGCTCGGCCTGATAGGCGCCGAGCCGCATGGTGCCGCCGAGATCGCCGGTCGCCCTGCGCTTTTCCAGCATGTTGCCTTTCAGCCATTCGGTCATCAAACCGACGACCGGCTCCTTGGTCGGGCCGAATTCGGTCGACGAGGCATGTTCGACACCGGCCAGCGATCGCGCCGCCTCGATGCACGCCATCTGCATGCCGAAGCAGATGCCGAAATACGGCACCTTGCGCTCGCGTGCGAATTTGGCCGCCAGGATCTTGCCTTCTGAGCCGCGTTCGCCGAAGCCGCCGGGCACCAATATGCCGTGCACCTTCTCCAGCCAAGGCGTCGGGTCTTCCTTTTCGAAGATTTCCGATTCGATCCAGTCGAGCTTGACCTTGACGTGATTGGCCAGCCCGCCATGCGAAAGCGCCTCGATCAGCGATTTGTAGGCATCCTTGAGGCCGGTATACTTGCCGACGATGGCGATGGTGACCTCGCCTTCCGGATTGTGGATGCGGTTGGAGACGGCCTGCCACGGCTCCATGCGCGGCTTGGGCGCCGGCTCGATGCCGAAGGCAGCGAGCACTTCCGAATCCAGACCTTCCTTGTGATAGGCCATCGGCACGTCGTAGATATGTGGCACGTCGAGCGCCTGGATGACGGCGCTTTCCCTGACATTACAGAACAGCGACAGCTTGCGGCGCTCTTCCTTGGGGATGGCGCGGTCGGCGCGCACCAGAAGAATGTCGGGCGCGATGCCTATGCCGCGCAGCTCCTTGACCGAATGCTGGGTCGGCTTGGTCTTCAGTTCGCCCGCCGTCGGGATATAGGGCATCAGCGTCAGGTGGACATAGACGGCGTTGTTGCGCGGCAGATCGTTGCCGAGCTGGCGGATCGCCTCGAGGAACGGCATCGCCTCGATGTCGCCGACCGTGCCGCCGATCTCGCACAGCACGAAATCATAGTCGTCATTGCCGTCGAGGACGAAGTTCTTGATCTCGTCGGTGACGTGCGGGATCACCTGCACGGTGGCGCCGAGATAATCGCCGCGCCGCTCGCGCTCGATGATGTTCTTGTAGATACGCCCGGTCGTGATGTTGTCCTGCTGATTGGCGGACCGGCCGGTGAAGCGCTCGTAATGGCCAAGATCGAGGTCGGTCTCGGCACCGTCATCGGTGACGAACACCTCGCCGTGCTGGTACGGCGACATCGTGCCGGGATCGACGTTCAGATAAGGGTCGAGTTTTTTGATGCGTGCGCGATAACCTCGCGCCTGCAGGAGAGCCCCAAGGGCCGCTGCGGCAATGCCTTTTCCAAGTGAGGAAACCACGCCGCCTGTGATGAATACATATCGCGCCATGGGAGTCATCGCTTAACGCGGCCGGATTGATTCCGCCAGAGAAAAAACCGCCGCGAAGGCTTTTTCCCAAAAAGGCGCTCGGACCATGATCCCGAAAAGTGGGATCCGGCTTTCGGACAGGCATCACGGCCAAAGGGTTTTGACCGGGGGTCTTACAGCAATTCCAGGAAAGGTGCGTAGCGATTTTCCGTCCGGAATGGCGTAAAAACAATGGCTTAGAGCCGGTCGGCGATTCCATCAAACGTTGAATCGCTCTAACAAAACAAAAGGGCCGGCTGAGCCGGCCCTTCGGCATGATGACGGAAACGTCAGATGATGACGACTTTGGTGCCGACCCGGACGCGGCTGTATAGATCCATGACGTGCTCGTTCATCATGCGGAAGCAGCCATTGGACGCGCTGGTGCCGATCGACTGCGGCGCGATGGTGCCGTGGATACGCAGATGCGTGTCCTTCCTGCCATCATAGAGATAGATGGCGCGGGCGCCGAGCGGGTTCTGGCCGCCGCCTGCCATGCCGTCCTTATACTGGCCGTAGTGCTTGGGCTCGCGCTTCTGCATGTCGAGCGTCGGGATCCAGCGCGGCCACTCCTGCTTGTCACCAACCGCGACCGTGCCCTTGAACTGGAGGCCTTCGCGGCCGACCGCGATGGCGTAACGGCGTGCGGTGGTCGATGATTCGACGAGGTAGAGTCGGCGAGCGCTGGTGTCGATGACGATTGTGCCGGCGTCATAGCCGGTGAATTCCACGTCCTGAGGCACGAATTCCGGCTTCACCTTGAACGGCTTCTTGGCGTTCTTCTGGGCAAGTGCCGAGTCGAGCGCGCGTGTCTCGGGCAGATAGCTGATCGATGAGCCAGACGATGTTCCACCGAACAGACCCGCGAACAGGCCGCCGCTTGACTGCTTCTGGCCGCCGACGACCTCGCTGCGCAGTTCGCCATTGTTGCCCGTCAAAGCGACATTCATCGCCTCGGCTGGGATCGGTTCGACCGCCGGGATCGGGGTGACAGGTTCGATCGGTTCGATGATCTTGACGGTCTTCTTGGCCGGCTTGGCATCGGCCACTTCGGTTGCCGCTGCTTTCTGGCCCTTGCTGGCCAGGAACGCCTGCCGATCTGCGTCAGCCCTGGCCTTGGCCGCCTCGCGCATCGCCATTTTCCTGGCCTCGAGCGCCTTGGCCTTGGCATCCTCCTTGTCGGCAACGATCTTGGCCTCGATCTTCTTGATCTGGGCAAGATCCTCCGGCGTGGGGTTTTTCTTCTTCTTGAGAAGCTTCAACTGCGTCGCATCGCTTTTGGCAGCGACGGGGATGGCGTCGGTCTTTTCGAGCGACACCGACTGTTGTGCGGCCATGTTTGCCGGCATGGCGGCGGAGGCCGGGGAACTTATGCCGATTGCGGCGCAAAGTCCCAGGAAAATGAAGCTGCGAAGCTGCATGGCGAAGATCCGATCGTTCAATGCTTGTTGCCCACGGCGTCGCCCGGCGTCCCCCAAGGACGCCGAAAATGCCGCGTGCAATCTATAGTCGAATAAGCGCGTATGCCTCAAGCGCGAGACCGCGCCGTGGTCCGTCGAATCTTCGTGATTGCGCAGCATTTGCCGCGACTGTGTTCAAACGAACACAGATCGCGGTTTAGAACATAAGGTTATTGGTTCGGAACCTGAGGCGACGCCGGCGCGGTGTTGGTGGTTCCATTGGCCGCTGGCGGCGTGGTGCTGCCGGCGGGCGCGGTGGCCGGGGCCGTCGCCAGCGGTTCTGTCGCGGCGTCGTTGCCGGACGGCGGCGTCGGCGTGGTGTTGCCGGCGGGTGCCGGCGTGGCCGTACCCGGCAATTGGTTGAGCACGCCCTTGCCGGCGCCATCCGAGGTCGCGGGAACCCGATCGAGAATGTCGATCGGCTTTTCGCCGTAGCGGGCAATGATCGACAAGGTCAGCGACGTCACAAAGAACGCTGCCGCCAGGATCGCCGTCGCCCGGGTCAATGCGTTGGCCGCGCCGCGCGCGGTCATGAAGCCCGATCCGCCACCAATGCCGAGACCGCCACCTTCGGAGCGCTGCAGCAGCACCACGCCGACAAGGGCGAGCACGACCATGAGATGGATGACGATCAGTACGGTTTGCATAATTTATCCTGGCAAGGCCCTGCCCGGCCGCGGACACGGCCGGTGAATTGGAGGCGGCTCAATACAATGCTTTCACGACATTTCCAAGCCCGTGGCCGGAATATGGGAAGCAACGCCCTCTTTGCAACGAATTTGGACGGGACGAGACCCGTCCATCCTCGCGAATCTCAGCCAGCAATGCTGCGATAGGCTTCGGCGATACCCAGGAAATCAGCCGCTTTCAGGCTGGCGCCGCCGACCAGCGCGCCGTCGACATTCCTGACGCCCAGCAGTTCAACGGCGTTGGAAGGCTTGACCGAGCCACCGTAGAGGATGCGCATCCTGGCGGCGGCGGTCCCAAGTTTTTCCGCCAGCTTTTCGCGGATATGCGCATGCGCCTCGGCCACATCGGCCGCGGTTGGCGTCAGGCCGGTGCCGATCGCCCAAACCGGCTCATAGGCAATGACGGTGTTCGATGGCGTGGCGCTTGGCGGCACCGAGCCGGCGACCTGGCGCGACAGCACCTCCAGCGTCGCTCCAGCCTCACGCTCCTGCCGCGTCTCGCCGATGCACACGATGGCCACGAGCCCGGCCCGCCAGGCGGCGGTGGCCTTGGCCTGGACCGTCGCATCGTCCTCGCCGCTTTGCTCGCGGCATTCGGAATGGCCGACAATGACATGGCTGGCGCCTGCGTCCTTCAGCATCTCCGCGGAGATACAGCCGGTATAGGCACCGCTTTCCTTGGGATGGCAGTCCTCGCCACCGGCATGGACCGGCGTGCGCGACAAAATCTCCGCGGCATGGGAAAGCAGCGTCGCGGGAACGCAGACCAGCGCTTCGGTCTCGGCGTCGAGCCCGCTCATGAGACCGTTGCCGATCATCCTGAGCTCGTTCAGCGAGGCGCTGGTGCCGTTCATTTTCCAGTTGCCGGCGACAAGCGGGCGAATTCCTGGCGTCATGGTGTGCTTCTCCGGGCGATATCAAGCTCTGGCCCTCACTACCAAAATCAGGCCACAAAGCAATCGACAGTGGGCAGGAAGGGCGCTATTGCGCTTGGTTCAGACTCGGCGCATGCGAAAATGCGCATAAATCGGAAGTAACCATGCTTGGTATATTGAGAAGCGCGGCGGGTACCTGGGTCGCGAAGACATTGCTTTCGCTGCTGGTGGTCAGTTTCGCCGCCTGGGGCATCTCCGGACGGCTGATGGGCGGCTTCGCGGGCCACGATTCGGTAATAACGGCCGGCGGCACCAAGGTATCGATCAACGAATACCGCCTCGCCTATGACCGCCAGCTCGCCGTCATGTCGCAGCAGTTTGGTCAGCGCCTCACGCATGAACAGGCAAAGGCGCTCGGCATCGACAACCAGGTGCTGGCGCAACTCGTTTCCGGTGCCGTCCTCGACGAGCAGGCACGCAAGCTCGGCCTCGGCCTTTCCAAGGATCGGCTGGCCGAACTCACCCGCGAAGACCCGGCTTTCAAGGGCCCTGGCGGTCAGTTCGACCGAAGGACATTCGACTACATGCTGCACCAGGTCGGCATGCGGCCCGAGGATTATCTGAAGAACCGTGCCCAGGTAGCGGTGCGCCAGCAGATCGTCGAGGCGGTCTCGGACGGCCTCAAGGCGCCGGACACGTTCTTCAAGGCGGTCGCGCTCTACCGCGGTGAAGACCGCACCGTCGACTATTTGACTTTGCCGAAGGCGCTGGTCGAGCCGATCGCGGCGCCGAGCGACAGCGTGCTTCAGGCCTATTTCGAGGCCAACAAGAAGAGCTACGCCGCACCTGAATACCGCAAATTCTCGTATGTCCGCCTCGAACCGGCGGACATTATGGATACGACCGCGGTCACCGACCAGCAGGTCAGTGACGACTACAACAAGAACAAGTCACGCTACACCACGCCCGAAATGCGCACCATCGAGCAGCTTGTGTTCAAGACGCCGGATGCCGCCAAGGCGGCGCTCGATTCGCTCAAGGCCGGCGCCACCTTCGACAAGCTGGTGACCGCTGAGGGCAAGACCCCGGCCGACACGCTGCTTGGCACGCTCGCCAAGGACAAGATCGCCGACAAGGCGGTTGCCGATGCCGCCTTCGCGCTCAACGCCAACGAAGTCAGCCAGGTCGTGCAGGGCGCCTTCGGTCCGGTGCTGCTGCGCGTGACCGAGATCAAGCCCGAGGTGGTGAAGCCGCTCGCCGAAGTGTCGGACCAGATCCGCAAGGACCTGGCGCTGGGCGAGGCAAGCCGCATCCTTCTGGATGTGCACGACAATTATGAAGACACCCGCGCATCGGGCAGTTCGCTGGCCGATGCCGCCGCCAAATTGAAGCTTAAGGACATCACCATCGACGCCATCGATCGCAACGGCCTGAGGCCCGATGGCTCCATCGTCAAGGACCTGCCGGAATCGCCGGCGCTGATCAAGGCCGTCTTCGATGCGGAACCGAACACCGAAAACGAGGCGCTGACCACGGCGGACAACGGCTTCGTCTTCTATGAGGTCGGTTCGATCACACCGGCCCGCGACCGCACTCTTGATGAGGTGCGCCAAAAGGTTGTCGCCGACTGGACGGCGGCCGAGACCGCCAAGCGGCTCGCCGCCAAGGCGGACGAACTCGAGAAGCGCCTCAAGGCCGGCACCACGCTCGACGTCATCGCCGGCGAACTCAAGCTGGAGAAGCAGACCAAGCGCGGCTTGAAGCGCGAAGCCGACGATGCCGATTTCGGCAAGGAAGGCGCCGCCGTCATGTTCGGCGTCGGCGAAGGCGGCACCGGATTGATCCCCTCGCCCACCGGCGACGGCCAGATCCTGTTCAAGGTCGCCGAAGTATTCGAACCGGCCGGCGCCGACGCCAGCTCGGTGCCGGACGACGCGCAGAAATCATTCACCTCCGGCATGTCCGACGACCTGCTCGACCAGTTGGTGGCGCAGTTGCAGACGCAGTACGACGTCCGCGTCGACCAGGCCGCCGTTGCCCAAGCCTCGACAAGATGAGCGCGCTGAAAACCCATATCGCCAAGGTCGCGACCGGCACCGCCCTGTCCTTCGAGGAGGCGTGCGAGGCCTTTGACATCATCATGTCGGGCGATGCGACCCCAGGGCAGATCGGCGGCTTCCTGATGGCGTTGCGCGTACGCGGCGAGACGGTGAGCGAAATATCGGGCGCTGTCGCCACGATGCGCGCCAAGATGCTGCGCGTCGATGCTCCTGACGGCGCCATCGACATCGTCGGTACCGGCGGCGACAATTCGCATTCGGTCAACATCTCGACGGCTTCCGCCTTTGTCATTGCCGGCAGCGGCGTGCCGGTCGCCAAGCACGGCAATCGCGGCCTGTCCTCGCTGACCGGCGCGGCCGACGTGCTGATTGCCCTTGGCGTCAGGATCGACATCGCGCCGGAGCTAATCGGCAAGTGCATCCATGAAGCCGGCGTCGGCTTCATGTTCGCGCCGGCGCACCATCCGGCTATGAAGCATGTCGGTCCGGTTCGTGGCGAGCTTGGTACGCGCACCATCTTCAACCTGCTCGGCCCGCTTTCGAACCCGGCTAGCGTCAGGCGGCAGATGGTCGGCGTGTTCATGCCGGAATGGATCATGCCGGTGGCCGAAACGCTGAAGGCGCTCGGCACCGAGCATGCCTGGGTCGCCCACGGCGATGGTTATGACGAGATCACCACCACAGGCGAGACACAGGTAGCTGAACTGGTTGGCGGCGAAATCCGCAGCTTCACGCTGACCCCGGAAGAGGTTGGACTGAAGCGTCATACCAAGGATGAGTTGCGTGGCGGTGATGCCGCCTACAATGCCAAGGCCTTGCGCGATATGCTGGGCGGCACCGCCGGCGCCTATCGCGACACGGTGTTGATGAATGCCGGCGCCGGACTGGTGATTGCGGGCAAGGCGACGACGCTCGGTGACGGCATCGCCATCGCCGCACAGGCCATCGACAGCGGCCGGGCGCTGCAGGTGCTCGACCGGCTGGTCGAGATTTCGAACGGGTGAACCGTGTCTGACATTCTGCGCAAGATCGAAGTCTACAAGCGCGACGAGATCGCCGCCGCCAAGGCAAGCGTGCCGCTGGCAGAGATCAAGGCGCGCGCGAAGGACGCCGACGCGCCGCGCGGGTTCCTCGCCGCGCTCGAAGCCAAGCGCGGATCGGGTGGCTTCGCACTGATAGCCGAGATCAAGAAGGCAAGTCCGTCCAAAGGGCTGATCCGTGCCGATTTCGATCCGCCGAGCCTGGCCAGGGCCTATGAAAAAGGCGGCGCGGCCTGTCTTTCCGTGCTGACCGATGGGCCCTCCTTTCAGGGCGCACCGGAGTTTCTGACCGAGGCGCGAGCCGCTGTGACGCTGCCCGCCCTGCGCAAGGATTTCCTGTTCGACCCCTACCAGGTCTACGAGGCGCGCGCCTGGGGCGCGGACGCCATTTTGATCATCATGGCCAGCGTCGATGATGCCATGGCCAGCCAACTCGAATCGACCGCGTTCGAGCTCGGCATGGACGCCCTGATCGAGGTGCACGATGAAGCCGAGACCGAGCGAGCGCTGAAACTGTCATCGCAATTGATCGGCATCAACAACCGCAATCTGCGGACATTCGAGACCAGCCTCGATACGTCGGAGCGGCTGCGGGCGATGGTGCCGGGGGGTCATTTGCTGGTCAGCGAAAGCGGCATTTTCTCGCATGACGATTGCCTTAGACTGCAAAGGATGGACATCGGGGCCTTCCTGGTGGGCGAGAGCTTGATGCGCCAACGGGACGTGACCGCTGCAACGCGCTCGCTGCTCACGGGCAAGGCGTCCGATGCGGGTCGAAAATCGGAATCGATTTTCGGAGAGCACGATGCATAGAGTCAAAGTGACAGAGCGCACTCTGTGCGTCCGAATGGACGCACGTCGCTCTATGGCGATTTGACGATGACAGGCGCTCTCACCCATCTTGGCGCACAGGGCGAGGCCAACATGGTCGATGTCGGCGGCAAGGACGAGACGACGCGCACCGCGATCGCCGAGGGTTTCGTCTCGATGCAGCCAGAGACGTTGAAGACCATCCTCGCCGGCAATGCCAAAAAAGGCGATGTGCTCGGCACGGCGCGCATCGCCGGCATCATGGCAGCGAAGAAGACCCATGAGTTGATCCCGCTCTGCCACCCCCTGCTGCTGACCAAGGTTTCCGTCGACATAGAGCCTGACCATACTCTGCCCGGCCTGAAGGTCACCGCCCTTGCACGCGTCACCGGCAAGACCGGCGTCGAAATGGAAGCATTGACGGCAGCCTCGGTGGCCTGCCTGACCATTTACGACATGGCCAAGGCGGTTGACCGCGCCATGGTCATCTCCGGCATACGGCTGGTCGAAAAGACCGGCGGCAAGTCCGGCGACTACAAGGCAGGGCTCTGATGGCACTGGTTCCGGTCGCCGACGCGCTCGAGCGCCTGCTCGACGGCGCCGTCCCGCTGGCCGGCGAAAGCGTCCCGCTCATCGAGGCGATCGATCG
The DNA here is from genome assembly GCF_006658535.1 of Mesorhizobium sp. B2-4-13. Lineage (NCBI taxonomy): Bacteria > Pseudomonadati > Pseudomonadota > Alphaproteobacteria > Hyphomicrobiales > Phyllobacteriaceae > Mesorhizobium > Mesorhizobium sp. B2-4-13. Next base: position 606,086 of record NZ_VFVB01000004.1, on the reverse strand, counting down.
TGTGCTGGCGGAACCGGTCATGGCGCTGCGCACCCAGCCGCCCTTCAACGCTTCGGCCATGGACGGCTATGCGGTGCGAGCCGCCGATGTCGCGTCGGTGCCGTCGAAACTCTCGGTGATCGGCATGGCGCCGGCCGGACGCGGCTTTGACGGCGCGGTCGGCCAGGCACAGGCAGTGCGTATCTTCACCGGCGCACCGCTGCCTGACGGCGCCGACACCATCGTCATCCAGGAAAACGTCCGGGATCTCGGCGGCGGCAACATCGAAGTGATCGAGCCCACCGCCGTGTGGCGTAACATTCGCCGCGTCGGCCTCGATTTTTCCAGGGGCGACGTGCTGCTGGAGACCGGGCGCGTGCTCGACCCGGCGGCACTGTCGCTGGCGGCATCGGCCAATCATCCCCGAGTAAGCGTGGTGAAACGGCCGCTGGTCGCCATCATCGCCACCGGTGACGAGTTGTTGCCGCCCGGCAGCGAACTCGGGCCCGACCAGATTATTTCGTCCAACGCCTATGGCGTCGCCGCGGCGGCACAATCGATCGGTGCCTGTGCGCTCGATCTCGGGATCGCCGCCGACCGCAAGGACGATATCGCCGGCCTGGTCAGGAAAGCGGTCGCGGCGGGTGCCGATGTCATCGTCACGCTGGGCGGCGCCTCGGTCGGCGACCACGACCTGATCCATGACGTGCTGACCGGCGAAGGCATGACGCTCGGCTTCTGGAAGATCGCCATGCGTCCCGGCAAGCCGCTGATGTTCGGGCGCCTCGGCGATATCAGATGCATCGGCCTGCCCGGCAACCCGGTAGCAAGCCTGGTCTGCTCGCAATTGTTCCTGAAGCCGCTTCTGGCAAGGCTGGGCGGTCGCGACCATCGTCAGGACATCCGCCCGGCTCGGCTGGGCGCCGCAATGGCGGCGAATGATCTGCGCCAGGATTACGTGCGGGCGGTGGTCAGGGAGGATGACGGCGAACTGGTGGCGACGCCGTTCGGCATCCAGGATTCCTCGATGCTGAGAATGCTGGCCGACGCCAACGGACTGGTCGTGCGCGCGCCTTTTGCCCCTGCATCCGCTGCGGGCGACGCTTGCAGCGTTCTGATGTTGCGCTGACAGCGTTCTGACGTTGTGCTGAAGAATTTTCCCGTAATGCGCTGATAACAAGAACAAAATGACCTCGGCTATTCCGAGATCAAGGTCCGCGTCAATGCATGCGCCGGATCGGCCAGGCCATCCACTACATCGTAGTGATGCCGGTCGGGCTCGACCACGGCACTGGTGGTGGCGCCAAGCCCGGTCCAGATGTTGGCCAGCAACGCATTCTGGCGCAGGAACTCCGAGCGCTCGCCGCCGCCGGCCCAGCAGGTGATGCGGGCACCATCGATTGGCCGCAGCAGTGCCGGGCTTTCCGTCAGCGCCTCATGCTCATCGATTTTCAGCACGGCGTTCATGCCGGTGCGCATCAGCGGGCGCAAATCATGCAAGCCGGAAATCGAAACGACGTGGCGTATGCGCCGCACGACATCGGTGGCGAGCGGGGTGCTTGTGGTCACCATGCGGCTGGCGAGATGTCCACCGGCCGAATGTCCGGTCAACATTAGCGGTCCTCCGACAATTGCCGCCGCTTTGCCGATCGCCGCCCCGATTTCGCTGACAATGCCGGCAATGCGGATGTCCGGGCACAGCGTGTAGGAAGGCATAGCCACGGCAAAGCCGTTGCCGACTGGGCCCTTGGCGAGATGCGACCATCCGCTTTTATCGGACTCCAGCCAATAGCCGCCATGGATGAACACGACGAGCCCCCTGGGCGTGGCCTCCGGCAGGAAAAGATCGAGCCGGTTGCGTGGCCGATTGCCATACGCGATGTCGAACCGTGCCCGGCCCTCCCCCGACAGTGCGTCACGGAACGCTTGCGCTGGTTCCGACCAGGCGGCCGGCCACCGGTCGCTGCCGGCAATATTCGCGCCGTTGGCATAGGCATTGTCCCAATCGGCAATGCGATGGTCGAGCATCGGCACCCTCCCCAAAAGCATCGTCTCAGTGCTAGCAATGGCCGCCACCAGGCCGTGCGTCAAGGCTTTGGGATGAAACATTTTAGGCTTGAAACAAATTTCGACTGGTGCGATCCTGCCTTCGGAACAGCCGACAAAATGGGAGGTCCGCTGTGCCGTCCGAACCCGCCGATGGTCACCTTTCCGGTGACATGTCGACAAGGGTGTAGCCGGCCGCACGAAGCCTTCCGCGAGAGACAGGAATTCAGATCCACCGCCGCCGGCCAGGTGCCACGCACACTGCCAGGCGGCAGACAGGGACAGCGGCGACATGCTTGGGCCTTCAGCGCATACCGACACGTTCACCCGCGATCATCTGCCGCCGCCCGAGCAATGGCCCGACTTCCTGCTCGACGGCTTCGACTATCCAGAACACCTCAATGCCGGTGTCGAATTGACCGACAGGCTCGTCGAGAAGGGCCTTGGTGACCACACCGCGCTGATCGGCAATGGCCGCCGCCGCACCTACAAGGAACTGTCCGACTGGACGAACCGGCTCGCCCATGCGCTGGTCGAGAACTACGGCGTCGAGCCGGGCAACCGGGTGCTGATCCGCTCCGCCAACAACCCGGCAATGGTCGCCTGCTGGCTGGCCGCCACCAAGGTCGGTGCTGTCGTCGTCAACACCATGCCGATGTTGCGCGCCGGTGAACTCACCAAGATCGTCGACAAGGCCGAGATCACGACCGCGCTCTGCGACACCAGGCTGATGGACGAGATGACCGCCTGCGCCAAGGACAGCGCGTTCCTGAAGCAGGTGATCGGCTTCGACGGCACCGCCAACCATGACGCCGAGCTCGACCGCGCCGCCCTCGACAAGCCGGTTACCTTCACCGCCGTCAGCACCGGCCGCGACGATGTCGCCCTGCTCGGCTTCACTTCGGGCACGACCGGCGTGCCGAAGGCGACGATGCATTTCCACCGCGACCTGCTGATCATCGCCGATGCCTACGCCCGTGAAGTCCTGCAGGTGACGCCCGACGACATCTTCGTCGGCTCGCCGCCGCTCGCCTTCACTTTCGGCCTTGGCGGGCTTGCCATCTTCCCCCTGCGCTTCGGCGCGGCGGCAACGCTTCTGGAACAGGCGACGCCACCCAACATGGTCCACATCATCGAGACCTACAAAGCGACCATTTCCTTCACCGCGCCGACCGCCTACCGGGCCATGCTGAAGGCCATGGACGAAGGCGCCGATCTTTCATCATTGCGCGTTGCCGTCTCGGCCGGCGAGACCTTGCCGGCCCCGGTCTTTGAAGAGTGGACGCGAAAGACCGGCAAGCCTATCCTTGACGGCATCGGCGCCACCGAAATGCTGCACATCTTCATCTCCAACCGCTTTGACGACAGGAAGCCCGCTTCGACGGGCAAGCCGGTGGGCGGTTACGAGGCGCGCATCGTCGACGAGGAGATGCGCGAGGTGCCGCGTGGCGAGACCGGACGGCTGGCGGTGCGCGGGCCGACCGGCTGCCGCTACATGGCCGATGACAGGCAGAAGGATTATGTGCGCGACGGCTGGAATCTCACCGGCGATACCTTCACGCAGGATGAGGACGGCTTCTTCCACTTCGCCGCGCGTTCCGACGACATGATCGTCAGCGCCGGCTACAACATCGCCGGACCCGAGGTCGAGGCGGCGCTGCTGTCGCATCCCGATGTCGCCGAATGCGCGGTCATCGGTGCCGAGGATGGCGAGCGCGGCCAGATCGTCGAGGCGCATGTCGTACTGGTGCAAGGTGTCCTTCCAGACGCAATGACCGTCAAGCGCCTGCAGGACCACGTCAAGGCAGCCATCGCGCCCTACAAATACCCCCGATCGGTCAAATTCATCGCCGCTCTGCCGAAGACCCAGACCGGCAAGATCCAGCGCTTCCGGCTGCGCACGGAGAAGATCAATTGAGTGAGCCTTACGATCCGGCCTCTGAAGGCGCAGAGATGTCGTTCAAGGAGCGCATGTCCTACAGCGACTATCTGCACCTGGAGAAAGTGCTGGAGGCCCAGAGACCGCTGTCCTCGGCGCATGACGAAATGCTGTTCATCATCCAGCACCAGACATCGGAATTGTGGATGAAACTCGCTTTGCACGAGATTGGCGCGGCGATCCGCTCGATCCGTGCCGACCGCCTCGAACCGAGCTTTAAGATGCTGTCGCGTGTCGCCCGCATTTTCGAGCAGTTGAACAATGCCTGGGACGTGCTGCGCACGATGACGCCCAGCGAATACACCGAGTTCCGCGACGCGCTCGGCCAGTCCTCGGGTTTCCAGTCCTGGCAGTATCGCGCCATCGAGTTCATGGCCGGTAACCGCAACCTCGCCATGCTCGGGCCGCACAAGCATCGGCCGGACCTCAGCCAGAAGCTGGAGGCGATCCTGGCCGAGCCGTCGCTCTACGATGAAGCGCTGCTGCTTCTGGCCCGCAATGGCTTCGACATCGGGGCGGACGCAAAGCGCACGGATTGGCGCGAGACGCGGACCGAGAACGAAGAAGTCCTGGTCGCCTGGCAGACGGTGTACCGCGATCCACAGCGCTACTGGATGTTTTATGAACTGGCCGAGAAGCTGGTCGACTTCGAGGACTATTTCCGCCGCTGGCGCTTCAACCACGTCACCACCGTCGAGCGCATCATCGGCCTGAAGCGCGGCACCGGCGGCACGTCGGGCGCCTCCTATCTCAAGAAGATGCTCGAAGTCGTCCTGTTTCCGGAACTGTGGACGGTTCGCACCCGGCTCTGAACTCTCGTCTGACGCAATTCCTGTGGGAAACCGTGTCACACTTTTCCCGACTTCGCGCCGGCTTCAGGTCACTGCCGTCTTGACCGCGAAGCGTGCATCCTGCCAGGCGCCAGTGCGCAGGATATCTTCCAGGACTTCGACCGCCTGCCATACATCGGCGTAGCCGACATAGAGCGGGGTGAAGCCGAAGCGGATCGTCGACGGCGCACGGAAATCGCCAATCACACCGCGCTCGATCAAGGCCCGCATCACCTGGTAACCGTTGGGATGGAGGAAGGACACCTGGCTGCCACGCTGATTGCCGTCGCGCGGGCTTTCCAGCTCCAGGCCGTAGGCGCCGCATCTGGTCTCGACGAGCTGGATGAACAGGTCGGTGAGCGCGATGCTCTTCTTGCGCACCGTCGCCATGTCGACATCGTCCCAGATATCCAGCGCCCCCTTCAGCGCCCGCATCGATAACACCGGCTGCGTGCCGCACAGGAACCGGCGGATACCGCTGCCGGCCGCATAACCCTGCTCGAAGGCGAAGGGCCGCGCATGGCCCCACCAACCGCTGAGCGGCTGCTGGACTTTATCGTGATGACGCTCGGCGGCGTAGATGAAGGCCGGCGCGCCCGGGCCGCCATTGAGATATTTGTAGGTGCAGCCGATGGCGAAATCGGCATTGGCGCTGTCGAGCTCGACAGGCAGCGCGCCGGCGGTGTGGCAGAGATCCCAGACGATCAGCGCTCCGACCTGATGGGCCTTGCATGTCAGTGCCGCCATGTCGCGCAGCTGGCCGGACTTGTAGTTGACGTGGTTGACCAGGATGACCGCAACGCGTTCGTCGATCAGCTCCTCAATGGTCGGCGCATCAACGCCTTCAAGCCGCAACACCGTGCCGGGGCGCGTCGAGGCCACGCCTTCGGCCATGTAGAGATCGGTTGGAAAGCTGTCGCCCTCGGCGACGATGACCGAGCGGTCCGGCCGCATGCCGAGTGCGGCATGCAGCACCTTGTAGATGTTGATCGAGGTCGTATCGCAGACCACCGTCTGGCCGGTCGCCGCGCCTATCAGCCGCCCCAGTTGGTCGCCGAGCGCGACCGGCATGTCGAACCAGCCGGCGGTGTTCCAGGCACGGATCAGATCCTGCGCCCACTCCTGGGTCGCGGCTTTCCGCAGCTCGTCGAAGACGGCGGGTGCCGCGGCGCCGAGTGAATTGCCGTCGAGATAGATCACGCCTTCCGGCAAGATGAACCGGTCGCGCATGGCACGCAGCGGGTCCGCCGCATCCATGGCTTCGACGGCTGCGAGATCGAGCGTCGTAGGCATCATTTGTGACATTCCCTGGTTATTCACGCCTTGGTCATTCACGCCGGGTTACTCACGAATCGCTTCGCGAACCGGTGCGGACCCCCGGCTGCGCTTGAGGCTGGGCAAGGCAAGCATGGCCAGCACGAACAGGCCCGTGGCAAGCTTCAGGTCAGGCGGCGGCATGCCGGCCGCAAGGCAGAACGACACCAGCTGGTAGTAGATGATCGCGCCGGCGAAGGGCGCCAGCAATTGCCGCCACACCGTCTGCTTGCCGACGACGGCTTCGCCGATCATCAGCGCGGCAAGGCCGTTGATGAGAATTCCCAGGCCCATATTGACGTCGGCGAAGCCTTGCGACTGCACCATCAGCGCACCGCTTGACGCCGAAAAAGCGCTGGCCAGCCCGACACCGCCTATGGTCGCGGCCCAGACATTGATGCCTTGCGCCTCGGCCATGTCAGGATTGGCGCCCACGGCGCGCACGGCAGTCCCCTTCTCGGTCCTGAAGAACATGTAGAGCAGCATGAAGGCGGCAAGCGCGAGGAGACCCGCGACGACGATCTTGCTGGCGGGGAAACCCGGCCGCGCGAACGGCACCCAGTCGAACACCGAGGGCGAACCGAAGACGGACAGGTTGGACTTGCCCATAATGCGAAGGTTGATGCTGTAGAGCATCGTCATCATCAGGATGCCCGCAAGCAGCGTGTGGATGCGGAAGCGCAGATGGATGAAGGCGGTGCAGCACCCCGCCGCGAAGCCAGCGACAAGGGCGGCAGCAACGCCCATCAGCGGCGATGCGCCGGCGGCAAGGAGAACGCCGCAGACGCAGCCGCCCAGCGGAAAAGCGCCTTCGCTGGTGAGATCGGGAAAATTCAGCATGCGAAACGGGATCATGATCCCGAGCACGACAAAGGCCAGGATCAGGCTTTGCGCCAGGGTGACCGGCATGATCGCGACGAAGCTGGTGAGAACGTTCCCAACAAAACCCATGATGATCAGCTCGCCAGCAACATGCGATCGGTCTTGACGGAGAAATGGCCGATCAGATCGATAACCGTGACCCTCGCCTTCTCCTGCCCGGCGACTTCCAGGAGCACCCGGCCCGCATCGAGCATGATCACCCGGCTGCCATAATCGACGGCGTGTTGCATGTTGTGGGTCACCATCAAAGTCGTCAGTTTCAGCGCGTTGACGGCGCGCACGGTCGCTTGCATGACGATTTCGGCCGTGCGCGGGTCGAGGGCCGCGGTGTGCTCGTCGAGCAGCAGCAAGTCCGGCGATCCGCCGACCGCCATGATCAGCGACAAGGATTGCCGCTGCCCGCCGGAGAGCAGGTCGACACGCGTGTCGAGACGATTTTCCAGACCGAGACCCAGGATCGACAGGCGTTCCCTGTAGGATGCAAGCCGGGTGGTGTTCAGCCCCGGGCGCAAGGTGCGCTTTTGGCTGCGCAAATCGGCCAGCAGCATGTTTTCCGCAACCGTCATGCTGGCGGCGGTGCCGCGCATCGGGTCCTGGAACACGCGCGCCAGTTTCGCGGCGCGCTTGTGCACCGGCATTGCAGTCACGTCGGCGCCGTTGATCAGGATCTGGCCGGAATCGAGGATCAGGGCGCCGGAAATGGCGTTGAGCATGCTGCTCTTGCCGGCCCCGTTGGAGCCGATGACGATGCCGAACTCTCCGGTGGCCAAGGACAGGCTGAGACCGTCCAGCGCGACCTTCTCGTCGGCCTGGCCCTTGTAGAACACTTTGCGCGCGGATCGAATCTCGAGCATCGTTTCTCCCTGACCTCGGGATGACGGCGCCGACGCCGTCACCCCAGCAGTTCCGATGTTAGTCGACGATGCAGCCGCAATCGGCCATTGAAGCCGGTATCTCGATGCCGAACGCGGCCATCGCCTTGCGCGAGATCGTTGCCATGTGGTCCTTGTAGGCCGGGCGCGACGGCGCGATCGTCTTAGGATCCTTGCCCTTGAGGATCTCGGCGGCGATGTTGCCGGCGTTGACGCCGACCTGCGTGTAATTGACCGCGAAGCTCGCCGGCACGGTGCCGTTACGGACCGCACTGTCATCGGAGTTGACGACCGGGATACCGGCCTGGCGCGCGGCCGCGGAGACAGCGGCGATCGCCGGCTGGATCAGGTTCGAGGCCGGGCCGTAGATCACGTCGGCCTTGCCGGCGAGCGAAGCGATGCGTTGCTGGATGTCATTGACGTTGTCGATGCCGACCTCCACCACCTCGAAACCGGCGGCCGGTGCCGCCGCCTTGATCTTTTCGACCAAGGCAACGTCATTGGCCTCACCGGGATTATAAGGCACGCCGAAGCGCTTGGCGTTCGGCAGCAGCTTCTTGGTGAAGGCCATCACCGCGGCGACGTCCTGCAGATCGCTGGCGCCGGTCATGCCTTCGTCTCCGGCGTCCCATGACGGCACCAGCTTGGCCGCCACCGGATCGGTGACCGCGGCAAAAACGATCGGAATGCCGGAACCGGCAAGCGCTTTCTTGGCGATCTGCGATACCGGCGTGGTGATGGTGTAGATCAGCTTGGGCTGCTCGGCCTGCAGCTTGGCGATCATCTGCGGCACCAGCGATGCATCGAAATTGGTGTGGCTCTCCGTGTAGACGACGTCCTTACCCTCGACGAAGCCATTATCCGTCAGCGCCTTCTTGAAGCCGGCTATGGCGGCGTTCAATTGCGGATGCTCGCCGAAATTGGCAATGCCGATACGGATCTGATCGGCCGCGGCACTGCCGGCACTGACCATCAATGCGCCTGCCAGGGCCAAGCCCGACAACCAAGCGGATTTCGACTTCAACATCATTTCCTCCCAGATTTGATCAGGGCCGCTTGGAAACGCGGCTACTACGGCGATCATGGTGAGTCCGCTGGTCTGTGTCAAACATTATATATAATTGTTGCTGTGACGCACTATCATATATACTTTTCGCCAGACGACGGATTGATCACCATGCTGAATGAAACGAGTTCCACAAAAACGGAAGCCGCCTATCAGCTGTTGCGGCGCGACATCCTGACCACGCGCCTCATGCCCGGCGCCCCGCTCAAACTGAGTGCGCTGCGCGGCACCTATGGCGTCGGCTGGACACCGTTGCGCGAAGCCCTGTCGCGGCTCGAGGCCGAACGCCTGGTCACCGCGATCAGCAATCGTGGTTTTGCCGTGGCTCCGGTGTCGCGGGCCGAGCTGGAGGATCTGGCACGCGCCAGGATGGTGGTCGAGATACCCCTGTTCCTCGAATCTATGGAAAAAGGCGGTAGGGAGTGGGAGGATGCCGTGGTCACCGCCCACTACCGGCTCTCGCGTTGCAAGACGGCGGTCGACGATCCCTCGGACGCGGCCGTCGACAGATGGGACGAGAACCACGAGGCTTTCCATGCGGCGCTGCTGAGCGCCGCCACATGCGACTGGCTGTTGCGGTTCCGCTCGACGATCTCGGATCAGTTGCGCCGGCATCATCGCTTTCTTGGTCTGGCGCCGACACTGCGGGCCGCGGCCGGCCTCAAGGATGGCTATGAAGAGGCAATCGAAGCGCTGCGCGAAGCGATTGCGATCGAACACCATACCGCGATCATGGAAGCGGCGCTCGACCGTGACATCGAGCGGGCCAAGGCGCTGATGACGGCGCATATCGGCTACACACTGCACGTCTATGTCCACAGCGAAGACAGCGGCGCTACCAGATACGCCGCTCGCGCCGGCAGCTTGAAGGCGGGTTCGGGATAACTTCAGCGCTTCCGCGACGCCTATTCGAACGCGCTGGCCGGAGTGCGCCGAACGCCCGGATCCATGGCCGCCCGAAGCTACCAATCGTTGGCATTTTGGTTTCGTTTCGTTCCGCGAATAATGGCTCCGCGAATTATACGTCCCTCCGAGGAGAAGCCTTCCAACTAACTGATGCCAAAGCCTCGTCGGCGGATGGGCCACAGGCCATTAACCAAAACGATTTCAATGCGCCTGCCGATGGCAGAAAGGACTGGTTGCTGCCCGCCGTCGCGGGCAAAAAACTTCAGACCCCTTAACAAATTCATTAAACTTTAAACGGTTGCAGAACACAACTGGAACAGATAGTGTTTGTTCTGGGTTTGTTTTTTCGATTCTGGTTCAACCTTTCGTTCAATGTCTTGGGGGCCGCCATGCTGACACGCAAGCAACATGAACTGCTGATGTTCATCCACGAACGGCTCAAGGAAAGCGGGATACCGCCTTCCTTCGACGAGATGAAGGAAGCACTCGATCTTGCCTCCAAGTCGGGGATCCATCGCCTGATCACGGCCCTGGAGGAGCGCGGCTTCATTCGCCGGCTACCCAATCGGGCGCGCGCGCTGGAAGTGCTGCGGCTGCCGGACTCGATCGCGCCGGGCCTCAATGCGGCAAAGAAGTTCTCGCCAAGCGTCATCCAAGGCAGCCTTGGCCAAGGCAGTCTCGGACGCCAGATCAGGCCGGCCGCTGCGCCTTCGCGCCTGCCCGCGGCCGGCAACGACGACGATGCGGTTTCAGCCGTGTCCATCCCGGTCATGGGCCGTATCGCCGCCGGTGTGCCGATCGATGCCATCCAGCATCAGACGCATTCGATCTCGGTGCCGCCGGACATGATCATGGGCGGCGAGCACTATGCGTTGGAGGTCAAGGGCGACTCGATGATCGAGGCTGGTATCTTCGATGGAGACACGGTCATTATCCGCAATGCCGACACGGCAAGCCCGGGCGAAATTATCGTGGCACTGGTCGACGAAGAGGAAGCGACACTGAAGCGGTTCCGCCGCAAAGGCGCTTCGATCGCTCTCGAGGCCGCCAATCCAGCCTACGAAACGCGCATTTTCGGGCCGGACAGGGTCAAGGTACAAGGCAAGCTGGTCGGATTGATCAGGCGCTACTGAACCGGCTTGTTATCGGGCTTGTCGGGTTTTTTGTACGGCGGCAGCCCCCTCGCCTCGCGTGAGAATTTTCGCTGTTCGTGCCAGGGCCGGTATGGTCCGTCGACGGCGAATGCGATCGCGGCCCGGGTCGTGGCCGACTGGGGATTGAAGAAGACGGCAGCGCTTCCCTTGCGGGCGAGCTGCCGTTTGGTGACGACGAGAACCAGTGGATTGTGGCAGGCGTCATAGGCGGTTGCGTCATTGACGATGATCAGGTCGGCGAAAGCGCAGGCTTTCCAGGTGGTCTTGCGGTCCTCGACATAGGCAATGATCGCGCCGGAAGGGTGCCTGGCAAGGCACAGGCCTTCGCGGCAGTAGAAGGGCGATCCCAGCGGCAGGTCGGTGGGACTGGCAACATCGAATTGCCCGTCTGTCGTGTCGAACATTTCCGGTTTGACGATTGTTTCGGAGATCAGGGCGCGCTTCCAGTTGTCGGTTGCGAATTCGTTCGGACGTTCCCGGTTGACGGCCAGTTCGCCATTGCCGATCGGCAGCGCGACCAGCCGCGCATCTTCCGAGATCAGCACATCGGGCGCGCGCGTATGCGACACAGTCAACAGGCCGGCAAGCGCGAATGGCAGCGCCGCGAGCCGCAGCCATGTCGTCGCCATCGTCGCGATAACCAGCGCGACGGTGACCAGCAGCACGGATTGCTGCGAAATCAGCCCGACTCCATCGACCGGAGAGCGCTCCGATATCCACGCCGACACGGCGATCATTGCTGTCAGGCCCTTGCCCATGAGATAGAGAGCCGGCCAATCCAGTCCGAATGGCATCAGCAGGGCGCTGGCGACGGCCAGGAACATCACGACCGACACGATCGGCATCACGGCCAGATTGGCGAACAGGCTGAGCGGCGATACCCGCTGGAAATGCCAGATGGCAAACAGTGCCGTGGCGCTGCCGGCGATAATGGACGTCATGGCCAATCCTCCTGTCGCCAGCAGGAATTTTCGCGTCAGGAACCCCGCCAGGGATCGCTTTGGCGGCGGTGGCCGCGTCTTTCCCGCACGGTGATCGGCCCAGCCGGCATAAGCGCCAACCAGGGCCGCGGTCGCGGCGAACGACATCTGAAAGCTCGGGCCGACGACCTCGTGAGGCGAGACCAGGATCACGGCGATCGCCGAGATCGCCAGATTGCGCATGGTCAGCGCAGCGCGATCGAAGAAGACGGCAATCAGCATCACCGCCAGCATGATGAAGCTGCGTTCGGCCGCAACGACGACACCGGAAATGATGAGATAGGCCGCGATCGAGAACAGTGCGGCGGCGGCCGCGTATTTCTTCACCGGCCGGCGCGCGGAAAAGTCTGGAAACAGCGCGAAGGCACCACGCAGCAGACCCATGATGGTGCCGGCCACAAGCGCCATATGCAGTCCCGAAATAGAGATGATGTGATAGATGCCGGTACGCCGCATCGCTTCATTGATTTCATCGGGTATGCCGGCGCGCACGCCGACGATCAGCGCCGCCGCGATCTCGCCTTCAGCGCCGCCGACGCTGCCCCTGATGTGGTCGGCGATGGCTTCGCGGGCATTTTCGATGCCTGAAAAAAGGCGAGCCGATAGCGGCATCTCACCGTCGTCGGCGGAAACAACCGTTGGATTGCCGAGAAAGAAGCCGCTGCCGCCGATGCCGGCGAAATAGCTGTCGAAAGAGAAGTCGTAGCTGTCCGGCCGCACCGGGCCGGTCGGCGGCAACAGTTTGGCGTAGCCTGTGATGAGCGAGCCGGCGGTCATTCCCTGCGGTATCTTGCGTGCGGAAAGCCGGACCCTTTCCGGCGCATAGCGCAGTTTTGGCCGGGCGGTCGAAATCACGTCCATGGTCAGCCGGATGCGGCCGCTCTCCATCTCTTCGAGCGAGACCACGCGGCCGGTCAGTTGGGTGGAGATTTCCGAACCCAGCATCCGGGTTCCGGCTCGCCATGTTTCGACCTTCGCCGCGAGCAGGCCCAGCGCGCACAACAGCACTGCCATGAAACACAGATGGGTTTTCGACCAGGAGCGCGAGACGAAGGCACAGACCGCCATCAGCACCACGACCGCGACGGGTTTTGCAAAGTCGGGCTCGGATGCCAGCGAGAAATAGGCGATCGCCCCAACGGCCAGACAGACCGGCACCAGCAGGAACGCGATGCCCCGGTCGAGTTCGAGCTCCGTCGCCCGGGCCACGCCATGGCGCACGCGAGGCAAGGATACCAGGCCGACTTGCCGGCGCACGCGCGCGATCCTGCCCGCGGCAGGAGCCGGCGCCGGCGCCTGCCCACCTGCCTGCAGCGACCTGGTTTCGGGCGCAGCCACGAGCGGAGATGGCAGTGGGATCGTCGCAAGCGCCGCAAACAGGGATCGCTCGCTGACGCCGATAGCGGCATCCTCGCCCCGATCCGAGCCCCGGCCTCGTCCAGTCATCGGGTCTGCCCCTTGCGCCCTCGACACCCTATGCTACATGAACGCGCAACGCGCGAAAGTCCGCACGCTCCGCACCCAGCTTCAGACGTTTTCCGAGAGTTCCATGCCCGACAAGGTCATCACCCGTTTTGCCCCCTCGCCGACCGGCTATCTGCACATCGGCGGCGCGCGCACGGCGCTCTTCAACTGGCTCTATGCAAAGCATACCGGCGGCACGATGCTGCTGCGCATCGAGGACACCGATCGCGAGCGTTCGACCGATGCGGCCACATCGGCCATTCTCGATGGCCTGACCTGGCTTGGCCTTTCGTGGGACGGTGACGCGGTCTCCCAATTCGAGCGCGCGCCGCGCCATCGCGAGGTGGCCGAGGAGCTGGTGCGCCTGGGCAAGGCCTATTACAGCTACGAGACTTCAGCCGAGCTGGAGGCAATGCGCGAGGCTGCACGCGCCAAGGGCCTGCCGCCACGCTATAACGGCCATTGGCGTGACCGCGACCCCTCGGAGGCGCCGTCCGGCGTCAAGGGCGCCATCCGCATCAAGGCACCGACCGAGGGCGAGACGGTGGTGCAGGACCGGGTCCAGGGAGACGTGCGCTTCCCCAACAAGGATCTCGACGACTTCATCATCCTGCGTTCGGACGGCAACCCGACCTACATGCATGCCGTCGTCGTCGACGATCACGACATGGGCGTCACCCACATCATCCGTGGCGACGATCACCTGACCAACGCCGCCCGCCAGACCGTGATCTACAACGCCATGGGCTGGGACGTGCCGTCGATGTCGCATATCCCGCTGATCCACGGCGCCGATGGCGCCAAGCTGTCGAAGCGCCATGGCGCGCTCGGCGTCGAAGCCTATCGCGCCATGGGCTATCTGCCGGAGGCGCTGCTCAATTACCTTGCGCGGCTCGGCTGGAGCCATGGCGACGACGAGATCATGTCGATCGAGGACATGGTCTCGTGGTTCGACATTGGCGACGTCAACAAGGGCGCGGCGCGCTTCGATTTCGCCAAGCTGGAAGCGATCAACGGCGCGCATATGCGACGTATGGCCGACACCGAGCTGTTCGATATCTTTATCGCCACCTTGCCCTATCTGGAGGGCGGCCCGGCGATGGCGGCGCGGCTCAACGAGAAGAACAAGGCGCAGCTGCTGGCAGCACTTCCGGGCCTGAAGGAGCGCGCCAAGACGCTGGTCGAGCTTGTCGACGGCGCCGCCTTCCTGTTTGCCGCGCGGCCGCTGCCGATCGACGACAAGGCGGCACTCCTGCTCAATGACGACGCGCGCAAGATCCTGCGTGGCGCTCACGAAGCTTTGAAGTCGCTGTCAGGCGACTGGACGGCGGCCACGGCCGAGGCCGCGATCCGCGACTTTGCGCTGGCTGGCGGGCACAAGCTTGGCGCCGTGGCCCAGCCGTTGCGGGCTGCGTTGACCGGCAAGAGCACGTCACCGGGCGTATTCGACGTGCTTGCCGTTCTGGGGCGTGAGGAAAGCCTGGCGCGCGTAGCGGATCAAATCGATTAGGAGCAAACTGGCCCAAGAAGATTGGCATTGAAAGGCGGGTTTCGCAGTGCAACATTAGGCCTTGGCCCAATCTGGCACGCACCTCCTAGAATGCGGTGGCGAATACGCGCATTGCGGTGATTTCGACGTGTCGCTCTGCGGAATTTGCCTTTGCCGGCATGAGGAAACAAGAAGGAGTTTGCAATGACCGAAGCTGCGAAAAAACTGGATGTGGGCGGCCAAGAGGCCACGGCAACGCTGGAATTCGCCGGCAAGACTCACGAATTCAAGGTGCGAAGCGGCTCGGTCGGACCTGACGTCATCGACATCGCCTCGCTCTACAGCACCACCGGCGCCTTCACCTATGACCCCGGCTTTACCTCGACGGCAAGCTGCGAGTCGGAAATCACCTTCATCGATGGCGACGCCGGCATCCTCCTGCATCGGGGCTATCCGATCGACCAGCTGGCCGAACATGGCGACTTCCTCGAAGTCTGCTACCTCCTGCTCTACGGCGAATTGCCGACCAAGGCGCAGAAGGACGATTTCGACTACCGCGTAACGCGCCACACAATGGTGCACGAGCAGATGTCGCGCTTTTTCACCGGCTTCCGCCGCGACGCGCACCCGATGGCGGTGATGTGCGGCGTGGTTGGCGCGCTGTCGGCCTTCTATCATGACTCGACCGACATCTCCGACCCGTACCAGCGCATGGTTGCCTCCATGCGCCTGATCGCCAAAATGCCGACGATCGCGGCCATGGCCTACAAGTACCACATCGGCCAGCCCTTTATTTATCCGAAGAACGATCTCGGTTTCGCGGCAAACTTCCTGCACATGTGCTTTGCCGTGCCGTGCGAGGAGTACAAGATCAACCCGGTGCTGGCGCGCGCCATGGAGCGTATCTTCATCCTGCATGCCGATCATGAGCAGAACGCTTCGACCTCGACCGTTCGCCTCGCCGGTTCCTCGGGCGCCAACCCGTTCGCCTGCATCGCCGCCGGGATTGCTTGCCTGTGGGGCCCGGCCCATGGCGGCGCCAACGAAGCGGCGCTCAACATGCTGGGCGAGATCGGGCATGTCGATCACATCCCGGAATTCATCGCCCGCGCCAAGGACAAGAACGATCCGTTCCGCCTGATGGGCTTTGGCCACCGCGTCTACAAGAACTACGATCCGCGTGCCAAGATCATGCAGAAGACGGCGCATGAGGTTCTGGGCGAACTCGGCATCAAGGACGATCCGCTGCTCGACATCGCGATGGAACTGGAAAAGATCGCGCTGACCGATCCCTATTTCATCGAGAAGAAACTCTACCCGAACGTCGACTTCTATTCCGGCATCACGCTGAAGGCGCTGGGCTTCCCCACCACCATGTTCACCGTGCTGTTCGCGGTTGCCCGCACGGTCGGCTGGATCGCCCAGTGGAAGGAAATGATCGAGGATCCACGCCAGAAGATCGGCCGTCCGCGCCAGCTCTATACCGGTGCGCCAGAGCGCGACTACGTGCCGATCGCCAAGCGCTGAGACGAGTGAGTAGTGAGTAGTGAGTAGTCAGGTTAGAGAGTTTTCTAACTCACTATTCACTACTCACTAACCACTACTCACTACTCACTACTCACTACTCACTACTCACTATTCACCACTCACTACTGCCTACTCACTCTCTTGATACACCCCATCACCACCTGCGCCGCGATCTCACCGGACGGTTTGTCCGTTGCCATGCGCCGTGAAATCTCGGCGAACCCGTCTTTCTGCCAGGCGCGCATGCCACTGTCGGCCAACAGCGCTTCCAGCTGGCGTGCCAGATTGTTCGGCCTGACGTATTCGTCGTAGAACTCCGGGATCAGCGCGCGATCCGAGATCAAGTTGGGCAGCAGCGCCGACCAGACCGAAACGAGATATCGCGCCACGGCGCGTGCGACAGGGTCGAGCCGGTAGCAAGAGATCATCGGCACGCCCGACAGTGCCAGTTCCAGGGAGACGGTGCCGGACGCGATCAACGCCGCGTCGGCCTTGCCGAAGGCCTGCCATTTGCGCTCCGGTTCCAGGATAATCTCGGGTTTTTCATCCCAGCGCGTGACCGCGGATCGTACGGTGTCCGCGACATGCGGCACCGTCGGCAACATCAGCCGAAGCCGATGCCCGCGTGCCCGCAGCATCGACACGGTCTCACCGAACGGCTCGAGCAGCCGCCGCACCTCGCCGCGCCGCGAGCCGGGCAGGACAAGCAGCGTCTTCACGCGGTCTGGTGAAAGATCACGCGGCTGGACCTGCGCCCTCGCGGCCGACAGCACGCCTGGATCATGCGTCAGGCGATGGCCGACATAGGTGCCGGGCGGGCCACCCAGCCTATCGAGCTCCTTCACCTCGAACGGCAGGATGCACAGGATGTGATCGACATACGGCTTCATCGCCACCGCCCTGCCCGGCCGCCATGCCCAGACGCTCGGGCAGACATAGTGGACGATCGGGATCGTCGGGTTGGCTGCGCGCACCTTTTTGGCGACGCGCAGCGAAAAATCGGGGCTGTCGATGGTGACGAGGCAGTCCGGCTTGGCATCCGCAACCAGCCCCGCCAGCTGACCGATCCGCCGCATCAGGCGCGGCAGGTCACGCAGGACGGCGCTGAACCCCATCAGCGCGACCTCGCTGGCGTCGAACGGCGAAACCAGCCCAAGCGCCTGCAGATGGCGGCCACCGAGGCCGACGAGCTGCACCTCGCGTCCTGTTATTTGGCGCAGCGACTGGACAATGTCGGCGCCAAGCAGGTCGCCTGACTCCTCGCCCGCGACGATCGCGATCTTCAGCGCCCTGTCAGCCATGACCTGACTCCGTTGCGGCCAGACCGACAATGAACAGCCCAAGGTCATTGGCACGCGAGAGGGTTGCGGGACCTTCGAGGATCAGGGAGCGTCCCGCCTCGACGGCAATGCCGGCAAGCCCGGCCGCATGCGCTGCTTCTACCGTCTGGGGCCCCATGGAAGGAAGATCCGCGCGCAGCTCCTGGCCAGGCTTGGCGCATTTGACCAGCACACCGCGCGTCTTGCCGGCGATACGGCCGTGGCCGCGCAGCAGCCTGGCGCGGTCCAGCAATCCGGCCGTGCCCTCGATGCCTTCAAGTGCGATGGTCCGGCCGCCGACCGCGATCGCCGCCTGGCCGATATCCAGCGCCCCGATGGCTTTTGCCGCGGCAAAACCTGCCTCGATGTCGCGCCAGTCCGACTTCCGGGGCGTGGCCCTGGTCAACACCCCTTCGGCGGCGACAAGGTTCGGCACGATCTCGTGGGCGCCCACGACCTTTATCCCCCGGGCCTCGAGCCCGCGCGCCACCACCTTGAGCAGTCCATCGTCGCCGCGTGCCAACGCCATGACGACGACGGGTATCACAGCGAGCAGGCTGAGGCTTGGACGCATCTGTGTCAGCCTTGGCCTGCGCTTTATCTCGCCGGCAAGCACCAGATGCGTAATCCGGTTACGCTTGAGCAGCGGAATGAGCGATCCTATCGCCTCCAGGGCAAGGGTCTCATGCTCGTAACGGCACAATTCCGCCAGGCGGTCGGCCTCACCGTCCATGAGCACGACGAATGGCGGATGACCCTGTCCGGCCAAACCGGCAGCGACTTCGACCGGAAGGCTGCCGCCGCCGGCGATGATGCCGACCCTGGCACCAGGCGGGAGATCAAGACCAGCCGCGGCTGTCTCAGCCTTCGTCATCGGCATCGTCGCCATCGCCGCCCTTGAGCGATGGCACCGCGTAGTGCCGCTTGCCGCGACTGGTGATGAAGTCGATGATCTTCATCGCTGTCGGCGACGAGGCGAACTCCACCTTGGCGAACTCGATGTTCTCGCCGACGGTGCGGGAGCGGTCGAAGATCGTCTTGTAGGCCTTGCGCAGCAGATGGATTTCGGAACGCGGCAGACCGGCGCGCTTGAGCCCGATGATGTTCAAGCCGCGCAGGCTGGCGCGGTTACCGACCGCGATGGCATAGGGAATGACATCACCGACAAAAGCCGAGCACCCGCCAAGAAAGGCGTTGTCACCCACGCGCACGAACTGATGGACGGCGCTGAGGCCGCCAATATAGACGTTGTTGCCGATCTCGCAGTGGCCGCCCAATGTCGCCCCATTGGCGAAGGTGGCGTTGTTGCCGACGGCGCAGTCATGGGCGATATGGGCGTAGGCGAGAAAATTGCCATTGTCGCCGACCGTGGTTTCGCCACGGCTGGTGTCGGTGCCGACATGCATGGTCACGCCTTCGCGGATGGTGCAGTTGGCGCCGATGACCAGCGTCGTGCGGCCGCCCTTGTGCTTGGTGTTTTGCGGCGGTGCGCCCAGTGTCGCCATCGGATAGACCTTGGTCGACGCCCCGATAGTGGTCGCGCCCATCACCGAGACATGGCTGACCAGTTCGACCCCGTCGCCGATCACGGCATCGGCGCTGACATGGCAGAACGGCCCAATGCGCACACCCTGGCCGATCTGGGCGCCTTCTTCCACGACGGAGGAAGGATGGATTGACGTCTTGATTTTCATAGGCACTCGATCGTCAGTCGCCGGTGACCATCATGGCTGAAATCTCGGCCTCGGCCGCCTTGGTACCTTCGACCAGGGCTTCACAGGCGAATTTGAGCAGGTTGCCGCGCTTCTTGATTTTCTTGACATGGATCTTCAACTGGTCGCCGGGGACGACCGGTTTACGGAATTTGGCGTTGTCGATGGTCAGAAAATAGACCAGCGACGGCTTCGATGCCCCGAGGCTGCGGATGCAGATGGCTCCGGCCGTCTGAGCCATGGCCTCGACGATCAGCACGCCAGGCATCACCGGCTGCTCCGGGAAATGCCCCTGAAAATGCGGCTCGTTTATGGTCACGTTCTTGATGCCGATGGCGGAGTCGTCGCCGTCGATGTCCACGATGCGGTCGATCATCAGGAAGGGATAGCGGTGCGGCAGGAGCTTCATCAGCCCCAATATGTCGACCGCTTCCAGCGTTGTCGCCGCCACCATGTCAGCCATTGTCCTTGCCCTGCTTGCGTGCCCTGGCCATCGTGCGCAACATGGCTATCTCTCGCATGGCTTCCGCCATCGGCTGCGCCGGATAGCCACCCCAGATCTCGCCGGCGGGAACATTGCTCATAAATCCACTTCTGGCTGCAAGCTTGGCACCTGTACCAATCGTCAGATGATCCGCAAGCCCGACACCGCCGCCCATGGTGACATTGTCACCCACCACCACGGAACCGGAAATACCCGACAGCCCGGCCACTATACAATTGCGGCCGATGCGGACGTTATGGGCGATCTGAACGAGATTGTCGATCTTGGTGCCTTGCCCGATGATCGTATCGGACATGGCGCCACGATCGACGGTGGAATTGGAGCCGATCTCGACATCGTCCTGGATGACGACGCGTCCGATCTGTGGAACACGTTCCGGCCCCTTGGCGCCGCCGACAAAGCCAAAGCCGTCCTGGCCGATCCTGGCGCCACCATGGATGATGACCCGATTGCCGATCAGAGCGTACTGGATACTGGCGCCCGGCCCGACATAACCGTCACGGCCAATCTGGCAGGACTGTCCGATGACGGCGTTGGGCGCAATGACTGTGCCGCTGCCGATCGAGACACCAGGCCCGATGACCGCGCCGGCCTCGATGATAGCCCCGGCTTCGACATGCGCCGTCGGATCGACATGGGCATGCGGCGAAACACCGGTTTCACTGGTCATTGGCCCCGGCGTGGCGGCTGTCGGGAACAGCAGGCGCCCAACCAGCGCGAAAGCCTGCTGCGGCCGTGGATGAGTCAAGACAGCGACGCTGGAAGGCGCCTTGTTTGCGAATTCGGCCGTGCACAGGACCGCTGCCGCGCGCAGCGACGGCATCAGCGCGGAATTACGCCTGCCGTCGACGAAGACAAGCGCATTTGCGCCGCCTTCATTGGCCGGCGCCAGCGCTTCGATCAAAACGTCGGATTGGCCGGAATCGACTAGCACCGAGCCGGTCAGATTCGCGACTTCGGCCGCCGTATACCGGCGTGATGGCGCGAAGAACACCGGATCGGTCATTCCAGAAGCTATATCCAGCTAGGTCGGAACATTTCTCCCGGATCCAAAACCCGGGAGCATCGTTGGCCGCCGATCAGAAGCGGGTCGATATGCCGAAGTTGAATTCCTGCACGTCGTCTGTGGCTTCCTTCTTGACCGGGATCGCATAGTCGATACGGATCGGGCCGAATGGTGAGGCCCACATCAGGCCGACACCAACCGAAGCGCGCAGCTTCATGCCGGTGCTAGCAATAGCTATGTCTGGAGCGGGATCTGCGCCAAGATGTTGGTTGATCTTGCTACCATATAGTGTTGCAGCGTCGGCGAACACCGCACCACGCAGACCGAAACTCTCCGGAATGACCGGCAACGGGAACTGCGCTTCGGCCGAGGCGTTGAAATAAGTCACACCCCCCAGATGGTCACCTGTGGTGGGGTCCACAGGACCGATGCCGTTATAGGCAAAACCGCGGATCATGCGATCGGTGCTCTGGAATTGATCAAAGATTCGCAGATTACCGTCACCCCCATAAGCCTCCACATGCCCTGCGCCGCCGGAGATCAGCCCGACCAGATCAAGCTGTTCTGACAGCGTCTGGTAGATGCTGCCGCGCCCGGTGATCTTCACGAACTTGGCATCGCCACCAAGACCAGCCATTTCGACCGTCGTGTTGGCATAGATGCCTTCATGCGGGTTCTTCATATCGTCGATCGTGTTGTAAACCAGCCCCAGGCTGATCGACGACTTGATCCAAGGACTCTGAGCGATGCCATCCAAGATCGCCGGCGAAATCGTGCAGGTGCCGTCGGGATTTGAATCGGAGGTAGGACCGCAGTTGTCATCCACCTTATATTTCTCTTGCGAGATGTTGTACGCCAACTGGGTCGTGATGCTGTTGGTGATCGGCAGCCCGAAGCGGATCGTCGCGCCGGTCGTGTCGCTGTCGTAATTGTTGTTGTATTCCCGCGTCGACTTGAAAATATCGAAGCCGGCGGCGATACGCCGCCCGAGGAAATACGGCTCGGTGAAGGACAAGCTGTAGTCGCGCGACCTCTTGCCGCCACCCGCCGACAGCTTGATGAACTGGCCGCGGCCGAGGAAGTTGCGCTCGGTGATCGATCCTTCGACGGACGGTCCAGCCGAATCGCCGCCGGTCGAATAGCCGGCGCCAACCGAGAATTCACCCGTCGACTTCTCGACCACGTCGACCACCAGCACGACCTGGTCAGGGGCCGAGCCGGGCACAGTCGAAATGTCGACTTTGTCAAAATAATTCAGGTCTTCCAGGCGCTTCTTCGCGCGCTGGATGAGCACCTGGTTGAACGCATCGCCTTCGCTGACATCGAATTCGCGACGGATGACATAGTCACGCGTGCGGTCGTTGCCGCGGATCTCGATGCGCTCGACATAGGCCTTGGTGCCCTGGTCGACGGTGTAGACCACCGAGATCGTGTGGTTCTCGAAGTTGCGGTCGCCGCGCGGTGTCACCTGGGCAAAAGCATAGCCCGAACCAGCCACCTTCTCCGTCAGCGCAATGATGGAGTCTTCGACGTTCTTGGCGTTGTAGACATCGCCCTTGCGGGTTTCGACCACCGATTCCAGCGACTTGGAGTCGACTTCCGGGATCGTGCTTTCGACGCTGATATCGCCAAAATTGTAGCGCTCGCCTTCCTGGACGGTGATGGTGACCGTGTATTTGTTGGTCGCATTGTCGAGCTCGCCGACGGCGGACACGACCTGGAAGTCGGCATAACCGTGATTGTAATAGAAGCGGCGCAGCAGCTCCTGGTCGGCGCGCAGCTTGTCTTCGTCGTAGACGTCGTCGCGCAGGATGAACGAGACCCAGGACGAGCGCTTGGTGTTGATCACATCAGACAGGCGGCGGCTGGAATAGGCGCTGTTGCCGACGAAATTGATTGCCGCGATCTGCGTGCGATCGCCTTCGGTGATGTGGAAGACCACGTTGACGCGGTTGTCGCCGAGCTCCATGATCTGCGCGGTCACGCCGGCATCGTCACGGCCGATGCGCCTGTAGGCGGCCTTGACCGCCTCGACATCCGAATCCAGCGTAGCCTGAGAGAACGTGCCGCGCGGCTTCAGCTGAACCGCTGCCTGAAGCGCATTGTCCTTGAGCTTCTTGTTGCCCTGGAACAGCACCTGGTTGACGACCTTGTATTCCGAAACCTTGACCACCAGGGTCGAGCCGACCTGGTTGATCTGGACATCCGAGAACAGGCCGGTGCCGAACAGCGCCTTGACCGCGCTATCGACATCGGAGCTGGAGAAGGCCTTGCCGGGCTTGATGGTGATGTAGTTGCGGATGGTATCGGCGTCGACACGCTGGTTGCCGCTCACCTCCACCCGGCTTACGACCGCGGCTTCGGCCGCCGATGTGGCAACGAACTGCACTGCGAGCGCACCTGGTACGACCAGAGCGGCGGACAGTGCCGCCGCTGACGCGGCGTTTAGAAACTTGGATGCTGCCTTCATCGGGCTTAATAACCTTTTCTCGTAGTCCCCACGGCGAGAAAACCGGACGTGCGGTCATTTCCCCTACCGTATTAACCGGATTTTCCCTACACGCAAGGCTTCTGGTTAATTTGTATTTACTTAACCCTGTTGCGTGGCTTTCGCGTCACTCATATCCCCGTGCATGGTAAACGGCGTCTCAACATCCGCCATGCTCAGGCCAAATTCCTTCATGATTTCAGCACCCAAAGAGATCGTTCCAGAACACGAACCCCATGAAGCACAGCACCAGAAGCAGACCGGCCCGATAGGCCATTTCCATCATCCGTTCCGACACCGGCCGGCGGATGACGGCCTCCACCCCGTAGAACAACAGATGGCCGCCGTCGAGGGGGGGAATCGGCAAAAGGTTTAGAATGCCTATCCCCACGGACAGCAGCGCGACGAGCTGCACCAGCCATTCGAAACCGAGTTTGGCCGCCTTGCCGGCCATGTCGGCGATCTTGACCGGGCCACCCAACTGGCACTTGTCCTCGCGCCCGACGGCGAAGCGCTGCAGGAACTGTCCTGTGCGCTCGATGACGTGGCCGGTTTCCGCAACGGCCGCCGCAACGGCTCCGACCGGGGTGTAGGTGATGAGGCGGGGCTGGCCGAGTTCCTTGTTGTTGACGACGCCGATCACGGCGACCTTGACCTTGTTGCCGAGCGCGTCCTCCTGCTCCATCAGCTGCGGCGACGCGGTCACCGTGACCTCCTTGCCGCCGCGCAGCATGACGAAGGTGATGGTGTCGCCGGCGCGGCCCGAGACCAGCCGCTGCACGTCGCCGAAGGTTTCGACCTTGCTGCCGTCAACGCTGACGAATCGGTCGCCTGGCAAGATGCCGGCCTTGGCCGCGGGACTGTCTGTTGTAACCTCCGCCACCATGGGCTCCGCGACATAACGCCCATAGGCGGCAAACAGCACGGAAAAGACGACGATCGTCAGCAGGAAGTTGAACAGCGGCCCGGCCACCACCGTTGCCGCGCGCTTCCAGATCGCCTGGGTGTGGAAGGCAACCTTGCGTTCCTCGTCGGTCAGCGTTTCGAGTTCTTCCGATGTCGGCTGGCTGGAGGTGGCGTTCATGTCGCCGACAAACTTGACATAGCCGCCAAGCGGTATGGCGCAAAGCTTCCAGCGCGTACCATGCCTGTCGTTGAAGCCGATGAGCTCCGGACCGAAGCCGATTGAGAAGGCCCTGACCCCGATGCCGCACCAGCGGCCGACGAGATAGTGGCCCATCTCGTGAACGAACACCACGACGGTCAGAACGAAGAGAAACGGCACGAGCGTGCCGAGAAAGAGGCCTTCCGTGCTGAAAATCGCGTGAAGAATCTCGTTCAATTCAGGCCCTCAAGTTCTTCCGCGTCGCTGCGTGACTGTGACATCAATACAGGCGAATCCAAGGCGCCCGCGCCAGATCGTGGAATGACACCGTTCAAATGGGAAACAGCCCCTGTGCCGGATGCTCGGCGCCCGCCGCGATCCAGCCGATGACGTATAGGGCAAGAGCGGCCGCGACAAGCCCGTCGACACGGTCCATGACGCCGCCATGCCCAGGGATGAGCACGCCAGAATCCTTGCGGCCGTGCCGCCGCTTGACCCAGGATTCGAAGAGGTCGCCGGCCTGGGCGACGATCGACAGCACCAGCGCCACAACACCCAGCAACGCCAGGTTGCCGGCGCCGGCGAAGGCGGCAAGCAGAAGCCCTGCCACGACACCACCGACCGCCCCGCCGAGGGCGCCGCTGCGGGTCTTGCCGGGCGAGATCGAAGGCGCCAGTTTGGGCCCGCCGACGGCACGCCCGACAAAATAGGCAAAAATGTCGGTTGCCCAGACGACCGCGAACAGGAACAGGATGGCGACGAGGCCCGAATGGTCGCCGTCCCGCAGCAGGGCAAGCGACAGGCCCGACATGCAGGCATAGGCAAGGCCGCTGGCGTCCCACTGGCCGATCTTGCGAACTCCGGCGGTGATCGCAGCTGTCGCAACCAGAATCACGACGAGCGGCAGCAGCCACCGTGCGGGCAGGCCGGCAATCAAGGCGCCGACGAAAAGGACCATCAGCGCTTCCGGCAGAAAACCAAGCCCGTCGGCGGCGGCGGGCCGCGACATGCGTGTCCACTCGTAGAAGATCATTGCCGCCATGATGGCGCACAGCAGCCGGAACGGCAGGCTACCGAGCCAGGTCAGGCCGAGGGCGACAATGGCCAGCACGACGGCCGAGATGACGCGCAGCTGAAGGTTGCTCATCCCGCGGCCGGCCGCGAAGCGACGTCCTGCGGCCCCAGTCCGCCGAAGCGGCGCTCGCGGCCGGCATATTCGCGCAAGGCCTCGGCGAAATGCTCGCGGTTGAAATCCGGCCAGTAGCACGGCAGGAAGACGAGTTCGCTGTAGGCGGCCTGCCACAAGAGGAAGTTGGACAGGCGCAGTTCGCCGCTGGTGCGGATGACCAGCTCCGGATCGGGAATGCCTTGCGTGTCGAGAGAGCCGGCAAAGCTTTCAGCCGATATAGCCTCGCTGTCCATTTCGCCGCGGGCCACGGCCGCCGCAAGCTTGCGCGCCGTGCGGACGATCTCGTCGCGCCCGCCGTAATTGAAGGCGATCACCAGCGTCAGCGAGGTGTTGTGGATCGTCAGCGATTCGGCCTCGTCGAGCAGCCCTCTGATGTCCGCCTGCAGCCCTGTGCGGTCGCCGATGATCCTGACCCGTACGCCGCTCTGGTGCAGCTCGGCAAGGTCGCGACGGATGAACAGCTTCAACAGACCCATAAGGTCGCTGACCTCGGACTTCGGCCGCGACCAGTTCTCCGACGAGAAAGCGTAGACGGTCAGGAAGGAGATGCCGAGACCCGGGGCGGCGCGCACCGCCTTGCGCAGGGCCTCGACGCCGGCGCGATGACCGGCGAGCCTCGGCATACCGCGCGCCTTGGCCCAGCGTCCATTTCCATCCATGATGATCGCGACATGCGCGGGCGTTGTCATGATCTCGCTTTCGGGTCAGCCAAGGGCCAACCCTAAACCTGCATGATTTCAGCTTCCTTGTCGGAAAGCAGATGATCGATGGTGCTGATGGTTTCGTCGGTAAGTTTCTGGACCTGGTCGGAACGCTTGCGCTGATCGTCCTCGCTGATGTCGCCGTCCTTCTCCGCCTTCTTCAGGAAATCCATGCCGTCGCGGCGCACATGGCGCGCGGCGACACGGGCGTTCTCTGCGTAGCCGTGCGAGATCTTGACCAGTTCCTTGCGGCGCTGTTCGTTGAGCTCCGGCAGCGGAATCCTCAGATTGGTGCCATCGACGATCGGGTTGAAGCCCAGATTGGATTCCCGGATCGCGCGGTCGACCGCGCCGACCATCGATTTGTCCCAGACCGAGACCGAGATCATGCGCGGCTCCGGCACCGAAACGTTGGCCACCTGGTTGATCGGCATGGTGGTGCCATAGGCCTGCACCTGGATCGCATCGAGCAGGTTGCTGGAGGCGCGACCGGTCCGCAGCGAAGCCAGGTCATGCTTGAACGCGGCGATGGCCCCATCCATGCGCCGCTTCAGATCGTCGTACTCACCACTCATCTTAGTCTCCTCGACCCGTCTGCCGCGGGTTCACTGCTTCGGGGCAAGGGCCCCGTGTTCGAGCCTGATTTTCGAAAGCCGGTTTCCCCTTCCAGGGATCGGCCCCGATCATTCGTCCGCGACGACCGTGCAGCGGCCGCCGCCCCTTAGAATATCGCCGAAACCACCCTTTTCGTGGATCGAATAGACGATTATCGGAATGTTGTTTTCGCGCGCAAGTGCAATCGCAGCGGTATCCATGATGGAAAGGCCGCGATTTATGACTTCGGCGTGGCTGATGCGCTCGAAACGTGTCGCATTCGGGTCCTTTTTCGGGTCGGCCGAATAGACGCCGTCAACCTGTGTACCCTTGAACAGCGCGTCGGCGCCGATTTCGGCCGCGCGAAGTGCCGCCGCCGAATCAGTGGTGAAGAACGGATTGCCGGTGCCGCCGGCGAAGATCACCACCTTGCCCTGGTTCATGTAGGCGGTCGCCTGGCGCTGCGAAAAACTCTCGCAAAGCTCGGGCATGGCAATTGCGGACAGCACGACGGCATCGACACCGATCTTGTTCAGCGACGTGCGCAACGCCAGCGAATTGATGACCGTGGCAAGCATGCCCATGTGATCGCCGGTAACGCGGTCGCCTCCCTTGGAGGCGACCGCCACGCCGCGAAAGATATTGCCGCCGCCGATAACGACACCCACCTCGATGCCCAGCGCACGGGCCTCGGCAATGTCGCCGGCGATGCGGTCGACGACCGAGACGTCGATGCCGAAATGCTGTTCGCCCATCAACGCTTCGCCCGAAGCTTTCAGCAGAACACGTCGGTAGCGGGGCTTGACCGTCATCTGGTTCCTCGAAATTCCGGCGTGGCAAGCTCTGAAGGCGAAAACGCCCCCTGCTTCGCCCGGCGGTGCTGTCATGACGGGTTGACCGGATACACGAAGGGCGCGGCGATGTCACGCCGCGCCCTTGTGCAAAATTCCAGGCTTTCTGGATCAGTTGCTGCTGATGGCAACCGCCTCGCCTTCGACCACGACCGGCAATGCGTAGCCTGACGGCTTGTCGCCGGTCACGACACCGCCCGCGACACGGACCTGGATCTCGGGACCGAAATAAGAATGCGGGAACGGTGCCGGCGTGCCGCTCACCTTGTCCAGGCGCTGGCGAAGCGCGGGCGGTATGGAGAAATCGAGCGCCGCAAGATTATCCTGCAGCTGCGAAAGCCGCGTTGCTCCGAGAATGACGGTGGCAACTCCTGGCTGAGTCGCCACCCAGTTCAGCGCGACCTGAGCCATGCCGCGGCCGAGTTCGGCGGCGACTTTCTCCAGCTCCGCCACCACAGCCCAGTTGTGCTCGCTGAATTTCTGGAAGCCTGGGTGGGTGGTGTTGCGGAAGCCGTCGAGCCGGCCGGCATTGCCCGCCTGCGCCGGGCGGTATTTGCCACTTAGCAGTCCGCTTGCCAGCGGGCTCCAGACCATGATGCCGGCGCCATGGCGTGTCCCGAACGGCACGAATTCATGCTCGATGGCACGCTCCGCGAGGGAGTATTCAAGCTGCAACGCCGAGATCGGCTCATAGCCGCGCAGTTCGGCGATCGCCTGCGCCCGCCCGGCATACCAGGCCGGCACGTCGGACAGGCCGATGTGACGTATCTTGCCTGCCCGAACCAGATCGTCGAGCGTACGCAGCACTTCTTCGGCCGGCGTCAGCCTGTCCCAGATATGCATGAGATAGAGATCGATATAGTCGGTACCCAGCCGCTTCAGCGATGCGTCGACGGCACGCATGATGTTCTTGCGGCCATTGCCGCCGGCATTCGGATTGCCGGGGTTCGAGTTCATGGTGAATTTGGTGGCGATCACCGCCTTGTCGCGCAAGCCCCGCTCGGCCACAAATTCACCGAGCCAGGTCTCGGCCGTGCCGCCGGTGTAAAGGTCGGCGGTGTCGAAGAAATTGCCCCCGGCCTCGACATAGGCGTCGAACATCGCGCGCGCCGTATCCCGGTCCGCGCCCCAGCCCCATTCCGTCCCGAAAGTCATCGTGCCCAGTGCCAGCCGGCTGACGCGCAGCCCGCTGTTGCCGAGTGTGTAGTAGCTCATCGTCATTGTCTTTTCCGATCTTGGTCCGGTTGATGCGGGCGTCATTGGCCAGGTGTCGCCTTGACCCAGGGATTGCCGCGCTCATGCGTCATGCGGAAGGTGAAGCCATCGACCTTCCAGCCAGCCGCGGAGCGCGTGAGGTGATGCTCATACGTGCCCCAGACCTCCCAGAGCGGGTCGCCATTGCCCTCCATCCGGTTCCAGGCGTAGCCGTTCGACAGAACGGTCGCCGTGTCCGCTTCAAGGACGACCTGGTGATTGGTGCGCAGATGCAGGCTGGTCTTGCTGCCTTTGAGATTGCCGGCCCAAGCGCCGATCAGATCGTCGGAGGCGATGTTGGCCGCGGGCTGCCCGGACAGGCTGCTGAAGTCGGCGGTGACCCGATCCGCGAAATAGCTGCGCGCGCGTTTCCAGTCCTGCGCGTCGACGGCGCGGTCGATGGCATCGGCGATGCGGATGATGGCGCGGTCATCGGCAAGCGCCTGCCAGCCCATCGGTTCGGCCCCGCCGGCGTCGAGCGGCGCCAAGGCAAGCCCTGCGGCGAAGGTAGCGTGTTTCAAGGCGTTCATGTCTCTTCTCCTCGATACCATCAGCCCGATCGCCGATGTGTTGGCGACAATGTGGACCTCTGCCTGGGCGTCGATAAGATTGCATTGTCCGCAAAGACTATGCGATACTGTTCATGAATGGACCGGGATCTGCTCAGCCATCTGCCTGTCATCATTGCGGTCGCCCGGCGCGGCGGTTTTGCCCTTGCCGCGGCCGAACTGGGCATGAGCCCTTCGGCGGTCAGCCATGCAGTGCGCCTCGTCGAGGAGCGGATCGGTCAGCCGCTGTTTGCGCGCACGACGCGCAGCGTTTCGCTCACCGAGGCCGGCAAGGCGCTGGTGGAAACGGCGGCCCCTGCCCTTCAGGATATCGCCGAGCGGATGGATCGTATCCGCAGCGTCAAGGGTAGGCCGTCCGGGCTGCTCAGGATCAACGCCTCCAACATTGCAATGCCGTTGGCGGTGACGCCGGTCGTGGCGGCGATGGCCGAGCGATATCCCGACATCACGGTCGAGATTTTTGCTGATCAAGGGTTGGTCGACATCGTCGGCGAAGGTTTTGACGCCGGCATCCGGCTCGGCGAGATGATCGCCCAGGACATGGTGGCCATCCGACTGACGCAGCCCTTCAAAGCCGTTATCGTCGCCTCGCCCGCCTATATCGGGCGACATGGCCGTCCGCGCAGCGTGGCCGATCTCGCGAACCACAATTGCATCGGATACCGTCTCGTCGCTCCGGTGCCCTCTATCGCTGGGATTTGACCTGGGACGGCAAGGACGTGGTCATGGAAACCAGCGGTACGGCCATCGTGACGGATTCGCTTGCGGCAATCGATCTGGCTCTCGCCGGAGTGGGCCTTGCCTACATGTTCGAGCCGCTGGCGCGCGCCGATCTCGCGGCCGGTCGCCTGGTGCAGGTTCTGCCGCAATCAGCGATCGAGGAACCCGGCCTTTTCCTCTACTTTCCGCGTCGCGCGGCGATGGCGCCCAAACTCAGGGCCTTTATCGACACCGCGAACGAAATCGGCCGGGCATCCCAGCGGATGTCCGGCCGAAAAAACACAGGCGAAATGGACCGGTAAGAAGTTACTTCTTGACCGCCGCCGCGACTTCCGCGGCGAAATCCGTCTCTTCCTTCTCGATGCCCTCGCCAAGGGCGAAGCGCAAATAGGCCGTGATCTTGGCCGGCGCGCCGATTTCCTTTTCGGCATCCTGCAGCGCCTTCTCGACGGTGATGTCGGGATTGAGCACGAAGGCCTGCTTCAGGAGCACGACTTCCTCATAGAATTTGCGCAGGCGACCCTCGACCATCTTCTCGATGATGGCTTCCGGCTTGCCGGACTGGCGCGCCTGGTCGGAGAAGATTGCCTTCTCACGCTCGACCGCGGCCGGATCGATCTGCTCGGCGGTCAGCGCCATCGGGTTGGTGGCGGCGACATGCATGGCGACCTGGCGGCCAAAGGCATTGGCGGCATGCTCGTTGCCCGTGGTCTCGATCGCGACCAGCACACCGAGCTTGCCGAGACCATCGGCAACAGCGTTGTGCACATAGGTCGCAACCGCACCATGCGGAACGGTGAGCTTGGCCGAGCGGCGGAAGCCCATATTCTCGCCGATAGTGCCGACCGCGTCCTTGATGGTGTCGGTGACCGACTTGTCGGAGCCCGGATATTTGGCGGCGGCGACCGCTTCGGTCGTGCCATAGGCAAGCGCCACCTTGGCGACGTTGGCGACGATTTCCTGGAAGGCGGCATTGCGGGCGACGAAGTCGGTCTCGGAATTCACCTCGACCACGGCAGCTTCACGCACACCGTTGTCGACGCCGATCAGGCCTTCGGCTGCCGTACGGCCGGCCTTCTTGTCGGCCTTGGAGATACCCTTCTTGCGCAGCCAGT
Source organism: Mesorhizobium sp. B2-4-13 (assembly GCF_006658535.1). Classification (NCBI taxonomy): domain Bacteria; kingdom Pseudomonadati; phylum Pseudomonadota; class Alphaproteobacteria; order Hyphomicrobiales; family Phyllobacteriaceae; genus Mesorhizobium; species Mesorhizobium sp. B2-4-13. Next base: position 574,510 of record NZ_VFVB01000004.1, on the reverse strand, counting down.
CAACGGCCTCTTCCAAGTTGCCGTTGGTCTCGTTCAACGCCGCCTTGCAGTCCATCATGCCCGCGCCGGTCAAGTCGCGGAGTTCTTTGACCTGTGCAGCCGAAATGCTCATTGTCGCCTCTTTGTTTAAATGCACCGACGCACCATCGGTATTCGATGGTGCGTCTGTTTAGCGTGCCAAAATATGAGAAAGATGAAGGCCGCAACCGGCCTTCGATTGTCAAGCCTCGGGGGCTTCCGACGCCGGAGCCGGATCGAGCGCCGGTTCGACCGGAGCTTCGACCGAAGCGCCGATATCCATGCCGAGCGCGCCCTGCTGACGGGCGATGCCGTCGATGGCGGCCTTGGCAATCAGGTCGCAATAAAGCTGGATGGCGCGGGCCGCGTCGTCATTGCCGGGGATCGGGAAATCGATCTTGTCCGGATCGCAGTTCGAATCGATGATGGCGACGACCGGGATGCCCAGGCGCTTGGCCTCGAGGATGGCAATCGCCTCCTTGTTGGTGTCGATCACGAACATCAGGTCGGGCGTCGAGCCCATGTCCTTGATACCGCCCAGCGCCTTGTCGAGCTTCTCGCGCTCGCGATCGAGGTTCAGGCGTTCCTTCTTGGTCAACCCTTGCGCTTCGCCGGCCAGCATCTCGTCGAGCTTGCGCAGGCGCTGGATCGAGTTCGAGATCGTCTTCCAGTTGGTCAGCATGCCGCCGAGCCAACGCGAGTTGACGTAGTACTGGGCCGAACGCTGTGCCGCATCGGCAACGATGTCCGACGCCTGGCGCTTGGTGCCGACGAACAGCACGCGGCCGCCCTTGGCGACGGTGTCGGAAACCTGCTTCAGCGCCTGGTGCAGCAAAGGCACCGTCTGCGAGAGGTCGATGATGTGGATGTTGTTGCGGGCGCCGTAGATGTAGGACGCCATCTTCGGGTTCCAGCGGTGGGTCTGGTGGCCGAAGTGAATGCCAGCTTCCAAAAGCTGGCGCATGCTGAAATCAGGCAGTGCCATTCTAAGTTCCTTTCCGGTTAGCCTCCACGGACACAGGCATTTTTAGACCGAGGTCCTCGAACGCCACCGGAGGTCTCAGCCGGATTTCTCCCGGGCAGACACCAAAGTCCGTGTGTGGAATGAGCGCGCATATAGAGGGGAAGTCCGACAAACGCAAGCGGGGCGGCGCTTTAACGCCTAGCGTGCGGCAATCAGCGCTCCGGTGCCGATCATGGCGCTGCCGGCGAACCTGTTCATCAGCCGCATGCGCCTGGGTGTCCTGAACCAGCCCGAAGCCCGGCCCGCGAGCGCGGCATAGACCCCCATCGTCACGATATTGGCGCTGATGACGGTAGCCACCACCAGCAGGCCATCGAAAAAGGTCATCGTGTCGAGGTCGAGAATCAGCGGCATGATCGAGGCATGGAACAGGATCGCCTTCGGGTTTCCGAGCGCTATGGACGCGCCGAGCAGGAAGGATCGGGACAATTTCGCCTGCCCCGTCCGCGGCTCATTCGATTGCGCGACCGAGGCCCGCCACATCCTGACGCCGAGAAAGATCAGATAGGCGGCGCCGGCATATTTCAACAGGAGGAAGATCCATTCGAAGGTCTGAGCCAGGGCCACCAACCCCAGCAGCGCCAGAGTGACGAGCACGGCATCGCCGGCGGCGACCCCAAGGCCGGCCATGAAGGCCCGCAGGAACCCACGCGACACGCCGTTGGTGATGACCGCGAACATTGCCGGCCCCGGCGTGGCGGCGGCGAGCGTCACAGCGGCGCAATATGCCAGGAATGCCGTTGGTGTCATCGCTTGGACTTTCCGTTGGGCACCCGCACGCGCCGGAAGATGGCGACGATCTGCTCGCGGCTGCACTCGATGGCGCCGAGCCGCACCGCACGGTCGCGCTCGAAGCCGGTTATGTCATAGTGCGGAGCGGATGTCTTGGGCGGGCCCTGGTAGGACGAGCGCTTGATGCCGAGTTCCGCCGCAAAGCGATGCAATTCGTCGGTGTCGTCGGCTAGGAGATGGCACCAGAGATGGCCGGCCCATTTCCAGATCGCCGCATCTACATAGACTGCCATCAAGCCCGCCACGGCCAGCTCAATTGCCCGACCCTGCTATTTCGATACTGGGCAAGGCTTTGTCTGGTCGAACAGCGACAGGTTGACCAGCTTGCCGGTCATCGAGAAGTCGCCATAGTCCATGACGAGATCACGGGTGATGCCGTTCTCGTGCAGCTTGAAGCTGATCCGGTATTCCGGCACTTCCTCGCCGTTCTGGGCGCTGTCGTCGAAATAGGCGATGTCGACCGGCCAGTATTTGTCGGTGGCAAGCTTCGCCAATGCCGGCGCTTCCGGATCGGCCTTGTCGGCCTCGCTCTTCTTGCCGACGACGACGGTGGTCGTCATCACCTTGTTGGCGTCTTCCGAACCATCAAACAGGTTGGTCTGATAGAAGTTTTCGCCTTTTTCGGCCTTTCCGATCAGCTCGACCAGGTGCTGGGTCGGAAACTGGGTGGCGGCGAGTTCGAGACTGTTCTTCTCCGGCTTATCGATGTCGACCTTGAGGCCCTTCGCGTCTTTCGTGGCCATACCCTTGACCTCCTTGTCGAGGTTCTGGTCGACAAAGGATTTCGTCACGAACGAAAAGGTCTTGCCTTCGGCATCCTCGAAAGTCGTCGTCTGCTGGTCGGTCAGCTTCGTGTTGTCGTTGGTGGCGATCTGGGTGACGAAACGGAATTTCACCGTATAGCCTTCGCAGGCCGAGCCATTGAACTCGTAGACCATGCGGCCGGTGATGCCGGTGATGCCGGACCGATCATCCGCCTTCTTGAGCGTGAGATCATAGACGGCGCGATGCGCCTGCAGCGCCGGTGCGGCGACAGCGGCGCCTGTTGGCAAAAGCGCCGACAACAGAACGGCGTGGAATGCAAGGCGCGTCGCGCGCATGAGGTACTCCGATCGTCGCGGCTGATGGCAGGCCGCAGGGAAAGATGGTCCAGCTTAAAAAAAGTCGTGGCGGAAGCGAGGCAAAAATAGCAATTTCGGCCCGGCCAGCGCGGCGCCTTCCAGCAATAGGGAAAAGCAATGAGTGAAACAATCGAAAAGCGGCTAAGTGATCTCGGCGTGACGCTTCCCGTCGCCGCCGCACCAGCCGCCAACTACGTGCCCTATTGCAGGACCGGCAACCTGCTGTTCACCGCTGGTCAGTTGCCGCTCAAGGACGGCAAGCTGCAGGCAAGCGGCCTGCTCGGCCGCGACGTCGACACGGCAAGCGGCAAGGACGCGGCGAAATACTGCGCCATCAACATCCTGGCGCAGGCCAAGGCAGCACTTGGCGACCTCGAGAAGATCCGTCGCCTGGTGAAGATCACCGTCTTCGTGGCCTCTGCCCCCGACTTCGTCGAGCAGCATCTGGTCGCCAACGGCGCCTCCGATTTCCTGGTTGCCGCGCTCGGCGAAAGCGGCAAGCACGCGCGCTCGGCCGTCGGCACCGCCTCCCTGCCGCTTAATGCCGCGGTGGAAATCGAAGCGATCTTCGAAGTCGAATGAGTGTAGGTGCTGACATGACCGACCTCTCCTGGCTGACGGCCCGGCCGGTTGCCCATCGCGGCTTTCACGACATGAACAAGACGCGCTGGGAAAACACGCTTTCCGCCTTCGCTGCCGCGGCCGAACGCGGCTACGCGATCGAATGCGACGTGCATCTGTCGTCGGACGGCGTCCCCATCGTGATCCATGACGACGATTTGCAACGGCTGACCGGGCAGGACGGTTTCGTCTGGCAACGCAGCGCGGCCGAACTTACCGCGCTCAAGGTCGGCGGCACGGCGGATCACGTGCCGACGTTGCAGGAAGCGCTCGACCTCGTCGATGGTCGCGTGCCCATGGTCGTCGAACTGAAAGGAACTCCCGGTCGCGACGAAGGCCTGGTGGCGCGCGTCGGCAAGATGCTCAAGCGCTACAAGGGCAAGGCGGCGATCATGTCATTCGATCACTGGCTGATCCGCGATTTCCCCAAACACGCGCCCGGCATCCCGGCTGGATTGACCGCCTATGGCAAGGACGCCAAGCTGATCGAAGCACATTTCGCCATGCTGGCGCACGAACTCGCCTTTACCTCCTATGCCGCCGGCGATCTGCCGAACCCGTTTGTCAGCTTCGTGCGCGAAAAGCTCAAAATGCCTGTCATCACTTGGACGGTGCATGATCAGCCCGCGATCGACCTGACCTTTAGATACGCCGACCAGATGACGTTCGAAGGGTTCGAACCGGACATGGTCGAAGTCGCCTGAGAAGGGTGCCCGAAACGTGACTTGTAGCGGCCCGAATGGAGCTTAAATAAGCCTCATGGATCAGGGCGACGACGGCGACGGACAAATGGCGAATGCAGACTATTCGATCCGCATCGCCGCCGGCATCGGAGCCTTTACCTGCGACGAATGGAACGGCTTTGCCGGAACCACGCGTAGCGACACGGAAACTGGGTACAACCCACTCGTTTCATTCGCTTTTTTGAGCGCTCTGGAGGATTCCGGCTGCGCCGTGCGGCGCACCGGCTGGCAAGGTCATCACCTGCGGCTGGAGACCGCCCAAGGCAGGCTCCTCGGCGCCGTCCCCTGTTATCTCAAGTCGCACAGCCAGGGCGAATACGTGTTCGATCACGGCTGGTCGGATGCCTTCGAGCGCGCCGGCGGCCGTTACTATCCAAAACTGCAAAGTGCCGTGCCGTTCACGCCCGTCACCGGCCCTCGCCTGCTGGTCGGCAAAGGCGAGGATCAGGGTGCGGTGAAGGCTGGGCTTGCCGCCGGTCTCAAAATGGTGACCGACAAGCTCGGCGTGTCCTCTGCGCATGTCACCTTCGTGCAGGAGAGCGACGTCGCGACGCTGGAAGCAGCGGGTTTCCTGCATCGCACCGACCAGCAATTCCATTTCTTCAACGAAGGCTTTTCAACCTATGACGACTTCCTCGCCACACTTGCCTCACGCAAACGCAAGGCGATGAGGAAGGAACGGCGCGAGGCGCTGGCCGATGGCATCTCGATCGACTGGCTGACCGGAAAGGACCTGACCGAAAAGGCCTGGGACGACTTCTTCGCCTTCTATATGGACACCGGCAGCCGCAAATGGGGCCGCCCCTACCTGAACCGCCAGTTCTTCTCGCTGATCGGCGAACGCATGGCGGACGACATCCTGCTGGTGATGGCCAGGCGCGACAGGCGCTATATTGCCGGCGCCATCAACTTCATCGGTTCCGACGCGCTCTACGGCCGCAACTGGGGCTGCATCGAGGATCACCCCTACCTGCATTTCGAGGTTTGCTATCACCAGGCCATCGACTTCGCCATCGAACGCAAGCTGAAGGTGGTCGAGGCAGGCGCGCAAGGCGAACACAAGCTGGCGCGCGGCTACCGGCCGGTGACTATGCATTCGGCCCACTACATTTCCCATCCTGGCCTGCGCAACGCGGTCGCCGACTATCTCAGGCGCGAGCGGCGCGAAGTCGAGCGGATGGGCGAATATCTGGAAGAGCACACGCCCTTCCGCAAGGATCTCGAGGAATAGCAGGCTCTTTGGCGCGCCATGCCCCGGCCATGGGTGCGTAAGCACCATCGCAGCGCAAAAAGGCGCTTCATGACGCGCTTGTCGAATTTTGGATGGCCGATCACGTCGGCCATAGTCTTGCTGCTCCGGAAGAGCTTCGCTACACGGGACGGCGAGGCACAATCCGGAGCGTTCGCCATGGCCGAAACCGCCTATGACACAGACAACATTTTCGCAAAGATCCTGCGTGGAGAAATTCCTTCGCACCGCGTTTACGAAGATGACGCCGTAGTGGCCTTCATGGACGTGATGCCGCAAGGACCGGGCCACACGCTGGTGGTGCCGAAAGCGCCGTCGCGCAACTTGCTCGACGCCAACCCGGAGATATTTGGCTCGCTCTTTACAGTTGTTCAAAAAATGGCGCTGGCGGTGAAGAAAGCCTTTAACGCCGATGGCGTCACCATAATGCAGTTCAACGAGCCAGCCTCCGGACAGACCGTCTATCACCTGCATGTGCATGTGGTTCCGCGCTTCGAGGGCGTGGCGCTCAAACCGCATTCCGGACAGATGGAGAAGCCGGAAGTGCTGGCGGAGAATGCCGGCAAGATCCGTGCCGCGCTCGCGGGCTGAGGTGTCTGTTCGCCGCTTTCATATGACTTTGGCGCAATGAAAAAGCCCCGTTTCCGGGGCTTTTCCGAGTAAGTTCCGATCAGCCCTTGCGGGGCAATTGCGGCACCAGGCTGCGTTTGCCGCCATCCTTGCCCTTGGGCTCCGGCTTCTGCGCGACGACCTTCTTGGCCGCGGGCTTCTTGGCCACCGCCTTGGGCGGCTTCGGCGCGTCTTCGGGCTCTTCCTTCTTCGGCTTCACCGGCGCCTCGTCGGCGAGCGATTCGAGCTTCAGGCCGGTCTCGCCGGTTTCCTTCTTCTCGACGGTGACGCGCACCGTGCCGCCCTTCTTCAGCTTGCCGAACAGCACCTCGTCGGCCAGCGGCTTCTTGATGTGCTCCTGGATGACGCGGCCAAGCGGACGCGCGCCCATGCGTTCGTCATAACCCTTGTCGGCAAGCCAGGCGATCGCGTCCGGCGACAGGTCGAAGGTGACGCCGCGCTCGGAGAGCTGGGCTTCCAGCTGCATGACGAACTTCTGCACCACCTGATGGATCACCGGCACCGGCAGCGAGCCGAACGGGATGATCGCATCGAGACGGTTGCGGAATTCCGGCGTGAACAGCCGGTTGATCGCCTCGACATCGTCGCCTTCGCGCTTGGTCGAACCGAAACCGATCGCCGCGCGCTGCGCATCGGATGCGCCCGCATTGGTGGTCATGATCAGGATGACATTGCGGAAGTCGATCTGCTTGCCATTGTGGTCGGTCAGCTTGCCGTGGTCCATCACCTGCAACAGGATGTTGAACAGGTCCGGATGCGCCTTCTCGACCTCGTCCAGCAGCAGCACGCAGTGCGGATGCTGGTCGACACCGTCGGTCAAAAGGCCGCCTTGGTCGAAACCGACATAGCCGGGAGGCGCGCCGATCAGCCGCGAGACGGTGTGGCGTTCCATATATTCCGACATGTCGAAGCGGATCAGTTCGACGCCGAGCGAGGCGGCCAACTGCTTGGCGACCTCCGTCTTGCCGACGCCGGTCGGGCCCGAGAACAGGTACGAGCCGATCGGCTTTTCCGGTTCGCGCAGGCCGGCCCGTGCCAGCTTGATCGCCGAGGTCAGCGCCGTAATGGCGGTGTCCTGGCCGTAGACGACGCGCTTGAGCTCAATGTCCAGGCCCTGCAGCACCTTCTCGTCATCGGCCGAAACCGTCTTCGGCGGAATACGCGCCATGGTGGCGATCGTCGCTTCGATCTCCTTGATGCCGATCGTCTTCTTGCGCTTGGCTTCCGGCACCAGCATCTGCGAGGCGCCGGTCTCGTCGATCACGTCGATCGCCTTGTCCGGCAGCTTGCGGTCGTTGATGTAGCGCGCCGACAGTTCCACCGAGGCCTTGATCGCCTCGTTGGTGAACTTCACCTTGTGAAATTCCTCATAATAGGGCTTCAGGCCCTTCATGATCTCGATGGCGTCCTCGACGGTCGGCTCATTGACGTCGATCTTCTGGAAGCGCCGCACCAAGGCACGGTCCTTCTCGAAGAATTGGCGGAACTCCTTGTAGGTGGTCGAACCGATGCAGCGGATCGCACCGGAAGACAGCGCCGGCTTCAACAGGTTCGACGCATCCATGGCGCCGCCCGAAGTGGCGCCGGCGCCGATCACCGTATGGATCTCGTCGATGAACAGCACGGCACCCGGATAATCCTCGAGTTCCTTGACGACCTGCTTCAGCCGTTCCTCGAAATCGCCACGATAGCGCGTGCCGGCCAACAGCGTGCCCATGTCGAGCGCGAAGATGGTGGCATTGTGCAGCACTTCCGGCACGTCGCCCTCGACGATGCGCTTGGCCAGCCCTTCGGCGATCGCCGTCTTGCCGACCCCGGGGTCACCGACATAGAGCGGGTTGTTCTTGGAACGGCGGCACAGCACCTGGATGGTGCGGTTGATCTCGCCTTCGCGGCCGATCAGCGGATCGATCTTGCCGGCCTTGGCCTTGTTGTTCAGGTTGACGCAATAAGCGGTCAACGCGTCCTGTTGCTGCTTCTTCTTGCCGCCCTCCTCCTGTGGCTCGGCGCCGTTCGGGCCGCCCTGCTCGTCATCGGCACCGCGCGGGCTGCGGCTCTCCGACGCGCCCGGACGCTTGGCGATGCCATGCGAGATGTAGTTGACCGCGTCGTAGCGGGTCATCTGCTGTTCCTGCAGGAAATAAGCGGCATGGCTTTCGCGCTCGGCGAAGATCGCCACGAGCACGTTGGCACCAGACACTTCCTCGCGACCCGATGACTGCACATGGATCACCGCGCGCTGGATGACGCGCTGGAAGCCGGCGGTCGGCTTGGAGTCCTCGTCGTAGCCGGTAACCAGATTGTCGAGCTCGGTATCGATATAGGTGAGAACGGTATGCTTCAGCTCGTCGAGATCGACGTTGCAGGCGCGCATGACGGCGGCCGCCTCGGTGTCGTCGATGAGCGCGAGCAGCAAATGTTCAAGGGTTGCATATTCATGGTGGCGCTCATTGGCGAGCGTCAGCGCCTGGTGAAGCGCCTTTTCCAGGCCTTGGGAGAAAGCCGGCATGTTACCTCACTTCTTCTCCATCACGCATTGCAGCGGATGCTGATTCTGTCGGGCGAAATCCATGACCTGAGACACTTTGGTCTCGGCCACCTCGAATGTATAGACCCCGCACTCGCCCACTCCATGATTGTGAACATGAAGCATGATGCGTGTGGCGGCTTCGCGGTCCTTCTGGAAAAAACGCTCCAGCACGTGAACCACGAACTCCATCGGAGTGTAGTCGTCGTTGAGGATGAGGACCCGGTAAAGGCTGGGCTTCTTGGTTTTGGTTTTGGTGCGCGTGATGACGGCCGTCCCGCGGCCGGCCTCATTGCCGTCGCCGCCGCCGTTTTGCATCCGCGCCACTTGTCTCGTGGCAGTCAAACCGATCGTCACGTAATCCTGCCTCTTTCGAATCCTCATGCGAGTTCAACATGTAGGTGTTCGATGGACGATTTTAAGCCCTTCTGGTTAGCTGACAATATGGCTAGGTGACCAACCTGGCGGTTTTTCGCAATCGTGAAGCGCTGGCATGAAAAAACCCGGCCGCGTTTCCGCGGTCGGGTTTTGCCCCGCGCCCAAAGGGCCGGATTTTCAATTCACGGGCGAAAAATTACTTTGCCTTGGCAACGATCGATTCGAACGGCTTGTAGGCCTCTTTGGCGAGTTCGGCATAGAGGTCGCCAATCTTGGTAGCCTCGGCGACGAACGCCTCGTAGGACTGCTTGGCATAGTCGGATTGAATCTCGATCGCCTTGTCCAGCGACTTGGCCGAGAACAGCTTCTCGCACGCGACGCTGCCGGCTTCGAAGCTCTTCTTGGTGTATTCGCCGGCCTCTGTGGCGATCGCCTGCGCGCCCTTGGACATGGAGGCGAAGCTCTTCAATCCGGTGTCGGCGAACTCCTTGCCGTATTTGCTGAAGTCCTCATAGGTCTGGGTCATTTCGTACTCTCCCTGGACGGTTGACGCGCCCTGCCCCGAGCGCCGTTGTGCAATGCATAATATATATTGTGCAGCGCACAAAAGTCAAGAAGTCGGGGGCTCGCGACCCCGCGGGCAGCGGCAATGGCTAAAATTCGAATAAAGGAAGGCTCAAACCCCCAGAAAATGGTGAACGCGGCGGTTACCATAAACGGATTGGTAACGCTGCCCCGCTAGCTTGGCCAGAAGTGAGGCAGGATCCCTTTGCCGCCTCCAGCGCAACGAGAAATTCAAAGGAACTACCAGTGCGTCAGGCGTTGTCGGGCTTCGTTTCCAAATCCGCGTTCCCTCTTAAAACGATCATGATCCTCGCCATGGCGATGACCTTCGTCGTCGCGGACGTCGCCTCGTCGCTCGCGGCGAAATCCGCGGCCATCGTCGTCGATGCCAAAACCGGCAAGGTGCTGTACTCGGCTAATGCCGATGGCCGGCGCTATCCCGCTTCTCTGACCAAGATGATGACGCTCTATCTGACCTTCGAAGCGATGGCGAAGGGCAAGATCAGCAGAAACTCGCCAGTCGTGTTTTCGGCACATGCGTCAGCCGAGGCGCCGACCAAGCTCGGCGTGAAGCCTGGTGGATCGGTGGCGGTCGAGACCGCGATCCTGTCGATCGTGACGAAGTCGGCCAACGACTCGGCGACCGCGCTCGGCGAAATGCTCGGCGGCAACGAAACCAACTTCGCCCGCATGATGACGGCCAAGGCGCGGCAGCTCGGCATGAACGGCACGGTCTTCCGCAACGCCAACGGCCTGCCGGATCCGGGACAGTTCACCACCGCGCGCGACATGGCCACGCTCGGCATTGCGCTCAGGGAACATTTTCCCCAGTACTACGGCTATTTCGCCCAGCGATCTTTTCTCTACGGTCGCCAGCGCATCAATGGCCATAACCGTCTGCTCGGACGCATCAAGGGCGTCGACGGCATCAAGACCGGCTATACCCGCGCCTCCGGCTTCAATCTCGTCTCGTCCGTTAATGACGGCAACCGCCGCCTGGTCGCCGTTGTCATGGGCGGCACGTCGGGCGGCAGCCGAGACAACCAGATGGCAGGCCTGATCAACACCTATCTGCCGAGGGCCTCGACCCGCGGTGGCGGCGACCTCGTTGCCAAGGCGGACAGCAACCCCATCAGCGCACTTGCAAAGGTTCTCCTGCCCAAGCATGATGCGCCGACCCCGGACGAAAAGCCGGTGGCCGTGGCGGAAGCCGATACGGCCGTCACCGACGACGCGACCGTTGCCCAGGGCGACAGCGAGGACGAGGATACAGCCGAGGCGGAGGCACCCAAGCTGGTTGTCCCGGCAAAGAAGGTAAAGACGGTCATCGTCTCCGCTCCCAAGGTCGCCACCGCCCAGGTCGTGGCCGCCTATGCCGAGCCCACCCCGGCCGTTGATCCGGTCAGCACCGCGTCGGTTCCGTCAGGCTGGGCCATCCAGGTTGCCTCCTCGCCGAAGCAGTCCGAAGCCCAGGCTTTCCTCGACAAGACCACCAAGCAGGCTCCCAAGGTGCTGGCCAACGCTTCCGGCTTCACCGTCGCTTTCGACAAGGACGGCGCCACCTACTACCGCGCTCGCTTCGGCGGCTTTGGGTCCAAGGATGCCGCCTGGAAGGCCTGCACCGCTTTGAAGAAGAAGAAAATCGAGTGCTACGCCGTCCAGCAATAGGACTGCGTGGAAGTTATCTCCCGGAAAATTTTTGCGTCGAAGGAGACTAGTTGTGATTGGAGAGCAAGACGTCCTTGGCTTCGTTAATCCGCGCCGCCAGGAAAGACGTGCCGCCGACATCGGGGTGCAGGCGCTGCATCAGGCGGCGGTGCGCCTTGCGGACATCCGCCGCGGCGGCCCCCGCTTCAAGACCAAGGACCTTGTAGGCCTCCTCCTTAGTCATGGCGCCCGGACCTGGCGCAACACCCAGCCCTTCGCCACCGTTCGTCTCAGCGTATTTGCGCCAGACGGGAAATCTGCCGTCAAGATACGTCTCTAGCAACTGCCGGCTCTCCGGATCGCCGGAGAGTTCGCGGTAGAGATGCTGCAATTGCGCAAGGGTCATCGAGCCAAGCATCTTGCCATCGTGGCGGCCGGCCAGAACCAGTCCTTCCAGGCCGCCAGTATTGTGATCGAGTTCCATCTCGAGGGCCGCCGTCCGCACCATTGAGCGTTTTCCAGCACCCGGTCTGGCCTTTGGCCCGCCCGTATGCGTGGCGCCGTACCAGGCGATTGCCACGAACAGGATGATGCCGCCGATGCCTTGGCGCCCGACCAGGAGCACGGCGCCACCCACCAGCGCCAGCAGGATCGGTCCCAATTTTCTCATTCCGCTTGCGAGTTGCGCCGGATCCGCGCGGAGAAATGCGGTGGCTACCCCTAGCAGCACCAGCAACAACGCGACCACAATGATAATTGCGCCTAACATTTCGCACCGCCCCGCAGGGGTCCTGTCCGCTCGGACAGCCGCGTGATGTCCTTCAACACTTTTCCTGCGCCAGAATCATGGCCTTTAACCGGGCCGGAAGGAGGACCATCATGCGAACTGATCCTCCAAAGCGCAGCGGCCTGTGTCGACAGTTCTTCATCGCGCATGGATTTCAAGATGTGGCGTCGTCGCGTCGCTTGCAAGTCCAGCGCGGGGCAAGATTGAGGGCCAGAAAACGCGGGCGCGGCAGCAGGCAATCCTTCACTCAAGCCTTAGAGCAGACCGAGATCGGCCAGCTCGCGCCTGAGTTTCGGCGGCATCTCGACCAATCCCGCCTTGCCCTTGCCGAGGTCGGCCGGGGCGTCCGCCGGCTTCAGGTAACGCCAGCCCTGGAAGGCACGGCGCGGCTGCCAGTCGGTGCGCACCACCTCGGGATTGAGCATCAAATGGCAGCGGCCGATGCCGTCGTCATCGGTGAACGGCCGGATTTCCGTGATCAACTGGCGGCACTGCACGCTGCCCTTGATCACCCAATAGAGCGAACCGCCATCGGTGACCTCGTCGCCCCGTGTCGGCATCATGCGGGTGGTGTGCCAGTGTTCGGCTGGTTCGCCGGCACGGCGGCGCTCGTCAAGGCGGAAGGCGATCCACTCTTCGAGATCCTCGACACTGTCGCAACCGACGCAAAGCTTTAGGAGATTGAGAGCCATCGCCCAAGGTTAGTCCGGAGCGCCGAGACGTCAACGGCCTGACGGACTTCTCCACAGTGCCGGCTTGGGTCAGCCCTCAACACTCAACGACATTGACCGCCAGGCCGCCAAGGCTGGTTTCCTTGTACTTCTCGTTCATGTCGAGGCCGGTCTGGCGCATCGTCTCGATCGCCGCATCGAGTGGCACGAAATGCACGCCGTCGCCTTTGATGGCCAGTGACGCAGCCGTCACCGCCTTGACGGCACCCAATGCGTTGCGCTCGATGCAGGGCACCTGGACCAACCCGCCGACCGGGTCGCAAGTCATGCCGAGATGATGTTCGAGCGCGATTTCGGCAGCATTCTCGACCTGCTCGGGCGTGCCGCCCATGACCGCGCACAGGCCGGCCGCAGCCATCGCCGAGGCGGAACCGACCTCGCCCTGGCAGCCTACCTCGGCGCCCGATATCGACGCATTGGACTTGATGATGCCGCCGATGGCCGCTGCCGTCAGCAGGAAGTCGCGAATGCTCGGCTGGTCGGCCTCGGGATGGAAATGCAGCCAGTAGCGCAGCACCGCCGGCAGCGTGCCCGCGGCACCATTGGTCGGCGCGGTGACGACACGCCCGCCCGCCGCATTCTCCTCGTTGACCGCCATCGCATAGATCGACAGCCAGTCATTGGCGAGCAGCGGGTTCGGCCGGTTCTGCTGCCACTGCTCCTGCAGCTTGTCATGGAGCTGTCTGGCGCGGCGGCGCACCTTGAGCCCGCCCGGCATGATGCCGTCCTGCGACAGGCCGCGGTCGATGCAGCCCTTCATGGCGTCCCATATCGCGTCGAGGCCGGTGTCGAGCGCCTCGCGCGACATCTGCGTCTCCTCGTTGACGCGCTTCATTTCGGCAATGGAAAGGCCGCTCCTGGCCGCCATCTTCAGCATCTCGACCGCGTTCTTGAAGGGATACGGCACTTTCTTGCCCTCGGTTGTGACCGAGCCCTTCGACTTCATCCGTTGCAGCTCTTCTTCCGAAACCACGAAGCCGCCGCCGATCGAATAGTAGATGCGCTTGAGCAGCAACCGGCCGCCGGCGTCGTAAGCGTAGAACGCCATGCCGTTGGCATGACCGGTGAGCGGCGTCTTGCGGTTCAGCACCAGATCAGTGGCCGGATCGAAATGGTAGGGAGGGTGGCCGGGCGGTGAAACCAGCTTGTCGGCGGTGATGCGGCTGACAATTTCGTCGGCTCGGTCGGGGTCGACCGTTTGCGGCGTCTGGCCGGCAAGGCCGAGAATGACGGCACGGTCGCTGCCATGGCCTATGCCGGTATAGGCGAGCGAGCCATGCAGGCTGGCGCCGATGCGGTCGACCTTGGCGCCGGCGGGACGCGGCCAGTCGTCGCCCGCGACCTCATCGAGGAAGCGGCGCGCAGCCGTCATCGGTCCCATCGTGTGCGAGCTCGAGGGGCCGATGCCGATCTTGAACAGGTCGAAAACCGAAAGGAACACGCTGTCTCCTGGGTCACGTCGAGGATTACATATAGGAATTCCCGGGATGTTTCCGCTCTTTTGACAATCGCGGCGCAGCACCTGCCGACCTTGTTTGCTCCGGCAGCGACATCGAGTGCAACGCGCCGTGCAAGGTCATCGAAGCAACCGGGCCGAATATGGTAGATTCGGCGCCATGGGCGATTCCTATCTTTCGACGGCCGATCTCGCGGCGCTGGGCTTTTTCCTCCTCGCATGGGTGCTGCACACGCTCGCCTCGGACGGCCACCTGGTCAGCCGCGTGTCGCTGACCACCGCCATGAATGCGCAACGCGAGGCCTGGATGCGCACCATGGCCGAGCGCGAGATCCGCATCGTCGACACCGCCATCATGAGCGGCCTGCAGCAGGGAACAGCCTTCTTCGCCTCCAGTTCGCTGATCGCGCTCGGCGGCTGCTTCGCCCTGCTTGGCGCGTCGGACCGGGTGCTTGAGGTGCTGAGCACCCTGCCCTTGGGCGGCGCGCCGTCGCGCTCGGCCTTTCAGATCAAGGTGCTGGGACTGGTGCTGATCCTGGCCTTTTCCTTCTTCAAATTCGGCTGGGCCTACAGGCTGTTCAACTACTGTTCGATCCTGATCGGCGCCGTGCCGATCCCGCATGGCGAGGCCTCGCGCAATCCCCTCACGCAAACGGCCGTGTGGCGCGCGACGCAAATGAACATGCTGGCCGGCAAGCATTTCAACTCGGGCCTGCGCGGCGTGTTCTTCTCGATCGGCTATCTCGGCTGGTTCGTCGATCCCCTGGTGTTCGTGCTGTCGACGCTTCTGCTGCTGGCCGTCCTGGTACGGCGGCAGTTCTTCTCCGCGGCGCGGCGCGCAGTGATCGGTCAGCCGCCCGGCGTCGGAAACGGCTGATCGATGCGTCCGGAAAGCCAATAGGCGAAAAGCCCGATCCATTCGCGGACCGCGACGGTCGTGTTCTGCAGTGAATCGGCCGCATTGTCGCGAAACAAGCCGATGCCTTCCCGACCCGAGGTGCGATAGTCGACCGGCCATTGGACAGTTGGAAAGCCCGCCTTGTCGAACAGGGCCTTGGCGCGCGGCATGTGAAAGGCTGATGTCACCAAAAGCCATGTCTCGCCCGGTTTGGGCTTGACCAGTTCGCGGCTGAAGACCGCGTTCTCGTAAGTGTTGCGGGATTTGTCTTCGAGGAGCAGCCGGTCGGCCTGGACATCCAGCACCTCGAGCAGGCGCGGCGCGGTGTCGGCATCACCTTCGCCGTCGAAGAACAGTGAACCGTTTCCACCGGAGACCACCACTTTTGCCTGCGGGAAACGCCTGGCGAGGATCGCGGTCTCGACCATGCGATCGCCGCTGCTGTTCAATTCATAGCCGCCGCGCACAAGGTTGATAGCGCCCTCGAAGCCGCCGCCGAGCACGACGATGCCGTCTACCTTCTCCGGCAGCGGCGGCCTGGGAAAGCGTTCCTCCAGCGGATTGAGCATCATCGCTCCAAGTGACGTCCACGCCGACAGCGCAAGGATCAGAAACGCCAGCACGCCGCCGCTGACGGCAAGTCGCCGCCGGCCGGCCATCCCGGCGAGCAGGCCTGCCAAAAGCAGGAAGATCGTCAGGTTGAGCGGCTGGATGAAGAACCAGAATATCTTGGAAAGATAGTAGAACATCGCTCACTCATTACAGCCCGCAAGGCTGTCCAAAATCGATCGCGATTTTCAGGACCATGCGTCAGGCGAGCGATACCCTTACCACCACTTCTCCGGCTGGAATGTGCCGGCCGCCTGCTCGATGACGGCGGCGGTCTGGAACAGCGTCTCTTCCTCGAATGGCCTGCCGATCAGCTGCAGGCCGAGCGGCAGACCCTTGGGGTCGAGGCCGGCGGGCACGGCGATGCCGGGCAGGCCGGCCATGTTCACGGTGACCGTGAAAATGTCGTTGAGATACATCTTGACCGGATCAGCGGCCATGTCCTCGTCGGCGATACCGAAGGCGGCCGACGGTGTCGCCGGTGTCAGGATGACATCGACGCCGGCCGCGAAAACATTTTCGAAGTCGCGCTTGATCAGGTTGCGCACCTTCTGAGCCTGCAGGTAGTAGGCGTCATAGTAGCCGGCCGACAGCACATAGGTGCCGATCATGATGCGGCGCTTGACCTCGCGGCCGAAGCCGGCGGCGCGGGTCTTCTCATACATCTCGACGATGTCCTTGCCGGGCACGCGCAAGCCGTAGCGGACGCCGTCATAGCGGGCGAGGTTGGAAGAAGCTTCCGCGGGCGCCACGATGTAATAGGCCGGCAGCGCGTATTTGGTGTGCGGCAGGGAGATGCCGACGATTTCGGCGCCGGCATCCTTGAGCCAGGCAATGCCCTTCTGCCACAACGCCTCGATCTCTTCCGGCATGCCGTCGACACGGTATTCCTTGGGAATGCCGACTTTCATGCCCTTGATCGGCTTGCCGATCGCCGCCTCGTAGTCCGGCACCGGCCGGTCGACGGACGTGGTGTCCTTGGGATCGACCGAGGCCATGGATTTCAGAAGAATGGCGGCGTCGCGCACGTCGCGGGCGATCGGTCCGGCCTGATCGAGCGACGAGGCGAAGGCGACGATGCCCCAGCGCGAGCAGCGGCCATAGGTCGGCTTGATGCCGACGGTCCCGGTGAACGCGGCTGGCTGGCGGATCGAACCGCCGGTGTCGGTGGCGGTTGCGCCTGCACACAGGAAGGCCGACACGGCGGTCGCCGAACCACCGGAAGAACCACCCGGCACCAGCTGCGCATTGTCGAGGCTACGCTGGGTTTTCGTGCCACCTGCCGAGACGAAGCCGCCATCACCCTGATGCGTCGTCGGCATCACCACCGTATCGAGGCGCGAACGCCGCCATGGGTTGATGACCGGGCCGTAGTAGGAGGTTTCGTTGGACGAGCCCATGGCGAATTCGTCCATGTTGAGCTTGCCCAGCATGACCGCGCCGTCGGCCCACAGGTTGGACGTGACCGTTGATTCATAGCGCGGCTTGAAGCCGTCGAGCACGTGGCTGCAGGCCTGGGTATGGACGCCTTCGGTACCGAACAGGTCCTTGATCCCGAGCGGAATGCCTTCCAGCGCACCGCCCTCCCCCTTGAGCAGCCTAGCGTCCGACGTCTTGGCCATGTCGCGCGCCTTGTCCCCGGTCACCGCCACATAGGCATTGAGCGCCGGATTGGCGCGATCGATCGCCAAGAGATAGGCTTCGGTGATCTCGGTCGCGGTGATTTCCTTGGCGCGCAGCTTGGCGCGGGCCTGCGAAATCGTCAGATGGGTCAGGTCGCTCATCAAAGGCTCTTTTCGTAAAACACCGACCACTCGGAATCGGGATAATCCAGCACCGGGCCGCAGCGCGAGAACCCGGCGCGTTCATAGACGGCCCAGGCGGCGGGATGGCGATCGCCGGTCTCCAGCACCAGCCGCTTCAACCCTTCATCGCGCGCCAGCGCCTCGACCCGTTGGACGATTCCAGCGCCGATCTTGCGGCCACGATGCGAAGGCCTCGTGTACATACGCTTGACCTCGCCAATGGCATCGTCATGGCGCTTGAGTGCACCACAACCAATGGCGACGCCGTTGTCGCGAGCGATGAAAACCGTCGTGTCCTTGCCTGCCATCTGCTCGACCGTCAGGTGGTAGCAGTGCTCCGGCGGCGTCAGTTCGAGCAAGGTCGCGTTGAGTTCCGCGACCAGGCTGCGCACGTCGTCCTGCAGCGGCGTTTCGATGGCGATCTCGATAGCCATCGGTGCCTTACTCCACGACCTTCGGCACGAGGAAGAAATTCTCGTCGGTCGCGGGCGCGTTGGCGACGATGTCGGCCGCCTTGTTGCCGTCGGTGACGACATCGCCGCGCTTCTTCATTTCCATCGGCGTCACCGACGTCATTGGCTCGACGCCGGAAACATCGACCTCGTTCAACTGCTCGACGAAGCCCAGTATGGCATTCAACTCGGCGGTCATACGCTCGGCATCTTCCTCGCTCACCGCGATGCGGGCGAGATGCGCCACGCGCTTCACTGTCTTGACATCAACGGACATGTATTTGCCTCGGGGAAAACCAGTCCGGGCTATAGCGGCGCGGCGCGCGACGCGCAACATGTGCCGCCCGACAATCGGGCAACAACCTCATGGCAGAGCAATGCCCGCGCACAGATAGTAGCTGCCGCTGTTGCCGCTCGCCTCGCTTTCATCGTCGATCGGCCGGGCCGACACGAGATCGACCTGCGTCGGGTTCATCTGCGTCACCGACAGGACGTCAGGAAAGACATAGCCCGGCTCCTGGCAGATCGCCGTCACAGCCCAGCTCGGCGAGCGTGTCGCCTTGCTGACCTGAACGAATTCGCAATTGTATTCGACGCCTTGCAGGCCGTTCTTCGAAAGAACGATGTTGCCGGCATCGATCAGCGTCTGCAGCGTATCCTTTTTGGCTTGGGTACAGAGTTCCTCCGACTGGAGATAGACACCTTCGATGAAGTCATCCGCAGCAAGCGCGGGCGACGCCGCGACAAACATCGATACGCAAAGAGATCGCCCTAATGCCATGGATTTGTTCCGCTTTTGGCTGTTTCTAGATGGTAATCGTTTCACCAATCTTCGGCAATGCAAGCTTGACGCCAGATCCTTCCAGGCCGGCTTCAAACTTCTCGGGCGTCGGGTCAATCATTGGAAACGTGCCGAAATGACAAGGGACGACCGTTTCGAATTTGAAGAAGCGGCGGCAGGCAAGGGCCGCCACCGCACCGCCCATGGTGAAGCGATCGCCGATCGGAACGATGCCAATCTTTGGCTCGTGCAATTCATTGATCAGCGCCATGTCGGAAAAGATGTCGGTGTCGCCCATGTGGTAGAGCGTCTGGTCTTCCGGGAAATGCAGGACCAGCCCACCCGGATTGCCGAGATAGACGTTCTTGCCGCCCTCTTCGCCAAAGGAGGACGAATGCAGCGCCTGAACGAAAGTGGAGGTGAAACCGCCGCAATCGACCGTACCGCCAATGTTGCCGGGATTGATCTTCTTGTCGCTAACGCCCCTGCCGACAAGGTACATGCAGATCTCGAAATTGGCGACCAGTTGCGCGCCGCTCTTGCCGAGCACTTCCAGCGCACCGCTGATGTGGTCGCTGTGCCCGTGCGTCAGAAGAACATGCGTGATCCCTTCGGCCGGTCCTTCCCACCCGCCCGTCCAGGACGGGTTGCCGATCAGATAGGGATCGATGAGGATTTTCGCGTCACCGGTTTCGATGCGGAAGGCCGAGTGGCCATACCAGGTCAGTTTCATGAATGCATTTCCTCGATTTTTCCCGAGCCAAAGGATAGAACGCCGATAGCCTTGAGATCAAAGGGTATAGTGTCCGCCGGGCATCCGAAAGGACGCGTGCTGTCGAAAAGACGAGGGAAAACCGCTGACTGTCATCACGATTGAGCAATTGCCGGCACGGCTCGCCAACGGCAGGACCTTGGCGGGGCTCGATCTCGGCGACAAGACGATCGGCGTGGCGGTTTCCGATCGGGGGTTCTCCTTCGCTCATCCGCGTCCGGTCATCATGCGCAGGAAATTCTCGCTCGACGCCGCCGTCCTTCTGGCGTTGCTGACGAAGGAGAATGTCGGTGCGGTGGCGATCGGATTGCCGATCAACATGGATGGATCGGAAGGTCCGCGCGCACAGAAATCGCGCGCTTTCGTGCGCAACATGGCGCAGCTAAGCGACCTTCCCTTCGTGTTCTGGGATGAGCGGCTGTCGACTGTCGCGGCCGAACGGACGCTGATCGAGATGGACTTCTCGCGCGCCAAACGCGCCGGCAAGATCGATTCGGCGGCGGCCGCCTTTATTCTGCAGGGAGTTTTAGACCGGCTTCAGTCACTCGATGCAGCCGATCGAACGGGACCGGACCCGTCCAGCGACGCCTGACCCAGCCCAATATCTCGCGACGCCTGCGAAACACCCATATCGCCACGAGCAGCAAGCCATCGAACACGCAGGCTTTTGCCACCATGCCCGGGATGGTTGCGGGGTCGATGCCGAGCATCTGACCGTAGAGCTGGAACACGAAATCGTGCAGCTGCCGGCTGAGCATCACATAGCCGAAATTCATGTCGTTGAGCGACAGGTAGAACCAGCCCCAAAACAGCGCCATCGGCGCGGCCCACAACGCGAAGATGTAGCGCATCAGCGGCCTCCCTTCCCGTTCGGGCCGGTCCGTCCCGATATCATGGAGAGCAGCGAATTATGCGCCGCGGCTTTCGCCATGCTGTGCGCCGTGGCGTGGAAATCCTCCTCATCCAGCGCAGCTACCGAACGCCGTTCGGCAAGCATCGCGACATAGGAGACCAGAAGTGCGGCCAGTTGCACTGCGACCACCATGAACAGGCCGTTGATGCCTTGGGCCGCACCGCCGATCAGGATCATCGACATCACCCCGGAAGCGGAAATAAAGGCGATGCGAACGACGCTGTCGGCGCCGGGGCTGGACGCGTCGTTGATCAGCGTATCGACAAAGGCCCAGAAGAACAGCACCGCCACGACCAGCAACGCGATCGCCAGCGGAGCGACCACGACGATGTTCTCCAGATTGACAAACTGGGCGCTCTCGACGACCACGCCGAGTACGCCGAGAGCCGCCGTCACACCTCGATTTCCATCGATACAGATCACCGCGAGCAGGGCAAAAACGATCGCCCAGTGCACGGACAGAAAGGAGGTCAGTACGTGTCGCATCGTGATTCCTGCTTCGACAGGAATGACAGTGGGCTTTGCGGTTCGCCGCCGCAACGGAAACCATTTGTTAAGGTTAACGGCGACGGCGAGGGCAACGCCACCGTCAATTCACCGGCGGATAGAGCGTATCGATGATCATGCGCGCGTCGTGGCGCGAATCGAGCATGCCGTAAGTATTGCGCCACTGGCCCGCGAGCCGCGTCTCGACGAAGGCATCGGCGATCCGCCCTGCCCCGAGCCGACGCAACTCGGCCGCCGCCGCAGAGAGCGCAAGCTGTTCCGTCAGCAGCCGGGCCGAGCCCTCGTCGGTCGAAGCGACCTGCATGGCCGCCTTCAGAACGCCGATCGTGCCGCGCCCGCCGGCGCCGAGGTCGCGGTCGATGCCGGTCAATACTTCTTCGAAAAGCCCCGGCGCGCGGCCAAGGACGCGCAGCATGTCGAGCGCCATGACATTGCCCGATCCTTCCCAGATCGCGTTGACAGGCGCTTCGCGGTAATAACGGGCGAGCGGAGCTTCCTCGACATAGCCATTGCCGCCAAGGCACTCCATCGCCTCGTAAAGCAGCGGCGGCGCGATCTTGCAGACCCAGTATTTGACGACCGGCGTCATGGCGCGGGCGAACGCCGCCTCGCCGCGATCGCTCGCCGCCTCGTCGAAGGAACGCGCCAGCCGGAACGACAGGGCGGTCGCCGCGGCGACATCGAGCGCCATGTCGGCCAGCACGCGCTGCATCAACGGCTGCTCGATCAAGGTCGAACCGAACACCTGGCGATGGCGGGCATGATGGATCGCTTCGGCCAGCCCCGCCCGCATGATCGCCGAAGACGCCACCGCGCAGTCGAGCCGGGTCAGCGTCACCATGTCCATGATCGTCTTGACGCCGGCGCCGGGTTCGCCGACCATCTCCCCGATGGCGTTGACGAACTCAACCTCGGAAGACGCGTTCGAGCGATTGCCGAGCTTGTCCTTCAGCCGCTGGAAGCGAAAGCCGTTGCCAGACCCGTCGCCGAGCACGCGCGGCACCAGGAAGCAGGACAGTCCCTCCGGCGCCTGTGCCAGCACCAGGAAGGCGTCCGACATCGGCGCCGACATGAACCATTTATGTCCCGTCAGGCGGTAGAAGCCGCTGCCGACGCGTTCCGCCCGGGTCACATTGGCACGCACATCGGTGCCGCCCTGTTTCTCGGTCATGCCCATGCCGAGCGTCAGTCCGGTCTTTTCGACGGGCGGCTTCTGGCTCTGGTCGTATTTGCGCGTCGTCACGCGCGGCGCCCATTCGCGAAACAGTTTTGGGCTGGCCATCAATGCCGCCAGCGAGGCGCTGGTCATGGTGATAGGGCAGAGATGCCCGGTCTCGAGTTCCGCCGTCAGGTAAAAACGGGCGGCGCGCACTTGATGGCGGCGGCCGATCTCGGCGTCGCCATTTTCCCAGACCGAGGAATGCAGGCCGTTAGCCACCGAGCGGCGCATCAAGGCGTGGTAGGCGGGATGGAATTCGACCAGGTCGATGCGCCGTCCCTGGCGATCATGCGTCCTGAGTTTCGGCGTCTCGACATTGGCGAGGCGCGCCAGTTCCTGGGCTTCTTGCGTCAGCACGAAACGGCCGAGCCCGTCGAGATCCTTGCGCACCGGATCGGAAAAGCGCTCGGCAAGCTGGATCAGCAACGGATCGCCTCGCCAGGCGTTGCCGCCCGTCAGCGGCGGCGGCTGGTTCGTTACGTCGTCGGTCACGCCCAATCCTTCTAGCCGATCCTTCTAGAAAGGCCCTATTGTCGGAAAGCCTCGAATCCGAGGCCGTCGGCTTAGATATAGCCAAGCGTTGCTGCGCGCGCGACGAAAATACCGGCCGATCTAATCGGCTATCTACACGAAAAAATTGAGGAGAACGGCGTCAATCCAAAGCGGGTGCTTGCGGGCGCGAAATCCGCACCCTATAGCAGCCCCTTGAGATGACCGACGCTTCGTCCCTGCCACTCTACCCTCACCGCCATCTTCTGGGCATCAGCGACCTTTCGCCCGCCGACATCGAGCTTTTGCTCGACAGGGCGGATCGGGCGGTCGCGATCTCGCGCCAGTCCGAAAAAAAGACTTCGACGCTGCGCGGCCGCACCCAGATCAATCTCTTCTACGAAGCCTCGACCCGCACGCAATCCTCGTTCGAGCTGGCCGGAAAGCGGCTCGGCGCCGATGTCATGAACATGTCGGTGGCGAGTTCCTCGGTAAAGAAGGGCGAAACGCTCATCGACACCGCGATGACGCTCAACGCCATGCGCCCTGACATATTGATCATCCGCCATCAGTCGGCGGGCGCGGCGGCCCTCCTGGCGCAGAAGGTCGGCTGCTCGGTGGTCAATGCCGGCGACGGCGCCCACGAACACCCGACACAGGCGCTGCTCGACGCACTCACCATCCGCCGCGCCAAGGGTGCGCTGTCGAAGCTGATCGTGGCGATCTGCGGCGACATCCTGCATTCGCGTGTGGCGCGCTCCAACATCATGCTGCTCAACGCACTCGGCGCACAAATACGGGTGGTGGCGCCCTCGACGCTATTGCCCTCGGGCATCGACAGGATGGGCGTGATCGTCTGCCGCTCGATGGCGGAGGGCCTGAAGGACGCGGATGTGGTGATGATGTTGCGCTTGCAGCGCGAGCGCATGGAAGGAGCCTTCGTGCCGTCGGTGCGCGAATATTTCCGCTATTTTGGTCTAGACGCCGAGAAACTGAAGGCCGCCAAGGATGACGCGCTTGTCATGCATCCTGGCCCGATGAACCGCGGTGTCGAGATCGCGTCCGAAATCGCCGACGGCCCGCAAAGCGTCATCCAGGAGCAGGTGGAAATGGGCGTCGCCGTGCGCATGGCGGTGATGGAAGCGCTGCTCGATCCCCGCCGCAATCAAGAGGGCCGCAATCAAGAAGGCCGCGGCGCATGAGCATCACGGTCTTTGAACGCGCCCGCATCATCGACCCGTCACGCGGCCTTGATGAAGTTGGCTCCGTCATAGTCGAAGGCAGGAAAATCGTTGCCGCGGGCAAGGCGGCGCTGAACCACGGCGTCCCCGACGGCGCTACGGCGATCGACTGCAGCGGCAAGGCGATCATCCCCGGCCTGATCGATGGTCGGGCCTTCATCGGCGAGCCCGGCGGCGAGCATCGCGAAACCATCGCTTCGGCAAGTGTCGCCGCGGCGGCCGGCGGCGTCACGTCCATCGTGATGATGCCAGACACCGATCCGGTGATCGACAATGTGGCGCTGGTCGAATTCGTGCTGCGCACCGCCAAGGACACGGCCGTCGTCAATATCTTTCCGGCCGCCGCCATCACCAAGGGCCTCCACGGACGCGAAATGACGGAGTTCGGGCTGCTGCGCGAGGCGGGCGCGGTCGCCTTCACCGATGGCAGGCATACCATATCGAGCGCGCTGGTGATGCGTCGCGCGCTAACCTATGCGCGCGATTTCGGCGCCACCATCGTCCATGAAACGCAGGATGCCGATCTTGGGTCGTCGGGCGTCATGAACGAAGGCCTGTATGCCAGTTGGCTCGGCCTCTCCGGCATTCCACGTGAAGCCGAATCCATCCCGCTCGAGCGTGACCTCGCGCTGGCGCGGCTGACGCAAGGTTCGTACCACGCCGCGAAGATCTCGACGGCAATGGCGGCAAGCGCCGTGGCGCGTGCGAAGGCCGACGGCGCGGCAGTGACGTCTGGCGTGTCGATCCACAATCTGTCTCTCAATGAAAACGACGTTGGCGAGTACCGCACCTTCTTCCGCCTGACGCCGCCGCTGCGGGCCGAGGAGGACCGGTTGGCGATGATCGATGCGGTCAAGGACGGAACGGTCGATGTCATCGTCTCCTCGCACGATCCGCAGGACGTCGATACCAAGCGCCTGCCCTTCGCCGACGCCGCGGCCGGTGCCATTGGCCTCGAAACCCTGCTGGGCGCAGCCTTGCGCCTCTACCACAATGGCGACGTGCCCCTGCTCAGGCTGATCGAATCCTTGTCCACCGCGCCGGCGAGGCTGTTTGGATTGGCCGGCGGCACGCTGAAGCCAGGCGCCGTCGCCGATCTCGCGCTTGTCGACCTCGATGAACCCTGGATAGTCAGCGAAAGCGGTATCCGCTCGCGCTCGAAAAACACCTGCTTCGAAGGCGCACGGCTGCAAGGCAAGGTCTTGCAAACGCTGGTGGCGGGCCGCACAATATTTTCTGCCTGAGCCGGCGGTAGCCATGCGACTTCAGGCATGGTTGGGGGAACGCGGGGGGAACAATGACTTACGGCCCAATCCTGGCGCTGGTGTTCGGCTATCTGCTGGGCTCGATTCCGTTCGGCCTGCTGCTTACCCGCGCCGCCGGCCTTGGCGATGTGCGCAAGATCGGTTCAGGCAATATCGGCGCCACCAATGTGCTGCGCACCGGCAACAAGGGGCTTGCCGCCGCGACTTTGCTGCTCGATGTGCTGAAAGGCACGGCCGCCGTGCTGATAGCAAGCCATTTCGCGCCTGAAGCCGCGATCTGGGCTGGTCTCGGCGCCTTTCTGGGCCACCTGTTCCCGGCATGGCTCGGCTTCAAGGGTGGCAAGGGCGTCGCCACTTATCTCGGCGTGCTGGTCGGCCTTGCCTGGCAAGTCGCATTGATCTTCGCTGTCGTATGGTTGGTGATGGCTTTCCTCTTCCGCTACTCATCGCTGGCGGCGCTGGCTGCTGCCGTGGTGGTACCGATCGCGCTTTATTTCCTGAGCACGCCGCAGATAGCCATTCTGTTCGTGGTGATGAGCATCATTGTCTTCATCAAGCACCGAGAAAACATTTCGCGACTGATTGCCGGCTCCGAAGGCAAGATCGGAGCCAAGGGGTGAGCGAACCGGCCGCCGGGCCGCGTCTCACCGATCGCCAGCGGCTGAGCTGGCTGCGGCTGATCCGCACCCAGAATGTCGGCCCTGCCTCCTTTCGCGACCTGATCAACCGTTTCGGTTCGGCCGAAGTCGCGTTGGAAATGCTGCCGGAACTGATGATTTCCGGCGGCGCCAACCGGATCGTGCGCATTCCTTCCCTTGCCGAGGCCGAGGCCGAGATGGAGGCCGCGCGGCGAGTTGGAGCACGCTTTGTCGGTATTGGGGAGGCGGACTATCCGCCGCTGTTGCGCAGCATGGACAATCCGCCGCCGATGCTGGCGGTCAGGGGCAATGCCGCGGTGTTCCGGTTGCCGGGTGTCGCGATCGTCGGCGCCCGCAACGCATCGCTTGCCGGCATCAAGATGGCGCGCATGCTGGCAGCCGATCTCGGACGAGACGGCTACGGCATCGTCTCCGGCCTGGCACGTGGCATCGACACGGCGGCGCATCAGGGCAGTCTCTTGACCGGTACGGTCGGCGTGCTCGCCGGTGGGCTCGACCTGCCCTACCCGCCCGAAAATGCCGGTCTGTGCGATGACATTGCGGAGCGTGGCGCCATCATCTCGGAAATGCCGTTCGGCTGGCAGCCGCGTGCCCAGGATTTCCCGCGCCGCAACCGCCTTGTCGCGGGCGCCGCTCTTGGGCTGGTGGTGGTTGAGGCAGCACAGCGCTCAGGCTCGCTGATCAGCGCCAGGCTTGCCGGCGAGATGGGCCGGTTGGTCTTTGCGGTACCCGGCTCCCCGCTCGATCCGCGCGCGGCCGGTACCAACGGTCTGCTCAAGGACGGCGCCACGCTGGTCACCGAAGCTTCGGACATTTCCAGGGCGATCCTTCCGCTGACCGGCATGCGGGCGCCTGATCTGCCGCCGTTTGAGGACCCGCCCGACTTTTCGGCCACACCGCCACCAGGCGAGAGCGACCGGGCCAAGGTGATCGAGGCGCTGGGGCCGACACCGGTGCCGATCGACGAGATCATCCGCCACACCGGCCTGCATCCCGCCCAGGTCTTCATGGTGCTGCTTGAACTCGACCTTGCCGGCCGCCTCGAGCGTCACGCCGGTGGAAATGTTTCGCTTGTTTTCGGGGAAGGCTAACCGCCCTCAGTGGCGGCTGGTCTTTCTATCTCCGGTCTCGTCGTAATCCTGCATGTTGGCGTCAAAGAGATCCTTTTGAACAAACTGGCGCCAGACCTCATCCGCGTCCTGCGGGCGCGACGGATCGAAACTCGGCTGGGTCTCGTGCGTATTCGGCAGCGACCGCCGGCGCAGCCAAGCAGGCATGATCTCCAAGATGAGACTGGTGAATTGGGTCATCACGGACTCCTTCGATTGAAGGGATGGACCAGGCCGGTCGATCCACCCAAATTACGCTGGCTCACCGCACCCAGCCAAGCCAAAGCCTCCCCGACGTCGGCAAGCACATGGCGCGCCGCTGTCGGTCCGTGCGGTTTGATGCGGATCGACATGCCGTCCATCTCGTTCACGGCCTCGAAACCATTTTCGTCGGATGTGTCGTCGCCCAGAAACACCGGCCGCCGCCCCTCGAAAGCCGGCAGATCCAGAAAGCGCCTGATGGCCGCTCCCTTTGCTGCCTCCAGCGGCATCAATTCAACGCCGGCATTGCCGGCCAGCACCCGATATCCCGTAGGCAACCTGCCCAACGCCTGTTCGACCAGTTGCGTCGCGCGCTGCAACAGTTGCGGTGCCGCGCGCGTGTGGACTGCCAGGATCGGTCCCTTGCGCTCGATATAAACGTCCGAACTGCCCAGCTCCGCTTCGATTTCCTCGGCAAGTGCCGCAATGTCGGCCGGCTCTCCCGCTGCCTCGACCGGGCCGTCGCGGATGAGCCTGTGCTCAAGCCCATACAGCCCGGCGGCGCGCAATCTGAGCGGCTGGAAAAGATGGTCGACCGCGGCGATCGATCGTCCCGTGATGAACGCCAGAGCTCCATCCAATTGCAATTCGAGCCTCGCCAGCAGCGTACGCAATTCATCGCCGACAACCACCGCATCGGGATGCGCGGCGTGTTCGAGAAGCGTGCCGTCAATGTCCAGGAACAAGGCCCACGGCCCTGTTGGGAGCTCAGGCGCGGGCAGCTTTGGCAGAAGCGACATCACAGCGCCGCCACCCGTCTGCGATCGAGCAGCGAGATCACGTTGCCCGATGAGGTCGGGGCGGCGCCGACGGCGCGATCGACCGCAACGCGTTTGCGCAGGCGCGCGGCATCGAGAAGCATGCTGCCTGCCCACCGGTAGACATTATTGTCGCGAACGACCTCACGCATCCTTTGCATGCGCTGCCGCTGCTCTTCCGACGACATCGTCAAAGCCTGCAACAAGGCGTCGCCCATCATTGTGGCGTCGTAGGGATTGACGATCAGCGCTTCCAGCAATTCCTTGGAAGCGCCGGCGAACATGCTGAGCAGCAGGACCCCCTGTTCGTCATTGCGCGCCGCGACGAACTCCTTGGCCACCAGGTTCATGCCGTCATGCAGGCTCGTGACCAAGCAAACGTCGGCGGCCCGGTAGATTTCGTAGACCTGTTCCTGCGAATGATGTTCCGTGACCATCAGGACGGGAGTGTAGCCGTCGCGGCCATAGCGCCGGTTGAGATCCTCGGCTTGACGCAGACACTCTTCATGCAACTGTTGGTATGCGGGCAAGGTGCCGCGACTGGGTGCCGCGATCTGCAGGAAGGCGACCTTGCCAATCCATTCCGGATGGAGCCTCAGCAGCTCATCGAGTGCGGTAAAGCGATCGAGGATGCCCTTCGTGTAGTCGAGACGTTCGACGCCGACACACAGCCTGACATCGTCCGCCAGCCCGAATTTTTCACGAACATGCCGACGGCATTGCGCCACCTCGGGCAGCTGGGCCTGTCGCGCCGGCTCCCATTCGATTGAAATCGGATACGCGTGAACCAGGCTGATCTGGCCGCCATAGGAGATGGCGGAATCCTCGCGCTCGATCCTGCTCTCCAGGAAGCGGTCGACGCTGTCGATGAAGTTGTTGCAATGGAACTGGGTGTGAAAGCCGACGATCGAACTGCCCAACAATCCTTCTAGGATCTTCTCGCGCCATGGGCAGATGCTGAACACCTCGGAATTCGGCCATGGAATGTGCCAGAAGGTGATGATGATGGCTTCCGGCAGGCGCTCCCGGATCATCCGCGGCAACAGGGCGAAATGGTAGTCCTGGACCAGCACGATGGGCCGCTCGTTACGTGCCTCCGCGACGACGGTGTCGGCGAATTTGCGGTTGACCGCCTCGTAGGCCTCCCAGTCGGACGCACGGAATATCGGTCGGGTGAAGGCTATGTGGCACAGCGGCCAAAGCCCCTCATTGGCAAAGCCGAGATAATAGCCTTGCTGTTCTTCCTCGCTCAGCCAGACACGGCGCAACGTATAGGAAGGGTTTTCGGGCGGCACTTCGACGCGGTCGTTTTCGTCGACCACCAGCGCATCGGCCGAACCGCCGCCATAGGCGATCCATGTGCCCGCACAGGCGCGCGTGATCGGCTCCAGGGCGGAGACCAGCCCGCTGGCGGGTACGACCAGCTGGATGCCGTCGCCGTTGCGGTTATGGATGTAGGGTTCGCGATTTGACACCACGATCACCTGTGCATCGGGAAGTTCCTTCGCCAGAATGTGACGCAACGTTTCCGGCGACCATTGGACGAGGGCGGCGGCCGCAGATTGCCCGTTCTTTTCGAACTCCGGCAATGGGCTGCGAACGGATCCTGCTTCGAGACGGGCGAGCTTCATGTTTCTGGCCCGGCGCGCCCGTGACAGCACCACCGCGAGCGCGACGCATGAGATACCGACAATTACGAGAACGAAGAGCCACAGTGCGGCCGAGGGTACGACCAGGTACGAACTGTTGTCGGGCATTTCGAATTGATTACCTTTCAATGGGACGCGGCAGATCCACCGACAGGAACTCCAGCATCCTTGGCGTGCTGATCCAACGTTCCGCACCCGTGATGGTTCCGATTTTTCAGCTCTTGACCACCAGTGGCACCAATCCTTCATGCGCATCCGCAAGGAAGGCACCGACACGATCCCCCACGCGCTGAAACGTCAGGTCCACCGCCACATGTCCCACCGAGAGATGGCGAATGACAAGATTGTCGATGCCGATCGGCAAGTGCGGCCGGGTCACGTGAATCTCGTTCGTCCAACCGTCGATCTGTAGGCCGAGGCAGGCCTGCATGAGCATGAAGGCGGAGCCCGCGGACCAGGCCTGCGGCAGGCAAGCCACCGGATAGGCAATCGGCGCCTCGCCGGCCGAGCGCGTGAACCCGCAGAACAGTTCGGGTAGCCGCATGTTGAAATGAACCGCGGATTCGAAGGTCCCGCTCATCAACCGCACCACGCTGTCGCGGATGCCGTATCGCGCCAGCCCGGCGGCGCAGATCGCGGTGTCGTGCGGCCAGATGGATCCGTTATGATAGGACATCGGATTGAAGAAGATCGCATCGTCCGCCAGCGTTCTCAGCCCCCAGCCGGAATGGAACGAAGCCGACAGCAGCTGGTCGGCGACCATGCGTGCGCGATCCGGATTGGGAAGGCCGACATAGAGCAGGTGACCCGCATTGGACGTGCGCACCTTGCAGGGCTGGCCATCGCCATCGATCGCCAGCGCATAGTAGCCAAGCTCTTCGATCCAGAAATGGCGTTCGACTTGTTGGCGAATGGCATCGGCGCGCAGCTCCCAATTCTCCGCCCGCTCCTCTTCGCCGCGCAGCCGTGCCAGCTTTGCCAATCCCCGAAATGCTGCAAAGACGTAACCCTGCACCTCGACCAGCGCGATCGGCCCTTTCGGAATGCGGCCGTCCGCATGGAAGACGGAATCGAAGCTGTCCTTCCATCCCTGGTTGGCAAGGCCGGATTCCGCGGCGCGCTGATAGGTAAGAAACCCTGTCGAACGGCTCGCTGTCTCGATCCACTCGGCGGCGGCGCACAGCGATGGCCAAAGGCCATCGATGAAAGCCGTGTCTCCCGTGCGGTCCGCATAGGCGCAGGCGAGATGGATGTAGAGGGGCGTCGTATCGACGCCGCCATAGTAGCGGCCGAACGGCAACTCGCTCAGCGCCGCCATCTCGCCCTTGCGGGTCTCGTGCATGATCTTGCCGGGCTCGGAATCGCTGAAGGGAGAGGTTTCGGTCGCCTGGTGCTGGGCGAGAAAGGCAAGCACGCCACGAGCCAGGCCGGGATTGAGCCAAAGCATCTGCAGAGCTGAAATCACGCCGTCGCGGCCGAAGGCGGTGGAGAACCACGGGATCCCGGCATATGGGTAAGGCCCGGTCGCCAGTTCCGTGGTGAGCAATGCCACATCGGCACGCGCCCGTTCCATCCAATCATTGAAGACGCGGCCTGAACTGTGCAGCGTTGCCCCATGCCGGCGCTTGGCGCGCATGCCGAAACGGGCGCGCGCCGCCGCGGCCCGGAAACGTTCACTTTGCGGGCGGGCCGTTGTCTTGCTCCCCACCTCCACATACAGCGTCTGGCGGCTGCGCTTGGTGACGGCAATGAAGAAATCCGCCCGCTCGGAGGTCAGTTGATCCGGGGGCTGTGAAAACGAAATGGCCGAGGTCCGCACGACCTTGTCCAGCCCTTCGTAGCGGAGCACGACCGAACTCTGGTCGATCTCGGCCGTGTGCGCGGTACCGCGCTTGGAGCGGGTCGAGCCCCGGACTTCGAACATGTCGCGAAAATCAACACCGAAGCGCAGTGACACCAAGACCGTCGAATGCTCCCGGCTATAGTTCGAGAGCGTGATGCGTTCATATAGCCTTTCCTGCCACAGAAGCCTGACCCGCTCGATATGGATCGCGCCCTGCGGAATCTGGCGGCCCGCGGCGCTCTCGATCGGCAGATTGGTCAGGTTGCTGGTGAACAGGACGTTGTCCTGGCTGAGCGATGCGCCCAGCAGCGACAACGATCGTCCGCCAACCGTCAGGCGAAATTCGGAGAGCACGCGCGTGTCGTCGCGGAAGAAGCCGTCGCCGGCGCCACGTATGTCGCCATAGGCGTCGGCGACGGCAAAGCAATCGCCATGCTTGAGAGCGTAAAGCCGATGCGGCTCCCTGGGCGCGGTTTCGTCCAGGGAAGCCAGTGCTATCGCAGGATCGAGCTTGCGCTCGTCGAGTTGGGTAATGGTCAAGAAGATTGTCCCGTGCTGGTTTCCGAACGGGTTGAAGATCTATGAGGCCCTGCTCTCTTCGTGGCCGGTGGTCAGCCGCGAATAGGCCTCGACATAATCCCTGGCCATTCTATCGGCCGAAAACCGCCTTTCGAAGGCCGTCCTTATTCGTCGCCTGTCGAGTTGCAGGAGAGCCGGCATCGAGGCGACGGCATCTTCGATGGTTTCGACGACAAAGCCGGTGACCCCATGATCGATGATCTCGGGCATAGCGCCGCAACTCCAAGCCATGACCGGGGTTCCGCACGCCATGGCCTCGATCACCGCAAGCCCGAAGGGTTCAGGCCAGTCGATGGGAAACAGCAAGGCGGCCGCATTGCCCAGAAACCGGGCCTTCTGGTCCTCACCAATCTCGCCGACATACTCGACCCGGTCGCCATCGATCAGCGGCTGCACGACTTCCTCGAAATAGGCGCGGTCGCCATCGCCGACCTTGGCGGCGAGCTTCAGTTTCAGGCCGGTTCGGCGGGCAATCTCGATTGCCCGGTCCGGCCGCTTGTCGCGTGACATTCTGCCGAGAAAAGCAAGGTAGGTACCGTCCGAACCGGCCTCGAAATCGGCCTCATAAAGGTCAAGCGGCAGCCCGTGATGGATCGTCGCCAGCCAGTTCGCGGATGCGAACCGCGCCCGCTGGCTGCGGGATATGGAAATCATGGGGAACCGCGGGAACCGGTCATAGGCTTGCGCGAGGTCCGCGTAATCCAGCCTGCCATGCGGCGTCGTCACCGTGCGCTGCGGCATATCACGAAAAAACGGGAAATGCAGGAAATGGCTCAGATGGAAATGCACGACGTCGAAGTCGTCGGCCCGTTTGCGCACTTCGTCGAGCATCGACAAATGTGCCGCGATCTCGGACTTCAGCGGACGCGGATCGAGACGAAGCGCCCTTTCGCGGCATGGCACCAGTTTGGCGGAGCTCTTCGTGTCGCCGCTGGCAAACAACGTCACCTCGTGGCCGAGATCGACGAGAGCTTCGGTAAGATACGAGATGATACGCTCGGTACCCCCGTAAAGTCGTGGCGGCACCGATTCGTAGAGTGGTGCGACATGGGCAATCTTCATGTCCCGGCGTCCCTCAATGAGCTGGTCATAGAGCCAAAATGCATCAAGGCCCGGATCGTTCCTATATCAGCGCAAGATGCGTCGAATGATCGATCCGTCCCCTGTTTGAGTAGATCCGCCGCCCTATTTCCTTCTAGTGCTGTCGACCTTGCGCTTGCGGCAGCCGAAGGAGGCCCAGATGCAGCAACCCAGGGATATCGCAGCGCGGCGCCTGAGCATGATCATCGAGCAATATGTCGAGGCCAGAAAACGGCATTTTGGCTTTGTGTCGACTGATCAGGCTGCCCGAGTGATCCGCAGAACCCTGAAGCCCGATCCTTCGGAGCCAGCGCTTTCCGATCACGACCTCGACGACATGGTCGCCGCCCTCGCCGTGAAGAACGGCCTGGCCGTCATCTTCGACCGTGGCGTGCGGGGACCGGCCAACGGCGCTGAGGCCGACCTGAACAGAAAGGAACCGATCATGCGAGCACCGACGGAGACCCCGGATGTTGCCGGCGCGGTGGACGCTATCCTGAGCGATCGCACTGCCCAGCTTTCGATGAGCGCGGTCATCTCGTTGCTGCGCGAACGGACCGGCACCAAGCGATCCGACGCGGATCTGACAGGACTGATCGCCAAGAAAGCCGCCGTTCTGGACGTGCACCTGTCAGGAGGCGTCTGAACGGTCGTTGAGCGCCGCAAGGATACATGGGCAAATCAAAAGCGCTGACATGTCATTTGACGATGGTGAGCGCGATGGGATTCGAACCCATGACCTACTGATTAAAAGTCAGTTGCTCTACCGGCTGAGCTACGCGCTCCCGCGGGCTCGAAAAGGCCGCCCTCGAAATTGCGCGGAACATAGGGAGAGTGCCGCGACCGGTCAACCGGAAAAGAGGGGTTCCAAACCTGCTCTTTGCCCTAATTCGCTGCCCCTTGCTTGTTCCCCCGGGTTCTGGCGAGCAGTCCGGCGGTTTGGGTTTCGTGCGGGAACGGCTGCCTACACGGCGGAACAAATCCGACGCACTGTCGTTTTTGCCAAAGGGACGTTCGCCAACCCTGGAGGAGAATACCAATGAATAGAATCACAACGGGCCTGCTTGCCGCCACCCTTTCGGCGACATTCGTCGCGGCGGAGGTGGTGCCGGTCAACGCCCAGCCCAACTTCGTGCCACTCTCCCAGGCGGCAGCGCCGGATGTACAGACGGTGCAATACCGGGAGTGGAGGAGAAACCGCTCCTTCGACCGCAATTTCTCGCGCAATCGAAGCTTTAGCCGCAACGGTGACATGTATTGGAATGGGCATCGCGGCTATCGTGAATATCGCCGCGGCTATCGCCGTCATGGCGACTACTGGTTCCCGCTGGCCGCCTTCGCGACTGGCGCGCTGATCACCGGCGCGATTGTCAACAACGAGAACAACCGCGTCTATGAAGGCAACTCGCACGTTCAGTGGTGCTACGATCATTATCGGAGCTACCGCGCTTCCGACAACACCTTCCAGCCGAACAATGGTCCTCGTCGGGAGTGCCGCTCCCCTTACTGATCCCTGTTGAGTATCAGTAGCTGGTAATGGTGAGTAAAGGCCCGCGTATAGAAAACGCGGGCCTTGTCGCGTCTATCCTAACATGGTTGGCAGTGGTCGCGTTTGTCAGCTGGCCCAGCTCAGGCTCTTGATAACCAGGTAAAGACCGCCACCTTTGCCGCGGGGAGAGCGGTACGCTCCAACAGCGTCGCAAATCCGTATCATAGCCCCGCTGAGTTCCCATCCGAGTGCTTCGAGGTCGTCGTCGGTATCGACCACGTAAGCCTGCGCCAGCTCGTCGATGCCGTTCTGTTCCCCGAAGGATCGGACCTGCTTTGCGTCCGCAAGGAGTTCGTCGGGCAGGTTGGAGTTCGCCCAGGCCCACAGCCAGTTGCCAGCCATTGTGCTCGTGGAACCTGCGATCTGGATTTCGGCGACGACCGCGACCTTCCCTTCCTGTGAAAACAGCAGCTTCCCCGTTGTCAGGTCGTAGTCATAGCGCGGCCAGTGCCCCAAGTGGAAATCCTTCTCCAGACGGGCGTTCTTCGCGGTAAGCTGTTCGAATGCCTCCGCGCACCAGTTGCTATACCATTCCGGCGTCATTTCCCCCTCGCCAAGCCCTCACCTCAAGGCGATTATGGCACGCTCAATGTCCGGCGCACAGCGTCCCGCCAGCCCGCCAATTTGACGGACCGGGTAGCGGATTCCATGTCTGGCACGAACCGCCGCTCCAAGGCCCAGGTCTTCGCGAATTCCCGCGCCTTCGGCCATACGCCGGCCTTCGAACCGGCAAGCCATGCCGCCCCCAGCGCGGTCGTCTCCAGAATTGTCGGCCGATCGACCGGCGCGTCGAGAATGTCGGCCAGGCGCTGCATGGTCCAGTCCGATGCCACCATGCCGCCATCGACCCTGAGCACCGTCTTTGCCTTGGCGCCCTTCCAATCCTTGTGCATGGCGTCGAGCAGGTCGCGGGTCTGGTAGGCGACGGATTCCAGTGCCGCGCGGGCAAACTCCGCCGGTCCGGTGTTGCGGGTCAATCCGAAAATCGCGCCCCGCGCCTCGGCATCCCAGTGCGGCGCACCGAGCCCGACAAAGGCCGGCACCAGATAGACGTTCTGCGTCGGATCGGCTTCCGCCGCGAGTTTGCCGCTCTGCTCTGCCTTGCCGATCACCTTGATGCCGTCGCGCAGCCATTGCACGGCAGCCCCAGCGATGAAGATCGAGCCTTCCAGCGCATAGGTGGTCTTGCCGTTCAGCCGATAGGCAATGGTGGTCAAGAGTCGGTTCTTCGACCGCACCAGGTCGCTGCCGGTGTTGAGCAACGCAAAACAGCCGGTGCCATAGGTGGATTTCATCATGCCCGGCTCGAAGCAGGCCTGGCCAATCGTCGCGGCATGCTGGTCGCCGGCAACGCCGAGGATTCTGATTTCGGCGCCAAACAGGTTTTTCTCTGTTATTCCATAATCATCGGCGCAATCCTTGACTTCGGGCAGCATCGCGGCGGGGATGCGCAGGATGGCCAGCAGCTCCTCGTCCCAGGCATTCTCCGCAATGTTGTAGACCAGCGTGCGCGACGCGTTGGTGGCATCCGTGGCGTGAACCTTGCCGCCGGTCAGCCGCCAGATCAAAAAGCTGTCGATGGTGCCGGCGAGCAGCTCGCCCTTCTCGGCACGCTTCCTCGCGCCCTTCACCTTGTCCAGCATCCAGGCGATCTTGGTGCCGGAGAAATAGGGGTCGAGCAGCAGGCCGGTCTTGCGGGTGAATTTCTTCTCAAGCCCCTGCTTCCTGAGCTTCTGGCATAGCGGTGCGGTGCGCCGGTCCTGCCAGACAATGGCGTTGTGAATCGGTTTGCCGGTCGCTTTGTCCCAGATGACGACCGTCTCGCGCTGGTTGGTGATGCCGATCGCAGCCACATCCGAAGCGTCGCGGCCGGCATTCTTCAGCGCGGCCCTCACCGTCTCAATGACGCTCGACCAGATCTCCTCCGGGTCGTGTTCGACCCAGCCTGAGGCCGGATAGTGCTGGGCGAATTCCTTCTGCCCGCTGCCTGCGACATTCATCGTGCCGTCGAACAGGATCGCCCGTGTCGATGTCGTTCCCTGGTCGATCGCAAGCACCAAACCGCTCATTCTGCATCCTCCGCCTTAACAAAAAGAAGGGAGACGGCAACGCGCCGCCTCCCTCAATTTCACACGGGCGCGAACGCCCGCATAGATCGTCTTACTTTTGCCAGCTCTTGACCAGTTCGTCGTAGTTGATGGTGACCGGCTTTTCCTTCTCGTTCTCGATCTTGAGCTGAGGCGCGAGATTGCCCTTCTTGACCGCGTCGGCGTTCCAGTAGGCGAGATCATGCTCTTCGGCCATCTTCGGGCCGATATCGCCCTGGACACCCGATTTCTCGATGCGGCTCATGACCTTCTCCTGCTCGCCGCAGAGCGAGTCCATCGCTTCCTGCGCCGTCTTGGCTCCGGACGACGCATCGCCGATTGCCTGCCACCAGAGCTGAGCCAGCTTCGGATAGTCAGGCACGTTGGTGCCGGTCGGGGACCACTGCACACGGGCGGGTGAGCGGTAGAACTCGATCAGGCCGCCGAGCTTCGGCGCACGTTCGGTGAAGCTCTTGTCGTGGATAGTACTCTCGCGGATGAAGGTCAGGCCGACATGGCTCTTCTTCACGTCCACGGTCTTCGAGGTGACGAATTGCGCGTAAAGCCAGGCGGCCTTGGCGCGATCGGTCGGCGTCGACTTCATCAGCGTCCAGGAACCCACGTCCTGGTAGCCGAGCTTCATGCCGTCCTTCCAGTAGACGCCGTGCGGCGACGGCGCCATGCGCCACTTCGGCGTGCCATCGTCGTTCAGCACCGCCTTGGCGCCGGCGTCGACCATCGAAGCGGTGAAGGCGGTGTACCAGAAGATCTGCTGGGCAACCGCCCCTTGCGCCGGCACCGGGCCGGATTCAGAGAAGGTCATGCCTTGCGCTTCGGCAGGCGCGTAGGCTTTCAACCAGTCGAGATACTTCTGGATCGAATAGACCGCCGCAGGACCATTGGTATCGCCGCCGCGGGCGGTGCAGGAGCCGACAGGGCGTGAATTCTCGTCGACCTTGATGCCCCACTCGTCGACCGGCAAGCCATTCGGCAGGCCCTTGTCGCCATTGCCGGCCATCGACAGCCAGGCGTCGGTGAACCGCCAGCCCAGCGACGGGTCCTTCTTGCCGTAGTCCATGTGGCCATAGACCTTCTTGCCGTCTATCTCGCGACCGGTGAAGAATTCGGCGATGTCCTCATACGCCGACCAATTGACCGGAACGCCGAGGTCGTAGCCATATTTCGCCTTGAAGTCGGCCTTGTTCTTCTCGTCGTTGAACCAGTCGTAACGGAACCAGTAGAGGTTGGCGAACTGCTGATCGGGCAGTTGGTAGAGCTTCTTGTCGGGAGCCGTCGTGAACGAGGTGCCGATGAAGTCCTTCAGGTCCAGGTTCGGATTGGTGACGTCCTTGCCCTCACCCGCCATCCAGTCGGTCAGATTGCGCACCTGCTGGTAGCGCCAGTGGGTGCCGATCAGGTCGGAATCGTTGACCCAGCCGTCATAGAGGTTCTGGCCGGTCTGCATCTGCGTCTGGATCTTCTCAACGACGTCGCCTTCCTGGATAACGTCATGTGTGATCTTGATGCCGGTGATGGCGGTAAAGGCCGGCGCCAGCACCTGCGATTCATACTGGTGGGTGGCGATGGTTTCAGAGACGACCTTGATGTCCATGCCGGCGAACGGCTTGGCGGCGTCGATGAACCATTGCATTTCGGCTTCCTGATCGGCGCGCGAAAGCGTCGACAGGGGGCCGATTTCCTTGTCCAGGAAGGACTTGGCTTCGTCCATTCCGGCATAGGCATTGCCTGCCCCCAGCAACAGGACAAGGGCGGTCGTTGACGTTAAAAATTGCCGTCGCATTAGTTTCCTCCACAGTTTTAAGTTTCAAGTGCGATCTGGAGCAGTCGCCGGCACGCGGCCGCTCCAACAGTTTCCCCCTCTATACGTAGCGGAACACGCCGACGGCGTAGACCACGGAGAGAGCGAGAGCCCACCAAAGGTTGGATCCGACGAGACCCAGCCAAGCGAGATGAATAAAGGCACTGCCAAGCAGCGACAGAAACAGGCGATCGCCGCGTGTCGTCTCGAAGCGCAGCATGCCGACGCGCGGATTGCCGCCTGGCGAGGCGTATTCCCAAGCGGCCATGCCGCACAGCAACAGAAAAATGGTGGCGAAGAAAGCGGCCGTCGGCCACGTCCACGCCATCCAGGAGAGGTCGAGATTCATGATCATACCCTCCCCAGGGCGAAGCCCTTGGCGATATAGTTGCGGACAAACCAGATGACCAGCGCACCAGGGATCAGCGTCAGCACGCCGGCTGCGGCAAGGAGGCCCCAGTCCATGCCGGCGGCCGATACGGTGCGCGTCATGGTGGCGGCGATCGGCTTGGCGTCGGTGGTGGTCAGTGTGCGCGCGATCAACAGTTCCACCCATGAGAACATGAAGCAGAAGAAGCAGGCGACGCCGATGCCGCTGGCGATCAGCGGCATGAATATCCTGACAAAGAAGCGCGGGAACGAATAGCCGTCGATATAGGCGGTTTCATCGATCTCCTTCGGCACGCCCGACATGAAGCCTTCGAGGATCCACACCGCCAGCGGCACGTTGAACAGGCAGTGCGCCAGCGCCACCGCAA
Organism: Mesorhizobium sp. B2-4-13; assembly: GCF_006658535.1. Lineage (NCBI taxonomy): Bacteria > Pseudomonadati > Pseudomonadota > Alphaproteobacteria > Hyphomicrobiales > Phyllobacteriaceae > Mesorhizobium > Mesorhizobium sp. B2-4-13. The sequence goes on along the minus strand of NZ_VFVB01000004.1, from coordinate 535,120 downwards.
TGTGCGTGTCGATGAGGCCGAAGGCCGAATAGAGCTGGAAGAACGGCAGTGCGAACACGGCCGGCGGCGCCATGCGGTTGGTCAGCAGCCAGAAGAACAGATGCTTATCGCCGAGGAAACGATAGCGCGAGAAAGCGTAAGCCGCAGGCAGCGCCACCGACACCGAAATCACCATGTTCATGACGACATAGGTGATCGAGTTGATGTAGCCGGAATACCAAGCCCTCTGCGTGAAGATGGTGACGTAGTTGGCGATCGTCGGCGTGTGCGGGTAGAGCGTCATCGAGTTGACGATCTCGGCATTGGTCTTGAAGCTCATATTGATGAGCCAGTAAATCGGCAGCAGAAGTACGATGATGTAGAGCGTCGGCACGATCCACCACCAGCGCGATTCCTCGCCGCGCCGGCGCATGCGCCTGTCGAGATCGCTCTGCGACAGTGTACCGGCGAGACTTTCCGAGGCGGTCCCGTTCATCGCATTGCGCTCGGTTCGTTCATTGGCGCCAGCCATTTCAGCGCTCCGCGTCGTAATTGGTCATCACGGTGTAGAACACCCATGACAACAACAGGATGATGAGGAAGTAGACCAGCGACATGGCGGCCGCCGGGCCAAGGTCGAACTGGCCGAGCGCCGTCTTGACGAGGTCGATCGACAGGAAGGTCGTCGAGTTGCCCGGCCCGCCGCCGGTGACGACGAACGGTTCGGTGTAGATCATGAAACTGTCCATGAAGCGCAGCAGCACGGCGATCAAAAGCACGCGCTGCATCTTCGGCAGCTGGATGTAGCGGAATACCGCCCAGCGCGAGGCCCCGTCGATCTTTGCTGCCTGGTAGAAGGCATCGGGGATCGAGACCAGCCCGGCGTAGCAGAGCAGCACGACAAGGCTTGTCCAGTGCCAGACATCCATGACGATGATCGTCACCCAGGCATCGAACGGATCCTGCACGTAATTGTAGTCGATGCCGAGCGCGTTGAGGTAATAGCCCAACAGCCCGATGTCGTTGCGTCCGAACACTTGCCAGATGGTGCCGACGACATTCCACGGGATCAGCAGTGGCAGCGACATCAGCACCAGGCAGACCGGCACGCCCCAGCCCTTCTTCGGCATGTTGAGCGCGATGAAGATGCCGAGCGGCACCTCGATCGCCAGGATGATAAAGGAAAAGATCAGGTTGCGAACCATCGCTTCCCAGAAGCGGCTGGATGAAAGCAGTTCCTCGAACCATTCGGTGCCGGCCCAGGTGAAGACATTGTTGCCGAACGTGTCCTGCACCGAATAGTTGACCACCGTCATCAGCGGTATGACGGCGGTGAAGGCCACCAGCACCAGCACCGGCAGCACGAGGAACCAGGCCTTGTTGTTCCAGGTCTTGTCCATCTATGCCCCCATCTCGACACGCCAGGAATCGGCATAGATGTTGATGCCGGCCGGATCGAACCGCACCTTCGGTTCGGCTGGCACGGTCTCGTCCTCACCGATGACGGCAGCGATGTCCCTGCCTTCCAGCTTGGCGCGAACCACCTTGTGGCGGCCGACATCCTCGACCTTGGTGATCGAGACGGCCATGCCGTCCGGGCCGAGCCGCACATATTCGGGGCGAATGCCGAGTTCGACGGCGCCGCCGGCGGCTTTGGGCGCGCCCGGCAGTTCGATACGCTGCGAGCCGAGCGTCGCCGTCTTGCCTTCGATCGCCACAGGCATGACGTTCATGCCCGGCGAACCGATGAAATAACCGACAAAGGTATGGCGCGGCCGCTCGAACAGTTCGGCCGGCGTGCCGATCTGCACGATGCCGCCATCATACATGACGACGACCTGGTCAGCGAAGGTCAGCGCCTCGGTCTGGTCGTGGGTGACATACACCATCGTGTAGCCGAAGCGGCGATGAAGCTGTTTCAATTGCGAGCGCAGCACCCACTTCATATGCGGGTCGATGACGGTCAGCGGCTCGTCGAACAGGATGGCGTTGACGTCCGAGCGCACCAGGCCGCGGCCGAGCGAGATCTTCTGCTTCTGGTCGGCGGTCAGGCCCCTGGCCTTCTTCTTGGCCCAGGACGCCAGGTCGATCATCTCCAGCGTCTCGCGCACCTTGCGGTCGACGTCTGCCTCCGGCACGCCGCGATTGCGCAGCGGGAAGGCCAGATTGTCATAGACAGTCATGGTGTCGTAGATGACCGGGAACTGGAACACCTGCGCGATATTGCGCTCCTGCGTCGACAGGGTGGTCACGTCCCTGCCGTTGAACAGCAACTGGCCATGCGAGGGATGCAGCAGCCCCGATATGATGTTGAGCAGCGTGGTCTTGCCACAGCCGGACGGCCCGAGCAGCGCGTAGGCACCACCATCCTCGAAAGTGTGATGCACTTCGCGCAGCGCGAAATCGGCATCCTTGCGCGGGTTCGGTAGATAGGAATGCCTGACATGGTTGACGTCGATGCGCGCCATATCGTCCTCCTCAAGCCGCCAGCTTCGGCGCGGTCACGGCGCGGCCGTGCTCGTCGAAGACCATGATGTGACGTGGATCGATGAACACTTCGACCACCGCGTCTGTCTCGAAATCCCTGATGCCATGGGTCAACATCACCCAGCGCACATCGGCAAAGTCGAGATGGATGAAGCTTTCGGACCCGGTGATTTCCGTGATGGTGACTTTCGCCCGCACCGGCACCGCGGAGGCATTGGGCCGGTCGAGCGAAAGATGGTGCGGCTGGAAGCCGACCGTATAGTTCGCATCGGCGATGTCGACGAGATCAGCGGGCACCGGCAGCTTGACGCCGCCCTCCAGCAGAAAATCCGCCCCCTTCTTGGCCAGCACGATGGTGTTGAGCGGCGGATCGGCGAAGGTCCTCGCCGTCACCAGGTCGACCGGTTTGCGGAACACGTCGATGGTCGGCCCAAACTGGGTGATGCGGCCTTCCGACAGCGTTGCTGTATTGCCGCCGAGCAGCAGGGCCTCATGTGGCTCGGTGGTGGCATAGACGAAGATGGTACCGGCGGCCGCGAATATCCTCGGCAGTTCGGCTCGCAATTCCTCGCGCAATTTGTAGTCGAGATTTGCAAGCGGTTCGTCGAGCAGCACAAGGCTGGCATTCTTGACGATGGCGCGCGCCAGCGCGGTGCGCTGCTGCTGCCCGCCCGACAGACTGAGCGGCGTGCGGTCGAGATAGGGGGTCAGTTTGAGGAGTGCCGCTGCTTCGCGCACCTGGCTGTCGATCTTGCCCTGCTCGACGCCGGCCACCTTGAGGGGTGAGGCGATGTTGTCATAGACGGTCATCGCCGGATAATTGATGAACTGCTGGTAGACCATGGCGATCTTGCGCTTCTGCACAGGCGTGCCAGTGACATTCCGGCCGTCGAACCAGACCGAGCCGGAGGTCGGCACATCGAGGCCGGCCATCAGCCGCATCAGGCTGGTCTTGCCTGAAAGTGTGGGCCCGAGCAAAACGTTGAGCGAGCCGTGCTGAAGCGTCAGCGACACGTCGCGGATGTGCTCGACCGCACCGACCGTCTTGGTGACGTTCCTCAGTTCCAGCATGACGCCTCCTCCCAGGCTTTCCGCATCAGCTCAAACCTCTTCATTCGGCGGCCGCGACGTGCTGCCGGCTTATGCCGCGCATGAATTCATCGAGTGCCGCGACCTGCTCGCGGTTAAGATGCAGGCCGCGCTTGGTTCGCCGCCACAGCACGTCTTCCGCCGTGACAGCCCATTCGTTTTCAACGAGATAGCGCACCTCGGCTTCGTGGAGATCGCCACCGAAATTGCGGCCGAGATCGGCAATCGACTTGGCCAAGCCGAGCAGCACCTGTACACGCGTCCCGTAGAGCCTCGTCAGCCGGCGCGCCAAGCGCTGGTCGAGGAAAGGATAGGCGCTTTTCAGCTTCGCCACCTGCGCATCGAAACCCGTGGCCGGAAAATCGCCGCCTGGCAGCGGCGCATCTGATGTCCACGGCTTGCCGCGCTTGCCGAGAAACCCTTCGATCTTCTCCAGCATCGATTCCGACAGCCGGCGGTAGGTGGTGATCTTGCCGCCAAATGCGTTGACCAGCGGCGCGGCGCCGTCGCCGCCATCCGCCTTCAGCACATAGTCACGTGTCGCTTCCTGCGCCTTGGAGGCGCCGTCATCGTAGAGCGGGCGCACGGCCGAATAGGTCCAGACGATGTCGGAACGCTTGACGGGAACCGCGAAATACTCGCTCGCCGCGGCACAGAGATAGTCGATCTCGGTGTCGCTGATCTTCACATCATGTGGGTCGCCGGGATAATCCTGGTCGGTGGTGCCGATCAGCGTGAACTCGTCCTCGTAGGGGATGGCGAAGATGATGCGACCATCCCTGTTCTGGAAGAAATAGGCGCGCGGGTCGTCGAACTTCTTGGCGATGACGATGTGGCTGCCCTGGACGAGGCGGACATTGTGCACGTCGTTGAGGCCGACGACGCCGGACAGCACGTGGTCGACCCAAGGACCCGCCGCATTGACCAGCAGCCGTGCCTTGACCTCTTCGGTCTCGCCGGTCCGCAGGTCCTCGATCTTTATCGCCCAGATTCCGCCCTCGCGGCGCGCTCCGACCACTTTGGTGCGAGTTCGGATCGTTGCGCCCCGGTCAGCGGCGTCACGAGCATTCAGCGCCACCAGCCGCGCATCGTTGACCCAGCCATCCGAATATTCGAAAGCCTTTTTGAACAGTGGCTTCAAAGGCTTGCCCGCCGGGTCGCTTGCCATGTCGAGCGTCCTGGTCGCTGGCAGCAACTTGCGCCCGCCGATGTGGTCGTAAAGGAAAAGGCCGAGCCGGATCAGCCAGGCCGGGCGCAGGCCCTTGGCATAGGGCAGCACGAAGCGCATCGGCCAGATGATGTGCGGAGCGTTCTTCCACAGAACCTCGCGCTCCATCAGCGCCTCGCGCACCAGGCGGAATTCATAGAATTCGAGATAACGCAGCCCGCCATGGATCAGCTTGGTCGAACCGGACGAGGTTCCGCTGGCGAGATCGTTCATTTCGGCGAGAAAGACCGAGAACCCGCGTCCGACGGCATCGCGGGCGATGCCGCAGCCGTTGATGCCGCCACCTATGACGAAAATGTCCCGGACTGAAGATGTGTCCACCTAGCTCCTCCACGATTTCGCATTGCACCATTTTTGCTCTTTTGCGAAACCGTGGCGGAATTATTTCGAACTCATAACGAATGTCAAACGAAATATCACACGCCTGTGAGAAGATCGTGAATTGCGTCAGCCAAGCGACGTCTCGATGAGCTGAACCTCGGCCTCCTGGCAGATCTTGCGCACGGACGGGATGTCGCAGCGATCGGTGATGAAGGTGTTGACCTGCGACAGATGGCCGATACGCACAGGCGCCGTGCGTTCGAACTTGGTCTGGTCGGAAACCAGGATGACGTGCCTGGCGTTGGCGATGATCGCTTGCGCCACCTTCACCTCGCGGAAATCGAAATCGAGCAGCGCGCCATCATGATCGATAGCCGAGGCGCCGATGACAGCGTAGTCGACCTTGAACTGCCTGATGAAATCGACCGCCGCCTCGCCGACAACACCCCCGTCGGAGCCGCGCACCACGCCGCCCGCAATCACCACCTCGATCGAGGGATAGATGCGCATCCTGTTGGCAACATTGATGTTATTGGTGATGACCATCAGGCCGTCATGATCGAGCAGTGCCTTGCTGACCGCCTCCGTCGTGGTGCCGATGTTGATGAACAGCGAGGCGTTGTCGGGAATCAATCTGGCCGCCGCGCGGCCTATCGCTTCCTTCTCGTCGGCCGCGATCTTGCGCCTGGCTTCATACTCCATGTTCTCGATACCGGACGGGAACAAGGCGCCGCCATGGACTCGCGAAAGCAGCCGCTGGTCGCACAAATCGTTGAGGTCCTTGCGTATGGTCTGCGGCGTCACGTTGAAATGCGTGGCCAGGTCATCAACCAGCACGCGGCCGTTGTCCTTGGCCATCTGGATGATCTCGGCATGGCGCGGCGACAGATACATAAGGCAAGCTCCCGTTTTCGTTTTTCTTGCTTATAATAGAAAACGAAACCGATGAAAAGGTGCAAGCCGGCTAACGAAATCTGATGATTGTACGGGTGAACCTCGGTGCCACCTTCATCCAGCCTTTTCAGGCCGTGGCACGCGCAATTTCGGTAATGGCGGTGAAAGCGGCATCGACGTCTCCCGCCGTCGCGTCGAACTGGCCGACCTGGAAGCGGATCGCCACCTTTCCATCGACCTTCGTTTGCGTCAGGTAGATGCGGCCATCGTCGTTGATCGCATTGACGAGCCGCAGATTGTGCTCGTCGGCATCGGCGCCCGAGGCAGCCTTGTGCCGGAACGAAAACAGCGACAGCATCGGCTCGGTGACGATCTCGAAATCCACCTCCCTTGCCAGCCGAGCGGCAAGGCCCTCGCTCCAGGCGACATGGTTGCGGATCATGGTTCGCAGGTTTTCCAGTCCATGCGCGCGCAGCAGAAACCAAAGCTTCAGCGCCCGGAAGCGCCGACCAAGCGGCACCGACCATTCGGAATAGTTGATGATGCCGTCGCGGCCATGTGTCTTAAGGAATTCGGGCTTGATGGCCAGCGTGCGAACGAGGTCCTCGGGCTGGCGAATGAACTGCATCGAGCAGTCGAATTGCGCGCCCAGCCATTTGTGGGGGTTGAAGACGATGGAATCCGCCAGCTCGGCGCCGGCCCAGAAATGCCGGTACTCCGGGCAGATCATCGCCGACCCGGCCCAGGCGGCATCGACATGCAGGTAGAGCCCATGCCGACCGGCGACTGCCGCAATTGCTGCAATATCGTCCGTGCCCCCGGTGCTGGTGCCGCCGACGCTGGCGATGATGCCGGCGGGCAACATGCCGGCCGCGCGGTCGGCGACGATTGCCGCGTCGAGTGCGGCTGCGTCCATGGCGCGAAAACGGCCGGCGACAGGAATGCGCACGAGATTGTCCTCGCCTATGCCTGACACCCAGATCGCCCGATCGATCGAAGTGTGCACCTGGTCGGAGGAATAGATGCGCAACCGCCCCTGCCCGGCCAATCCTTTTTTGTTGCCTTGCCAGTCCAGCGCCCGCTCGCGCATGGTCAACACCGCGTTGAGTGTCGCCGACGAGGCCGAATCCTGGATAACGCCGGAGAATCCTTCCGGCAGGCCGAGCGCCTGGCGCATCCAGTCGACGGTCCGCATTTCAAGCTCGGTCGCCGCCGGCGAGGTCTGCCAGAGCATGCATTGCGCGGCCATCGCCGACACCAGATATTCAGCCACCACCGAGGCCGGCGCCGCGTTGGCCGGGAAATAGGCGAAGAAGCGCGGGTGCTGCCAATGCGTCATCCCCGGCACGATCTTCTCTTGGAAATCGGCGAAAATCCTGTCCATCGACTCCGCGTCTTCGGGCGGAGACGCCTCGATGCTCCTGAAAATATCGCCCGGCTCGATCAGCGGCCGCACCGGCCGCTCACGCAAATTGTTGCGATAGTCGGCGCCCCAATCGGCGGCGCGTTGCGACCATTGCCGGAAATCATCATTGTTCATCTTGTCCTCCCGACAGGATCATTCGCTGCCGGTGATAGCCGCCGGCCCCTCAAGATCGGATATTAGTCGCCATGTGAAATATTTGAAGCCGCCGACGGGCGGCGAGATATTCGGACTAGCCAGGAAAATCCGGCAGGCTGGCGAAGGCCGTCTTCAGAGCATTCGACCATCCATCGGAGATCGTGCGGTAATACTGGTCGTCCTGGCCGATCCGCTTTTTAAGGCCGACCTGAAAGGCGTCCTGCTCCAGGAAAAGCAGGTCGAGCGGCAGGCCGACCGACAGGTTCGACTTCAGCGTCGAATCGAACGACACCAGAAGCAGTTTCACCGTCTCGGCCAGGCTCATCGTCTTTTCGTAGGCGCGAATGATGATCGGCTTGCCGTACTTGGTCTCTCCGATCTGGAAGAACGGCGTGTCCTCGGTCGACTCGATGAAATTGCCTTCGGGGTAGATCATGAACAGGCGTGGCGGGCTGCCCTTGATCTGCCCGCCGAGGATGAAGGAGGCATTGAAATAGGAATCGGCCTTCTCGCCCGCGGGCGACGATTGCGCGATCACTTCCTTCACCGTGTCGCCGAGCAGCCGCACCGTCTGGTACATGGATGGCGTCTCGAGCAGCTTCTCATGGCGGTCGGTCACCGCCTTGGTGCGCTCGTCGAGCAGGCTGACCACGGCCTGTGTCGTCGCCAGGTTGCCAGCCGACATCAGCACGATGACGCGCTCGCCCGGCTGTTCCCAGACATGCATCTTCTTGAAGGTCGAGATCGAATCCATACCGGCGTTGGTACGCGTGTCCGACATGAACACGAGCCCGCGATCGATCTTGAGGCCGACGCAATAGGTCATGGAATCTCTTAAAGGCGGTAATCCCTGGGGGATTACTGCTCTACCGTGACGGTGACCGCAAGCAGTTCTTCCGCTTGTCCCAGTCGAATTCCCGACACAGGCGAAGCGTCACGGTAGTCGCGGCCGGTGGCCACCTTCACATAGCGTTCGTCGGGAGAAATACCGTTGGCGGGATCGAAGGCAACCCAGCCGAGGCCCGCGACATGCGCTTCTGCCCAGGCGTGGCTTGCTGCCTGCTCCACTGCATCCATCATCAGATAGCCGCTGACATAACGGGCCGGAAATCCCATGGCGCGCGCCGCGGCGGCAAAGATGTGGCTATGGTCCTGGCAGACTCCGGTTTTCAGTACCAAAGCTTCCTCGGCCGAGGTCGTCGCATTGGTTGTCCCCGGCGTGTAGGCGACGCGCTCACCAATGGCGGCCATCAGCCGGTGCAGCCTGTCAAGGTCGGTGCCCTTGCCGACCGCCTCGGTAAGATCACGGATGCCGCCGCCTATCATGGTCAAAGCGGTCTCCTGCGCGAACAACCAGAGTGGCGCGAAGCCTTGATGAGGCCCGCAAACACCCGATGTATCGCGCGTCACCACCTCGCCCAATGCTTCGACTGTAATGAAGTCGTGGTCACCCTCGACGCTCAACAGCCTGTTGTCGTTGCCGTAATGGTCGGTAAATCGCACTTCCTCGCGCGCACCCTCGACCTTCAGCGCCCAGGACAGCACGGTCTGAGTCGGCCCGCTCACGGGAAGCAGCCGCAGCCTCTGGAGCAAATACTGCACCGGTGCGTCGTAGCGGTATTCGGTCCGGTGCGTGATTTTCAGCCGCATGGCCATCTTCCGTTCGCGTGCATGATCTCTAGCGAAAACCGATATCCACGTCCCGGCATCATGCTCAATAAAACCTGTAGTCCTGCGCGATCTCGTCGCCGAGCCTTGTGTTGTCGCGAATGAACCCGGCCAGGAACTCGTGCAGCCCGGCGTCGAATATGTCCTTGATCGATCCTGCTTGCAGCATTGTCTGCGTGTTTTGCGCCGTCGCATGGCAGGCATGGCGCTCGCCATAGTCGTCGCCCAGGAACTTCAGATGCTCTGCCAGGAAGCGATAGCAGAAGGTCAGCGATCGCGGCATGCGGACGTTGAGGATCAGGTAGTCGGCGATGTTGGTCGGCTTATAGTCGGCATCATAAACCCAGCGATACGAGCGATGCGCCGACACCGAGCGCAGGATCGATTCCCACTGATAGTTGTCGAGCGTCGAGCCGACCCAGGAGATCGACGGCAACAGCACGTAGTATTTCACGTCGAGGATGCGCGCGGTGTTGTCGGCGCGCTCGACATAGGTGCCGAGCTGCGAGAAATCGAAGATCTCGTTGCGCAGCATGGTGCCGTAAAACGAGCCGCGGATCAGCGCGGTCTCGCGCTTGATCGCGTCGAGCACGTTGGGCAGGTCGCGCTCGTCGATCGGCCTCGCCAGCATCCGTTTCAGCGCCATCCAGGCTTCGTTGATGCTCTCCCATGTCTCGCGCGTCAGCGCGGTGCGCACCATGCGCGCATTGTTGCGGGCGGTCTCGATCGACGACATCGTGCTCGATGGGTTCGACGTGTCGCGCAAGAGGAAATCAGAGACATTGGCGGCCGTATAGTCCGGGTATTTCTGCTTGAAGGTGACGTCGGAGCCGGCGCTGAGCAGCACCGAATTCCACTCCTCCGACGCGCTCTGGGTGCGAGTGAGCGCCATGCGCAGCCCGGCGTCGACCAGCCGCGCCATGTTTTCTGCCCGCTCGATATAGCGGTTCATCCAGTAGAGCCCGTTGGCGGTGCGGCCGAGAAGCATGGGAAGGCCCTTCGGGCTAGTGAGTAGGGATTAGTGAATAGTCAGTAGTAAATAGTTGAATCCATATGAGATATGACATGCGCTTTCCCTCTGTAGCTGACTACTCACTACTCACTACTCACTAATCGCTAATCCCTACCGGCTCAGCTCAATCATCCAGCACCCAGGTATCTTTCGTCCCGCCGCCCTGGGAGGAGTTCACCACCAGTGAGCCTTCCTTCAGCGCCACCCGCGTCAGCCCGCCGGGCACGATCTGGATGCGATCCGAGACCAGGACGTAGGGCCTGAGATCGACGTGGCGCGGCGCCAGCCCCTTTTCCGTCAGGATCGGACAGGTCGAGAGCGCGAGCGTCGGCTGGGCGATGTAATTAGACGGTTTGGCCTGCAGCTTCTTGGCGAAATCCTGACATTCCTTCTTGGTCGCCGCTGGGCCGACCAGCATGCCGTAGCCGCCGGAACCATGCACTTCCTTGATCACCAGTTCGTGGATGTGCTCGAGCACATATTTCAGGCTGTCCGGCTCCGAACAGCGCCAGGTCGGGATGTTGCCGAGGATCGCCTTGCGGCCGGTGTAGAATTCGACGATCTCCGGCATATAGGAATAGATCGCCTTGTCGTCGGCGATACCCGTGCCAGGCGCATTGGCGATGGTGATATTGCCGGCGCGATAGACATCCATGATGCCGGGTATGCCAAGCGCTGAATCCGGCCTGAAGGTCAGCGGATCGAGGAAGGAATCATCGACGCGGCGGTAAAGCACGTCGATCTGCTTGTAGCCTTCGGTGGTGCGCATCGCGACATGGCCGTCGACGACTCGCAGGTCCTGGCCCTCCACAAGCTGCACACCCATCTGGTCGGCAAGGAAAGCGTGTTCGAAATAGGCGGAATTGAAACTGCCCGGCGTCAGCACCGCGATGGTCGGGGCACCCTCGGTGTTCTGCGGCCGCACGGCCGCCAGCGACTGGCGCAGCAGCTGCGGGTAGTTCTCCACTGGCCGCACCTTGATCTTCTGGAACAACTCGGGGAACAGCTGCATCATCGTTTCGCGGTTCTCCAGCATGTAGGAGACACCGGACGGCGTGCGCGCATTGTCTTCCAGAACGTAGAACTCGTCCTCGCTGATGCGAACGATGTCGACGCCGATAATGTGGGTATAGACGCCGGCCGGCGGCCGCACGCCGATCATCTCCGGCAGGAAGGCTTCGTTCCTGGCGATCAGATCCCTTTGGACGCGGCCGGCGCGCAGGATTTCTTGGCGATGGTAGATGTCGTCGAGGAAGGCGTTCAGCGCCTGGACGCGCTGCTCGATGCCCTGCGTCAGGCGCCGCCACTCATTGCCTGAAATGATGCGAGGGACGATGTCGAACGGGATCAGCCGTTCGGAGGCTTCCTGTTCGCCGTAGACGGCGAAGGTAATGCCAGTCTTGCGAAAGACGCGTTCGGCGTCCTGCATCTTCTCGGTAAGCCTGGCTGGATCCTGCTCCTTCAGCCAGCGATCGTAAGCCGAATACGGTCTTCTCAATCCGGAGACTTCCGGAAGCATTTCATCGAACGCTGCCAATCGCATACTCCCCTGTGAAGCCATTTCACTGGCGTCGTGGGAGAAAATCAAGCGCAATCGGTGATTTGGGGGAAGCGGACGATCAGTATGTTGCGGCTGCCTAAAATTAAGGCAGCCCAAATACGAGCTTGATCAGCCTTTGCCTCGTGCCCGGGCAACCGCCTCGCACTGCTAGAAGGCGCGGAAGGTGACGACGGTGAACGTGTCCTTGATGCCGGGGAGAATCTGCACCTTCTCGTTGACGAAATGGCCGACGTCTTCTTCGTCGTCGACATAGAATTTGGCGAGCAGATCGTAGTTGCCGGCGGTGGAGTAGATTTCCGAGGCGATCTCGGCGTCGGCAAGCGCGCTGGCAACCTCATAGGATTTGCCCAGCTCGCATTTGATCTGCACGAAAAACGCCTTCATGGCTTCGTCCCGCTAAACTTCCAGGTCCAAGCGGCCCTTCTGGCAGACTGGAGGCAGCCTTTCAAGCACTGGAATGCGCGCTTAGCCGGCGCGGGGTCCCGGCCACCGCCTCGCGCGGCTCCGCAACCGGCATGCCGTGCTTGCAGAGCCTGCCACCGATCACCAGCGCGGGCATGCCCTGCAATATCGTTCGTGCATGGCTTCTGCACCGAGGCGCGACGAATATTGGCGGCCGCTGAAACCGTGAGGCGCCCTGGCACGTATGTTAGGATGTCTCCCGGAACTTCTGGAGGCGGTTCGAGGACGGTGGAGACAAGCCATGCGCCGCGCTTTTTCGCATTCGCGTTCGTTTCGCTCATGCTGGCTTTCCAGGCGTTTGCCGGAGATGCCAAGATCAAGGCTGGTCAGGCCGTCATCGACAGTCAGTTGAAGGCCCTCATCGCCGATGACGGCGCCAAGGCGTACAGCTTTGCCGCCCCAAACGTGAAGCAGATATTCCCGACCGTCGATGCCTTCATGAATATGGTGACCAATGGCTACCCGCCTGTGCGCAAACCCCAGTCCTACGCTTTCGGCAAGGTCGAGCAGACTGGTCCCGGTTCTATCGTCCAGCAGGTACTGATCGTCGGCCCGGACGGCAAGGATTATGAGGCGGTCTACACGCTGCAGCAGCAGCCTGACGGCACATTCCAGATCACCGGCTGCAGCCTGCGGGCGTCGAACTCGCTCAGCACCTGAACGGGTCTACAGCGCCGGGATATCGCCCCTCGCCCAGCCTTCGCTGATCCCCGCCCCGCGCGTCTCGAAGGTGCCGGTTTCGATCGCGGCGCGGATGTCCTGCATCAGCTTCTGGTAGTAGGACAGGTTGTTCCAGGTCAGCAGCATCGCGCCGAGCGCCTCCTGCGAGCGCACCAGATGGTGCAGATAGGCACGCGAATAATCCCTGGCTGCCGGGCAGTCGCTCTCTTCATCGAGCGGGCGCGGATCGTCGGCATGGCGGGCGTTGCGCAGGTTGACCTTGCCGCGCCTAGTATAGGCCAGCCCGTGCCGGCCGGCCCGCGTCGGCATCACGCAATCGAACATGTCGATGCCGCGGGCAACCGATTTCAGGATATCGTCCGGGGTTCCCACGCCCATCAGATAGCGTGGCTTGTCGTCTGGCAGTTCGGGACAGGTGACGTCGAGCATGTCGAGCATCACCGCCTGCGGCTCGCCGACGGCCAAGCCGCCGACAGCATAGCCCTTGAGCTCCATCGCGCTCAGCGCCTGTGCCGAGCGAACCCTGAGCGCCGCGTTGTCACCACCCTGCACGATGCCGAACATCGCTTTGCCCGGCTGGTCGCCGAACGCCGTCTTGCAGCGCTCCGCCCAGCGCAGCGACAGTTCCATGGCGCGCTCGATCTCCTTGATCTCGGCCGGCAACGCGGTGCATTCGTCGAGTTGCATCTGGATGTCGGAATCGAGCAGACCTTGAATTTCGATCGAGCGCTCCGGCGACATCTCGTAGGCCGCACCATCGATGTGAGAGCGGAAGGTGACGCCCTTTTCCGTCAGCTTCCTCAGCTTCGACAGCGACATCACCTGAAAACCGCCGCTGTCGGTCAGGATCGGGTGCGGCCAGCGGGCGAATTCGTGCAGACCGCCGAGCCGCGCCACGCGCTCGGCCCCGGGCCGCAACATCAGGTGATAGGTGTTGCCCAGGATGATGTCGGCACCTACGCCGCGCACCTGGTCCATGTACATGGCTTTGACCGTGCCACCGGTGCCGACCGGCATGAAGGCCGGCGTGCGGATTTCGCCGCGCGGCATGTCGATCAGGCCGCGCCGCGCCTTGCCATCGGTCGCCAACACCCTGAAGGTGAAATTCTCAGCCATTGAATTCCTTGTCGAATACCGGCGCATCCGGCGCCTGCTCGTCGAGCGACTGACGGTATTGGATGCAGCCGCGCATGAATTTTGGCCAGGGCGGCACCGCGATTGACGGCTCGGTCCTTTCCGGCAGCAGGTCCCACAGATCGGGGTGATGCCAGCAGAGGTCATGACCTGATGTATCGCGGTGCGCGCGAATGCCGGCGCGCAGCCTTTTCACTTCCGCGATCAGCCTGTCGCGGTCGAAGGTCTGCAGATCATCGTCCATCGTTCTCCTCCCTGAACAAAAGACTGGCGTCTCCATAGGAATAGAACCTGTAACCGCTCTCGATGGCATGCGCATAGGCCGCACGCATCGTGTCGAGGCCACTGAAAGCCGAGACCAGCATGAACAGCGTCGAGCGCGGCAGATGGAAGTTGGTCATCAGCATGTCGGCCGTGCGAAAGCGGTAACCGGGCGTGATGAAGATGTCGGTCGGTCCGGACCATGGCGCCAGCGTGCCGTCCTCACGCGCCGCACTCTCGAGCAGGCGCAGCGAGGTCGTGCCGACGGCAACAATGCGCCCGCCCCTCGCCTTCGCCGCATTGAGCGCATCGGCGGTCGCCTGGCTGACCGAGCCGATCTCGGCATGCATCTTATGGTCCGCGGTATCGTCCGCCTTGACCGGCAGGAACGTACCGGCGCCCACATGCAAGGTGACGAAGCGGCGTTCGACCCCTCTGGCGTCCAGCGCCGCGAAAAGCGCCGGCGTGAAGTGCAGGCCCGCGGTGGGCGCCGCTACCGCGCCTTCTTCCCGGGCATAGATGGTCTGGTAGTCGGCACGATCGCGCTCGTCGTCATCGCGCTTCGAGGCGACGTAGGGCGGTAGTGGAATGTGGCCGACCGCGTGCAGCGCTTCGTCGAGGAAAGGACCGGATAGATCAAAGCCGAGCAGCGCTTCGCCGCCCTCGCCTTTTTCGATCACGGTGGCGTCGAGTTGGCCGAGGAAACAGGAATTGCCGTCATGGCCGAAATGGATGCGGTCGCCGGCGGCAATGCGCTTGCCCGGCCGCATGAAGGCCAGCCAGCGGTCCGGCGCCATGCGCATGTGCAGCGTGGCCTCGACCTGCGACTGTGCTTCGCCGCGCCGCCTGATCCCTTTCAACTGCGCCGGAATGACCTTGGTGTCGTTGAAGACCAGCACGTCGCCGGCACGGAGCAAGAATGGCAGGTCGCCAACCGTCCTGTCCTCCAGCCTCTTGCCTGGCTTGACCACCAGCATCTTGGCGCTGTCGCGCGGTTCTGCCGGGCGAAGCGCGATGCGCTCCTCCGGCAGGTCGAAGTCAAAGAGGTCGACACGCATTGGGACTCAAAACAGCCGAACGAGCAGCGCTCCGGCCAGCAGAAGCACCGCGCCGGCGACGCGGCCGAGCGAGATTTCACGCACGGCGACCCCAAGGAAGCCGACGCGGTCGATGAGCATACCCGCGAGCAGCTGGCCGGCCACCAGGAACGCCATCAGGGCGGCCGCGCCGATGCGCGGCGTCAGGATCGTCGAAAGCGTGACATAGAAGCCGCCAAGCATGCCGCCAGCGACAAACAACCAGGGCGCGGGCGCCTTCCAGTCGAGCGAGATGCCTTGCAGCTTCACCACCGTGACGGAGATGATGCCAAGCACGATCGCGCCCGACAGGAACGAAAACGCTGCCGCCGCGACCGGGAGACCCAAGCCGCGCGCAAGCTGCGAATTGATCGGCGCCTGGATGGCAATGAAGGCGCCGGACAGGATGCCGAGAAGCGACCATACGACGCCCATCATTGTCGTTTGTCCTTACTTGACGTCGGCCGCGACCTTTAGGGACACGATCTTGTCGGGATCCTGCACCGGCTCGCCGCGCTTGATCTTGTCGACATTGTCCATGCCCTCGATGACCTGGCCCCAGACCGTGTACTGGCGGTTGAGGAACGCGGCGTCGTCGAAGCAGATGAAGAACTGCGAATTGGCCGAGTTCGGGTTCTGCGAACGAGCCATCGAGCAGGTGCCGCGGCCGTGGTTCGCGTTGGAGAACTCGGCCTTCAGGTCAGGCTTTTCCGAGCCGCCCATGCCGGCGCGAGACGGCGCGAAGCTGGGCTTGCTGGAATTGCCGAATTTCACGTCGCCGGTCTGCGCCATGAAGCCTTCGATGACGCGGTGGAAGACGACGCCGTCATAGGCGCCTTCACGCGCCAGTTCCTTGATGCGGGCGACATGGCCGGGAGCCAAATCGGGAAACAGTTCGATGACGACCTTGCCCTTGGTCGTTTCCATGATGAGCGCGTTCTCGCGGTCCTTGATCTCAGCCATGTCAGATATCCTTTTGTAAAAATGGAACTATTTGTCGGCGGCGATGCGCACTTTGATCATCCGGTCGGGATCGGTGACCGTGCCATTGTCCGCCTCGTCGCCCTTCTTGATCTTGTCCACCAGGTCCATGCCGCTGACGACATTGCCGACGATCGTATACTGGCCATCGAGCGGCGGCGCCGGTGCGAACATGATGAAGAATTGCGAATTGGCGGAATTCGGATCCTGCGAACGGGCCATGCCGACCACGCCGCGCTTGTAATGCTCGGCCTGCGAGAACTCGGCGGGCAGGTCGGGCAGGTCGGAGCCGCCGGTGCCGACGGCCTGGGCATTGAAGCCCTTGTTCATGTTGCCGAACTTGACGTCGCCGGTCTGCGCCATGAAGCCATCGATGACACGGTGGAATGCGACATTGTCGTAGGCATGGTCACGCACCAGCTTCTTGATCTGCGCGACATGCTTGGGCGCCAGATCGGGGCGCAGCGCGATGGTCACGTCGCCATCTTTCAGCGTGATGATCATCGTGTTTTCCGGATCTGCGGCATAGGCCGAGACCGATGCGGTCACGAGGCCGGCGAGCACAACAAGGAATGAGGCGAGCCTTTTGAGCTGCATGAGGGTTCTCCGAGCTTATTTCGCGAATTTTGCGGTGAGCGCGCCGGCCACGGCCGCCGGCACGAAGGGGCGGATGTCGCCACCCATCGAGGCTATCTGGCGCACAAGTGTGGCGGTAATGGTGCGCACCGACGGGCTGGCGGGCAGGAAAACCGTCTGCAATTCAGGCGCCATGGTTTCGTTCATGCCGGCCATCTGCATTTCGTAGTCGAGATCGGTGCCGTCGCGCAGACCGCGGATCATGATCGAGGCGCCTTCTCTCCTGGCCGCATCGATCACCAGCCCATCGAAGGCGACCACCTTGATGCGGGCGCCGTCACGGCCGAATTCGGCTTTCGCGGCGGCTTCGATCAACTGCACCCGATCCTCGAACGAAAACAGCGGCTTCTTGCCCGGATGAATGCCGATCGCGGCATAAACAATGTCGGCAACCGCCAGCGACGCTTTCAGCACATCGAGATGGCCGTTGGTCAGCGGGTCGAAGGAGCCGGCATAAAGGGCGATGCGTTCGGTCATGGCGGAGCTTCTAGCGAGCCTCTATCACAAAGGCAAATCCGATTGGCAGGCGGCCCATGAACCTTTTCCGGCTCATGAACGACAGATGAACACGCTGATCACGAAGCCTTCACGCAGCGTTCACTAGGCTGCACCCTTAATAAGATGAAACCAAAGTCCCATGTATCCGTTGTAAGGCGCAGGAGAACACGCACATGCTGATCTACATGCTCGCCACCGCAATGACCGTCGCCATGCTGATCGCCACAGTATTCGGGCTGCATCAGGAAGCACAGCGCATCCGCGTCAAGGCCACCACCAAGCGCTTCGAAGGCTTTGGCCTGCGCAAGCCGTATCGCCACTACTGAGACAGTCCGCAACGCTGCCGCGCCGGCCGACAGGCCGGCGTTGCTATGTCAAACGTACCAGGAACTATTCGGCGTTGTCCGGACCGCTGTCATTCGAATCCGGCCCCGCGCCACCCTCGACGGCCTCTTCCACTTCCTCGTCCGATTGCGGCTCCGAAATCCGCTCGACCGAAACCACCTTTTCACCTTCAGCCGTGTTGAAGATGGTCACGCCCTTGGTGGCGCGGCTGGCGAAACGGATGCCGTTGACGGGTACCCGGATGACGGTGCCGCCATCCGACACCAGCATGATCTGATCGTCATTGCCGACCGGGAAGGTCGCCACCAGCTGGCCGATTTCGGCTGCCTTGGACACGTCGGTGGCACGGATGCCCTTGCCGCCGCGGCCGGTCAGGCGGAAATCGTAGGACGACGAGCGCTTGCCGTATCCATATTCAGTCACCGTCAGCACGTACTGCTCATGCGCCTTGAGGAATTCGTAGCGGTCGTCTGGAAGCTCGGTCTCCTCGCCGATCTCCTCATTGGTGAGCGCGATCTCTTCTTCCTCTCCGGCCGTCTCGGCGGCAAGCCGCCGTTCCGACGCCGCCCGCTTGAGGTAAGCGGCGCGTTCCGCCGGTGAAGCATTGACATGCTCGATCACCGACATGGAGATGATGCGGTCGGTTTCAGCCATGGTTATGCCGCGAACGCCGACGGAATTGCGGCTCTGGAAGACGCGCACGTCGCCGACGGAGAAGCGAATGCACTGGCCCGAATTCGCCGTCAGAAGCACGTCGTCATTGTCGGTGCAGGTCTCGACGCCGAGAATTTCGTCACCCTCCTCCTCCAGCTTCATGGCGATCTTGCCGTTGCGATTGACCTGGACGAAGTCGGACAATTTGTTGCGGCGCACGGTGCCGCGCCTCGTGGCGAACATCACGTCGAGATCGCCCCAGCTGGTCTCGTCCTCGGGCAGCGGCATGATGGTGGTTATGCGCTCACCCTGCTCCAGCGGCAGCATGTTGATCAGCGCCTTGCCGCGTGACTGCGGGTTGCCGATCGGCAGCCGCCAGACCTTTTCCTTGTAGACGATGCCGCGCGAGGAGAAGAACAGCACCGGCGTGTGGGTGTTGGCCACGAACAGCCGGGTGACGAAATCCTCTTCCTTGGTCGACATGCCGGAGCGGCCCTTGCCGCCGCGGCGCTGCGCCCGATAGAGCGACAGCGGCACGCGCTTGATGTAGCCGGAATGGCTCACCGTCACGACCATGTCCTCGCGCTGGATCAGATCCTCGTCTTCCATGTCCGCGCCGCCATCGGTGAGCTCGGTGCGGCGTGGCGTGCCGAATTCGTCGCGCACGGCGGCGAGCTCGTCCTTGACGATCTGCTGGATGCGCGCGCGCGACGACAGAATGTCGAGGTAGTCCTTGATCTCGTCGCCGATCGTATTCAACTCATCGGCGATTTCGTCGCGGCCAAGCGCGGTCAGGCGCTGCAGGCGCAGTTCGAGGATGGCGCGCGCCTGTTCCTCGGACAGATTGTAGGTGCCGTCCTCGTTGATACGGTGGCGCGGATCGTCGATCAGGAGGATCAGCGATTCAACGTCACCCGAGGGCCAGCGCCGCTCCATCAACTGCTCGCGCGCCGTCTGCGGGTCCGGCGCGGTACGGATCAGCTTGATGACCTCGTCGATGTTGGCGACGGCGATGGCCAGGCCGACCAGCACATGGGCGCGGTCCCGCGCCTTGCGCAGCAGGAACTTCGTCCGCCGGCTGATCACCTCCTCGCGGAAGGTGACGAACGCCTTCAGCATGTCGGTCAGGTTCAGCAGCTCCGGCTTGCCGCCGTTCAGAGCCACCATATTGGCGCCGAAAGAGGTCTGCAGCGGCGTGAACCGGTAGAGCTGGTTGAGGACGACGTCGGCAACGGCGTCACGCTTGAGCTCGATGACGACGCGATAACCCTGGCGGTCGCTTTCGTCGCGGATGTCGGAAATGCCCTCGACGCGCTTGTCGCGCACCAGTTCGGCCATCTTCTCGATCATCGAGGCCTTGTTCACCTGGTAGGGAACCTCGGTGATGATGATCGATTCGCGGTCATTGCCGCGCTGTTCGATGTTGACCTTGCCGCGCATGACGATGGAGCCGCGGCCGGTGGAATAGGCGCTGTAGATGCCGGAGCGGCCAAGCACGATGCCGCCGGTCGGGAAATCGGGGCCTGGAATGATCTCCATCAGCGCCGGCAGGTCGATCGCCGGATTGTCGATGACGGCGATGGCGGCGTTGCAGACTTCACCGAGATTGTGCGGCGGAATGTTGGTGGCCATGCCGACGGCAATGCCGCCCGAACCGTTGACCAGCAGATTGGGAAAGCGCGCCGGCAGAACCTTCGGCTCGGTGTCCGAAGCATCATAAGTGTCCTGGAAATCGACGGTATCCTTGTCGATGTCCTCCAACAGCTCGTGCGCGATCTTGGTCAGGCGCGATTCGGTGTACCGCATCGCCGCCGGCGGATCGCCGTCGATCGAACCGAAATTGCCCTGCCCGTCGATCAGCGGCACGCGCAGCGACCAGTCCTGCGCCATGCGCACCAAGGCGTCATAGATCGAGGCGTCGCCATGCGGATGGTATTTACCCATCACGTCGGCGACGGGGCGCGCCGATTTCACATATTTGCGGTTCCAGTGATAGCCGCTCTCATGGGCGGCATAGAGGATGCGACGGTGCACCGGCTTCAGGCCGTCGCGCACATCGGGCAGCGCACGACTGACGATCACGCTCATGGCGTAATCGAGATAGGAGCGCTGCATCTCCTCGATGATGGATATCGGCTCGATGCCGCTAGGGCCGCCGTCTGTGCCGCGCGGTGTCTTCTGGTCGGTCAAATCGGATCACAATCTAATCAGGAATCACTCGCTGCTTATATAGGAAGCGAGGCCGAAACTCCAATGTCCGGGGCACTTTTCCAGTGTCAATTTTAGCGGTAATTTCAAGTGGATACCACTGATTGCGACGATATGGCCACGACCCTTTCGCCGCCAGCAAGGCAAAAGCCGGCAATGGACCGTTTTCCCCAGACGAACGCCCCGAGCGCGATCAATTGGAGCTCCTGGCAACTTTTCAGCGGCTGCCAACGCGCCCGGACCGATACCGGCCAGGCGTTTCGCCCATGACGCGCCGAAACCGGCGGTTGAAGGTCGACAGATCGTTGAAGCCGGCTTCGAAAGCAATTGCCGAGATGGCATCGTTGGACGTGCGCAATCGCACCGCCACACGATGCAATCGGGTCCTGAGCAGGTATTGATAGGGCGTCATGCCGGCAACCTGCCGGAAGGTGCGCAGGAAATGATAGGGACTGGTCGCGGTCTCATCCGCCAACGCTGGAAGCGAGACCGGTCCGTCGGCATCCAGTTCGATCCGCCTCACCGCCTCGGCAACCCTTTTCTGGTCGCGGCGGCTCGGATCGCGACTGGCGTGCCTTGCGCCTGAGATTGTCGCCACGGCGGCACCGGCGATGCGTAGGGCAAGTTCCTCGAAGGCGCCTGCGTCGGCCATGTCGCGCGCGGCTTCCGCCTCGGCCAGCAGCGGTGCGATGGCGGGTAACGGCGGCAGGCGGGGCGTCTCGAAGGTGAGCTTCCCAGCGCCCGGTACGTCGGCGACGATCCGGTCCATATAGGCCGGCCCGAAATGGAAGGAGAGGCAACGGTCGCCGCTGCCATGCTCGTGCCCGCATTCGTAGCATGTGCCGGAATTGCCAAGCAGGAGGCTGCCTGACGCGAGCATTGCGGTGCCTTGCTGTGCGCGATAGCGGAAGGTGCCACTGGTGACCGCCGCGACGCAAAAATCCCGATGGACTTCCTCGAACGGCCGATCGCCGGCGCTGGCCGTGCAGATCACATCCGCCACGTGCCAGCCAGGTCCGGATGCAAGGGTGTTCGCGGTCGCCGTCATGGCTGAAATATAGCAATTTTTCCCAAGCCCAAAACCCCGGCGGCACCTATTGCTCGCGGTCTCCTGACAAGAAGAGATCGCAGCCATGCCCGACCAATCCACATTTGCCGAAGCCTTGCACAGTCCCGGACCGATCCAAGGGCTTGCCGAAAAACTGAGCCTTTACGGCCGCTTCGTCGGTGCGTGGACGTTTGACGCCGCGCGCCATCTCGAGGACGGCACGGTGCTGACCGGACGCGGCGAGGTGCACTTCGGCTGGGCGCTGGAAGGCCGCGCCATCCAGGACGTCTGGATCCTGCCCGCGCGTGACGCCGGCCCCACGCCATCGCTTGGCAAATGGACCTTTTACGGCACGACGCTGCGGGTCTATGACCCCGGAATCGATGCCTGGCACATCTTCTGGAGCGACCCGCGCAACCAGTATTTCAGCCGTCAGCTCGGCCGCGCCGAAGGCGACACGATCGTGCAGGTCGGCGCCGACGGCACTGGTTCCTCGGTACGCTGGAGCTTTTCGCGCATCACCGAGAATTCCTTCCGATGGCTCGGCGAGCGCTCGCATGACGGCGCGGACTGGCACCTCGAAGTCGAGTTCCTGGCGCGTCGTCAAACTAAAAGATGACCCCACAACCCTTAGTAACAATGGAGAAAACCATGTTCGATCATATCTCGATCGGCGTTCGCGACGTCACTGCCTCCAAACGTTTCTACGATGCCGCGCTGAGGCCGCTCGGCTTCACTTGCGTCAGCCAATCGCCGGGTTCGCTCGGCTATGGTGTCCAGGCTGTCGCGCCCCAGGCTGTCGCGCTGTGGGTCAACGAGGCGGCGCGCCCGGTGCCGGCGGACGAAAGATCCGGCCTGCATTTCTGCTTCGCCGCGCCGACACGGGATAGCGTTGGTGCCTTTCATGCCGGGGCGTTGCGCGAAGGCGGGAGCGACAATGGCGGACCGGGCCTGCGCGCCGACTATGGCGAGAACTATTACGCGGCCTTCGTCGTCGATCCGGACGGCTATCGCCTGGAGGCCTATTGCGGCGCTGCCGCCTAACCTGCGGCTCTGACTGTTCCCACCGACCGGGCTTTGCTCTACCAATGTGGGTACGGGCTTGGCCCGGCGAGAGGGGTCAGCGATGCCGAGTTTCGACAGCCTGTTCAATGCCTTCGTCACCATTCTCGTGACCATCGATCCGCCTGGGCTGGCGCCTCTGTTCCTCGCCGTGACGCGCGGCATGAACCGCGAGGAGCGCAGCCAGGTTTCCGTGCGCGCCTCGGTCATCGGTTTTCTGGTGATGGCGCTGTTTGCGGTAGCCGGCGCGTCGATCCTGTCGGTGTTCGGCATCACTCTGCCGGCGTTCCGTGTCGCCGGCGGGTTCCTGCTGTTCTTCATCGCCTTCGAAATGGTGTTCGAGCGCCGGCAGGACCGCAAGGAAAAGATCGGCGACGTCGCCATCACCAAGGACATGATCCACAACATCGCCGCCTTCCCCCTGGCGATCCCGCTGATCGCCGGCCCCGGCGCGATTTCAGCGACGGTGCTGCTCTCAGGCTCGTTTCAGGGTTTTGCGGCGCAGGCGGCCCTGGTCGGCATCATTCTTGTCTGTCTCGTCATAACCTATCTGGTATTCGTGCTGTCGGAACGCATCGACCGCATCCTCGGCCAGACCGGCCGCTCGATCCTGACCCGCCTGCTCGGGGTTATCCTGGCGGCACTGGCCGTGCAGTTCGTGGCAGATGGCATCAAGGCGCTGATGGCCTCGTAGGCCCGCTTATTTTGCGGTCGTATCGATGACTTCAAAGTCGTGGGTAATCGTCGCGGTCTTGGCCATCATGGCGGAGGCCGAGCAGTATTTTTCGATCGAAAGGTCGATTGCCCGCTTGACCTTGTCGCTGGACAGCGCCCGCCCCTTGACGATGAAATGCATATGGATGCGGGTGAACACTTTGGGATCGGTTTCGGAGCGGTCGGAATCGAGCTCGACCACGCAATCCTCGACGGCCTCGCGCCCCTTTTCGAGGATATGGACGACATCATAGGCCGAGCAGCCGCCGGTGCCGATCAGCACCAGTTCCATCGGGCTCGGTCCCGGCGTCTTGCCTTCCGGGCCTGACGCCGTGCCCAGCACGACCTTGTGGCCGCTGCCGGACTCGCCGACGAAGGTGCGCTCCTCGACCCATTTTACCCGTGCCTTCATCGCCAGTCCTCTTACGTCTCTGATCGCGCCAACGTCAGCTCAAAACCACCATGCAAAACCCCGAAAGTCCATGCGGACCCTCGGGGCATATCAAGTAAAGGCATTCGCTATTTGGTGCGGCTTTCGATCAGAACGGAATTTCGTCGTCCAGTTCGCGCGACGAACCACCGCCACCGCCGCCCCTGGGAGCGTTGCCGCCACCGCGGTTGAACCCTTCGTTCGGGCTCGACTGGCCGAAATCGGAACCACGGCTGCTGCCGCCACCGCTGTAGCCGCCAACCTGACCGCCCTCACCCTGGCCACGCGCGTCGAGCATCTGCAACTCGCCGCGGAATTTCTGCAGCACGACTTCGGTCGTGTATTTGTCGGCACCGGTCTGGTCCTGCCATTTGCGCGTCTGCAGCTGGCCCTCGACATAAACCTTCATGCCCTTCTTCAGATACTGCTCCGCCACCTTTGCGATGCCCTCATTGAAGATGACGACGTTATGCCACTCGGTCTTTTCCTTGCGCTCGCCGGAATTCTTGTCGCGCCAGCTTTCCGACGTCGCGATGCGAATGTTGACGACCGGCTCGCCCGAGTTCAGGCGGCGGATTTCAGGGTCAGCGCCGAGATTGCCGACCAGAATGACCTTGTTGACGCTACCCGCCATGATATTTCTCCGCACTATCCGAAACAAATTTTTGTCGCAGCACCTTACAGGCTACGCACGTCAGCCGCTTGCCAAGGCTGGCTTTTCCCACAAGGTTTTTGTTCCCTTTTCGTTCCTATATGCACTGCGGCCAATTGTCAAGGAATGGCAGCAATGCCGGAACGCCGCATATGGGTCTCAAAACAGCGCTTGCCAAATCGATAAGTATCGACTTATGCTTTTGTCATGATCGAAGCAGAGATTTTCCGCGCCTTGGCCGACCCGACACGCCGCGCCGTCTTTGAGCGTCTCGCCACAAGCGAGATGAGCGTGTCGGAATTGCGCAGCGGCCTGACGGTGTCGCAACCGGCGGTGTCGCAGCATCTGGCGGTGCTGCGGGGCGCCGGCCTCGTGGTCGAGCGGCGGGCCGGCCGCAACGCCTATTATCGTGCGGATCCGCAGGGGCTTGCCCCGCTGCTCTCATGGATCGAACGCTACCGTACCTTCTGGCCGGAGCGCATCGAAAGGCTGAAGACGGTTTTGAAGGACATGGATCAATGAACAGCCAAAGCGAAGTCTCTCCCGATGCGATTGAGTTCGAATACGATCTTGCCGAGCCGCCGGAAAAGGTTTGGCGGGCGCTGACCGTGCCGGAACTGCTCGCCGCCTGGATGATGCCCAACGACATCAGGCCGCAGACCGGCAGCCGCTTTGCCTTCGCCGGTCAAGACGCGGCGATCGAATGCGAGATTCTCGATGCCGAGCCCGAACGCCTGCTGCGCTATTCCTGGCGCGAGCGGTCGGACGATGCCGCGCACCCACTCGACAGCACCGTCACCTTCACACTCGCCCGAACCGTTTCCGGCGGCACGCATCTGCGCATCGTCCATGACGGCTTTGCTCGCAAGGCGATGCCGGCCGTGGCCATGGCGGGGGCAGGCTGCCGGCTTTCGCTGCACGGGACCGGCACGCCTATAGCCGCGAACACCCCACGCCTTCTGCTGCTGCACGCGGCTTGAACACGGAAAATTGGAGACAGAAAAATGGGCGGTGTTGCCAGTCTTGTGCCGATGGTAATCGAGCAATCGAGCCGCGGCGAACGCGCATTCGACATTTTTTCGCGGCTGCTGCGCGAGCGCATCGTCTTCGTCAACGGGGAGATTAACGATGACGTCTCGGCGCTGGTCTGCGCGCAGCTTTTGTCGCTGGAGTCGGACAATCCCGAGAAGGAGATCTCGCTCTACATCAACTCGCCCGGCGGCATGGTGACCAGCGGCTTCGCCATCTACGACACGATGCAGTATATCAGCTGCCCGGTGTCGACCGTATGCATGGGCTTTGCCGCGTCGATGGGATCGTTCCTGCTGATGGCGGGCACCGCCGGGCGCCGCATCGCACTACCCAACGCCACCATCCTGCTACATCAGCCGCTGGGCGGCTTCCAGGGCCAGGCTTCCGACATCCAGCGGCACGCCGAACGCATCGGCCAGACCAAACGCCACATGACCGAACTCTACGCCCAGCATTGCGGCCGCAGCTATGAAGACGTCGAGCGCACGCTCGACCGCGACCATTTCATGACCGCCCGCGAGGCCCAGGCCTGGGGCATTGTCGACCACGTCTTCGACACCCGCAAAAAGGCAGCGTAGGACCAGAGTGAGGTCAAATCCTGCTGCTTGTCGAAGATTTGACGATCCCGCTCTGGCTCCGGTGGCGGCAGGCCCCTATAACAAGGGGATGACCGACACTCATCGATCAAGAACATCGCACCGTGTCACGGCCGCCATGGTGCTTGCCATCGTCGGCCTTGTGTCCAGGCCGGCACTTGCCGACGAGGCCTCGTCGTCGTTTCGGAAAGGCGCCCTGCCCGGCGTAACCGGCGACTATCGCATCGCAAAGCCCGCCCCGGTGCCCGAACCCGACGACGCGTTCCCCAGCAGCGGCAACGGGCAGTTCAAGATCGGCAATACCGATGTCAGGATTTCCGGCAGCATCACCGTCGATGTCGGAGTTGGCGGGATCAAGCCACCCAGATAGGCAAAGATCGGGCCTTCCAACTGGAGCCCGCCCAAAAGAACAGCCCCGCCGTGCCTTGGGCAAACGGACGGGGCTTTTCTGGATCTCAAATCCATTTTTTGCCGGGAGTGTACTGCCGGCGTTTGATTTCGGATGCTTCGCGGCATTCAGCCGACGATCCGACTAGCAGTCTCTGATTTTCAGGGATACGGCAGGTCACGGTTTGTCGGGGGGCGCAAACGCCTGCCCTTGGCACTTATGCCTGCCGCGGCTCCAGTAACAACTGAAGCCCTGGGGGATTATCCGGTGGCGTCATGCTCCGCTCCTCTTGTCCGTTGCGACATTGTCGTCGTGAAGCGCAAATCGCAAATGCCTGCGGCGTCTCGCAGGCCGCCTTGGGGCGGCATCGCAAATGCCTGCGGCGTCTCGCAGGCCGCCTTGGGGCGGCGAGGCCATCGATAGACGGCCGGCTTCGCTGACTTCGCAAGACTGCTCCCCTGAGTTGGCCGCGTCAACCATCAATAGCCGGTTACGGAAAAATGTGATCGCCGGGAGCTTACGTTCGGGTCAGCTTCCGCACAGCTTTGTCAGGAGCGTGTTCGGTCTTTGTTCTTTCCGCTTGCCCCCTCGCGCGAAAGGCGGTTAAACGACTTCTGTCGAGAATTGTGGCGTCTCTCGACGTGGCGGCAAAAATAACTACATAGGGAATGGCCGGGGAAACCCGCCTATCCCACAAATTCCAGATCTGAGGCGGCGACCTGACATGGCCGACCATAAATATCTTTCCATTCGCGGGGCGCGCGAACACAATCTGAAGAATGTCGATCTCGACCTGCCGCGTGACAGCCTGATCGTCATGACCGGCCTGTCGGGCTCCGGCAAATCGTCGCTTGCTTTCGACACCATCTATGCAGAAGGCCAGCGCCGCTATGTCGAGAGCCTCTCGGCCTATGCCCGGCAATTCCTCGAAATGATGCAAAAGCCCGACGTCGACCAGATCGACGGCCTGTCGCCGGCCATCTCGATCGAGCAGAAGACCACGTCGAAGAACCCGCGTTCGACGGTCGGTACCGTCACCGAGATCTACGACTATATGCGCCTTCTGTTTGCCCGCGTCGGCGTGCCCTATTCGCCGGCCACCGGCCTGCCGATCGAGAGCCAGACGGTCAGCCAGATGGTCGACCGGGTGCTGGCCGTCGAGGAAGGCACGCGCCTGTTCCTGCTGGCGCCCATCGTGCGCGGCCGCAAGGGCGAATATCGCAAGGAACTGCTGGAGTTGCAGAAGAAGGGCTTTCAGCGCGTCAAGGTCGACGGCGTCTTCTATGAAATCGCCGATGTGCCGGCGCTGGACAAGAAATACAAGCACGACATCGACGTCGTCGTCGACCGCATCGTCGTTCGCGGCGACCTTGCCACAAGGCTTGCCGACTCCATCGAGACGGCGCTGAAGCTGGCCGAGGGGCTGGCAGTGGCCGAGTTCGCCGACAGGCCGCTCGATGCCAGCCAGACTGGCGAGGATTCGGTCAACAAGTCGAAGAACGAGACGCATGAGCGCATCCTGTTCTCGGAAAAGTTCGCCTGCCCGGTTTCCGGCTTCACCATTCCGGAAATCGAGCCCAGGCTGTTCTCCTTCAACAACCCGTTTGGCGCCTGCCCGACCTGCGACGGTCTCGGCAGCCAGCGCGCCATCGACCCCAACCTCGTGGTGCCGGACGAGAACGTGTCGCTGCGCGACGGCGCCGTCAGCCCATGGGCGAAATCGACCTCGCCCTATTACTCGCAGACGCTCGAGGCATTGGGCAAGGCGTACGACTTCAAGCTCGGCGACAAGTTCAAGGATCTTTCAGCGCAAGCCCAGGAAGCGATCCTGCGCGGCACCGGCGAGCGCGAGATCACCTTCCAGTATGATGACGGTCTGCGCTCCTACAAGACGACCAAGACCTTCGAAGGCGTCATCCCCAATCTCGAGCGCCGCTGGAAGGAGACCGAATCCGCCTGGATGCGCGAGGAGATCGAGCGTTTCATGTCGGCAACGCCCTGCCCGGTCTGCAAGGGCTACCGGCTGAAGCCGGAGGCGCTGGCGGTGAAGATCGCCGGCAAGCACATTGGCGAAGTGACGGAACAGTCGATCCGCAACGCCGACAAATGGTTCACCGACCTGCCGGCGCAGCTCAACGACAAGCAGAACGAGATCGCTGTCCGCGTCCTGAAGGAAATCCGCGAGCGTCTGCGCTTCCTCAACGATGTCGGGCTCGACTATCTCACCTTGTCGCGCAATTCCGGCACGCTGTCGGGTGGCGAAAGCCAGCGCATCCGGCTGGCCTCGCAGATCGGCTCAGGCCTGACCGGCGTGCTCTACGTGCTGGACGAGCCGTCGATCGGCCTGCACCAGCGCGACAATACCCGCCTGCTCGACACGCTCAAGCACCTGCGCGACATCGGCAACACCGTGATCGTCGTCGAGCATGACGAGGACGCCATCCTGCATGCCGACTATGTCGTCGATATGGGTCCGGCCGCCGGCATCCATGGCGGCGAGATCATCGCCCAGGGCACGCCGCAGCAGGTGATGGCCAATCCCAATTCGATCACCGGCAAATATCTGTCCGGCGCGCTCGAAGTGGCAACGCCCGGCGTGCGCCGCGAGGCGAAGAAAAACCGGCGGCTGAAGATCGTCGGCGCGCGCGGCAACAATCTGAAGAACGTCACCGCCGAAATCCCGCTCGGCACCTTCACCGCCGTCACCGGCGTGTCGGGCGGCGGCAAGTCGACCTTCCTGATCGAGACGCTGTTCAAGGCGGCCTCGCGCCGCATCATGGGCTCGCGCGAGCATCCGGCCGAACATGACCGCATCGAGGGATTGGAGTTCCTCGACAAGGTCATCGACATCGACCAGTCGCCGATCGGCCGCACGCCGCGATCGAACCCCGCCACCTATACCGGCGCCTTCACGCCGATCCGCGACTGGTTCGCCGGGCTACCGGAAGCGAAGGCGCGCGGCTATCAGCCGGGCCGCTTCTCCTTCAACGTCAAGGGCGGCCGCTGCGAGGCCTGCCAGGGCGACGGCGTCATCAAGATCGAGATGCACTTTTTGCCCGACGTCTACGTCACCTGCGACGTCTGTCACGGCAAGCGCTACAACAGGGAGACGCTCGACGTGCTGTTCAAGGGCAAGTCGATCGCCGACGTGCTCGACATGACCGTCGAGGAAGGCGTCGATTTCTTCGCCGCCGTACCCGGCGTACGCGACAAGCTGGAGACGCTGAAGCAGGTCGGCCTTGGTTACATCCATATCGGCCAGCAGGCGACGACGCTGTCCGGCGGTGAAGCGCAGCGCATCAAGCTCGCCAAGGAACTGTCGCGCAAGGCGACCGGCAAGACGCTCTACATCCTCGACGAACCGACCACAGGCCTGCACTTCCACGACGTCGCCAAGCTGCTGGAAGTGCTGCACGAACTGGTCGACCAGGGCAATACCGTCGTCGTCATCGAGCACAATCTCGAAGTGATAAAAACCGCAGACTGGGTGCTCGACCTCGGCCCCGAGGGCGGTGATGGCGGCGGCGAACTGGTCGCCTCGGGCACGCCGGAAGCGATCGTGCGCGAAAAGCGCAGCTACACCGGCCAGTTCCTGAAGGAACTGCTGGAGCGACGCCCCGGAGGCAAACGCGAAGCGGCGGAGTGATGGGTAAGGATGATCTCATCACGGTCCAGAGCAGCTTTGGCATGAGGCTTGCCGGCCCTGAAGATCTCGCCGCGATCGTCGCGCTGACGCAAGCCGCCTACGCTCCCTACAATGCCATACTCGATGCACCGCCGATCCCGGTTACCGAGGACTACGCGCCGCGTATTGCCCAGGGCCAGGTCTGGCTGCTGGAGAGCGGTGATGAACTTGCCGGAGTGATCACGCTGGAGCGGCATGAAGATCACGCGATGATCTTCTCCGTCGCGGTGTCGCCTGCCTTCCAGGGCAAGGGGTTCGGTATTGCATTGCTGAAGCACGCTGACGAGCAGGCGCGGCAGTGGGGCCTGCCGGAGATACGGCTCTACACCAATGCGAAAATGGAACGAAACATCGCGCTCTATCTCGCTTACGGCTATCGCGAAACGGGTCGCCGGCCCAATCCCTACCGGCCAGGGTGGATACTCGTCGACATGGCCAAACCCGTCGACAACAGGTCCACCACGGCCTGATCGCCACTAGAAATCTGGGAGGACGACAATGAGCAAATCGGGAACAATCCGCGCCGGCATGGGCGGCTGGACCTTCGAACCCTGGGACACGTCCTTCTACCCCGAGAAACTGTCGAAGGCCAAGCAACTGCAATACGCTACCCGGCAGGTGCCGAGCATCGAGGTCAACGGCACTTATTATTCGAGCTTCAAGGAGCCGACCTTCGTCAAATGGGCCAACGAAGCACCTGACAATTTCGTCTATTCGCTGAAAGGCAACCGCTTCGTTACCAACCGGCGCGTGCTGGGCGAGGCCGGTGACTCGATGATGCGTTTCCTGGGTTCCGGCGTTGCCGCGCTCGGCGACAAGCTGGGACCGATCCTGTGGCAGTTCGCTCCGACCAAGAAGTTCGATCCGGACGATTTCGAGGCGTTTCTGAAGCTGCTGCCGGAAAAGCAGGATGGTGTCGCGCTGCGCCACGCGCTGGAAGTGCGCAACGACAGTTTCATCGTGCCGGAATTCCCAGCGCTCGCCCGCAAATACAAGGCGGCGATCGTCTATGCCGATCATGCCAAATATCCTGACATCGCCGACATCACTGGCGATTTCATCTACGCCCGGCTGCAGACCGGCTCGGATGACAATCCGGACTGCTACACGCCAAAGGGCCTCGACGAATGGGCGGCGCGGGCCAAGATCTGGGCGCAAGGCAAGCAGCCGGCGGATCTGCGGCGCGCCGACCCTGCCAGCGACGCGCCGGTCCAACCGCGCGACGTGTTCGTCTACTTCATCACCGAGGGCAAGGTCCGGGCGCCGTTCGGGGCGATGGCATTGATGAGGCGCGTAGCCGACTGAAAAGGCATCAGTTGGTTTCCAGCTACACACAATAGGCGCATAGCCTGTGCGTATTAGCGTAGCAAAGCGCCTGTTCCTGGGCATCTTCGCCACGATCGTAACCTTATCGACACTTCCTTGCCGCATGAATGCGCCGACGCCAAGCCGCAGAGCTGGGACCGCCGCCGGCAGGGAAAGAGGGCATGTCGCTCGACTACACTTCACTTCTGCTGGCCGTCGGTTTCTCGGCCGCTTGCCTCAGCCTGACATTGTTCGGCATGTGGCTGACCGCCCGCTCGGAAAAATTCCTGCTGACATGGGCGATCAGCCTGGTGTTCGTGGTCGGCGATATTTTTATCTATGACGCCTATATCGGGATGCCGGGACGCCTGCTCGGCATCGCCACCTCGGCGTTTCTGCTAATCGGCTTTTCGGCCATGCTGGGTGCGGCCTATCAGTTCCGAACCGGCGGCTCGCCACTGCCGCGGACCCTGTGGGGTTGCTATTCCCTAGCGATAGCGTTGCCCCCCATGGCTCTGGGCTACGATGGCCTCGGCTTCGTGGCGGAGAACATGTTTGCCGCCGTGCTCCTGTTCGCCACGGCTTTCGAATACTGGAAGGGCCGTGATGAGGCACCCGCCCTGACGATCGGCATCACCGCGCTCTATTCGGCCACGGCCACCTCCTTCGGGCTCTGCGCCATGGTTCTCGCCTGGGAAGGAAAACTGGTGCTCGGACATGCACCAAGCAACTGGGCCGAGGAGCTCAGCCTCGTCGTGGTTATCGCCAGCATGACAGGTATTGGCGCGCTCTCGCTTGCCCTCAATCAGGGGCGTCTGGCGAGGCACCACCATCGCAACGCCCAGACGGATTCCCTGACCGGCCTGCTCAACCGGCGCGCGCTGTTCGACATGCATGGCCATGTCCCGGTCGGCGCCTTTACCGCGGTGGTCGTCTTCGACCTCGACAACTTCAAAACCATCAACGACGAATTCGGCCATGCGGCGGGCGATGAAGTGCTGAGGGTGTTCGCCAACGAGTTGGTAGCCAACCTTCGACCGGCCGACGTCGCCGCGCGCATGGGCGGCGAGGAATTCGCGCTGGTACTGAAGCGCACGCTGCCGGAGGCGGTCGAGGAAGCAGCCGAGCGTATCCGGGCGGCTTTCGCGACGCGACTGATAGAAACCGAAACCGGTTCCCTCACCTGTACGGTCAGCGCCGGATTTGCGTTTGGCAGCAAAGAGGGCATCAGCCTGGACAAGGTGCTCAGCGCCGCCGACAAGGCGCTCTATGACGCCAAGCGCGGAGGCCGCAACCGCGTCACCGCCTCGCCATTCCGACGCGCGAGCTAAACGCGCGTATCACGCCAAGCCCGCCGGGCGACATGCATTAGGCCGCCATGACGATTTCATTGAAGGTATCGAGATCGACATAGAAGACCTTGGTGATCTCCTCGATCAGGTCGTCGTACTCACAGCCCTGTGACCTCAGAATGTTGATGGCGGCGATGATGTCGACGCGTTCGGTAAGCCGCCGCTTCTGGTAGTCTTCGACGTAACGTTCCATGGCTGTCCCTTAGCCTGTGTGCCCAAACGCGTTTGAACGACAATCAGATCGGGAAGCTAGGAAGCCTTGCTTGCGTGGAACTTGCAGGGCCTTTGCCGCGCCGCGATCTGCGATAACCAGACTGATACGGAAACGGCCGACTCACAAAGCCACGGAAACACTACCATGCGATATTGCATGTGCCAGAGACGCAGATGATGGATGTAGGAAATATTGGTCTTGCCAATAACTTCAAATCTTCAATGAAGTCTGGCGCCGATTCTAGACCGTGAGGAATTTGCGGACGTCAGCCCGGTCTAAATCTTCCGCTGGGCCGGTGTGGACGATCTGGCCGCGATCCATGATGTTGACCTCGTCGGCGAGTTCGCGGCAGAAATCGAGATACTGTTCGACCAGCAGCACCGCAATGCCGGCCTGGTCGCGCAGATAGCGTATGGCGCGGCCGATATCCTTGATGACAGAGGGCTGGATGCCTTCGGTCGGCTCGTCGAGCACCAGCAGCTTCGGCCGCATCACGAGTGCCCTGCCGATGGCGAGCTGCTGTTGCTGGCCGCCGGAAAGATCGCCGCCACGGCGGCCAAGCATCTGCTTCAGCACCGGAAACAGCTCGAAGACGTGCGCCGGCACGTTGCGGTCGGCACGCTTCAAGGGCGCGAAGCCGGATTCAAGATTTTCCCGCACGCTGAGCAGCGGAAAGATCTCCCTGCCCTGCGGCACGAATGCGATGCCCGACCGGGCGCGGTCATACGCCGCGCTCCGGTCGAGCGCCTTCCCCTCGAAGGCAACGCTTCCGCTCGTCAGCCGGTTATGGCCGACGATCGATCTCATCAAACTGGTCTTGCCGACGCCGTTGCGGCCGAGCACGCAGGTGATTTTGCCCGCACCCGCCTTCAGCGACACCCCGCGCAACGCCTGGGCGGCGCCGTAGTGCAGCGTGGCATTGGAAACCTCGAGCATGTCAGCGCCTTCTCCAGAACCGAAGAAACGACATGTCGAAGTGATGGAATTGCACCCGCCAGACCATGCTCATCTCCCCAGATAGACTTCGACGACGCGCTCGTCGGCCGACACGAAATCGAGCATGCCTTCCGACAGCACCGAGCCCTCATGCAGGCAGGTGACCTTGACCCCGAGCTCGCGCACGAAATGCATGTCGTGCTCGACGACGACCACCGAATGGTCGCGGGCAATTTCCTTGAGCAGCCGCGCGGTTTCCTCGGTCTCGGCATCGGTCATGCCGGCCACCGGCTCGTCGACCAGAAGCAGCTTCGGGTCCTGCGCCAGCAGCATGCCGATCTCGAGCCATTGTTTCTGGCCGTGGCTGAGATTGGCGGCGAGTTCGCGGCGCTTGTCGCCCAACCGGATGATGCCAAGGATGTCATCGATCTGCCGCGCCTCGGCGGGCGATTGGCGATGGAACAGCGCCGGGAAGATCGAACGCGGCCCCTTCAGCGCCAGCATCAGGTTTTCTTCGATCGTGTGGCTTTCGAAAACGGTCGGCTTCTGGAATTTGCGGCCGATGCCCATCATGGCTATCTCGGCTTCGTCATGCCTGGTCAGGTCCACCTGGCCGTCGAAGAACACTTCGCCTTCATCCGGCCTCGTCTTGCCGGTGACGATGTCCATCATCGTCGTCTTGCCGGCGCCGTTGGGGCCGATGATGGCGCGCATCTCGCCCTTGTCGAGCACCAGGGACAGATTGTTGATGGCGCGAAAGCCGTCGAAGGACACAGAGACGCCGTCGAGATAGAGGATGGTGTTGGATTTGCTCATGGTCGCTTACTCCGCCGCCTGCGGTTCGGGGTCGGACCAGGACCACTCGCCTGGGTTTCTCGCCGGCGAGCGAGCGGGCTTCGAGGTCGCGGACGCGATGCCAACCTCGGCGCCGGCTTCTTCAGCCAGGGACGCCACGCGCAGCGCCCTGGCATTGCCGCGCCAGCTGTCCCACATGCCGATGATGCCCTTGGGCAGGAGCAAGGTGACGGCGACGAACAGGCCCCCGAGCGCGAACAGCCAGAATTCCGGCAGCACGCCGGTGAACCAGGATTTGCCGGCATTGACCAGCAACGCGCCGATGATCGGCCCGACAATGGTGCCGCGGCCGCCGACCGCCGCCCAGATCACCACCTCGATCGAATTGGCCGGCTCGAATTCGCCTGGATTGATAATGCCGACCTGCGGCACGTAGAGCGCGCCGGCAATGCCTGCCATGACGGCCGAAACGGTAAAAGCGAACAGCTTTACGTTCTCCGCCCGCCAGCCGAGGAAGCGCGTGCGGCTCTCGGCGTCGCGCACGGCCATCAGCAGCTTGCCGTATTTGGAGCCGACGATCGCCCAGGTGATGAAAACGGCGAGTGCCAGCATCACCGCGCTGGCCGCGAACAGTGCCGAACGGGTGGTATCGGCCTGCACGTTGAAGCCCAGAATATCCTTGAAATCGGTCAGGCCGTTATTGCCTCCGAAACCCATGTCGTTGCGGAAGAAGGCAAGCAGCAGCGCATAGGTCATCGCCTGGGTGATGATGGAGAGGTAGACACCGGTGACGCGGCTGCGGAAGGCGAACCAGCCGAAGATGAAGGCAAGCAGGCCGGGCACCGCCAGCACCATGATGGCGGCGAACCAGAAATGGTCGAAACCGGTCCAGAACCAGGGCAATTCCTTGTAGTTCAGGAACACCATGAAATCGGGCAGGATCGGGTTGCCGTAGACGCCGCGCGAGCCGATCTGGCGCATCAGATACATTCCCATCGCGTAGCCGCCGAGCGCGAAGAAGGCGCCGTGGCCGAGCGAAAGGATGCCGCAATAGCCCCAGACCAGATCGAGCGAAAGCGCCAGCATCGCATAGCAGAGATATTTGCCGGTCAGCGCCACGATGTAGGACGGAATGTAGAAGGCGCTTGTCGGCGAGACGGCCAGGTTAAGCACCGGCACGATTATAGCCACCGCCAGCAGGATGAAGATGGTGATGGCGATGCGGCGGTCCGCGCCGGCGGCAAAGAAGCGTCGCGATATCATGCTTCCACCGCCCTGCCCTTGAGCGCGAACAGGCCTCGCGGGCGCTTCTGGATGAACAGGATGATCAGCACCAGCACGACGATCTTGCCGAGCACCGCGCCGGCATAGGGCTCGAGAACCTTGTTGACGATGCCGAGCGAAAAGGCGCCGACCAATGTACCCCAGAGATTGCCGACACCGCCGAAGACGACCACCATGAAGCTGTCGATGATGTAGCCGCGACCAAGATTGGGCGAGACATTGTCGATCTGGCTGAGCGCGACGCCGGCGATACCGGCAATGCCGGATCCCAGCGCGAAGGTCAGCGCGTCGACCCAGGGCGTCCTGATGCCCATCGAGGCGGCCATGCGCCGGTTGGCGGTGACGGCGCGCATCTGCAGCCCCCAAGGCGTGCGCTTCATCACATAGAGCAACATGCCGAATACCGTGAGCGCGAACACCAGAATCCACAGCCGGTTCCAGGTGATGGCCAGTTGTCCGACGTCGAAGGAGCCGGACATCCAGGACGGATTGCCGACCTCCTGGTTGGTCGGTCCGAAGATCGAGCGCACCGCCTGCTGCAGGATGAGCGAGACGCCCCAGGTTGCCAGCAGCGTCTCCAGCGGCCGGCCGTAGAGGAACCGGATCACGCCGCGCTCGATGATGAGACCGACGAATGCCGCGACCAGGAAGGCGAGCGGCAGCGCGATCACCAGCGACCAGTCGAACAAGCCGGGAAAGGACGTCCGGATCACCTGCTGGACGACGAAGGTCGTATAGGCGCCAAGCATCACCATCTCGCCATGCGCCATGTTGATGACGCCCATGACGCCGAAGGTGATGGCAAGCCCGATCGCTGCCAGCAGCAGCACCGAACCCAGCGAAATCCCGTACCAGATGTTCTGTCCGGCATCCCACAAGGCCAGCGTCGAATTGATGTTGGCGATCGCTGCCGTCGCCGCATCCTTGACCGCGCCGGAGGCACTGGCCTCGACCGAAGTGAGCAGCGAAACCGCGTCGCGGTCGCCACGCGCGCCGATCAGGGCGACCGCGGCGAGTTTGTCGGCCTCGGGCCTATCGGAAACAAGCACCGAGGCCGCGCGGGCCTGTTCGAGCAGAGCCTTGACGCTGGCCACGGTCTCGCTGGCGACAGCCGTGTCGAGTGGCTCGATGTTGGCTGCGTCGGGCGTCTTGAACATGGTGCCGGCGGCGGCCAGCCGCACCGCCGGATCCTTGGCGCCAAGCGTCAGCGTGCCGAGCGCATCGCGGATGACGCGGCGCAGCGTGTTGTTGACCTTGATCTTGACGACGTCGTCCTTGGCCGCCTCGCCGGATGCTTCGCTGCTGAGCGGATCGAAAAGCTGGACGCTTTCGCCGGTTTCCTTGCCGACGAAGACCAGGGAATCCGCTTTGCGGATATAGAGGTTGCCGTCGGCGAGTGCCGAAAGCGGGTGTTCGACCAAGGGATCGCCGGTGGCGGCGAGGTCATGCACGACGGCTCCGGTCTCGGAAAAGCCCTTGGCGGTCGCGAACTTGGCGATGATGGCGCGCAGATCGGCTTCGCCTGCGCCCGACGACGACAGTGCCGCCAGCAGGAACAACAGCGTCAGGCCAATCGTGCGGATCAAGGTCATCGGCTTGAGTTAACCCTTGAAGGTTTGAAATGGGCGCGTCCGGACAGTGGAGGAAACCGTCCGGACGCGTGCGGTCTTGGGCTTGGCATGAAGGCCCAGCCCGGGGAGGATCAGTTTGTGCCCTTGCCGCCGCACTTGCCGGTGGCAACGTTGAAGTTGCCGCACGACAGCGGCTTGCGCCAATCGGAGATCAAATCCTTGGAGTCCGGCAGGTAGTCGGACCATTCGTCGCCCATCACCAGGCCCGGCGTGCGCGAAACCGTTTCGAACTGGCCGTCGGCCTGGATTTCGCCGATCAGCACCGGCTTGGTGATGTGATGGTTCGGCATCATCGTCGAGTAGCCGCCGGTCAGGTTTGGCACAGAAACGCCGATCATGGCGTCGATGACCTTGTCCGGATCGGTGGTGCCGGCCTTCTCGACCGCCTTCACCCACATGTTGAAGCCGATATAATGGGCTTCCATCGGGTCGTTGGTGGTGCGCTTGTCGCTCTTGATGAACTTGTGCCAGTCGGCGATGAACTTCTTGTTCTCGGGCGTATCGACGCTCTCGAAATAGTTCCAGGCGGCGAGATGGCCGACCAGCGGCGCGGTGTCGAGACCGGCCAGCTCTTCCTCGCCGACCGAGAAGGCCATGACCGGGATGTCCTCGGCCTTGATGCCCTGGTTGCCGAGTTCCTTGTAGAACGGCACGTTGGCATCGCCATTGACGGTCGAGACGACGGCGGTCTTCTTGCCGGCCGAGCCGAATTTCTTGATCGCCGAGACTTCGGTCTGCCAGTCGGAGAAGCCGAACGGCGTATAGTTGACCATGATATCTTCGGCCGCGACGCCCTTGGCCTTCAGATAGGCCTCAAGGATCTTGTTGGTGGTGCGCGGATAGACGTAGTCGGTGCCTTCGAGCACCCAGCGCTTCACCGAACCGCCGTCCTCGCTCATCAGGTAATCGACGGCCGGAATGGCCTGCTGGTTCGGCGCGGCACCCGTGTAGAAGACATTGCGCTCGCTTTCCTCGCCCTCATACTGGACCGGATAGAACAGAATATTGTCGAGTTCGGAGAACACCGGCAGCACCGACTTGCGCGACACCGAGGTCCAGCAGCCGAACACCGCGGCGACCTTGTCCTTCGAGATCAGCTCACGCGCCTTTTCGGCGAACAGCGGCCAGTTGGAAGCCGGATCGACGACGACCGCTTCGAGCTTCTTGCCGAGCAGGCCGCCCTTGGCGTTCTGCTCGTCGATGAGCATCAGCATGGCGTCCTTCAGCGTCGTCTCCGAAATCGCCATCGTGCCCGACAGCGAATGAAGAATGCCGACCTTGATCGTATCATCGGCGGCCCTGGCCGGAGCAGACATCACCAGGCCGGCGGCAACTACGCTCGCCGAGAACATTTTTGCTATTGTCGAGAAATTACCCCTCATGCGGAAGACTCCCAAGCTGGTTTGATTGCACCGCGACTATGCAATGCAACCCCCGTGCCAACCGCTGAAGGCATGCGGAAAAGCGCAAAATAGATACATGTTATCAGTGCGTTGCTATATTAGATTGAACGAAACAAAGAGAGCCGGTTAAAAATTGACTGAGGGAAATTTGCGCAATGCACAAGGCATATGCCTAAGTTTCGCCCATTTTCTTTAGATGCCTATATTTTGATCTCGAAGGCAGACCGCCGACGGCAAATGTTGCGGCGCGGCGCAAAAGTAGGGCAAGCTTGGTCGTTCAAGCGGACGGCATCATGACATCAGCCATTTCACGCATATTCATCGGCATAGTGGCTCTGGCGGCGGCAACCGGAGCGGCCCGAGCCGACTTCAGCGACGGCAGGATGCCCGACGGCATCTATCACTGCGAGGCCTACCTGCTCGGCATGTTCCTCAACCTCGGCGACATCACCATCAAGGGAAACGTCTATAGCGGCCCGGTCACGTTCGGGACCGCGCAGCAGGGCTACAACTACCAGATGGATGCAAACGGCGTGATCTCCTGGCTGGGACCAGTTGGCGGTTACACCACCGGCGGCAACTCGCTCTCGCTCACCCAGGCAACGCTGGACGGCCAGAGTCCGCCCTCCTTCGACATCATCATGAAGCAGCCCGACGGCGCCTTCACCGCCACGACCTGCACCAGGGGAAGCAATCAATAGATCTTCCCTGGCAATGACACCGCCCCGGTCTCCAACCCTGCCCGTCTTCTCATCTCATCTGGATGTTGCCGAAGGACCGCCAGCCGGTCGGCGCGCCTGAGGCCATGAAAAAAAGGCGCGGAACTGGTCAAGTTCCGCGCCAGCAGGCAGTCGGGAGGTCAGATGGTTTTCGCCGACATCTGCGCGGCGATATAGTCGGCCTGGCGGATCGCCAGCGACACGATGGTCAGGGTCGGGTTTTCGGCCGCACCCGTCGTGAACTGGCTGCCGTCCGACACGAACAGGTTCTTGATGTCGTGTGCCTGGCCATGCTTGTTGACGACGCCGTCGGCGGCCTTCTCGCTCATCCGGTTGGTGCCGAGATTGTGCGTCGAGGGATAGGGTGGCGTCGGGAAAGTGCGTGTGGCGCCGACCGCATCGTAAAGCGCCGTGGCCTGCTTGTAGGCATGATTGCGCATTGCCGTGTCGTTGGCATGGTCGTCGAAATGCACATCGGCGATCGGCATGCCGTGCTCGTCCTTCTCGTCGCCATGCAGCGTGATGCGGTTCTCCTCGCGCGGCATGTCCTCACCGACGATCCACAGGCCGGCCATGTGGTCGTAGTGGTCGAGCGCGGTGGTGAAGGAACGCCCCCAGCCGCCAGGGTTCAGGAAGGCAGCCATGAATGGCAGGCCGAGCGACAGCGTCTCGAACTCGTAACCGCCGACAAAACCGCGTGACGGATCATGGCGCGCCTCATCACGGATGATGCCGGCCATGGTTGTGCCGCGATACATGTGCACTGGCTTGTCGAAGATGGCATAGACCGATCCCGTGGTATGCCGCATGTAGTTCTTGCCCACCTGCCCCGACGAGTTGGCAAGGCCATGCGGGAACTTGGCTGATTCGGAATTGAGCAGCAGGCGCGGGCTCTCGATCGAATTGCCAGCGACCGCCACGATGCGGGCCTTCTGCTCCTGCAGCTTGCCGTCCTTGTCGGCATAGACGACGCCGGTGACCTTTCCAGAGGCGTCATGGTTGATCTTGATCGCCATGGCGTTCGGCCGGACCTCGAGGTGGCCGGTCGCCTCGCCCTTCGGGATTTCGGTATAGAGCGTCGACCATTTGGCGCCCCATTTGCAGCCCTGGAAGCAGAAGCCGGTCTGCTGGCAGGAATTGCGGTCGTCGCGCTCCACCGAGTTGATCGCCATGTTGCCGGTATGGCATTCCTTGTAGCCGAGCTTGTCGGCGCCGGCCTTCAGCACCTTGAAATTGTTGTTGCCCGGCAGGCGCGGCCAGCCATTGGTGCCGGTGACGCCCATCTTGGCTTCCGCCTTGGCGTAGTAGGGCTCCATCTCGGCCAGCGTCACCGGCCAATCCAAAAGGTTGGCGCCTTCCAGCTTGCCGTAGGTCGACAGCGTCTTGAACTCATGCTCCTGGAAGCGCAGCGATGCGCCCGCCCAGTGCGTGGTCGAGCCGCCGACCGACTTGACGATCCAGGCCGGAAGGTTGGGAAAATCCTTGGCCACGCGCCAATCGCCGGATGTGGTGCGCTTGTGCGTCCAGGCGAGCTGAGCGAACGAATCCCACTCGTCGTTGATGAAGTCCTCATATTCGTGGCGGGCACCGGCCTCGAGAATGACGACGTCGATGCCCTTCTGCGCCAGCTCGTTGCCGAGCGTGCCGCCGCCGGCGCCGGAGCCGATGATGACGACCACGCCGTCGTTTTTCAGATCAAATGCTGCTGCCATGGTTTCCTCCCATGAAATCAATTGAATGCGGTTGAGGCGAAGCGGGTCAGAGCCACTCGATGTCGCTGAATCCCCGCGCGATGTAGCCGCCCTTGGAATAGGATTCGCCCTCGTAGCCGAAGATCGGCCAGACCTCCTTCTGGTTGTAGAGGCTGACGACAAGACCGCCGCGAACCGCCTGGAAGAAGGCCGTACCCTCAATGTCCCTGAGCAGCGCGACCCGCTGCTCTTCCCAGCCGAGCCCGCGATAACCGCCCTCGCCGGCTCTCTTGTCGAGATCGGCGATCCCGTTTTCGATAAGCTCCTTGTGAGCCTTGTCCTTGGCGGCCATCTCATCATGGCCCTTGACCGCGACGGCGTAATATTTGTCAGGGACTTGGTCATGCGGGTAGATATCGCGCGCCAGCTGGATCAGCGTCGCCATTGTCTCGGGCTTCAGAGCCGAGGTTTCCAGCCCCCAGGCATGTTGCGGACTGATGACGGCGCTGCCGGAAATGACGAGCAGCGCGCCGACGCCGCCGCGTTTGAGAAGTTCGCGCCGTGAAAGCCCGGGCTTCCCCTCGTGGATCGTGACCATGTTTTCCTCCCTGCTTGCTGTTCGCACTCGAAAGAGTGCCGTTGCTGGCGCCGCGCCGGTCCGCGCGGCCGGTTGTCCCTATTGGAAGCGCCCTCCGCGCTGCAGGACCTCGACCTTGTAGCCGTCGGGGTCCTCGATGAAGAAGAAGCGGGCGATGAGCGACCCGTCGCGGCTGAATTCGACAATCTTCTTCGGAT
Source organism: Mesorhizobium sp. B2-4-13 (assembly GCF_006658535.1). Taxonomy (NCBI): domain Bacteria; kingdom Pseudomonadati; phylum Pseudomonadota; class Alphaproteobacteria; order Hyphomicrobiales; family Phyllobacteriaceae; genus Mesorhizobium; species Mesorhizobium sp. B2-4-13. The sequence goes on along the minus strand of NZ_VFVB01000004.1, from coordinate 492,652 downwards.
TGAGGCCGAGTGCGCCGAGCCGATCATGTTCGCTGTCGAGATCGGCGACCGAGACCGCGAGGTGACCATAGCCGTCGCCCAGCGCATAGGGCTCCGCGCGCCCCTTGTTGACGGTCAACTCAACCTCGAAAGGCGCATCGGCATTGCTGAGGTAGACCAGCGTGAAGGTCTCGAAGTCCAGTCGTTGGGCGACCTCAAGGCCGAATGCCTTGGTGTAGAAATCGATGGAGCGGGCTTCGTCGAGAACCCGGATCATGGTGTGGATTGCCTTCGCCAAATCAGACTCCGCAGCTTCGTGCTTTCGAAGATGATTATGCGCGCCGGCGAAGAAAGGTGGTGGCAGCCGACTACCACGCATGGGATTGGAAAAACGGATATGCCACCCCAAGGACGAAAGTCTGCCAAGGACGAAAGTCTGATTGCCGTTGACGACCTTCCGGTCGATGATGAAACCGCAGGCAGTGTTCAAAAGGCACCGACCGCCCCGTCGGCGCCCAAGACCAACAAAAACGGGAGGTAACGATGTGCAGAGTCTTTGCCGCACAGGATCCGGAAGGCTATCGTCAGATCAACCGGTCGATCCGCATTGACGGACATTCGACGAGCATCCAGCTCGAGGTCACGTTCTGGGCCTTGCTCGACGAAATCGCCGAAAGCCAGAACCTGACGACGCCGAAATTCATCTCGAAGCTCTACGACGAAGCCATCGAGATCAACGGCGAGATCCCTAATTTCGCGTCGATGCTGCGCACCACTTGCGCACTCTATCTACGCGGCCACCGACCATCCATGGAGGAGGTGTTGAAGCGAGAGGCCGCCTAGCGCCCTTCCGTGGCGACTTCGAGCGCGAGCCGGCTCATGTCGGTGAAAAGCGCCTGGCGTTCGGAATAGTCGGTCTGTTCGCCGGTAAGCAGATTGTCGACGACGGTCAGCAGCGACAACGCCCTCGCGCCGAAATGGGCCGATATGCGATAGAGAGCGCTGGTTTCCATGTCTACCGCCAGCGCCCCGAGCGCCCTTGCGTCGGCATAACGGGCACGCGCTTCAGGATGGTAGAATATATCGGTGCAGGCTGTCAGGCCGGCGTGGTGGTCGATGCCAAGTGCGGCTGCCTTGCTCAATGCGCTAGCCAGCAGCGCCGGATCCGGGCCAACATCGGCTACGTAAAGGCCAAAAACTCGACCGCTCTCGGTATTTTCAGGCCGTGCCGATTGCGAGATCACAAGGCTGCGCAGCTTTGCCTCGGCGCTCAGGCTGCCGCAGGTACCGGTGCGGATCAGTGTTCGGACGCCATAAAAGTCAAGCAGTTCATGGGCGTAGATCAGGAAGGATGAAACGCCGATGCCCGTCGCCTGAATGCTGACGGGCTTGCCGCGAAACAAGCCGGTAAAGCCGAGAGCGCCGCGTCGGCGATTGACGCAGCGCGGCGCGTCCAGGAATGTCTGCGCCATCCACTCCGCGCGCTGCGGGTCGCCCGGCAACAAAACCGTGTCGGCGTAATCGCCCTTGCCTGCCTCGATGTGTGGCGTCAACGGCCGCTCCCCCAAGCCCGCGTGCTGTATTTTCAACAATCATGGCGTTGTTACGGCGTTGTGCAAGAGCGCGGCATTGGAAGCACCTAGGATTCAAGGACATCCTTGACGATCGTGGCCAGTTGCTTGAGCGAGAACGGCTTTGGCAGGAAGCCGAAATGCGCCTCCGCCGGCAGGTTCCTGGCGAAAGCGTCCTCGGCATAGCCGGAGACGAAAACGAACTTGATGTCCGGCTGGCGTTTGCGCAACTCTCCGAGCAGGGTCGGCCCGTCCATTTCCGGCATCACCACGTCGGAAACGACGATGTCGACCTTGCCGCCCAGCGCTTCGAACACTTCCAGCGCCTCGACGCCCGAGGATGCCTCGTGAACGGTATAGCCGCGCGAAGTCAGTGCCCGCATGCCGCCCATGCGCACGGCATCCTCATCCTCGACCAGCAGGACCGTCGCCGACCCGGACAGATCCTTGGTGCTATCGGCCGGTTTGACTGCCGCTGCCGCCGGCGCTTCACCGGCTTCGGCTGCCGTTTTCGCTTCCACGATGTGACGCGGCAGGAAGATGCGGAAGGTGGACCCCTTGCCGACTTCGGAATCGCAGAAAATGAAACCGCCGGTCTGCTTGATGATGCCGTAGACCATGGACAGGCCAAGGCCCGTGCCCTTGCCGACCTCCTTGGTGGTGAAGAACGGCTCGAAGATCTTCTTCAGCACGTCGGGCGCGATGCCTGAACCCGTATCCTCGACTTCAACCACCACATAGTCGGCGGCCGCGAGTTCGCGATAGGGAAAGGTCTTGCATTCCTCGGCGGGCACGTTGCGGGTGCGCACGGTGAGATCGCCGCCCGCCGGCATCGCGTCGCGCGCGTTGACCGCCAGGTTGACCACCACTTGCTCGAACTGCCCGATATCGACCTTGACCGGCCACAGGTCGCGGCCGTGGTCGACCTTGAGCTTGATGTCGTTGCCGACCAGCCGGGCAAGCAGCATCCTGAGATCGGCGAGCACGTCGGTGAGGTTCAGCACTTCCGGCCGCAGCGTCTGCTTGCGCGAGAAGGCCAGCAACTGCCTGACCAGGGAGGCCGCGCGATTGGCGTTCTGCTTGATGTTCATGATGTCGGGGAAGGACGGATCCGACGGCCGGTGATTGGTCAAAAGCAGGTCGGACGCCATGATGATGGCGGTCAGCACATTGTTGAAGTCGTGCGCGATGCCACCGGCGAGCTGGCCGACGGCCTGCATCTTCTGGCTTTGCGCCATCTGCCCTTCGAGCGCCTTCTGCTCGGTCGTCTCGACGGCGTAGACGATGGCCGCTTCCTCGGCTCCTTCGCCGCCGGTGCCATCGGCCACGGCGTTGACGTAGAAACGGATATGCCGCTCATCATTGCCGGGCAGCACGGTCTCGATCGGATCGATGTCGGCCTGCCGCTGCCGGGCTTTCTCGAAAGCCGCGGCAAAGGCCGGCCGGTCGCGGTCATGGATCACCGTGTCGAGCCGCACGCGGCGATCCACGGCATCGCGGTCGACCACCGAGGAAAACAGCGACAGGAACGGTGCGTTGGTGCGCAGGATGCGCCCGCTGGCATCGACACCGGCAATCGCCATCGGCGTCGAGTTGAAGAAGCGGGTGAAGCGCACTTCCGAGGCGCGCAGGTCGGCCGAGGCATCCTCGCCCTGTGTGCGGTTGAGCACGATGGTGCGGGTTGGCCCGCCGACGCCCTCACGGCTGGCCGAAACGCGATGCATGAAGCGCACCGGCAGCGCCTCGCCGGTCATCGTCGTCAAGTCGAGATCGATGACCGCATTGCGCGTCGTCCCGGGGTCCGCCTTGACGGAGCGCACCAGCGCCATGCCGTCGCCGGCAACAATATCGGGCAAGGCGACGGCACCGGGGGTGAAGCTGGCGAGATCGATGCCCAGCCATCCGGCGAGCGTGGCGTTGATGTAGGTGACGCGGCCGTCCTGGTCGGCCGAAAAGAAGCCGGCCGGCGCGTGGTCGAGGTGGTCGATTGCCTTCTGCAGATCGAGGAAGAAACGCTCCTGCTCGGCCCGCTCTTGCGAAATGTCGGCGAGCTGCCAGGCCAGCATCGGCAGCCGCTGGCCCGGAACGCTGAACGCGCGGGCGCGTGCCCGGTACCAGCGCGCCCCCGGTTCGGCGCCGGGCCGGATCGATTGCGCGAGCCGGAACTCGCCGTCGCCCGGCTGCCCGTCACGCAAGCCGGACGCCAGCCGGTAAATGGTCACAGAGGCTTCGGGGACATCGGAGAGCAATCCTTCGACCGTCTTCAGGTCGGCGGCCGATGAGGCGCCGGTCATATCGGCATAGGCGCGGTTGGCGTAGACGACGCGACCCTTGGTGTCCGTGACCAGCAGGCCCTGCGACATCGAATCGACGAAGGCCTTGGACAGTTCGTCGCCCGTCGAGCGCGGTGTGATCTGCACGAAGCCGATCGCGGTCGCGAACAGGAAGCCGACACCGATCATCGCCAGCACGCCGAGCATGCCGAGCAGGAACGGATCGCCGAGGCGCTCGCGGAAAAGGCCGAAGACGATTGCGGCGCCCGTCAGGACGACGATGAAGATGATAAGCCGGGTGACCGCGCCCGGTCGCGTATTCTGGTCGACGATCGGTGCCGGATAGAAATCGCCGCGCGCTTCCTTGGCCATATGCCCCCTGCTCATGAAATCCGATGTTCCGACACCCGCCCCCAATGCATGTCGCCCAAAAATGACTTCGGTTTTGGGAAAACGACATGCATGAAAAACACGGACCTGAAACGCGCCGCATGAATCCGTTTCAGCGCGACGCGCTTTAGCCGGTTGAATCACATTCTCCTGGTCTGGAAAAGGCCCGGGCGGCAAATGTCGGATAAAAATGCTGTCGGCTGGCCTTCGCTGTGTTTCAGGCTGTTCACGATGCGTGAAAGGCAACTTGCGGTAGCCAGTCGCAACGGTCTAGTGTCGCGTCACTTTCCAAACCGTTCGGGGGAAACCAATGCAGTGGCTGGATAGCGTGGCGGGTCCCGGTTATGCGGCGGCACTCCTGTGGACCTTCGCGGCGCTGATCCTGCTGGTCATCGTTCTCGTCATCGTCAGGCTCGTGCGCAACCTGACCTTCGGCACGTTTGTCGCCGGCGGCCGCAACCGCAAGACGCGGCTCGCCGTCATGGACGCAACCGCCGTCGACAGCCATCGCCGACTGGTGCTGGTGCGACGCGACGACATCGAACATCTGCTTCTGATCGGCGGCCCGACCGACGTCGTTGTCGAACGCGACATCCGCCTCGCCGCGCCGCGCCGTCCGGCGTTGACCGGAGATGGCGGCCTGCAGCCTGTCCCGGCGGCCGCCGCCCCGGCTGCGAAGCCTCGGTCGCCGCAGCCCGCTCCCGTGCCTCCGAGACAAGCACCCGCTCCGCAGCCGGTGGCCATGGCACAGCCTGCCCGCCAGCGTCCGGCGGCGCCACCACCGGCTCCGGCGCCCGCACCGAAACCAGCGGCGCAAACCTATCAATCGACCAATGTCACGCCGCTGCCTGCCTATGGCTCCGCCAACGCCAATGCCGCCAGGCACACGCCGCCACCGCCGACGCAGGACAGCATCGACGACACGCTGATGAAGGAACTCGAAGTTTCACTCGACCAGCCCCGCTCCGGCGGCCCGGTGGGCAAACCGGCAGCCAAGGCGCCGCCGTCGCTCGACGATGAAATGACCAGGCTGTTGGGCGAACTTTCAAGCCAAAAGAGATGAACTGCGCCTGAGTCAAGAGATGAACTGTCGCCTGCCAGTGACTAGGCTGGCCGGCGTTCAAGCGCGTTCAAATCTGTCGAAGGTGGCACGCATCGAACAGAAATGGCCGGATAACCGGCCATTTGGAAATCAATGCAAAGGCGATCTATCAGTCGTCGCGATAGACTTTTTCACGGCGCTCATGCCGTTCTTGCGCTTCGATCGACAAGGTGGCGATCGGGCGCGCGTCGAGCCGCTTCAAGGCGATCGGCTCACCGGTTTCTTCGCAATAGCCGTAAGTGCCTTCATCGATGCGCTGCAGCGCCGAATCGATCTTCGAGATGAGTTTCCGCTGACGGTCGCGGGCCCTGAGCTCGATGGCGCGGTCGGTTTCCGAAGAGGCGCGGTCGGCGAGGTCGGGATGGTTGGCGTTTTCCTGCTGCAGGATTTCGAGGGTTTCGCGCGCCTCGCGCAAGATGTCATTTTTCCAGGTGACGAGCTTCTGGCGGAAGTAGGATTTCTGCCGTTCGTTCATGAACGGCTCGTCTTCGGAGGGTATGTAATCGGCGGTAACGATGTCGTTCATTCGACTCACCCAACAGCCCCAAATTTGGCGCCTATATATTCGCCACCAGACGCCTGCACAAGCGCAATCAGCCACCGACTCACGCAATTGTTAAAGTGCGTCTCCAGCCTTCTCCGGAGCGGCATAAATCTGTTTTGATGGCGAAAGTACGACGATCCTCGCCCATCGCGTGCAAGTGATTCGCCGTGCTGAAGCACGCGTACCATTGTGCGTGCGGCTTTTCTCGTGGCTAATCGCGGCAGGACTTCAGCTCTCGGGCACCGTTGGAGGTTGGGTGAGCAGGCTTTATCTGTTGCGACACGCCAAGGCCGGCTGGGCCTTGCCGGGCATGCGTGATTTCGATCGTCCGTTGGACGCATCCGGCCGCGCCGATGCCGAAAAAATCGGAACCGCGATGCGTTCCCGCTCCTATGTGCCGGACCTGACGCTGTGCTCCAACGCCAAACGCGCCAGGGAAACCCTCGAGGGTCTGGCCGGCCAGACCGACACAGGCAAGGTGCTGTTTTTCGACGCGCTCTACAGCGAGGACGCGGCCTGCTATCTCCGCCTCGTCCGAGATCATGGCGGCCCCGGTTCATTGCTGGTCATAGGCCACAACCCGATGACGGAGGATCTCGCCATGGCGGTTTCGGGCGATGGCGGCGAGCCGGAGCGGGCAATGCTCAATCACGGCTTTCCAACCACGGGCCTCGCGGTCGTCCGTTTCCCCGGCGATCTGGCGAAAGCGACCCAGGGAGCGGGTTATCTCGAAGCGTTCCTGACACCGGCAGATCCCTGATGCCGATTTCCAGCGCCATTTCAAAGCCGGGTTCCAGCGCCTATATCGGGCGGACGCAAGCCCGAGAGATCATGTTTTGGCATCATCGCTGACCACCTTCACCGACGAGGCAAGAATTGCCCTCGACACATTGTCGGGACGTGCCACCGGACTTTTTTCTCCATCGCTGCGTCTGGGTGTCACGGGTCTCTCCCGCGCCGGCAAGACCGTCTTCATCTCTGCCCTCGTCCACAATCTGATCCACGGCGGACGTCTGCCGCTGTTCGAGGCGCAGAAATCGGGGCGGATCGCGCGCGCCTTCCTCGAACAGCAGCCCGACGACGCCGTGCCGCGTTTTCAATATGAGGACCACATCGCCGCTTTGGTCAACGATCGCGTCTGGCCGGACTCGACCCGCGCCATTTCGGAACTGCGGCTGACGATCGAATATGAATCGGCCTCCGGCTGGAACCGCATGTTCTCGTCGGGCAAGCTGTCGGTCGACATCGTCGATTACCCCGGCGAATGGCTGCTCGACCTGCCGCTGCTCGGCAAATCCTTCGCCGATTTTTCGCGCGAAGCCCTCGAAATGGCCACGCTACCGGTGCGCGAGGACCTTTCGCTGGCCTGGCGAGCGATCTCGGCGGAAATCGACCCGAATGCCGACGCCGAGGAAATGACGGCGCGCCGGCTGGCTGAAAGCTTCGCCGCCTATCTCAAGGCATGCAAGCTCGACGAACGGGCGCTTTCGACCTTGCCGCCCGGCCGTTTCCTGATGCCCGGCGATCTCGAAGGCTCGCCCGCGCTGACTTTCGCGCCGCTGGCCGGCCTGGGCGACAGGCGCGCGCGCAACGGCTCGTTGCACGCCATGATGGAACGGCGCTACGAGGCCTACAAGACGCATGTCGTCAAACCGTTCTTCCGCGAGCACATCACGCGCCTGGACCGCCAGATCGTGCTCATCGACGCCATGCAGGCGCTGAACGCCGGGCCTGGTGCCATGGCCGACCTGGAGCGCGCCGTCACCGAGATCCTCAGCTGTTTTCGCCCCGGCCGGGGCAGCTTCATTACCGACCTTTTCTCCCGGCGTATCGACCGCATCCTGGTCGCGGCGACCAAGGCCGATCATCTGCACCACGAAAGCCATGACCGGTTGCAGGCGATCGTGCGGCGCCTTGCCGACCGCGCCGTGGCGCGGGCGAATTTCACCGGCGCCGATGTCGACGTCGTCGCCATGGCGGCGGTGCGCGCCACCCGCGAAGGCACCGTCAAACAGGGTCGCGAAACATTGCCTGTTATCATCGGCACGCCGATCGCCGGCGAGAAGATCGATGGTGAAACATTCGACGGAAAGACGGAAACAGCTATATTTCCTGGTGATTTACCGGAGAACATTGATGCTGTTTTCGATCTTTCGGGGCCGGATCACAGGCAGGACTCCACGGACCCGGCAATCCGCTTCGTCCGGTTCCGTCCGCCGAAACTCGAACGCACGGCCGAAGGTGTCACGCTGTCGCTGCCCCATATCAGGCTCGACCGCGCCTTGCAGTTCCTGATCGGAGACCATCTGGCATGACCGCGCCCCGCAAACCGGCGGCATTCCGCATCGAGCCGGAAGCCGCGCCGAAACAAGACGCGCCACAAGCCCGCCAGACCGAACCGTCGCGCAGACCGCGCTCCATGAAGGCCGATGTGGCGCTGGTCATCCCGGCGGAGGTCGACGTTTTCGACGAACCGGACGCTATTGCCGCCGAGCCGCCGCCATCGGTCGCCCCCAGAAGGCGCTCGGTTCTCGGCAGCATCTTCTTCGGCGCCTTCGGCGTGCTGGTTTCGCTGGCTGTCGGCCTGTGGACCGACCAGTTGATACGCGATCTCTTTGCCCGCGCCGAATGGCTGGGCTGGCTGGCCGCCGGGATGGCGGCGATTGCGCTGCTGGCGCTGCTGGTAATCCTGATTCGCGAGTTCCTGGCCATCGCCCGCCTCGCCGAGGTCGAAAAGCTGCAGAAGCGCGCGCTCGATGCCATCGCGCGCGACGATCCGAAGGCGGCACGCGCGGTGGTCGACGAGTTGTCGGCCTTTGTCGCGGCCAAACCCGAGACCGCTGCCGGCCGGCGCGCGCTGGCTGAATTGCGCGGCGAGATTATCGACGGCGCCAATCTGGTGCGCCTGGGGGAGGCGGAAATCCTCGGCCCCCTTGATGTCAGGGCCAAGGTGATGATTCTCGAGGCCGCGAAGCGGGTCTCGCTGGTGACGGCGGTGAGCCCGCGCGCGCTGGTCGATGTCGCTTATGTCGTGTTCGAGGCCGGGCGCCTCATCCGCCGGCTGTCGGAACTCTATGGCGGACGGCCCGGAACGCTGGGTTTCTTCCGCCTGGCGCGCAGCGTACTGGCGCATCTGGCGGTCACCGGTTCGATCGCCATCGGCGACAGTTTCGTCCAGCAGATCGTCGGCCACGGCCTGGCGGCCCGCCTCTCGGCAAAGCTGGGCGAAGGCGTCGTCAACGGCATGATGACGGCGCGCATCGGTATCGCCGCGATGGAGACGGCGCGTCCCCTGCCCTTCAGCGCTGCCAGGCGCCCGGGGCTGGGCGATTTCCTCGCCGCATTGACGTCGTTCGCAGCCAAGAAAGACGCCGAAACAGCCGGCTCCGGCAAATAGCGTCCAGCTCTTCGGGACGATGATCGGACTGCTGTTTCGAGGGCCCGCGGTGACGAAGCATTAACCAATCTTCTTCATGGTCGAACCGGTTTCAAATAGCCTCGTTGTTGCCGGGTGTCGTCGATGAAAAGCGTAATTCTGTCCAGCGTCCTGCCCCTGGCGGCGGTGATCACAGCTGTCGTCGGCATTGCCTCGGCGGCCTCTGCCACGGAACCGGACAAGCAGTTTTTCCAGTCGGCCGAAGGCAAATGGGTTGGCCCGGGCGAAATCGTCGCCGGCAAATACAAGGGCACGAAATTCAACTGCAGCTTCACCGGCTCCACGCCGGACGGCAAGATGGGCATGACACTGGACGGCGGTTGCCGGGTCGGCATGTTCACCCAGCCCATGTCGGCCAAGATCGAGCGCAAGGGCCGCGACTACAAGGGTTCCTTCATGGGTGGCGCTGCCGGCGCCGGCCTCGACATCATCGGCGGCAACGTCGTCGACGCCCACAAGGTGGTCTTCACCATCAACCGCAACCAATTGCGCGGTGTGATGCAGGCCCGCATTCCCGACGACAATTCCATGACCGTAACGGTTGCCGTGCGCGTTCAGGACCAGTTGGTGCCCGTCATCGGCATGAGCCTGAAGCGCGTCGATGCCGTGGAAGTCGGCTCCATCGCGCCGAACTGAGCGCACCCTCGCCTCTATTTCTTTACGCTATTCCGGACGGAAAAACACTTTTCCTGGGATTTTCGAATACACCCCACAAAACAAAGAGGCGGCGGCCCATCGCCACCGCCTCCTTGGAAACGGACGAACCAGGCGTCAGCCCTTGATCGCCTTGGTCAGCTCGTCATACGCCTTGCAGGCATCGGCCAGGGTCGTGGAACCCTGATACTTGGTCGTCACCGCCTGAACCTTGGCGGTCAGGTCAGCCGCCGTGGACGGATCCTTGGTGATCGCCTCCTGCAGCGCGGCGGCCATGTCCTGCGCCTTCTTGGTCGCGATCTCGGTCGTGCATTCCGGCGCCTTCGAACAGGCCGAGCCGGCAAGCACCGCCAGCCCGGCGGCAACGAGCAAAAACTTCTTCATGTCAGTCATCTCCTCAAAAGGGTGCGACTTGATCGCCGCTCACCCCCAATGGCCGAAGCCGAGCGTGCTTAGCCTTCGATTGCGGCAACAAGCAACGCGCCCATGGCGTAAACTTGTGTAAAGAGCCTGCAACATTGCGGCGGTTCGAGTTCGATGTCAGCTGGAGCAAAGTTCAACCGCGAGGCTGCAGCAGAGCGAGCACAGCTGTCGATGCAGCAAGGATGGCCGTAACGGTCAACGGCGCCGTGGCACCATAGGTGTCCACGACATAGCCACCGACAACCGCGCCGATCGTGATGGCAACCTGGAAAGAGACGACCATCAGGCTGCCCGCTGCTTCCAGCGCGTCAGGTGCCGCACGCGAGAGATTGGTTGGCAGCACCACCGGCCCCATGCCGAAGGCGAAGCCCCAAAGCGTGACGAATCCGAAGGCAACGCCAATGTGCACGCCCCAAAGCACCAAGGCCAGCGCCGCAACCGCCATTAACGCCGCGGTGACCACGAGAGCCATGTGAATATTGGCATCGGCCATGCGGCCGCCGGCAATGTTGCCGATCACAGCGGCGATGCCAAACCCAAGCAGAGCCAGGGCGATTGGACCGGTTGCAAGCAGCGTGACGTGTTCGAGGAAGGGGCGCACATAGACAGAACCAGCAAAATGCCCCGTCATCAGCAAGACAATGGCCAGCATGCCGATTTGAATGCCGCGCCGCCGTGTAAGCCGAAACACGTCTGCAAGACTGTTGCTTGTTGTCGCCGGCAAGGTCGGCAGGCTGAGCAACTGCGCCAACATGGCCAATACGGCCAGCCCCGCTGTCATGGCCATGGCGCTGCGCCATCCCAGCCAGTCGCTGATCAACGCCCCCAAGGACGGCGCGGCAATGGTGGCGAGCGAGACGCCGAGGGTAACGATAGCCATGCCCCGGCCTGTCGCATTGACGCCGACCAGCCTCGCCACGACGGCAACCGAAAGTGCCCAGAAAGCGCTGAGAGCAATCCCCAGCCCGGCCCGGCCCAACAACAACAGCCAGAAATTGGGTGCCAGCGCCGCAAGAATATTGGAAGCCACCGCCAAAGCCATGAGACCGACCAGCACCGTCTTGCGGTTCAGTCGGCCGATAAGAACATTGCTCAACATGGCCGTCACGGCGCCGACGGAAGCGGTGGCGGTGACGACCTGTCCGGCCGTTCCCTCACTGATACCGAGATCGCGCGCCATTGGCGTCAGCAGGCCTGCGGGCAGGAATTCGGCTGACACCAGGGCAAAGCTGGTGGCCGCCAGTGAAATGACCGCAAACCAGGTGGCTGCACTCCACGCGGCCGGCGTGTCGGCATCAAGGCCAATCGCGGCGTCTTCAAGCTGTAATGTTGTGTCTGTCACGGGAAGATCTCCAAAGTTTGGAGATCTTCATAGACGAGTCCTGTCGGATGATATGTATCTTAAAATCCGAAATTCATGTCTATTCGTCCGGGATTTGTGCGACGCACAATGCCCGGCGAGACATTGGTGATGCGCTTGAACGCGCGAGCGAAGGATGCCTCGGAATCATAGCCCAAACGGGTAGCGACCTCGGCAACCGACAAACCGCTCTGCCCCAACAACTCGCGGGCAAGCTGCATGCGCAGGCGAGCGAGATAGCGTGCGGCACCCTCGCCCAACACTGCGCTGAAACGCGCGGCAAAAATCGATCGCGATTGGCCTGCCACGCTTGCAAGGCTTCCCAGCGTCCAGTCGTGGCCGGGGTCTCGATGCATGGCTGCCAGGGCGCGGCCGATATGGGGGTCGCGGATGGCTGCGAGCCAACCTGTGGTCGAGGCTCCGTTGCAATTGACCCAACAGCGGATGAGCCGGGCTGTCAGCAAATCCGCCATACGCGACAAGATGGTGGCGCTGCCCATCTGCGGTTGTGCGGCCTCCATCGTCATGGCCGCCAGCAAAGGACCAACGACCGGGTCATTGCCGGCCACGTCGCAACCCTTGATGACAGGCGGCATCAACGTGATCAATGGATTGAGCGCACAGGAGTTCAAGGCCATGGAGCCGCAGAAAAGGGTGCTTGTCGCGCCCGTTCCTTCCCGCACCACTTCGCAGACATTGCCCCCTAACTTGATCACCTGGCAGCCCTCGAGCGAGTCGCCCACCACGTCCGGCGCACTCGCCAGCCGATGGGCAATGCCCTGCGGCAGCAGCACCAGATCGCCATCGCGCAACTCTTGCCAGCCCTGCGCTTCGGTATGAATCCAGCATGGACCCTGGCCGACAAAGTGGAAACGAAGCAGCGATTGTCGCGGAAATTCTATGCTCCATGGATGTCGGAGCTCGCAGCGGCCATAGTTGACGCCACTCAGGCGAAAGTCCTGCAGGACTTCGCTAAGCGCGTCCATCGGGATATGGGACGGCGAAGACGACTGGGACGAACGGTCAAGCATGCAGCTGATATAGATGCCGAACGTCCCGCAGACAAGCGGAGACCGTTGTTCCACCGGGGGAGTCGCACCGACAGCACCCTACCTTTCCTGGCAGGCTTCCCGCCCTTGCCTCCCGCTCCCACTGCATGCAAGGAGTGCTATACGACAAAGGGACGGATCATGGCGGCAGAGGCAGCGGGCAGCGATCTCATTCAGGTGGTGGCATTGCTCGCGGCGGGCGTGGTGGCCGTCCCGATCTTCAAGCGCATGGGTCTCGGTTCGATTCTCGGTTACCTGGCCGCCGGCGTGGTGATCGGTCCGTTCGGCCTCGGCGTCTTTTCCGAATCGGGAGCCATCCTCCATGTCGCCGAACTCGGCGTGGTCATGTTCCTGTTCATCATCGGCCTGGAAATGCAGCCGTCGCGGCTCTGGAGCCTGCGCCGCGAGATCTTTGGGCTTGGCGCGCTTCAAGTCGGCGTCTGCGCGGTGCTCTTGACTGGTGTCGGCATGGCCGGAGGGTTTCCGATCGCGCAATCCTTCGTCGCTGGCGCCGGTTTCGTGCTGACCTCGACGGCCATCGTCATGCAGCTTCTGGAAGAACGCGGCGAAATCGCCGGGCCCAAGGGCCAGCGCATCGTCTCCATCCTGCTGCTGGAGGACCTGGCCATCGTGCCGCTGCTCGCCTTGATCGCCTTCCTAGCGCCGGGCGGCGCCGGTACCAGCCTGTCGGAGCGGCTGACCGAGGTCGGCATCGGCATCGCCGCGATCATCGGCCTGGTGGTGGCGGGACGCTACCTCCTCAACCCCTTCTTCCGCATCCTCGCGGATGCTCGTGCGCGCGAAGTGATGACGGCCGCGGCTCTGCTGGTGGTGCTCGGATCGGCGCTTGCCATGCAGCTCAGCGGCCTGTCGATGGCGATGGGCGCGTTCCTGGCCGGCGTGCTGCTCTCGGAATCGACGTTCCGCCATCAGCTCGAAGCCGACATCGAGCCGTTCCGCGGCATCCTGCTCGGCCTGTTCTTCCTGGCGGTCGGCATGTCGCTCGATCTGCATGTGGTGGCCGCGAACTGGAAGCTGATCGCCGTCTACGTCGTCGCCTACATGGTGATGAAGGCTTTCGGCATCTACATTGTCGCCCGCATCCTGAAATCAGGCCACCGCGAGGCACTGGAGCGCGCGGTCTTCATGGCGCAAGGCGGTGAATTCGCCTTTGTGCTCTATTCCGCGGCCGCCGCCGTCGGCATCATCGACGGCCAGGCAAACGCAACGCTGACCGCGATAGTCATCATCTCCATGGTGCTGACGCCGCTGGCGATCATCGCCTTGCGCTATTTCACGCCACGGGACGAGCAGTCGCTGGACGGCGTCGAAGTCGCCGACGGCCTGTCCGGCAGCGTGCTGATCATCGGCTTTGGCCGCTTCGGCCAGATCGCCAGCCAACCCCTGCTCTTGCGCGGCATCGACGTCTCGATCATCGACAACGATGTCGAGATGATCCAGGCGGCCGCCGATTTCGGCTTCAAGGTCTATTATGGCGACGGCACGCGGCTGGACATCCTGCACGCGGCCGGGGCCGGCCGGGCGCGGGCCGTGCTCATTTGCGTCGACAAGCCCGACGCCGCCATCCGCATCGCCGAACTCGTCAAGGCTGAGTTCCCCTTGCTTACGGTGCTGGCCCGTGCGTTCGACCGCGGCACGGCGCTGCAGCTCATCCGCGCCGGCGTCGATTATCAGCTGCGCGAAACCTTCGAATCGGCGCTCGTCTTTGGTGGCTCGACCCTCGAGGCGCTGGGCGTCGATCCCGAGGACGTCGCCGAAACGATCGAGGACGTCAGGCGCCGCGACACGGCCCGGTTCGAGACCCAGCTCGCCGAAGGCATCCGCTCGGGACAGCGTTTCCTGAAAGGCAATATCGGTACGCCGATCCCGACCCCACTCTCGACGCCCCGCCGTCCTGGCCAGGCGCTCAACGAGGAAACGGCCGGCGTCCTGCATAAATCCGAATCGGCGGATTGAGGGAGTTAGGCATGGAATTGGACAGCAGAGCCCTGTCGATCACCAAGTTCTGGCGCGAGGCCGGCGAGGATGCCTGGTTCGAGAAGAACGACGCTTTCGATGCCGATTTCCGCGACCGCTTCCTCGATCTCCACTACGCCGCAGCGCGGCGTGAATGCGATGTCTGGTCAAGCCATGCCGAGGGCTCGCTGGCGCTGATGATCCTGCTCGACCAGTTCCCGCGCAATTGCTTTCGCGGCACCGGCCACATGTTTGCGACCGACCCACTGGCAAAGCATTTTGCGCAAAAGGCGGTCGATGCCGGCCACGATCTGGCATTGGAACCGGAAGTGCGTGTGTTCCTCTATTTGCCGTTCGAACATTCGGAAAATCTTGCGGACCAGGAGCGGTCGGTCGAACTTCATACCGCCAGGGCCGAGTTCAATCTGAAATACGCGCTGGAGCACCGCGACATCATCCAGCGCTTCGGCCGCTTTCCGCACCGCAACCGGATGCTTGGCCGCGAGACCACGGCCGAGGAAAAAGCATTCCTGGATGACGGTGGTTTCTCCGGCTGATCCGCGATTTAGCGCCGCCACCAGTCGCGGCCCGACGGCAGCCGCTCGATGCCGGCCGCATCGACCGCGCTCAGGCGATCGGCCACGCGTTTGCCGCCGACGGCAAGATCCGGCGCGATTTCGGCCAGCGGCGCCAGCACGAAGGCGCGCTCCAGCATGCGCGGGTGCGGCACTTCCAGGCCCGTTTCATGGATGATGCGGTCGCCGAACACCAGGATGTCGATGTCGATGAGGCGCGGCCCCCACCTCTCCTCACGCACGCGTTTGAGCTTTCGCTCGGCATCGAGGCAGAGGTCGAGCAATGCCCGCGGCGACAGCCGCGTCGACAATTCGGCGGCCGCATTGAGGAAATCCGGCTGGTCGAGCTTGCCCCAGGGCGGCGTCCGGTAGAGCGAGGAGACGGCGGCCATGTCGGTATCGGGATCGGCGTCGAGCAGGCGCAACGCGGCTCCCATCGACGCCGCCGGATCGCCCAGATTGCCGCCGAGGCTCAGATAGACGGTGTTATTCGGGCCAGACAACGGTCACCTCGACGTAATCGAGCACGCCAGGCACCGGCGCATTGGGCTTGCGAACGGTGACCTCGGCTTTCCGGATCTGGGGAAAGCGCCCGGTGACAGCCTTCGCGACTTCCAGGGCCAGCGCCTCGATCAGGAAGCGCCGGTGTCCGGTGATGATCTCCTCGATGACGGTGAAGGCGACGCCGTAATTCACCGTTTCCCCGATGGCGTCATCGACGAGCGCGCGTCCCGGCTCGACGGTGAGCGAGGCATCGACATAGAAGCGCTGCCCCAGCGCTTCTTCCTCGTCCAGCACGCCATGCCGGGCAAAGAAGGCGCAATTCTTCATGCGGATGACATACATGGCTCAGCGTTCCGATCCGGTTTCCCGCGCCAGCATAGCATCCGCCACCGCCAGCGCGTCCACGTTGATTGCGACATCATGGACGCGAAACAGATGCGCGCCCTTGAGCCGGAGAATGACGCTGGTCGCCGCCGTGCCGGCCGCCCGGTCGGCGGCGTCGCGGCCGGTGACGGTGCCGATGAAACGCTTTCGCGACGTACCGGCCATCAGCGGGAAGCCGAGCGCGCCAAGCTCGGCAAACCGTGCCATCAGATCGAGGTTTTCCTCCGCCGTCTCCTTGGCGAAGCCGAAGCCGGGGTCGAGCACGACATGGTCGTCGGCGACACCTTGCCCGCGCCCGATTTCAAGCGATTTTCCCAGGAACGCCAGCTGGTCGGCGATCACATCGGGCAGCTTGCCGCGATCCCGTCCGGTATGCATGATGACGAGCCCGGCGCCGGTTTCGGCCGCCACCCGCGCAATGTCGGGCTCGCGCTGCAGACCCCAGACGTCGTTGACGATATGCGCACCGGCCTTGACGGCGAGCCGCGCGGTGTCGGCACGATAGGTGTCGACGGAAATCAGCACGTCGCCGACCTGCGCCAACGCCTCGATCACGGGCAGGATACGGGCCTGCTCCTCACAGGCCGATATCGCGGCGGCGCCCGGGCGGGTCGATTCTCCGCCGACATCGATGACGGCGGCTCCTTCCCCGATCATGCGGCGCGCCTGGGCGAGCGCGGGTTCAGGAGCATCAAACAAGCCGCCATCGGAGAAGCTGTCGGGTGTGACATTGAGGATGCCGACGACCACGGCCTTGCCGCCAAGCTCGAGATGGCGCCCATGCGCCAGTTGCCATCGGCCCGCCGTCATTGCGCTTCAACCATGGGCTCATCAACCAAGATGTCATCAACGATGTGTGATCCGCATTGGATCAATTCCGTTGCGCCGGCGAAGGCCGTAAAGCAAGGTGATTGAAGAGGCAACATGATGATACGATCCCTGCTCTGCGCACTGCTGCTTACCGCCGCCGTTCCGGCGAATGCGGCCAATCTGGTGAAGACATACAGCTATTTCGCCATTGGCGGCAGAACGCTGGAGGATATCGAGCAGCAACTTGCCAAACACGGGCCCCAGGTCAAAAGCACGGGGTCGCGCCACCCTGGCGCCACCCAGATGGCTTTTACGACACGCATCAGCTACGCTAGCCAGCCGGGCTCCTGCCGGATCGCCGACGCGGCCGTCACCGTCAAGGTCAAGGTGATCCTTCCGGAATGGCGCCGCCCGCGCAAAGCCGACGCCGATGTGCGGCTGTTCTGGGATACCTTGTCCGCCGACATCAAGCGCCATGAAGACCGCCATGTCGAGATCGCCCAGAACCACGGCCGCGCGCTGGAAGACGCCCTGAAGGCAGCTTATCCGCAGAAGGATTGCGACGCCGCAAAGGCCAAGGCCGCCGCGATCACGGCGGCCGAGCTTGCCAAACACGACAGGGACCAGGTGCGGTTCGACCGTGTCGAAGGCGCCAATTTCGAAAGCCGCATCCTGCGGCTGCTGCGTTACCGGATGGAGCGCATCGAGAGCGGCCAGTTGCGGCCGCCGGCCTGAATCTCCTCGCCGCCTCCGTTCGCCTGGATGCAAGCCAGCCGGGCGGAAGCGTAGTGCCAGCTTGGAATTTTTTTCGAGCAACGGTCGAAATCGGCCTATACGGAACGACATATCCAGGGTTGCCAAGGGCACAATCCAGAAGCACGGGCATCACGATCGATCACGCCGCGGATGCACCAGACAAGCCCAATGGTGATGCGGCAGCGCAAAGCGCATGGACGAGAAGATTTATGGACCAGGCTGTCGACAAGCAGGCCGTGGCGGCCGTGAGCGCGCCGCTGAGCGAAAGCGAAAAGAACGCCATTATTGGCGGCGTTCTCCTGTCGATGCTGCTGGCAGCCCTCGACCAGACCATCGTCGCGCCCGCCATGCCGACCATCGGGCGCTTGCTCGGCCGTGCCGAATACCTGCCATGGATCGTCACCGGCTACCTCTTGACCGCAACCGCCGTGGCACCGCTCTACGGCAAGATTTCCGACGTCTATGGGCGTCGGCCAACCGTCTACGCGGCAATCCTCATCTTCCTTGCTGGATCGCTGGTCAGCGCACTGGCCCCCAACATGTTCGTCCTCATCCTGGGTCGCGCGATCCAGGGGGCCGGTGGGGGCGGTCTTTTCGCGCTGACGCAGACCGTGGTCGGAGACCTCGTCCCGCCGCGCGAGCGGGCGCGCTATGCGGCGTGGTTTTCCGGTACCTGGGCCGTTGCCAGCGTCGCCGGGCCGCTGCTGGGCGGCACCTTCGCTGAGCATCTGCACTGGTCTCTCATTTTCTGGATCAATATCCCGCTGGGCTTTCTTGCCATGGCGATCATCAACAAGCCGCTCAAGAAGCTGCCCATCGCGGCCAAGAACCACAGCATCGATGGCCTCGGCGCATTGCTGCTGATCGTGGCAACGGCGCTGTTGCTGCTGGCACTGAACTGGGGCGGCAGTGCCTATCCCTGGTTATCGCCGGAAGTCATCGGCGTCCTGGCGTGCTCCGCGCTGTTCTGGGGCGCCTTTGCCTTGCGGCTGATGCGGGCGGCCGAACCGCTCATCTCGCTCGAGGTGCTGGGCAACCCGATCGTCCTGGCCGGCACCCTGTCGATGTTCCTGCTCCAGGCCTCCAGCGTCGGCCTTGCCGTGTATCTGCCGGTCTATCTGCAGTCGATACTCGGCCTCACGGCCAGCGAGTCGGGCATTGCAATGCTTGGTCTTCTGCTTGGAACCGTGGGCGGCGCCGCGTCCAGCGGCCGCCTGATACCACGCTTCACCCATTACAAGCGCATCGCCATGGTCGGCGTCGTCTTCGCCATCCTGTGCACGGGCCTGCTGGCTTTTCTCGCCGGCCATGCATCGCTGCTTGTCGTCGAAGCCCTGACCATCTGTATCGGGCTGGGAACCGGCACGACATTTCCGGTAACCACTGTGTCCGTGCAGAACGCCGTCGACCGCATACATCTTGGCGTAGCGACGGGGGTGCTTACCTTTCTGCGTTCGCTGGGCAGTGCATTGGGGGTGGCGATGCTCGGCGCGGTCGCCCTTGGCTTTGGGTTGCCGCTGGCCGGCGAAGGCGTTCAGGTGGCTGGACATGTCGTATCGGCCCAACCCTTCGTGATGATCTTTCTCGTCGCGGCCGGCACTCTGGGATTGGGCCTCGTCACGCTGACGCTGATGCCCGAGAAAGAACTTCGGGGCCACGTCGACGATCCGGCGCCGATCCTGGCGGAATAACTAGCCGGAAACGCCGAGCTTCTTTTGCAGGCTGGTGGACGAGGTCGTGTACTGGAACACGATGCGCTCGCCGGGGCTGACGATGCGCTTGGCGGCCTGCGCCATCAGCGCCACCTCGTGAAAGCCCGACAGGATCAGCTTCAGCTTGCCCGGGTACCAGTTGATGTCGCCCACCGCGAAGATGCCGGGCACCGAGGTCTGGAACTTCTCGGTATCGACCGGGATCAGGTTCTCGTGGAGATTGAGCCCCCATTCCGCGATCGGGCCGAGCTTCATGGTCAGTCCGAAGAACGGCAGCATGCGGGTGCAAGGCACCTCGATGTCGCCATCCGGGCCGCCCTTGATGGTGGCCGATGACAACTGGCCATCGGCTCCGGTGAGCCCGGTCACCTGACCGACCCTGAATTCCAGCTGCTTCATCTCCTGCATGGCGTACATCTTGTTGACGCTGTCGGGCGCCGCGCGAAACTCGGCCCGCCGGTGAACCAGTGTCACGCTCTTTGCCATCGGCTGCAGGTTCAGCGTCCAGTCGAGCGCCGAGTCGCCGCCGCCAACGATGACAAGGTCATGGCCGCGGAAATCCTCCATCCGGCGCACCGAATAGAAGACGCTCTTGCCCTCATAGGGTTCGATGCCTGGGATGGGCGGGCGCTTCGGCTGGAATGAGCCGCCGCCGGCGGCGATGACCACCACCTTGGCCTCGAATAGCTCGTTCTCGTCCGTGGTGACGCGAAAGCCGCCGTCTTCCAGCTTCTCAAGGCTGGAGACCATGCGGTTATAGGTGAATTCAGGCTGGAACGGCGCGACCTGCTCGAGCAGCTTGTCGACGAGCCCTTGCGCCGAGATCGAGGGCCAGCCGGGAATGTCGTAGATCGGCTTTTCCGGATAAAGTTCCGCGCATTGGCCGCCGGGCTTGTCGAGGATGTCGATCAGGTGGCATTTCAGGTCCAGCAGGCCGAGCTCGAACACGGCGAACAGGCCGACCGGCCCTGCCCCGACAATGAGGACGTCTGTGCTGATGATGCCGGTCATGATGCGCCTCGCTGCGAAAGTCCGGGCGAGACTGCATGACCAGCGGCCCGCTGCCAAGCGTCAGCGGCAAAAATCGCCCGTGCTGGCTTCAGCCCTGACGCTCGGGCACCCGGACGATCAGGCCGTCGAGCGCGTCGCGTACCTTGATCTGGCAGGACAGGCGCGAGTTCGGCTGGACGTCGTAGGCGAAGTCCAGCATGTCTTCCTCCATCGCCTCGGGCTCGCCGACTTCGGCCGTCCATGCCTCATCGACATAGACATGGCAGGTCGCGCAGGCGCAGGCGCCGCCGCACTCCGCCTCGATGCCCGGGACAGCGTTGCGGATGGCGTTCTCCATGACCGTCGAGCCGTTTTCGGCGTCCACGTCGAAATGTGTGCCGTCATGGGCGATGAAGGTCAGTTTGGTCATTTGTCACCTAAAGGGAGTTTCGCCCCGGACGAAGGGAGTTCGCCCGAGGGGAAAGCGAGTTTCGCCCGAGATAATCACTCCGGCAAACAAGTCAACTGCCGTGCGAAAGCGGCGCTCCGTGACGTTTTTGTCGCAAACCTGGATCAGCGATTGATGGCGGCGATGAAGTCGCGCACTTCGTCGATCAGCCTGCCGAGCCGCTTGAGCGTCTGGGCGTCCTCCGGGCGATGCTCGATATCGGTGACGCAATCGGCGATGGCGAAGGCACCCACGCCACGGGCCGACCCTTTCAAACCATGAGCCAGCAGGAGCCGGTCCTTGATGTCGGCATCGACTATTTTGTCGCGTACCGACAGTGCCTGCTGTACAAACAGCGCCAGCACCTCTTGCTCGAGGGCGCGGTCGCCCATCGTTTGCCGGGCAAGGTGTGCCAAATCGACCGGTCGGGACTGCCTCGTTCCCGATACGTCGCCCCCCGGCATTGAGAAGGCAATGCCGCTTTCGCCACGCATGAACTCGAACTCCATTTTCTTCGATCGCCTGAAAAACCTAGGCGAATCCAGTGGACAACGGGTTAATGGATGGCCCGGAAAAATGTTGCGAAAGCGGCGCCCAAATCACGCTTCCGTTAACCTTATATTTAAAGTTTTACGTATCCCGCGGAATGCATGTTTTCTTTACCCCCCTGTGTCATTACGATACGAGGGTCCATTTTCAGCCTCCTGCGCGGGGGTAAGACAAGCACAATTATAAGCCCCCGCGGCAGCTAGTACAGGGTAGCGAAGGCATGGCGAAGAAACCAACAACGACCAGAACTCTCGACAGCGACGTAGCCAGGGAACTCGAAAAAGCGCTCGATCTCGACCTGAGCGGCGATACCGATAGCGGCGACCTCGATATCGCGGCCTCGATGGAAGATCTGGAAGCGCAGATATCACAGGCCGCCGACGAACTGGCACGCGAGGGACGCAATCAGCAGCCGGCGCCCGTCGTCAATCAGCCCCAGGCCGCGAAGCCCGCGCCAAACGCCAAGCCGGCCGAACTTCGCCCGGTCGAGACGCGCAATGGTGGCCAGCCCGCCGGCTTCGCGCCAGCCAACGACGATCGTCAGAAAGATTACAAGACCCTTCTGCACAGCCTGAACAGGCGCGCCTCCAACACCATTTACTGGGTCATCGCCTTTGTCTCGCTTGCCTGGATCGCGGGCGCCGGCGGACTGGCGAACCTGCTTTTTGGACCGGGCATCTGGCGGATCCGCACGCTGGACCAGTTCTTCGCCCGCCCCGAACTGATCGGCCTTGCCGTCGCGGCTATCGTGCCTGTCATCCTGTTCTGGGCCTTCGCGACGATGATTCGCCGCGCTCAGGACATGCGCATCGCCGCGCAATCGATGACGGAAGTGGCCTTCCGCCTGACCGAGCCGGAAAACATGGCCCAGGATCGCGTCATGATGATCGGCCAGGCCGTCCGCCGCGAGGTGGCTGCCATGGGCGAAGGCATCGAACGCACCCTTGCCCGTGCCGTCGAATTGGAGACGCTGGTCCACAGCGAGGTCAACCAGATCGAGCGCTCCTATTCGGAAAACGAAACCCGCATCAGGTCGCTGGTCGACGGATTGGGCAGCGAACGCGAAGCAGTGGTCACCCATGCCGAACGCGTCCGCGCCTCGATCTCCGGCGCGCACGAGACGCTGCGCGATGAAATCGGCGCGGCAAGCGACATCATCCGTGACAGCATCCTCAACGCGTCGACCAAACTGTCGATGACGATCACCAATTCCGGCGACACGCTGATCGACCGCATCAACGAAAGCTCGATGTCGATCTTCGATTCGGTGGAGGGCCGGCTCGACAACATTACCGACAGGCTTTCAACCTCCGGCGAGGCTTTCGCCAGCCTGCTCGACACCCGTATCGCCAAGCTGACGGACACCACGGACGGCTTGACCCGTTCGTTGACGGACCTGCTCGACGATCGCACCACCGGCATGGTGTCGCTGCTCGGCGGCGCCGCGCGCACCCTCAATTCCGAGTTCGAGGCCAGCCTCAACGGCATCGAACGCACCTTGGCCGAACGCGGCCAGGCGCTGATCAGCGAATTTCAGACCCGCGCCGAAGCGCTGGACACCGGCACCCAGAAGCTCAATGCCGCGCTGGAAGCCCGCGCCCGCCAGATCAACGAAACGCTAGTCGAGCGCGCGCGCGAAATCGCCCACACCTTCGCCGAGAGCAAGGACACGCTGTCGGCCATGATCGATCAGGGCAAGACCCAGATCGGCGCCGACATGGCCGACATCGTCACCTCGACCTCTTCCATGCTCGAAGCGCGCGCCAGCGATTTCGCCGGCCGCATGGAGGCAGCCCGCCACGTCGTGTCGCGCTCCTTCGACGCCGACATCCAGCGGCTCGCCGACGCGCGCGTCGGTATCGAAGAAGCCGTCGAAAACCACAGCCGCAAGCTCTCCGAGAGCCGCGAGCGCATGGCGGCAGCCATGCAGGCGGACCTGGAGAAATTCGATGAAGGCCGCGCCGGCATCGATGCGGCGGTGACCAACCAGGTGCAGAGGCTGGCCGAAGGCCGCAGCCTGATAGCGCGTGCGCTCGAAGAAGACCTGCGCAAGGTAAACGAATCGCGTGCCGCCATCGATGCGTCGCTCGGCAGCCACCTCGAAAGGCTGGAAGAAGGCCGCAACCGGCTCTCACTGGCTCTCAACGAAGACTCCGGAAAATTGGTGCAAGCTCGTACCATCATTGATGAAATGGTGGCCGGGCATGTTGGAAAACTGGCCGAAGGCCGCAACATTTTGTCGCGCGCCTTGGAGGCCGATCTCGGCAAATTGTCCGAGAGCCGCGCCGACATTGACGGCCTTGTCGCCGGCCAGGTCGAGAAAATCGCCGAGGGCCGCGCGGTGCTCGCCAAGGCGCTGGAAAACGACATTGCTGGTATCAAGAACCTCATCGAGGCGCATTCGGCGAAACTGGCCGAGGACCGCACGCAGCTTGGCCGTTCGCTCGAAAGCGACCTGTCGGGGATACGCGGGCTGATCGACAGCCATTCGGGACGCCTGGCGGAAGACCGCGGCCTGCTGTCGCAGACGCTCGAAGCCGACCTCGCCAAGCTGGCCGAAAGCCGCTCCAGCATCGACGGTCTGGTCGCCGGCCAGGTCGAGAAGCTCGCCGAGGGCCGCGACATCCTCAAGCGTGCGCTGGAATCCGACCTCAATACGATCAAGAACGTCATATCAAGCCAGTCGGACAGGCTGGCCGAGGATCGCGGGCAGCTCTCACGTGTTCTGGAAGCCGATCTGCAGAATGTGAACAGCGTCATCGCCGACCACATGAACAGGCTGGTTCAGGATCGCTCGACCTTGTCGAAGGCGCTGGAGGACGATCTCGCCAAGCTGGCCGAAAGCCGCTCCGGCATCGACGGTCTGGTCGCCGGTCAGGTCGAGAAGCTCGCCGAGGGCCGCGATATCCTGCGCCGCGCATTGGAAGCCGACCTCAGCACGGTCAGAAACACCGTTGCCGACCAGTCCCAGAAGCTGGTCGACGACCGCGCCCAGTTCGCCCGCGCGCTGGAGGCCGATCTCGAAACTGTCAACAGCCTTGTCAACAGCCACTCGGACCGACTTGCCCAAGAGCGATCGACACTGTCAAAGGCGCTTGAGGCCGATCTCGAGGCTGTCGGCAGCCACGTCAGCAGTCACGCGGAACGGCTTGTGCAGGAGCGTTCGACCTTGTCGAAGGCGCTTGAGGCCGACCTTGAGACTGTCGGCACCCACGTCAACAATCATGCGGAACGGCTTGTGCAGGAGCGTTCGACCTTGTCGAAGGCTCTCGAGGACGATCTTGCCAAGCTGGCCGAAAGCCGCTCCAGCATCGACGGTCTGGTCGCCGGCCAGGTCGAGAAACTTGCCGAGGGCCGCGATGTCCTCAAGCGTGCGCTGGAGGCAGACCTTGCCAAGCTGGCCGAAAGCCGCTCCAGCATCGACGGTCTGGTCGCCGGCCAGGTCGAGAAGCTCGCCGAAGGCCGCGACATTCTCAAGCGCGCCCTCGAAGCCGACCTGCAGAAGCTTTCCGAAAGCCGCGGCGACATCGACGATATCATCGCCGGACATGTCGGCAAGTTGTCCGAAGGCCGCAACATGCTCAGCCGCGCGCTGGAAGATGATCTCGGCAAGCTCGCCGAGAGCCGC
Organism: Mesorhizobium sp. B2-4-13; assembly: GCF_006658535.1. Classification (NCBI taxonomy): domain Bacteria; kingdom Pseudomonadati; phylum Pseudomonadota; class Alphaproteobacteria; order Hyphomicrobiales; family Phyllobacteriaceae; genus Mesorhizobium; species Mesorhizobium sp. B2-4-13. The sequence goes on along the minus strand of NZ_VFVB01000004.1, from coordinate 467,538 downwards.
AAGGAGGTCGATCGTTCGCTGTCCGGCCACATCGACCAGATCGCGGCCAGGAGCACGGACATTTCCGCCGCGATCGCCGCCGATGTCGACAAGATCGAGCAGGCGTTCAGCCGCCAGACCGGCATCATCGAGGAACGCGCCGGCACCATGGAGCGCGCGCTCTCGACTGGTGTCGACAACGTCCGCAACGTGCTCGAGAAGAGCGCTGTCTTCGTCGCCGGCGCATTGCGCGAAAAGGTGTTGGAAGTCACCAGCACGCTGCACGAACAGGCCGGTGCGGCTTTCAGCGACGCCGATCGCAAGATCGCCGAGCGCGCCGAGCAGACGTCCGCCGCCCTGCTGGCCCGGGCCGAAGACATCGCCCGCACCTTCGAGGAGGCCGATCGTCGCCTCCACGCCCGTGCGGAGGATACGTCGAACGCCCTGCTCGCCCGCGCCGATGACACCTCCAGCTCGCTGCTGGCCCGTGCCCACGAAACCGCCGATCAACTCGCTGCCCGCGCCGGCGAGATCGCCGGCACCTTCGACATGGCCGACCAGAAGCTTGCCGCCCGCGCCCAGGAAACCGCCGATCAGCTGGCCGCCCGCGCAAGCGAGATTGCCGGCACGTTCGACGCGGCCGACCAGAAGCTGGTCGCCCGTGCCGTGGAAACGGCGCAGTCGCTGGCCGCCCGCGCCGGCGACATCCTGCGGAACTTCGAAAGCGCCGACCAGCGGCTCGGCATGCGCATCGGCGAATCCGCCGAGGCGCTCGCCGCCCGCGCGTCGGACCTCGGTCGTATCTTCGATGCCGCCGACCAGCACTTGGTCTCGCGCATCGCCGAGGGTTCGGACGCGCTGTCCAGCCGGGCATCCGAAATCGCCCGCATCTTCGACGACGCCGACCAGCGCCTGGTTTCGCGCATCGCCGACAGCACCTCGACGATCGGCGAGCATGCGCAGACCATTGTCGGCGCCTTTGCAAGCACCGAGCAGCGGGTCGCCGATCGCGCCCGCCAGACCGGTCAGGAGCTGGCCGTGCACGCCCGCGAAATCGAGCAGGCACTTGCTGGCGCCGACGAGCGTCTTGCATCGAGCGCGGCGGCAGCGGCCGCCCGTGTCGAAGAACAGATCGCTGGGGTCGAAAACCGGCTCGCCTACACCACCGAGACGATGGGCCAGAAGCTCAACGAGCAGGTGTCGAGTGCCGAGGCACAACTCGTATCGCGTGCCAATGTGATCGCGGAAACCTTTACCGCGGTCGGACAACATATCGGCCAGAGCACCAATGACGCGGCCAAGACGATCGGCGCCAACACCCGCGAGCTCAACACCATGCTCGCGGCGCGGTCGGCCGAGATGTCGAAGATCCTCGACGAAACCGCGCGGCCTTTGGTCGAGCGCTTCGCCCAGGGCGGCTCGGAACTGCAGAAGAGCATGGAAGAGGTCACGGAACGCGCGACCGAGAAGCTGCGCAGCGAGAATGCAGCCCTGGTCAACGCACTGGCCAGCCGCACCGCCGAAACCTTGTCGGCGGTCGAAGGCGCCCGCTCGTCGCTATCCGACAGCGTCGCCGATCTGATCGGCCGCATGACCAAGTCCAGCTCGCAGCTCGGTCAGCTGATCGAGCAGGCCGCGGTCAACCTCGGCGAGGTCGACGAACGTCTGACCGGCAGCACGCAAAGCTTCGCGGCGACCACCGAAAAGGCGGCGCAGACCTTTGCCAGCTCGGCGCGTCTGGTCGATTCCAACACGACGAGGCTGACGGAACTGTCGTCGTCGACCTTGCGCGAAGTCGCCTCGATCGCCACCAAGTTCGATGAACACAGCCGCTTGCTGGCCAGCGCCTCGGACCTGTTGAGCTCGGCCCAGAGCAACCTCGAACACACGCTGGAAAGGCAGTCCTCACTTGAGGACCTCGCCGTCGGCCTGGTCAAGAAGTCGGAAGATCTCGAACGGGTCATGCGCTCGTTCGAAAATCTCGTCGGCCAGACCCTGCAGAACGCCGAGGGCAAGACGATGGAGTCCGCCGACAAGATCCGCAACGCCATCACCGACGTCGTCGATTCGGCAACCAAGCGTTTCGCCGATGCGACCGAGGAGATGCGGCGCACCGCGGGCTCGATCAAGAGTGAACTCGACCTCACCCGCGCCGAGCTCAAGAAGGGCGTCATCGAGATGCCGGAAGAGGCAAAGGAGTCGACATCGGCCATCCGCCGCGCGGTTTCCGAGCAGATCAACGCCTTGAAGGAGCTTTCGGACATCGTGGCGAAGTCCGGTCGTGGCGGCGACACTTCAGAACCGCGGCCCTTGCGCCCTGCGCCGCAGGCACCGGCGGCACGCGCCGCCGAGCCGCCCCGTCGCGCCCCGGCACCGCAGGCGGATCTGCGCCCGCCACAGGCGCCACTGGGCGGCGCGGGACTGCGCGGCACGCTCGATCTGGAGCGCCCGGCTGAGGCAGCACCGCGCCAGCGTGCCACCGACGCCACTGCCCGCGCGCCGCAAGGCGGCTGGGTGCGCGATCTCTTGACCGCCGCGTCGAACGATGCCGAGCTCAGGCCAGCGGCTCCCCAGGCGCCAGCGGAAGCCCCGCGCGCGGCCCCTGCCCAGCGTTCGCCGGCGCATGTCGTGGAATCGCTGAACTCGCTATCCGTCGATATCGCGCGGGCCATCGACCACGATGCCTCGATCGAGCTGTGGAACCGCTACCGGCGCGGCGAGCGTGACGTGTTCACGCGCAGGCTCTACACGCTCAAGGGCCAGCAGACGTTCGATGAAATCCGCCGCAAGTACCAGGCGGAGGCCGAATTCCGCACCGCCGTCGACCGCTATTGCGACGATTTCGAGAAGCTGCTCAAGGATGTCTCTCGCAACGACCGCGACAACATCATGGCGCAGACCTATCTCACGTCGGACACCGGCAAGGTCTACACCATGCTGGCCCATGCCAGCGGCCGCCTGCATTAGGCGGTCGGTAAGATCAAAGACGAAGTGAAAGGCGGGAGGTTTCCCGCCTTTTTCAACCATCACATTGCGAAGCTGCCACGCGGCGGTAGTGAGAGCCCGCGATCAACGGCCGTGTTCGGAAGCCGCTTCGGGATGCGAATCACGGGTTAAATTGGCTAAGGGCAATCCAAGGCCTCGCTGGTCGAGCCACGAAACTTGGCGTCCGTTTTCGCGAGCTGACAACAGTTCGGCATGCGCCATTTGCATCGCGAGCAACAGCGCCTGCACCTCATCAATCCCGTAGGCTTTCCGGGAGCGCAGACCTTCCGTCCACCCTATTTCATATCGGCATTGGAAGTCGCCACCCTGCTCGGGTTCTGGCCGGAAGAAACAGCACGGTACCTCCCTACCGTCTACCAGGAACAGTCTTCGGACAAAATCGACAGCAGCCATGCCATAAACTCCTCAGAACAGCGGCGGCTTGTTCTAGGGCGTCGCGCCTGGCGCTCAGATTACCGAATCGGTCCAGCGAACGACCTGCTTGGCCGCATCGCCGAAGGCAGTGTCGAGCGCGCCGACATAGGCCGGGTTGCCGCTGCCCGAAACGGGTGCCGATGCGGTGAAGCTCTTGGAAGCCTTCACTTCCCCGTTGCGGTCGTTGAGCAAGCGCACGAACAGGTTGACCTCGGCATGTTCGCCGCCATTGACGCGCACTTCGAAGGAGCGAACCTCGACGATCACCTGATAGTCGATCGCCAGCCCCTCGCCCGGCTTGCCGACGCCGGCAAAGCTGCCCGAGCGCTGGAACGTTTCGGCCAGCCGCGCCTGCACGATCAGCGGCAGGCGGTCGGCCCATTGCGCGCCCTTCAGATATTGGATCGAGCCGTCGGAGGGTTTGATGACGATGTTCTGGCTGTCCAGTGCCTTCAGCGCCGAAGGCTGGGCGATCAGGATTTGCTTGCGGCTGTGGCCATGCGCGTCGACCGACGGCGCCGACAGTTCGAACGTGTCGAGCGGTGCCGGCTTGCCGCCGAGCGCCGCGCAGCCGGCAACCGCCAGGACAAGCAGCGCCGCAGCCGATTTCAACCCGCCCGTTCCAAGCCTACTCAATCTCACGCGTGATCCCCGTTATCCCCTGATCGCAAGATCAACCCGCATTCACGAGCACTGTTCTTGCGGCGGGCCGATGCCGAAGTCAACGCCGCGCCCTGCCGTCGAACTGCCGAACCTCGCCGTCGCCGCCCGAAAGGATGCGCTGCGGATTGCGGCTGAGATCGGTCACCGCCTCCTCGATGCGGTTGATCGAGCGGCGGCTATCCTGCACCAGCGCCTCGACATTCTGCAGTCCCTGGCCCGAGAAGCGCGCCAGATTGTCAGTGATGACCCCAAGCCGGGCATTCAGCGTATCGGCGACCTGCTTGAACGATTTCAGCGTATCCCTGGCGTCGGCCATCACGCCGTCGGCCTGGCCCGAGCCGAGCAGCTTGTCGACCTTGGCGAGAATGCCGTCGACCCGCACAGAGGCGTCGTTGAGCCGTTGCGCCAGCTGCCTGGCGTCCTTGATCGTCTGGTCGATGTCGTCAGCCCGATTGGCGATCTTGCCGGTCACCTCCGCGATATCGGCAGCCGCCTTGTTGGCGCTGTCGCTGGCCTTCTGGATGTTGGCGAGCGCTTGGCGCACCTGCGCCGGATCGATGCCGTCGAGCACGCCGTCGACCTTGGCCAGCGTGCCTTGCGTCTGCTTGGCGAAATCGTTGACCGATCCCACCGCCGTATCGACGTTCCTGATCACACCGTCCAGCTGCTGCGAGGTTTCCTTGAGGTTCCCCGTTACCGCATCGACATTGGCAACGATGCTCTTGATCTTGTCCTTGTCGACGGCATTGAGCAGGCCTTCCGCTGCCTTCAACGTGCCGTCGAGCTTGCCTGAAACGCCTTTCAGCTCATCGGACAGCGCGCTGACGGCGGACAGGAATTTGTCGATCCCGTCGGAATTCCTGGCCAATGCATCGGAAAACGTCTGGACGTTTTGGACGGTCTGCGTCAGCGGCCCCCGCACATCCTTGGTGAAGCCTTCCAGCTCCGTCAGCACCTTGTCGGCACGGGTGAAGATGTTTTGCGCCGTCTGCAGCAGATTGGTCACGGCAGAAGGATTGGCGACGATCTCGGCGACCTTGCCTTCCTTCTCGGCCTGGTCGAGCAGCTTGACTTCCTTGGGGTCGGCGCCCTTGAGTTCGATATTGGCCTGCCCGGTGAGGCCGGCGAGGCCGATATCGGCCTGCGTCGACTTGGTGATCGGCGTCATCCGGTCGATCTCGGTGTCGGCGATGGCGACAGTCGGATTGTCGACGTCGATATAGACGCGCTTGACGTCGCCGACCTTGACGCCGTTGAACAGCACGAAGCTGCCGCGGCCGAGACCAGAGGCCGAGCCCGGAATGCGCACCCGCAGCAGCGTCGTCTCGCCCCTGTCGCCGATCGCCGCCGTCCAGTAGACGAAGGCGAACGCCGCCAGGATCGCAACCAGCGTGAAAATGCCGACAATGACGTAGTTGGCTCTGGTTTCCATTGCTTCACTTATGGCTATGCACGTGCGGCAAGATCAAGTTGCCGTGCGCGTTTTCCGCGGAAATAGGATTTGACCCACGGCTCCTCGCTCTTCAGCATGTCGTCGATCGTGCCTTCGACCAGCACCTTTTTCTTGCCGAGCACCGCCACGTGGTCGCAGGCGGTAAACAGCGTGTCGAGGTCGTGGGTCACCATGTAGACGGTCAGATCCATGGTGTCGCGCAGCTTGACGACCAGTTCGTCGAACTCGGCCGCGCTGATCGGATCGAGACCTGACGTCGGCTCGTCGAGAAAAACGATGTCGGGATCGAGCGCCAGGGCGCGGGCAAGTGCCGCACGCTTGATCATGCCGCCGGAGAGTTCGGAGGGAAACTTCTGCGCCGCATCCGGCGGCAGTCCGACCAGCTCGATTTTCAGCAGTGCCAACTCGTCCATCAGCTTTCTTGGCAGATCGAGATATTCGCGCATCGGCACCTGCACGTTCTCCATCACGGTCAGCGCCGAAAACAGCGCCCCATGCTGGAACAGAACGCCAAGACGCATGTCGATGCGCAGCCGCTCGAGATCGCTTGCCTTGTCGACGTCGACGCCAAACAGTTTGATTGTTCCCGACTGCTTGGGCATCAGTCCGAGAATCGTTCGCAACAGCACGGACTTGCCGGCGCCCGAGGCACCGACGAACCCCAGTATCTCGCCGCGCTTGATGTCGAGCGACAGTTTGTCGAGGATCAGCTTGTCGTCGATGGCAACGGTGACGTCGTGCACCGAAAGCACGATTTTGCTCTCGTCCGGCGCCTCAGTCGTGATTCCGTTTCCCTTTGCCATGTTACTAGAACTGGATCGCTGCGTAGAACATGGCGAAAAGTCCGTCGAGAATGATGACGACGAAGATCGACTTCACCACCGAAGCGGTCACGTGCTGCCCGAGCGATTCGGCACTGCCGCCGACCTTCATGCCCTCGACTGAAGCGATCGTGCCGATGATCATGGCCATGAACGGCGCCTTGATCAGCCCGGCGAAAATCGTGCTGAGATCGATTGCGACACGCAACCGGTCGATGAAGGCAGCGGGGGGGATATCGGAGTAGAGCCAGGCCGCGACAATGCCGCCGCCGAGCGCGGCGAAATTGGCGATGATCGTCAGGCAGGGCAAGGCGATCACAAGGGCAACCAGACGTGGAAAGACCAGGACGCCGATCGGATTGAGGCCGATGACCTTCAGCGCGTCGACCTCCTCGCGCATCTTCATCGAGCCGATTTCGGCGGTGATCGCGCTGCCGGAGCGGCCGGCGATCATGATTGCCGTCATCAGCACGCCGAGTTCGCGCAGGATCAGCACGCCGACCAGGTCGACGACGAAGATGTCGGCGCCGAAATAGCTGAGCTGATAGGCACCCTGCTGGGCGACGATGGCGCCGACGATCGCCGACATCAGCACCACCACGGGGATAGCGCCGACGCCCATGCGATCGATCTGGTTGAAGATCGCCGCCGGATTCACGGCGTGGCCACGGCCGAGCTTCATCTGCGCGCCGCGGATGGTGGCGCCCAATATGTTCATCGAGGCGAGGAAATCGTCGCGCATCTCGTAGACCCGCCGGCCCACCGCCTCCAGTGCCCGAATGACAATGTTGGGTGGTCCCGCCGGTCCGGCTTCGGGTTCGCGCCGGACGGCCTCGCTCACTGCTTCGAGCAGGATGGAAGCGACGTCACTTTGGCCTTGCAGCCTTACCTCGACATTCTTCTTCTCGAAGACGCTGACCAAGCGGTCGATCAGCCAGGCGCCGGCGGTGTCGATCTTCTCGATTTTCGAAAGATCGAGCGCCAACATCTTGAAACCGCTTCGTTTCTCGATCTTGCGCATCTCGGCGTCGATCAGCGCCACCGTCCGCGTCGTCCAGATCCCGGAGAACGCACAGCCGAGGACCCCATCCTCCTCGCCGACCGCGACGCGCGGGTCGTGGTCAGCCCCCGAGGCGGTCGTGCCGCTTGCGTCGCGTTTGCCGATGGTCAACATAGCGTCCTGTTTAGCCTGATGGGTCCGACCTTGTCGATTTGCCGACAACCCTTCTCGCATAGCCGGAGCAGAAAAATATGGCGCGTGTCATTTCGGTCGAGGCCGAACGTTTTCCGATCGCCGGGACCTTCACCATTTCGCGCGGCTCCAAGACTGAGGCCGAGGTCATCACCTGCACGATCAGCGACAACGGTCATGTCGGTCGCGGCGAATGCGTTCCCTACAAGCGCTATGGCGAGACCATGGACGGTGTGAGCGGCGCGATCGCGGCGATGCGCGACCGGATCGCCGGCGGGATGGACCGTGCCGCCCTGCTCGACGCAATGCCTGCCGGAGCGGCGCGTAACGCCGTAGACTGTGCCTTGTGGGACCTTGAAGCCAAGATCAGCGGCAATCCGGTGGCGAACGCAATCTGGCCGGCCCCTTTGCATCAGCTCGAAACCGCCTACACGCTGTCGCTCGGCGAACCGGAGGCGATGGCGGCGCAGGCCCGCGCCAATGCCGGCAGGCCGCTGCTGAAGGTCAAGATCGGCGGCGACAACGACGCCGCCCGCATCCAGGCGGTGAGGCAGGCGGCGCCCGGGAGCCGATTGATCCTCGACGCGAATGAAGGCTGGACCGACGACAACATCGTCGCGAATCTCGCTTTTGCCGCGAAGCAAGATATCGCCTTGATCGAGCAGCCGCTGCCGGCGGGCCGTGACGGCATCCTGCGCCACATAGCCCATCCGGTGCCGATCTGCGCTGACGAGAGCGTCCATGAAGCAGGGAACCTCGAGGCGCTTGTCGGCCTCTACGACGCCGTCAACATCAAGCTCGACAAGTCCGGCGGACTGACGGCGGCGCTCACCTTGCGCGACCGCGCCCGTGAGCTGGGTTTTGGCATCATGGTCGGCTGCATGGTCGGCACGTCGCTGGCAATGGCGCCGGCGGTGCTGCTCGCGCAAGGAGCGGATTTCGTCGACCTCGACGGCCCGCTGCTGCTTGCCCGGGATCGTGTGCCGGGTCTCGTTTACCAGGGATCGCTCGTCTCACCCCCGGACCGGGCTCTGTGGGGCTGAGCGCGCGGCAAACCCGATCAGCATAAGGCCGACGATCGCGATCGGGATCATCGCCAGGAATCCATCGACACCGAGACGGTCATAGAGCGGGCCGGAAACAAGCGTAACGGCGGCCATGAAGAAGCCGTTGAAGAAATAGGCGATGCCTTGCGCGGCACCCGTGCGCTCTTCGGAGACGGTCTCGCCGATCATTTTCTGCAGGCCGATCAGCACCATTGCGACAGACACCGAATGCAGCGACTGCACGGCAAAGAAGCCGGCGATGCCGAGGCCGAGCGGCCATATCAGTGGAAAGATGATCCAGCGCACAACGGAGCCGACGCCGGCAATCACCATCACCTTGACGACAGACACGGAGGCGAAAATGCGATTGAAAAACAAAAACATGCAGACTTCCGACACCACGCCCCACGCCCACAGCAGGCCGACAACGGAATCGCTGATGCCGATCGATTTCCAATAGATGGAAACGAAACCGTAGAGGAAGGCGTGGCTGGCTGTAATGATGCCGACGCCAAGGGTGAAGGAGAGGAAATAAGCGTTGAACAGGCTTGGCGCCGCATGCTGGATTTCCACTGCCGACAGCGGCGAGGCCTTTCGCGGCCGTCCCATGCGCGGTGCCAGCAGGCCTGCGATGAGTGCCGCGCCAAGGGCAAGGAATATGATCACCGGGACGGCTCCAGGGCCACTGGCCGCCAGGATGAAACCGCCGGCGACATTGGCCAGGAGATAACAGATCGACCCCCATTTGCGCATGCTCGCATAATTGGCCCCGAAGCGGCGCACGCCCGAGAGCGCCAGCGAATCGGCGATCGGCGAATGTGGCGTCCAGACGATGGTCAGCACCAGCGATACCGCCAGCACCGTCGCGTATGTCGGGGTCAGGAAGTATCCCGCGGACAGCAGCAGCGATGCGGCGACGAGCACGACATAGACATCGGCGCGGTCCCTGGCTCGATCGGCAAGTGTGGTCAGCAGCGGCGTCGTTACGACGCGCAGGAACATCGGCGCCGCCAGAATGACGGCGATCTGCTCGGCATGAAACCCCTTGGCCTGCAACCAAAGCGGGAAATAGGGCAAATGGGTGCCAAGCGATATGAACAACGTGCCGAAGATCAGGCTCATGCGCAGTTCAAAACGGCTCGGCTTCACGAGTTGTTCGGGCAAAAGCGGTGGCAGCGGCATGAATCGATCCAATGACGCTGCGCTCAACGACCGGCGAGCAGCGCAAGCCGATCCTTAACATGAGGAAAAACCGGACGAAACCGGCTGGACCAGTCGATTAACACCAGAAATTGCAGGGCCCGCTTCCGCCTCAGGCCGCCTGCACCACCCTGTCCTCGATCAGCAGCGGGATGAAGGGCTCGTCAAGCGCTTCAGGCAATACATGCGCCCAGGTCAGGATTTCCATGCGGCCGTCGAAATGCTCGACCACGGCGGTGCAGCTCTCCACCCAGTCGCCGGTGTTGATATATTGTACGTCCCCATAGCTTTCGATGGCGGCATGGTGGATATGCCCGCAGATGACGCCGTCGACATGCGAGCGTCGCGCTTCCTCGCTGAGCACTGTCTGGAACGAGCCGATGAAGTTCACCGCCTTCTTGACCTTGACCTTGGCCCAGGACGAAAACGACCAGTAAGGCAGGCCGAGCAGCTGGCGCAACCGCGTGATCACCCGGTTGACTTGCATGGCGGCGTCATAGGCATGGTCGCCGAGATAAGCGAGCCAGCGCTGGTTGTGGACTACGGTGTCGAACTGGTCGCCATGGATGACCAGCAGCCGCCGGCCATCGGCGGTTTCATGGATGGCGCGGTCGGCAACGACGATGCCGCCGAAATGCACGCCCTGGAACTGGCGGGCGAATTCGTCGTGATTGCCGGCGATATAGGTGATCGAGGCGCCTTTGCGCGCCTTGCGCAGCAGTTTCTGCACGACGTCATTGTGGCTTTGCGGCCAATGCCAGCTGCGCCTCAGGCGCCAGCCGTCGACGATATCGCCGACCAGATAGATGATGTCGGCATCGTGGTAGCGCAGGAAGTCGATCAGGAAATCGGCCTTCGCCGCCTTCGAGCCCAGATGGACATCGGAAATGAACATGCTGCGGAAAGTGCGGGGCTCTTGGCCTGACATCGCGGATTCACCCTTGCTTTCGAGCAGCCTATGCCCCGATTCATGCAACAACCGTATGACGGTTGCGATTGGTCCAGCGCTGGCGCTAGCCTGCCGGGCAAATCAAAGGAGAAAATCGTCATGGATCTCGGTATCCGCGGAAAGAAGGCCATCGTCTGCGCTTCGAGCAAGGGGCTTGGCCGTGGCTGCGCCATGGCGCTGGCCGAGGCGGGCTGCGACATCGTCGTCAATGGGCGCAATGCGGAGCTGGTCGCGAAAACCGCCGCGGAACTGCGCCAGCGCCATGGCGTGACGGTGACGGAAGTGGTCGGCGACGTTTCTAAGCCGGAGATACAGAAAGCGCTGCTCGCCGCCTGTCCGGAACCCGACATCCTCGTCAACAACAATGGCGGACCGCCATTGCGCGATTTCCGCGAACTCGATCGCGGAAAAATCCTTGAAGGCGTGACCCAGAACATGGTGACGCCGATCGAACTGGTGCAGGCGGTCATTGACGGCATGGCTGCGCGCGGCTTCGGCCGCATCGTCAACATCACCTCGCTATCGGTTTATGTCCCCATACCCGGCCTCGACCTGTCATCGGGCGCGCGCGCCGGCCTGACCTCGTTTCTCGCCGGGGTGGCGCGCACGGTGATCGAGCGCAACGTGACCATCAACAGTCTCTTGCCCGGCAAGCTCGACACCGACCGACTGCGCGGCCCGCATGAGGCTGGCACGCCGGAGGATCCCAAGGCGGCCGCGGCGCGCAAGAGCCGCATCAGTGCCGACGTGCCGGCCAAACGGCTCGGCACGCCGGAGGAATTCGGCCAGATCTGCGCCTTCCTCTGCTCGGTCCATGCCGGCTATCTGACCGGGCAGAATATACCCGTCGATGGCGGTCTCTATGTCAGTGCTTTCTGACCAGGACGTCGGCAAAGCGCCGGGAAACATCCGGCATGCAACAGCCGTAAGTGCCTGACATCTAGAGATCTTCGACGCGCTGGCGCTTAAAGCTGCCGGCGCGTCAATTAGCGTCGCGAAAAACCTTGGCCTCATGCTAAAAGGACTCCCGAAGCAGGTTTCGAGGAGCGGCCGCATGGAAGGCGAGAACAAGAAAACGGCACGTTCGGACCTCGACGAAGCCGCGCTCTATTTCCACAAGCACCCGACGCCGGGAAAGCTCGAGATCCAGGCGACCAAGCCGCTCGGCAACCAGCGCGACCTGGCGCTCGCTTATTCGCCCGGCGTCGCCGCCCCTTGCCTCGAAATCCGCGACAATCCGGCGACGGCCGCCGACTACACGGCGCGCGCCAACCTGGTCGGTGTCGTATCAAACGGCTCGGCCGTGCTCGGCCTCGGCAATATCGGGCCGCTCGCCTCCAAGCCGGTGATGGAGGGCAAGGCGGTCCTGTTCAAGAAGTTCGCCGGCATCGACGTCTTCGACATCGAGATCGACGCGCCGGAAATCGAGCGCATGGTCGAAACCGTCGCCGCTCTGGAGCCGACCTTCGGCGGCATCAACCTCGAGGACATCAAGGCGCCGGAGTGTTTCGAGGTCGAGGAACGCCTGAAGGCTCGCATGAGCATACCGGTGTTCCACGACGACCAGCATGGCACCGCCATCATCGTCGCTGCCGCCGTGCTCAACGGACTGGAATTCGCCGGCAAGACCGTCTCGGACATCAAGGTCGTCACCTCCGGCGCGGGTGCTGCCGCCCTTGCCTGTCTCAATCTTCTCGTTTCCCTCGGCGTGCGCATCGAGAACATCTGGGTCACCGACCGGTTCGGCGTCGCTTACAAGGGCCGTGTCGACGAGATGGATCGTTGGAAAGACCCTTATGTGAAGGACACCGACGCGCGCACGCTGGCCGATGTCATCCCGGGCGCCGATGTTTTCCTCGGTCTCTCCGCCGCCGGCGTGCTGAAGCCGGAACTGCTGCAACACATGGCACCGAAGCCGCTGATCCTGGCGCTGGCCAATCCCAATCCGGAGATCATGCCGGAAGTGGCGCGCGCGGCCCGTCCGGACGCTATGATCTGCACCGGACGGTCCGATTTTCCCAATCAGGTCAACAATGTGCTTTGCTTCCCCTACATCTTCAGGGGTGCGCTCGACTGCGGCGCCAGCGCCATCAACGAGGAGATGAAGATGGCGGCGGTGCGGGCCATCGCCGCCCTTGCCCGCGAAGAGCCTTCCGATGTCGCCGCGCGCGCCTATTCCAGCGAGACGCCGGTCTTTGGCCCCGAATTCCTGATCCCCTCGCCCTTCGATCCGCGCCTCATCCTGCGCATTGCGCCGGCGGTGGCCAAGGCAGCCTGCGACACCGGTGTGGCAACACGGCCGATCACCGACTTCGCCGCCTATATCGACAAGCTCAACCGCTTCGTCTTCCGCTCCGGCCTGGTGATGAAGCCGGTGTTCTCTTCCGCCAAGGCCTCCAGCGCCAAGCGCGTCATCTACGCCGACGGCGAGGACGAGCGCGTACTGCGTGCCGCCCAGGTTGTGCTTGAGGAAGGCATCGCGGAGCCGATCCTGATCGGCCGCCCGCACGTCATCGAGGTCAGGCTGAAGCGCTATGGCCTGCGTATCAAGCCCGGGGTCGATTTCGGCCTGATCAACCCGGAGGACGATCCGCGCTACCGCCACTATGTCGACCTCCTGATCGAACTCGCCGGCCGCCGCGGCGTGACGACGGAGGCCGCACGCACCATGGTGCGCACCGACAACACGGTGATCGCCGCACTTGCGCTGAAGCGCGGCGATGCCGACGCCATGGTCTGCGGCCTCGAAGGCCGTTTCGAGCGGCATCTGCGCAATGTGACGCTGATCATTGGGCCGCGCACCGGCATCAAGGACCGAGACCTGTCGACGCTATCCATGCTGATCTCGCAACGCGGCATCATCTTCCTCACCGACACCCACGTCTCCGTCGACCCGACGGCCGACGAGATCGCCGAGATGACCGTGCTGGCGGCGGAAGAAATCCAGCGTTTCGGCATCGAGCCGAAGGCGGCGCTCTTGTCGCATTCGGATTTCGGCTCGCGCGATTCGCCGAGCGCCCTGAAGATGCGTCAGGCCGCGGCGATCCTGGCGCGCATCGCGCCGGAGCTGCAATGCGACGGCGAAATGCACGCCGATTCCGCTTTGTCGGAGCATCTGCGCCAGCGCGTCTATCCGCATTCGCGCCTGAAGGGCGAAGCCAATCTCCTGGTGTTCCCGAACCTCGATTCGGCCAACATCACGCTGACGGCGCTGCGGGCCATGATGGATGCCTTGCATGTCGGCCCCATCCTGCTCGGCACCGACAAGCCGGCGCACATATTGACTCCCTCGGTGACCTCGCGCGGTGTGGTCAACATGACGGCGCTGGCGGTGGTCGAAGCCGCGCATAAGGCCCAGGCGATCGCCAATCTGGACTGAACCGGCGGTCGCGATCGGATTGATCCGGCCCCGATTGAGGTGTGGTGGCGACGCGCCACGGACCGCATTGGCGGGATCGAGTGTTGCGAACCGACAACTCTTAACCGAGTAATCCGGCATCGGACGAATGCGGATTTCTCGGACCGGGTCAATTTGATATGGTCACACCGTCTGATCGGGCGGTGAAAATGTCATGAGAGCCCTGTTGCTCGCTTCGGCAATGCTGACTGTGATTGGCGGACAGGCGTTCGCCGCCGACGCCATCGGGCTGGGCCCGGCCGCGCATGACTGGTCCGGCGTCTATGTCGGCGGGCATCTCGGCTATGGTTTCGGCAAAACCGACGCGACCTACAACCTGCCAAATACGCCAGCGATCCGCGGCACGCAGGACTACGACATCGACGGCTTTCTGGGCGGTGTCCAGATCGGCTACAATTACCAGGTCCATTCCGCGGTTCTGGGGATCGAGGCCGATATTTCGGGCGCCGATATCAAGGGGCATTCCGACGAGGTCAATGTCGGCGGAGGCGATGTCTACGACACCAAGGTGGATTGGTTCGGATCGATCAGCGCCAGGGCAGGCTATGCGTTCGGCAGCACCCTTGTCTACGGGACCGGCGGCCTCGCTATAGGAGGTGTCGAGAACCGGTATCTCGATGGCCCCGCCGACAGCTATTCCGAAAAGAACACCAAAATTGGCTGGACGATTGGCGCCGGGCTGGAGCAGGCAATCACCGATCATTGGTCGGCAAATGCCGAATACCGATATGTCGACCTGCGGGATCAGACGATCAACTACGCGCCCAACTCCAATACGACTTTCGACAACACGTTCAGTACCGTCAGGATCGGGATGAACTACAAGTTCTGATGGCCCACCCGGCCATTGCCGGACTGATGGGCACACCGAATGCGCGCGGCTTTTTTCAGCCGGCAACTAAGCAACTTCCGAAATAGACGCTTAACCGCGAACGGGGTAGCCTTGGCGACCACAGGCAAGCGGGATCGAGGCGGATGGCGAGCGGAGGTTTGAAGCAGGCGCATGCTGCCGTGCTGCTTGGCCTTCTGCTGTCCGGCGCCGTGGTCAGCGAGCCGCAGGCCGCTTCGCGGGTCTGCCGTCGACTGGAGGCCGAGCTCGCCGCGGCTTCGCGTGGCGGCGGCGGTCCGACATTGGTCCGGAAATACGATGCCGCGATCGAGAGGCAGCGCCAACAGATCTCGAAAGCTCGCGGTCAGGCGAGCGGCGCCGGTTGCGGGTTTTCACTGTTTTCCCGCAACATCAACCAGTGTGCCGGGCTGAACGCCACCATCGAGCGCATGAGCGCCAATCTCGACAGTCTGCAAGCCAAGCGCGCCCAACTCGCCGGCGGCAGTTCACGCCGCGACCGGGGCCGTATCCTGGCGGCGCTCGATGCCAATGACTGTCGTGACGATGCGGTTGCGCCGCGCCGCGAGCCTCCGCTGGAAGCGAATCGTGAAGATGGAGGCAATGCCAATCTCTTCGACCAGCTTTTCGGCGGCGACGACCGCCAGATCGATACATTGGACCAGCCTGACGATTCCGGGGAGGAACGCGATGTCGGCCGCGTCCTGAACCAGCCCGGCAGTCCGGACGTTGCGAGCAGCGGCGGCGAGTTCCACACCAGTTGCGTGCGCACTTGCGACGGCTATTTCTTCCCCATGTCGAATGCCGCCTCGGCCGGCGATTTCGAGCGCGACCAGAAGAATTGCGAATCGGCCTGCCCCGGCACCGAGATGCAGGTCTTCTATTCGCGCGGCATGGACGACGATTCGGCATCGATGATGTCATCGGTCACCGGCAGGCCCTACGGCGAATTGCCGACCGCCTATCTCTACAAGCAGCCCGACATGTCGCGGCCGCCCGCGTGCGGCTGCAACGCCGCGCAGAATTTCCAGATCATTGGCGGCAACTCGCCAAGCCCCCAACAGTCACAGCCCGAACCGGAAGCGGCACCGCTCGTTCCGGTGCCGGCCTTAAAGCCCGATCCGGGTGCCGACCCGGAGACCCTGGCCAACAGGGACGGCGGGCTCGACCGTGAGGCCATCAAGCGCCTCTCGGCCAAGCCTGTGACATCGCCGGTTTCTGCCGTGCCTCCGGACCAGCGCAAGGTCAGGGTCGTCGGGCCAACGTTCCTTCCCGACCCATCAGGGGCAATAGATCTGCAAGCTCCGGCCCCGAAGGCAGTCCAGTAAGGGCAAGCCTGAGCGGCATGAACAGCGCCTTGCCCTTGCGGCCGGTCGCTTCCCTGATCTTGCCGGTCCAATCCTTCCAGACCGTCCCGTTCCACGGCTCCTCAGGCAGGAGATCGAGCGCCTGGTGCAGAAAATCGCGGTCGTCGTCGGAAAAGTCGGGCTTCTCCCGCGGCCCTTCGCGCAGGACGCGCCACCAGGCAACCGCATCGGCCAGTCGGTCGAGATTGCCGCGCACCGCCAGCCAGAATGGTTCGGCCTGTTCGCCGGAAATGCCCAGCACCATCAGCCGGTCCCGCGCCTCGTCGAACGGCATGTGATGCAGCAGCACCCGGTTGAGCACGAACAATTCGGCCGGATCGAACTTGGAGGACGATTTCGAGGTCGCGGCCGGGTCGAAATGGCCGGCGAGTTCGGTCAGGTCATGCGCGGCCGCGACATTCTCCGACGTGCCGACCAGTACGGCCAGCGAAGCGACGGCCATCGGCTCGATGCCGTCTTCACGCAGGCTCTCGATGGAAAGTGCGCCGGTGCGCTTCGACAGCCCCTCGCCCGAGACGGTGGTCAGGAGATTGTGGTGGCCGAAGACGGGCGGCTCGGCACCCAGCGCCTTGAACAGGGCGATTTGCACGCCGGTGTTCGTGACATGATCGTCGCCGCGGATGACATGGCTGACACCCATCTCCATGTCGTCGACGACGGAGGGCAGCGTGTAGAGATAGGTGCCGTCCTCACGCACCAGCACCGGATCGGACAGCGAGGCCAGATCCACCATCTCCTCGCCACGCACCAAATCGTCCCAGCGGATCTCGGTGCGCTCCGGCTGCAGCGGATCGCCGGAGAAATTGGGCAGCAGGAAACGCCAGTGGGGCCGGCGTCCATCGGCCTGATATTCGGCCACCTGCTCTGTCGTCAGCGCCAATGCCTCGCGGCCATAGACCGGCGGCAGGCCCCGCGTGCGGCGCACCTTGCGCCTGAGATCGAGTTCTTCCGGCGTTTCGTAGCAGGCGTAAAGAACGCCCGCCGCCTTCAGCCGCTCCACCGCCGCGTCATAGATTTCGAAGCGCCGCGACTGATACTCGGTGGCATCCGGGAAAATGCCCAGCCAGTGCAGGTCGTAAAGGATGGCGTCGGCGAATTCCTGCTTCGAGCGGGCAATGTCGGTGTCGTCGAAGCGCTGGATGAAGCGGCCCTTGTTGTTGAGGGCAAACAGCCAGTTGAACAGAGCGGTGCGCGCATTGCCGATATGGATGCGGCCGGTCGGTGACGGGGCGAAACGAACGGTAACTGTCATGAGCGGGGCGTACCGGATGCCTTTATGATTGACAAGATGCGCCCCCGCGCCGTGCCGCAGACATAGAACATGGCGGCTGGAATGAAAAGACCGGGCCGGCACGCCTCAGCTGGCGCAAGACCCCGCCGTGAGAGGGCAAGCGGCCAGCGGAGCCGACGAACAGGTGGTTGACGACGATCAGCGGCCGAAGTCGTCTGAACTCAGGCGGGTCCAGCGGTCGCCCATCAAGCCGCCGATAGCGATGTCGCCGGAACGGACCGCTTGCGTGACCTCGGCGATTCGCGAGCGAACCATCGTCCCGCCGGCATAGCGGAAGAAGACATTCCTGTAGCCGAAAAGGTGAGGCATGAACTTGTCCTGGGTCTGCCCGGTGATGCCTGCGCAGCCCATATCCCGCGCTGCCGCGACGAGGCCGTCCAGCGTCGCGCCCCAGTGGTGTCCGGAAGCCTGGATTTGCAGCAGGACCGCCATGTCTCCGACCCGGCCGTAAAAGGCATAGCAACCGAGCATTTTGCCTGTCTCATCGTAAGTCCCGCCGAAATGAAGTGGTCCGTCGGCCCGCTTCTCGGCCGCCAGCGCGAGCAGCCGCGGCAGTTCGCCGTCCTTCCAACTCGGCCGAAGAGCGTAATCGGAGAGAAGGGTCGGCAGCCGCTCGGCAAACTGCGCGGCATTGATCGGCTCGGCATGGACCCGATGCGACGATGAAGCCTGGAAAGGCGATCCGAACCTTCGCTTCGCGACAGCGTCGAATGCTCTCGCACAGGGATCGAGTGCCAAGCGAGGCAGGCCGGGCCATTTACGGTGCAGCGCGGCGGCGGCCATCGCGGCTGGCCGGAAGATGCAGGTCCATCCCAGGCAATGGACCGGCAGGAGCTGGTATTTCATCGGTCGCGCGAAGGCCAGGGAGACCCGGTTGGCCGAATCCGTCAGTTGCAGATCGAATTCGCCTTGGTGCAAGGCGCGCAGCAATTGCGGTCCTGCCGAGCCATCGTCGGCGCCAGTGTCGGCCATGAACGGACCGATGATCGCCGCATTCAATCCAGCGCCGTTGAACTCGTAACGGGCTTTCAGGACGCCGAGGAACCCGCCCAGATCCCCCTGCCGGTTGATCTGGACAAGAGCGCTCGCACCGGGCTGGCCGGCGGGGTCAAGATAGATCTTTCTCATGTATTCGGCCGTCTCCTCGATAGCGCGATCGAGGAGGTGACGCCGGCGGCGGCGAAACTTCGTCAGGAAGAGTGCCGCGACGCGCTCGAGATCTTCGGCGGCGAGTGGCCGAACCGAGCCGTGCTGGGAGTCCAGCACCGACGGGGCCGTCACCTTTTGCGCGCCGGCATTTGCGGAAACGAGATGCATCGTAAACACCGAACAGGTTGCTTTTACAGAGTACAGCAACCAAAAGTGGAAACAACGAATCTCGGCCGGTAACGTAAACAGACGTCCCGCACTCGGGACTTTGGCTTCGCGCTGCGATTGCGAGCGCCATATGGCTCGCCGGCTTATGGCAACCGATAGAGGTGGCCCCCGGCAGGAGCCGGAGGCCACCTCGGATCACATCACGAGGCCCTTGGTAAGTTCCAGCGCCTGGCGCTCGAACAGGCGGCGGTAGATACCGCCCTTCAGCCGGATCAACTCGTCATGCGAGCCTTCCTCGGCGATCTTGCCGCGATCGAAGACCAGCAGCCTGTCGAGCGCCCGCACCGTCGAAAGCCGATGCGCGATGACCAGTGTCGTGCGGCCGACCATCAGCCGTTCCATCGCCTGCTGGATGAGCACCTCCGATTCCGAATCGAGGCTCGACGTCGCCTCGTCCAGGATCAGGATCCGCGCATCGGCCAGGAAAGCGCGGGCGATCGCCACGCGCTGGCGCTCGCCGCCCGACAGTTTCACGCCACGTTCGCCGACCAGCGTGCCATAGCCCTTCGGCAGGCTGGTGATGAAGTCGTGCGCGCTCGCCAGCCTGGCGGCATGCTCGATCTCCCCCTGCGTCGCGCTTGGCCTGGCATAGGCGATGTTTTCGGCCAGCGACCGGTGGAACAGGATCGGTTCCTGCTGAACGATGGCGATCTGGCCGCGCAGCGACGCCTGGGCGACCTGTGAGATATCCTGGCCATCGATCACGATCTTTCCCGCATTCACGTCATAGAGCCGCTGGATGAGCTTGACGAATGTGGTCTTGCCCGAACCCGAGTGACCGACGAGCCCGACACGCTCGCCCGGCGCGATATCCACCGAAAAGTCACGGTAGAGCGGCGACCGGTGATTGCCGTAGTGAAAGGTGACGTTGTCGAAGGCGATGTGGCCCTGCGTGATGGCAATCGGTTCGGCGCCGGGCCTGTCTTCGATGCCGAGCGGTTCGGACTGGAAATCGACCAGTTCCTCCATGTCGTTGATCGAACGCTGCAAATTGCGGATATGCGTGCCGATATCGCGCAAATAGCCTTGCAGCACGAAGAACGAGGTCAGCACGAAAGCGACATCGCCGGCGCTCGCCTGCCCCCACGACCACAGCATCAGCGCCAGGCCGATCACGGCGGCCCGCATGACCAGCAGCAGCGCCCCTTGGGTGGTGCCGTTGATGGTGCCGCGCACCCAGGTGCGCCGCGTGCGCTCGCGCCATTTGGCGACCACCCTGGCCAGGCGGCGCTCTTCGCGCGTCTCGGCGCCAAAGCCCTTGACCACGGCATTGCAGCTGACCGCGTCGGCCAGCGAGCCGCCGAGGCGCGTGTCCCAGGTGTTCGCAAGCCTTGCCGCGGGCGCGACATAGCCAAGCGACAACATGGCCGTCACCGTGATGAACAGCAGGGAGCCGGCCGCGACGACCACGCCCATCAGCGGCCAGAACCAGCCGAGCAGCAGCGTCGAGCCGGCGAGCATGACCACCGACGGCAGCAGCGCGATCAGGATCGTGTCGTTGAGCAGGTCGAGCGCCCACATGCCGCGCGTCACCTTGCGCACCGTCGAGCCGGCAAACGAGTTGGCATGCCAGTCGGTCGAAAAGCGCTGAACGCGATGGAAGGCGTCGGCCGCGATGTCGGCCATCATCTTGAGTGTCAGCTCCACGATGCCCATGAAGGCAAGATTGCGCAACACGACGCCAGTCAGCGCCAGCGCCATCAAGAAGAAAAATGCCGTCATCGCGGCGTTCCAGGCAATGGCATCCGCTCCGGCGCTGCTGGCGACAGCATCGACCAGCCGACCGGAGTAGAGCGGCGTCAGCACGTCGGCCAGCGTCGACAGCAGGAAACCGCCAATGATGAGCGAGAGCCGCCAAGGCTGACGCCGCCAATGGGTAAGTGTGAAGCCAAGAACGCTGCGAAAGGCGCTCGCGCGCAAATCGATCTTGAAACGAGCCATGATGTCATTCGGGCGCAAAACGAGCCCGATCCCAAATAAAGGTCGAAGGTTGAAAAACCGCGCCGGGGCGAATTGCCCATGAATGCGGAGGTTCGGCGTTGGTCGCCTGCCCATGGGCGGCGACCGGCAGCGGCAAATGCCTTTTCTACGCCCGGTATGGTTCCGATACTTCGGAACACCGGCGCAGACCTAGGCCTCGCGGCCTCGCATAACGATGTCAAATCCTGGCATTCGGTCCTCCCTGAAGGGAATCGCGGAAAGGCTCTTATAGGGGTGCTTCGATTGCGCGCCAAGGCAAGCCATGGCCAAAAGCATCTCTGGCCCAGCCGATGAGGCGATTTTGCAACAGTCGCTATCCCTGCCTATCGCCGTCGCACGTCGTTCACCCGGCATGCGGCGCACGATCGAGGCGCATGTATCGCCCATCCATCGATGCCTTGAAACCCAGCTTTTCATAGACCCCATGCGCGTCGCTGGTCGACAGGCTCCAATGCGAGACGGTGCTGAGTTCAGGATGGTCGATGAGTGCCCGCACCAGCCGCAAGCCGACGCCCTGCCCGCGATGCACGGGCCAGACGATGATATCCGCGAGATAGGCGAATACCGTGCGGTCGGTGATCGCCCTGCCGAAACCGACCTGTTTGCCAGCGATGTAGGCGGCGGCGCAGAACGAGTTGGCAAAGGCCCGCCGATGGAACTCGTCGCTGCGTCCAGCTCCCCAGTAGCTTTCCATCAACAGGTCGGAGGTCGCACGAAAGTCGATCCGTGAGAGGTCGAAGCTGATTTCACAGTCGGGCATGCTGGTATCCCTATCCCGCCATGCCGCGTATTTTCGTCCAGCAGACGAACTGCGCTTCAGCCACGATCCCTGAAACGATTGGTGATGGGATAGCGGCGGTCGCGGCCAAAATTCTTCCTGGTGATCTTCACACCCGGTGCCGCCTGCCTGCGCTTGTACTCGGCGATGTAGAGCAGGTGTTCGATGCGCGCCACCGTCGCCCGGTCATGGCCGCGCGAGACGATGTCGTCGACGCCCATCTCGTTCTCGACCAGGCATTCGAGGATGTCGTCCAGCACCGGATAGGGCGGCAGCGAATCCTGGTCGGTCTGGTTCTCGCGCAATTCGGCCGATGGCGCCTTGTCGATGATGTTCTTCGGGATCACCTCGCCCGAAGGCCCGAGCGCACCCGGCGGCACATGGCTGTTGCGCCAGCGCGAGAGCGCGTAGACCTGCATCTTGTAAAGGTCCTTGATCGGATTGAAGCCGCCATTCATGTCGCCGTAGAGGGTGGCGTAGCCGACCGACATCTCGCTCTTGTTGCCCGTAGTGACGACCATCGAGCCGAATTTGTTGGAGATTGCCATCAAGATGGTGCCGCGCGCGCGGCTCTGCAAATTCTCCTCGGTGATGCCTTCCTTGGTGCCTTCGAACAATTGCGTCAGCGCATGCAAAAAGCCTTCGACGGGCTCGAAGATCGGCACGATGTCATAGCGGCAGCCGAGGGCGCGGGCGCAGTCCTCGGCGTCCTTGAGGGAATCCTTCGAAGTGTAGCGATAAGGCATCATGACGGCACGCAGCCGTTCCTCGCCCAGCGCATCGACGGCCAATGCGGCACAGATCGCGGAATCGATGCCGCCGGAAAGGCCAAGCACCACATTCTTGAAGCCGTTCTTGTTGACGTAATCGCGCAGGCCGAGCATGCAGGCGCGGTAGTCGGCCTCCTCCTTGTCCGGGATTTTCGACATCGGTCCTTCCGAACAGACCCAGCCATCATCGGTACGTTTCCAGGTGGTGACGTCGACCGCATCCTCGAACTGACTCATCTGGAAGGCGAGCGTCTTGTCCGCCCCGATGGCGAAGGAGGCGCCGTCGAAGATCAGCTCGTCCTGGCCGCCGAGCTGGTTGGCATAGATCATCGGCAGGCCGCATTCGATGACTTGCTTGATCACGACCTGGTGGCGAACGTCGATCTTGGCGCGATAATAGGGCGACCCGTTCGGCACCAGCAGGATTTCCGCGCCGCTTTCGGCCAGCGTCTCGCAGACCGCGACGTCGCCCCAGATGTCCTCGCAGATCGGTATGCCGATGCGCACGCCGCGGAAGTTGACCGGTCCCTGGATCTCGGGCCCGGCCTGGAAGACGCGCTTCTCGTCGAATTCGCCGTAATTGGGCAGGTCGAGCTTGTAGCGTTCGGCGATGATCTTGCCGCCATCGGCGAAGACGATGGAATTATGCGTGCCGCTCTTGCGCTTCAGCGGCGTGCCGATGATGACGCCGGGACCGCCATCGGCGGTGTCCGCGGCAAAATCCTGTGCTGCCCGCTCGCATGCCTTGAGGAAGGCCGGCTTGAGCACCAGATCCTCCGGCGGATAGCCGGCGAGGAAAAGCTCGGTATAGAGCACGAGATCGGCGCCCTGGCGGGCGGCATCCGCCCTCGCCTCGCGCGCCTTGGCGAGGTTGCCGGCGACGTCGCCGACAGTCGGGTTGAGCTGGGCGATGGCGATACGCAGTATGTCGAGCTTCTTGGTCATGCTGCTGACTTAGCGCGGCGGAATTCACCTCGCAATGGCGTTCGTTTGGACCAATTCAGCCCGTCAATCGTCGCCCATATACTCGCGCAGCGATTGCGGAGAGTGGTTTTCGCCGATCGACATGGCCAGGATGCGCGAGAGATGCCGGCGCGGCAGCCCTGTCTCGTCGGCCCATCGGTTGATCTGGACCTGGATCTTGTCGAGGTCCTTCTTCGATGTCGGGTTGTCCGCGATGTCGAGGCCCGCGTCGCGAAGGGCTGCCGCCATGTCGGCCGAAATGACGAAAGCATCCCAGCCCAGCCAGCGCAAAAAATACTGGCCGGTGTTGCCGCCGAGCCGGCTGCCATGCCTGCCGAGATAGGCCATCAGCCCGACCTGGTCATCGGCGGGCCATTCGGCGAGAAAATTGCCGAAGCCGCCATGTTCCCGGGACACGCGCTCGACGAAGGCGGCGTTGTCGCGAACGGACCTGATCTTCTGCGGATTGCGCACGATGCGCTGGTCCGAGGCCAGATCGTGCCAGAAATCGTCGGGCTGGAACAAAAGCCGCTTCGGCTCGAAGCGCAGGAACGCTTCCTCGAAACCGGGCCATTTCTGCTCGATGACGCGCCAGACGAAACCGGCGGCAAAGACGCGCTCGGCCATGGTCGAAAGGATGCGGGCGTCGGCAATGTCGGCGACGGCGGCATTGTCGGGTATCGGACCCAACAGCGAGGTCAGTTCCGCCTCACCGCCCTTGCGATTTGCCGCCCGAGCGCGAATTTTCTTGAAGTCGGCCATCGGTCCCCTCGGTTCGCCTCAATCTAGCACTTCCCGCCCGGGCCGGCAGCCTCTACCTCTAATGCATGTCGCCCAAAAGTGACCTCGGTTTTGGGAAGACGACATGCATAAAAGCAAAAACCTAAAGCGCGTCGCCTCAATCCGCTTCGACGCGACGCGCTTTAGCGCAGCAAAGCGCTTGGAGACGGCCATGAACAAGACCATCGACGACCTGGCGAACCGTTGGCTGAAGCGGAAGCCGGATGGGCTGAGCCAGTTGGAAAACCGGGTGCTGCAAAGCACCATCGAGCGTACCACCATCACCAGGGACACCAACAAGGCCGTCGCTTTCCACCAGACTTTTGGCGACCGCCTTGCCGATACGATCGCCCGCATCGGCGGCTCCTGGTCGTTCATCCTGACCTTCATCGCCTTCCTGATCGTGTGGACATCAGCCAATGTCTGGCTGTTGTCGCGCGATGCATTCGACCCCTACCCCTTCATCTTCCTCAACCTCGTCCTGTCGATGGTCGCCGCATTGCAGGCGCCGGTGATCATGATGGCGCAGAACCGCCAGACCGAACGCGACCGCATCGATGCCGCCCATGATTACGAGGTCAATCTGAAGGCCGAGATCGAGATCATGGCGCTGCATGAGAAGCTGGACGAACTGCGCCACAGCCAGATCATCGGCATGCGCGACGAAATCGTGCGGCTGGCCGAACTGGTCAAGCGGATCGACGAAAGACTGTCACAGCAGTCGGCCTCATGACCGAAGCGATCCACCATTTCATCGAGCAATACGGGTTGCTGGCGGTTTTTCTCGGCTGCGTGGCCGAAGGCGAAAGTGCCGCGATCCTGGGAGGCTTCTTCGCCCACCAGCATGTTTTCGTGCTGTGGCATGCCTTTGTCGCGGCAGCGCTGGGCGCCTTCGCTGGCGACACCTTTTTCTTCATCCTCGGCA
Source organism: Mesorhizobium sp. B2-4-13 (assembly GCF_006658535.1). Classification (NCBI taxonomy): domain Bacteria; kingdom Pseudomonadati; phylum Pseudomonadota; class Alphaproteobacteria; order Hyphomicrobiales; family Phyllobacteriaceae; genus Mesorhizobium; species Mesorhizobium sp. B2-4-13. Next base: position 442,319 of record NZ_VFVB01000004.1, on the reverse strand, counting down.
GGAGTTTCGCCGATAATCGCCATGTCGTCAGGCTGCGCCGGCGGTCCGGCTTTCGCCGCGCCTACCGTCTGCTCAACACTCATCCCAACATCTTCGTGCTGTCGAACCGCTATGTCTACGGCATGCGCCTGGTCGGCGGCATCGCGGCCGGCCTTTCGACCATAGCGGCACCGCGCTTCGTCATCCTCAACGCCATTTCCTCGGTCATCTGGGCGGTCCTGTTCAGCACGATCGGCTATGTCTTCGGATTGGGAGCCGAGCAGTTGATTGGCCAGGCGGTGATCCAGCACGAGCGGCTGTTCGTCGGGCTCGGCATCGGCCTTGCCGTGGCCGTGCTTGCCTGGTTTGTCGCCCGCCATGTCGCCAAGCGGGAGCGCGACAAGGAGTTTTGACCGTCAGTCGATGCCGAGCGCCTGGTCCCCCCGATCGAGGATGAGCGGGATGATCAGGTCCTCCTCATCGGCCAGATGCCGGGTCAGCATCGCGATCAGACGGTTGTTTTCGTCGGCATAGGCATCGGCGGCGAAGCGCTGCTTGTCCTCACTCTCCTGAAGTGTACGGATGAACGCGTTCGCCGCCTCGGCGTTGCGCTCCAATCCTACATGGATGGTGTGGTGGTCGGCATCGAGAATCTCGAAACCGCGCTTCAGACGGGGCTCCGCCTTGGTGAAGGCTGGGAAATACTGGTAGTCCTCGACATTGTGGTGGCCGTCGAGATGCCCGAGAAAATGGTTGAGGCGCGGCGCGAACCAGCGCGCGAAATCGGGGGCCGTCAGTCTGCCTTCGCGATAGTTGCCAATGCCGCCGGTGAGCATGCCGCCGAGTTCGCGGAACATGTCGTGCCGCTGCAGCCACATATTGGCCATGCCGTGAATGTTGGCGTGAGCCTGCCAGTTTTCGCGGGGATATTTGTCGGCCAGCCAGCGCAGGTCGTCCGGCAGGCCCAGGCGTTCGAGAAGCGATGAATTCGTGACCTCTGCCATGACGGTCTCCTTTGGTGACCGTCATAAGGCATCAAAGCTTCAGATCGGCACCCCCGTTATGCGCTCGATGAGAGCGATGCCCCAGACGCCGCCGGCAATCACCACAGAAATCAGCACCGCCAGCGAGCCACAATCCTTGGCGAGCTGGATATCGATATGGAATTCACGAGAAATTGCGTCGCACGCCGCCTCGATGCCCGTGTTCAGCACTTCGACCATGATCAAGAGGAGCACCGCGCCGATCAGCAGCGCGTAACCGCGCCACGACACCGAAACGAACCAGCCAGCGGGCAAGGCCAGCACCAGCAGCATCAGTTCCTGCTGGAAAGCCTTCTCGCTAACCGCAAGCTTGCGAAATGCCCGCACCGAATTGATAAAAGCATCGATCAGCCGCTGCATGCCAAGGCCCCTCTCGGAATCACCGGCCCGGGATAAAGCAATGCCCCGATCAATGGAATAAGGCGGATCGTCCAAATTTCATTCGGCTACCGGTATGGCCGGTGTCGACTTTTCAAACTGCGGCAGCCCATCGTCGATCGAATAATAGTCGCCCTTGTCGCCGACGAAGATATGACATTCGCCCTCGAGCGCTGTCGGCTTGTCGAACGATCCCGCCATGACCGAGATATGGTCTTGGTCCATTGCCTTCCAGAACAGCAGCGACCCGCATGTCTTGCAAAAGCCGCGCCTGGCGAAGCCGGACGCTTCATACCAGGTGATGCTTTCCGTGCCTTCGATCACGATGTCGGTATCGGCAACATTGGTCGCGGCATAGAAATGCCCGCTCTGTTTGCGGCATTGCGAACAATGGCAGTAGACGACGCCACGCAGTGCCCCACTTGTCCGGAAGCGGACCGCTCCGCACAGGCATGATCCCTGGTGACTCTCCCGCACTGGGTTTCTCCCCTAAACTGTAGTCTGGCGAAGGCACCAGCATTCCAGCTTTGCGGCCGTCATGCGTAAGCAATTGCGACATCTGTTGTTGTGGAAAATCCGAAGTTCAGTTTCGCTCAGCCGCGAATTTGCATGCAACGCCGCCAATCAGCGCTGCCTGGAGGTTGATAGTCTGGTTGGACGCATGCAGCCTGATGTAGCGAAAAGGCGTGAGTTCTGCCGATTAAGGAAACTTTAGCGCTACTGCATCTATGGTGATCTCCATCGAAGGTCGCGTGTGGGGACGCGCCTTTTCGTGTGTCGGCTTCGAATGGGTGGCGTCCCCGCGTCAGCGATGATGGATATGCGTCAAGTTCAGGCGCGTTCCCAAGGGAAGAGCGAACAACCATGCAGCCGGCGGCCACCCAGACCGAACGAAACACTGAGATCGCAAGCACCGTCGTGGCGACCATGCGCCAGCTTGGCGTGCTCGGCCTGCCGCGCAACTATGAGATTTTCTATGAGGCCTTGAGCGGCACCAACCGCGAGCTCGGTCTTGCCGTCTTGTCGCTGAGCAGCCGGCCGACGCAGGATGAGCTGGATCAGATCGGGCGCGCCTTCTTTGCCCATAATCATGGCCCCGGCATCATCGAGCATGCCCGGGACGTCATCGCCAAGGAGCTTGAGGAGGTCGCGTCGCTTCTGCGCAGCGAGCGCAGCCATATCGAAAAATACGGCAGGATCCTCGACGAGACATCCAGCGGCCTGAGCAACCGCAGCCTTCTCTCCCAGGATCTTCTGCAAAAGATCGCCAACGCAATGACGATCGCGACCAATTCGACGATCGATCACGGCCGGCAGGTCGCCTCGACGCTTAGCGACAAGACGGCGGAGCTTGAGAGCGTCAAGTCGAAGCTCGAGGAATACAAGCGGCTGGCCCATACGGATCCGTTGACCCAGATCTGGAATCGTCGCGCTTTCGACAAGGAAATCACCAGGATCTACAACAGCAACAAGGGTATTCTGTTCAATGCCCTTGTCCTTGTCGACATCGACCGGTTCAAGGACATCAATGACCGCTATGGCCATCCTGTCGGCGACAAGATCATCCAGATCATCGCCGAGATTTTCCAGACCAGCATTCGCGGAGACATGTTCGTCGCCCGAACCGGCGGCGAGGAGTTCGCGCTGATCATCGAGGGCGCCAGCGAGGACGCAACCTACGAGATCGCGGAACGCATTCGCGCCCTGATCGAGCAGACGCCGTTCACCAGCAGCCAGACCGGCATGAATTACGGGACCGTGACGGTATCGATGGGCATCTGCATGGCATCAGAGGCTGAAGGCCCCGAAGACCTCTACACCAAGGCGGATCGGGCGCTCTACCGCTCCAAGGTCAGCGGGCGCAACCGCGTCAGCAGGCATTCAGCCATGGCAGGGCGCGCCGGCAAAAGCTGGCTGCTCTACAAGAAAGACTGACAACCGACGGGATGGGGTTTCAGGCGCGCTTTCCTGATAGCCCGACCTCTCGGCGGGCTCCCGTCATCAGCGATACTGGCCCTCTTCGAAACGCGGCGGCCCAATGTCTTTTTCGGATATTTGGTCCGATTTGAAGATCAGCTCCGCGCCTTGTGCGGTGTGCAGCAATTGTTGCAGGTCGGGCGCGACCAGCGGCGCGTCTTCGTCGAGAAACAAGGATCCGGTGTCGACCAGATAGGTGGCCAGCCCCGCGGGTCCCACGCCATGAACCAGCAATTCGCCGCCGCCATTGTCGCCATAGGGCATCGCCCCGGGGATTGCCGCCGACACGCCATAGGCCTGGTCCATCACCACGACTTGCTCGGGACCCCAGAGGCGCAATTCGCCGTGGCGGTTCCACAGCAGGACCAAGTTGGTCATTTCCTTGACCATCTCAAAATAGCCGGCGGGAATGTCCGGATAGATCTGGCACAGCCGCTTTATATCGTCCGGCCGGGCCGGCAGGCCATAGGAATAGACCTGAAAGACGGTCGCTAGGTCCATGGCGCCCCCGGCTGCGCGGCTGCTCTTCAATTTGGCAAGGCCGTGGCGGATCAGCCGTTGACCGCTTGCTTGTGCTGCACCGGATGGCTCTTCTTCAAGAGGTCCGAGACCAGGAAGGCCAGTTCGATCGCCTGGTCGGCATTGAGGCGCGGATCGCAATGGGTGTGGTAGCGGTCCTGCAACTCCTCGGCGGTGATGGCACGGGCGCCACCGGTGCATTCGGTGACGTTCTTGCCGGTCATCTCGACATGGATGCCGCCGGGATGCGTGCCTTCGGCGCGGTGCACCTCGAAGAAGGTCTGAACTTCCTTCAGGATGCGGTCGAAGGGCCGTGTCTTGTAGCCGGCGGCCTCGATCGTGTTGCCATGCATCGGATCCGAGGACCAGACCACGCTGCGGCCTTCCTTCTGCACAGCGCGCACCAGCTTCGGCAGATGGTCGGCAACCTTGTCCGAACCGAAGCGGGCGATCAGCGTCAGCCGGCCCGGCTCGTTCTCGGGGTTCAGCAGGTCGATCAGTTCCAGGAGGCCGTCCGGCGTCAGCGACGGACCGCATTTCAGGCCGAGCGGGTTCTTGATGCCGCGGCAATATTCGACATGGGCATGGTCAGGTTGACGCGTGCGGTCGCCGATCCAGATCATGTGACCCGACGTGGCGTACCAGTCGCCGGAGGTGGAATCGACACGCGTCAGCGCCTCCTCATAGCCGAGCAGCAGGGCCTCGTGGCTGGTGTAGAAGTCGGTTTCGCGCAGCGCGAAATTGGTTTCGGACGTAATGCCGACCGCGCGCATGAAATCCATCGTCTCGGTGATGCGGTTGGCAAGCGACTCGTATTTCTCGCCCTGCGGGCTGTCGGAGACGAAGCCGAGCATCCAGCGATGCACATTCTCCAGGCTGGCATAACCGCCCTGCGCGAAGGCACGCAGGAGGTTGAGCGTGGCCGCCGACTGGCGGTAGGCCATTTCCTGGCGGGCGGGATCGGGAATGCGCGACTTCTGGTCGAACTCGATGCCGTTGATGATGTCGCCGCGATAGCTCGGCAGCGTCACTTCGCCCTTGGTCTCGTTGTCGGACGAGCGCGGCTTGGCGAACTGGCCGGCGACACGGCCAACCTTCACCACCGGCTGCGCACCGGCGAAGGTCAGCACCACGGACATCTGCAGGAAAACGCGGAAGAAGTCGCGGATGTTGTCGGCGCCATGCTCGGCAAAACTCTCCGCGCAATCACCACCCTGGAGCAGGAAGGCTTCGCCGGCGGCAACCGCCGCCAACTGCTTCTTCAGCTTGCGCGCTTCGCCGGCAAAGACCAGCGGCGGGAAGGTGGCGAGTTGGGCTTCCGTATTCTTCAGCGCGGCAAGGTCCGGATAGGCGGGAACTTGCTTGATCGGCTTTGCTCTCCACGAATTCGGCGACCATTTCGTCATCGCTGCACCCAACGCTCTTTCCGGCGGACACCCTCGCCCGCCATTTCCCGCCCCAAACTGGGGTGGCGGCTCCATACACGAAGCCGATTTCCTATTCTAGACCGGAATTTCGGTGCTGGCGAATGGCTGACGCGCCCAGGACGGCCCGAAAGGCGAGATCAGGCTGCCTTCTCCACCAGTCGCGCCAGCTGCGTCATGACCACAGCCGAGCCCGCCAGACGCTTCTCCGCCGTCGGCCAGTCGCGGATGAAGACCACGCTATGGTCGGCCCTGATCTTGGCCAGCGAACCCTGCTCGCCAATATACTTGACCAGCCCGATCGGGTTCGAGAACTCGCGCTTGCGGAAATGGATGACGATACCCTTCGGCCCGGCATCGAGCTTCTCGACATTGGCCTTGCGGCACAGCGCCTTGATGAAGACGATCTTGAGGAGATGTTTCACTTCCTCCGGCAACGGGCCGAAACGGTCGATCAGTTCGGCGCCGAAAGCGTCGATCTCCTCGGTGTTTTCGAGATCGCCGAGGCGGCGGTAAAGCGCCAGCCTGAGCTGCAGGTCCGGCACGTAGCCTTCCGGGATCATCACCGCCGTGCCGACGGCGATCTGCGGCGACCAGCCGCCATCCTGCACCTCGCCGAAATCCTTCACCTCAGCGACCGCTTCCTCCAGCATCTGCTGGTAGAGCTCGAAACCGACCTCCTTGATGTGCCCGGACTGCTCCTCCCCCAGCAGGTTGCCGGCGCCCCTGATATCCAGGTCATGGCTGGCGAGCTGGAAGCCGGCGCCGAGCGTGTCGAGCGACTGCAGTACCTTCAGACGGCGCTCGGCAGTGTCGGTGAGCTTGCGGTTGGCCGGCAGTGTGAACAGCGCATAGGCGCGCACCTTCGAGCGCCCGACGCGGCCGCGCAACTGGTAGAGCTGCGACAGGCCGAACATGTCGGCGCGGTGGATGATCAGCGTGTTTGCGGTCGGGATGTCGAGTCCGGATTCGACGATGGTCGTCGACAAAAGCACATCATACTGGCCGTCATAGAACGCGTTCATGATGTCGTCGAGTTCGCCCGGTGGCATCTGCCCATGCGCCACCGCTACCTTCAGCTCAGGAACTGATTCCTTCAGGAAATCATGGATTTCCGCCAGATCGCTGATACGCGGAACGACATAGAAGGAATGGCCCCCTCGGTAGCGCTCGCGCAACAACGTCTCGCGAATGACCAGCGGGTCGAAGGGCGAGATGAAGGTGCGCACCGCCATGCGGTCGACCGGTGGCGTGGCGATCAGCGACAGTTCGCGCACGCCCGTCAGCGCCAGTTGCAGCGTGCGCGGGATCGGCGTCGCCGACAGGGTCAGAACATGGACGTCGGTCTTCAGGTCCTTCAGCCGTTCCTTATGCTTGACGCCAAAATGCTGCTCCTCGTCGATGATCAGCAGGCCGAGATTCTTGAACGAAATCGCGGAGCCCAGCAGCGCATGGGTGCCGATAACGATATCGACCTGCCCTTCGGCAATGCCCTTCTTGGTCTCCGCTAATTCCTTTGAGCCCACCAGCCGTGACGCCTGGGCGACACGGATGGGAAGCCCTGAGAAACGCTGCGAGAATGTCTTGAAATGCTGACGCGACAACAGGGTCGTCGGCACCACCACCGCGACCTGAAACCCTTCCATCGCCGCGATAAAGGCGGCGCGCAGCGCCACTTCGGTCTTGCCGAAGCCGACATCGCCGCAGATCAGCCGGTCCATTGGCCTACCCGCGCCGAGATCGTCACGTACCGAGTCGATGGCCGTCTGCTGGTCGTCGGTTTCCTCGTATGGGAACCGGGCGGCGAACTCGTCATAGAGGCCTTCGACCGGCACCAGGGCCGGTGCGGCCCGCATCTGCCGCTCGGCGGCGATGCGGATCAGTTGTCCGGCCATGTCGAGCAGGCGCCGCTTCAGCTTCGCCTTGCGCGACTGCCAGGCACCGCCGCCCAGCTTGTCCAGCGTCGCTTCGGCCGTGTCGGAGCCGTAGCGCGACAGCAGCTCGATGTTTTCCACCGGCAGGAACAGCCGGTCGTCGCCGGCATAGTGGATTTCCAGGCAGTCATGCGGCGCGCCGACCGCCTCAATGGTGCGCAGGCCGATGAAACGGCCAATTCCATGGTCGGCATGGACGACAATATCGCCGGCCGACAAGGCCGAGGCTTCGGCAATGAAGTCGGACGCGCGCTTCTTGCGCTTCGAACGGCGGATCAGCCGGTCGCCCAGAATGTCCTGTTCCGCGACGACGACCAGCTTTTCAGTCTCAAAACCGGATTCCAGCGGCAAAACCGCCAATGCGGCCTGTCCCGGCTCGAGCTGTTCGGCCTCCGCCAACGTCTCGACCTGCTTGAGATTGCCGAGATGGTGCTCGGCCAGGATCTGGCCAAGGCGGTCGAGCGAGCCCTCGGTCCAGCCAGCGATGACGACCCGGCGGCGCGCCGCGCGCTCGTCGGCTATGTGCCGGACGACCACATCGAAGACATTGACGTTCGGATCGGCTCGCTCCTCGACGAAGCTGCGGCCATGGCGCGAGCCGGCGTGGAAGACTTTCTTGCTCCCCAGGTCCGGCGCGTCGAACACGGTAAAGTCAATGTCTTCGCGCTCGCCAAGCGAAGCCTTCAGATTCTCCGGCGAGAGATAGAGCAGATCCGGCGCCACCGGCTTGTAGGGGACCGCATCCTTGAGCGCCGCGTCAGCCTGCTTTTTGCGCGCCTCGTAGTGATCGAGGATCAGCGTATGGCGCTCGGCCAGCGCCTCATGTGCCAGATGGTCGAAAACCACGGGTGCGTCGGGCAGGTAATCGAACACCGTCTCCAGCCGCTCGTAGAAGAACGGCAGCCAATGCTCCATGCCCGCGAAACGCCGGCCTTCGCTGACCGCCGCATAGAGGCCGTCGTCACGCTGGGGTGCGCCGAAAGCCTCGATATAGGAGCGGCGGAAGCGGCTGATGGTTTCGGGCGTCAGCGCCACCTCGCTCATCGCCTGAAGCGCCATCGACTTGCGCTGGCCGGTGGTGCGCTGCGTGGCGGCATCGAAGACGCGGATCGATTCCAGCGTGTCGCCGAAGAAATCAAGCCTTAGCGCCTCGCTCCAGCCGGGTGCAAAGAGGTCGAGAATGCCGCCGCGCACCGCGAATTCGCCGATGCCGCGCACGGTCGGCACCCGCTCGAATCCCGACGTCTCCAGCCGCGCGATCAGCGCATTCATGTCGATCTGGTTGCCGGGCCTGGCGTGGAAGGTTTGGGCTTCGACAAGCTCCGCGGGCGGAATGCGCTGCAGCAGCGCATTGGCGGTGGTGAGAATGACGGCACGGTGCGGTTTCTTCGCCAGTGCGATCATGGCGGTCAGCGCATCGAGGCGCTTGGCGGCGGCATCCGAACCAGGCGAGACACGGTCGTATGGCAGGCAGTCCCAGGCAGGCAGTTCCAGCACAGGCAGGCCCGGCGCGACGAAGGACAGCGCCTCGATGATCGAAGGCAGGCGCTGGCCGTCGCGGGCCACGAACAGCACCGGCTTGTCGGGCGCGATCTCGAGCGCCGTCTGCACCAGTGCGAAAGCCTCGTAGCCGTCGGCGACACCGTCGACGATGAACTGGCCGGCGCGGCCCTTCGGCAAGCCAATGGTGGGAATGAGAGCCATCAAATCACGGTCTTGTTTGTCGCAATTCCCATGGGAAAACGCTTCGCACTTTTCCTGGAATTGCTTGTGTTCAGAAAGTCATGGTCCGGCGGGACGCCAGGATTTTTTGCAGGACGGCACAGTCGATCTCCGCCGGCACCGGGCGTTCGCCCGTGACCAGCGGCAGGAATTCCGTGTCGACAATATCGAGGAGCCTCTCATATTGGTCGATTTCGTCGGCGGTCAAGGTGCCGATCTCGGCATCGGCGAAGGTGCCGAGGATGAGATCCATCTCGCGCATGCCGCGATGCCAGGAACGGAACAACAGCTTGCGGCGATGGGCGTCCAGCCCCTCGCTTGATCGTTTCGTTCCGGTCATTGTGCCGCATCCTCGCTTCAAGCGGCGCATATAGCGTGGATAGTGGGCGCTGTCAGCCTTGCGCTGCGGCCGTCGCGACATAAGCTGACATCATGCGTCCTTCCATCCTCGATCCCCTATTTGTCCCGATCACCTCGCTTGCCGGCGTCGGGCCGAAGGTTGGCGCGCTGATCGAGAAGGTCGTTGCCGCCGATCTCGGCGACCGCGCCGCACGCGCCGGCGACCTCCTGTTCGTGCTGCCGCACACCGTCATCGACCGCCGAAACCGGCCGGGCATCGCACTCGCGGCCGAAGGCGCCATCGTCACGCTTGAGCTGCGCATAGACCGTCACCAGCCGCCACCGCGCGGCAACAGGTCGGTGCCCTACCGGGTCTACGCCCATGACGACACGGGCGAAATCGGCCTGACCTTCTTCCATGCCCATGCCGCCTATCTCGAAAAGGCAATGCCTGTGGGCGAGCATGTCGTGGTGTCAGGCCGGATGGAATGGTTCAACGGCCGCCCGACCATGGTCCACCCCGACCATATCGCGCTCGCCAGCGAAGCGGAAAACCTGCCGCTGGTCGAACCGGTCTATCCGCTGACCGCCGGCCTCTCGGGCAAGGTGCTGCGCCGGACGATCGGCCAGGCGCTCGGCCGCCTGCCGGAGCTGCCGGAATGGCAGGATGATGCCTTCATGCGCCGCCAGAGCTTTGCGTCCTTCGGCGACGCGCTGACCCGCATCCATTATCCCGCTGATCCGATCGATGTCGCGGTCGAAGGGGCTGCATGGCGCCGCCTCGCCTATGATGAATTGCTCGCCGGCCAGGTCTCGCTGGCTCTGGTGCGGGCAAAGGTGCGGCGCCTGTCAGGCCGCCCTCTCGTCGGCGATGGGCGCATCGTCGAGAAGCTGCGTACAGCCCTTCCCTATTCGCTTACGCCCTCGCAGGAATTCGCGCTCGCCGAAATCAACGCTGATCTCGCCGATCCGGAGCGCATGCTGCGGCTGCTGCAAGGTGACGTCGGCTCGGGCAAGACGGTGGTGGCGCTGCTTGCCATGGCACGCGCTGTCGAGGCCGGCGGCCAGGCGGCGCTGATGGCGCCGACCGAAATCCTCGCGCGCCAGCATCTGGCGACGATCACCCCGCTTGCCGCCAAGGTCGGCTTGCGCATCGCCATCCTGACCGGCCGTGAAAAGGGTCGCGAGCGAGCCGAAACGCTGGCGGGTCTTGCCAGCGGCGAGATCGACATCGTCGTCGGCACCCATGCGCTGTTTCAGGAAACGGTCAGCTTCCACGACCTGGTCCTGGCCGTCATCGATGAGCAGCATCGCTTCGGCGTCCACCAGCGGCTTGCCATCACCGCCAAGGGCGACGCCCCCGACATGCTGGTCATGACCGCGACCCCCATCCCGCGCACGCTGGTGCTGACCGCCTTCGGCGACATGGACGTGTCGAAGCTGACGGAAAAACCCGCCGGCCGCCAGCCGATCCGCACCGTCACGCTGCCGCTGGAGCGGCTCGACGAGCTGGTCGGCCGCATGCTCGATGCCGTCGCGGATGGCCAGAAGATCTACTGGATTTGCCCGCTGGTCGAGGAATCCGAAGAAATAAAACTGATGTCGGCCGAGGATCGCTTTGCCTCGCTGAAGCCGCTGTTCGGCGATCGCATCGGCCTTGTCCACGGCCGCATGAAGGGTGTCGAGAAGGACGAGGCGATGCGCGCCTTCAAGCAAGGCGAGACGCGCATCCTGATCGCCACCACGGTGATCGAGGTCGGCGTCGACGTTCCTGACGCCACGATCATGGTCATCGAGCATGCCGAACGCTTCGGCCTCGCTCAGTTGCACCAGCTGCGCGGCCGGGTCGGACGCGGCGACAAGCCCTCGTCCTGCGTGCTGCTGTACAAGGATCCGCTTGGCGAGACCGCAAAACGCCGGCTGTCGGTGATGCGCGAGACCGAGGACGGTTTCCTGATCGCCGAGGAGGACCTGAAATTGCGCGGCGAAGGCGAACTGCTGGGCACCCGCCAGTCCGGCACGCCGGGTTTCCAGGTGGCGCGCATCGAGGTGCATGCCGACCTACTGGAGGCCGCCCGTGACGACGCCAGGCTGATCCTGTCGCGCGACCCAGAACTGCAATCGGACCGCGGCGAGGCGCTGCGGCTCCTGCTCTACTTGTTCGGCCGCGACGAGGCCGTGCGGCTCCTGCGCGCCGGGTGAGGCCCTAGCGGCGGATTGGCCAGGGTTCCGTTGATCGGCTCGCCGTTCAGCGTCACCAGTTTCGTCTTCACCTCGGGAGCCACCAGCCCGGCTGATACGATCAGCTTGGCACCGTCCTCGATCGTCATGTCGAGCGGCACGATGTCCGACTTCAGCACATACATCAGGAAACCGGTCGTCGGGTTCGGCGTGCACGGCATGAACACGGCAATCAGCGGATCACCTTCCTGGTCGAGCTTCTGGTTGATCTCGGTTTCCTTTTCGCTGGCGACGAACACCAGCGACCACACGCCCTTGCGTGGATATTCGACCAGCCCAACCTGGCGGAACATGTCGCCCTTGTTCGACAGCACGGTCTCGAAAATCTGCTTCAGCGAGCCGTATATGCCGCGCACCAGCGGCATGCGGCCAAGCAAGCGCTCGCCAAAGCCGACTATGGCGCGGCCGACAATGTTGGCGGTCAGAAAACCGATCAGCGTGATCAGGATGAGCGCAACGATGAGCCCGAACCCTGGAACCGGAAACGGCAGATAGGTGTCGGGGCTGTAGCGCGCCGGAATATACGGTTTCACCCAGGAATCGACCCAGCCGATGAACGACCAGGCGATATAGGCGGTGATCGCCAGCGGCGCGCAGACGATGAAGCCCGTGAGGAAATAGTTCCTCAGCCGTGTCATGCCGGAAGTCTTGGGAGCGTCTGACATGGTTCACCGGAGGCGCTATTGCGACGCGACATTAGTGAACCGGAAGACGCTTTGGAACTGCGAAGTTTTTAAAGGCGCCTGTTTACAAGAGCCTATTCCACCGTCACCGACTTCGCCAGATTGCGCGGCTGGTCGACGTCGGTGCCCATGAACACGGCGGCGAAATAGGCGAGCATCTGGATCGGCAGCGCATAGATGATCGGCGAGATGATTTCCGGCACATCCGGCAGCACGATCGTCTCCATCGTCTTCAGGCTCACCTGTGCCGCGCCCTTGGCGTCGGTGATCAGGATGATCTTGCCGCCACGCGCCGCCACTTCCTGCATGTTGGACACGGTCTTTTCGAAGATGCGGTCGTGCGGCGCGATCACGATCACCGGCATGTTCTCGTCGATCAGCGCGATCGGCCCATGCTTCAGCTCTCCGGCGGCATAGCCTTCGGCGTGGATGTAGGAAATCTCCTTCAGCTTCAGCGCGCCTTCCATGGCGAGCGGGAAATTGGTGTCCCGTCCGAGATAGAGCACGTCCTTGTAACGCGACAGTTCCCGCGCGATCCGTTCGATCTGCTCTTCGAGCTTCAGCACCTGGTTGGCATAGCGCGGCGCTTCCGAAAGCGCTCGCACCAGCGTTTTCTCTTGCTCATTCGAGATCGCTCCGCGCGCCACGCCAGCGCGCACGGCAAGCGACGCGAGCACGGACAGCTGGCAGGTGAAAGCCTTGGTCGAAGCGACGCCAATCTCTGGCCCGGCCAGCGTCGGCAGCACGACGTCGGATTCGCGCGCCATGGTCGATTCCCGCACGTTGACGACGGCGCCGATCTTCATCCCGGCCTTGCGGCAATAGCGCAACGAGGCCAGTGTATCGGCGGTCTCGCCCGATTGCGAGATGAAGAAGGCGGCGTCGTTGGCCGACAACGGCATCTCGCGGTAACGGAATTCCGACGCGACATCGATATCGACCGGGAGCCGCGCATAGCGCTCGAACCAGTATTTGCCGATCAGGCCGGCGAGATAGGCGGTGCCACAGGCGGAGATCGCCAGCCGGCCGATCTTGGCAAAGTCGAATGGCAGATCGAGCGGCTTGGAGACGCCGGAGACGAAATCCACATAATGAGCTAGCGTGTGCGAGATCACCTCGGGCTGCTCATGGATCTCCTTCTCCATGAAATGGCGGCGGTTGCCCTTGTCGACCATGAAGCTGGTCGAGAGCGACTGCTGGCGCTTGCGGTCGACTTTTTTGCCGTCGATGTCGAAGATGGCGACGCCGTCGCGACGCACCACCGCCCAGTCGCCGTCCTCGAGATAGGTGATCGAATTGGTGAACGGAGCGAGCGCGATGGCGTCGGACCCCAAAAACATCTCGCCGTCGCCATGGCCAACGGCCAAAGGCGGGCCATTGCGCGCGCCGACGATCAGGTCCTCGTCACCCTTGAACATGATGGCTAGCGCAAAGGCGCCTTCCAGCCGCTTCAGCGCCTTATGCGCGGCTTCGACCGGCTTTAGCCCCCTGGCGAGTTCGCGCGCCACCAGATGCGCCACGACCTCGGTGTCGGTCTGCGACGAGAAGGAATAGCCGTCGCGGATCAGCTCCTCGCGCAGTTCGGCGAAATTCTCGATGATGCCGTTGTGGACGATGGCGACGCCGTCCGAAAAATGCGGGTGCGCATTGGTCTCGTTGGGCACGCCGTGGGTTGCCCAGCGCGTATGGCCGATACCGATCCTGCCGTCGAGCGGCTCATCCTTGAGCCGGCGTTCGAGGTTGACCAGCTTGCCCTCGGCACGGCGGCGGCCCAGCTCGCCCTTCTCAATGGTGGCGACGCCGGCGGAGTCATAGCCGCGATATTCGAGCCGCTTCAGTGCGTCGACGATGAGCGGCGCAACCTGCGAGTGGCCGACGATTCCAACGATACCGCACATGCAGACAGTCCCCGATTGCCCACGGAAAACCAGCGATATTTAGGCGTGGCCGGCCTGCCGCGAAAGTCACATTGCATTTCGTCCGCTGTAACGGACGCTTCAGCAGGCATGCACCATGACAGCCCGCTCTTGCAATCCGGTTACGGCAATCGTTCGGTTTTTTCGATTGCTTCGGCGAAAAAGCAGACCGTCGACCAATCGCTAGTGGTCGGCGCCAGCCGCTTTCTTCTTCGCGGCCGCCGCGGAAGCAAAGCGTTCGCGCAATTCCTTGCCCTTGCCGGGGATCGTCTTCTGGCGAGCCCGGCCGAAGGCCAGCGCATCGTCGGGCACGCTTTCGGTGATGACACTGCCCGAGGCGATATAGCCGCCATTGCCGATGGTGACCGGCGCCACGAGCGAGGAATTGGAGCCGATGAAGGCACCCTCGCCGATGTCCGTGAAGAACTTTGAGTAGCCGTCGTAGTTGCAGGTGATGGTGCCCGCCCCGATATTGGCGCCCGCGCCGACACGCGCGTCGCCAATATAGGTCAAATGGTTGACCTTGGCGCCGTCCTCGATAACGGCTTGCTTGACCTCGCAGAAATTGCCGACCTTGGCCTTGTTCCTGAGATCGGCGCCTGGCCGCAGCCGGGCGAACGGCCCGACATCGCAATTGGAAGCGATGGTGGCGCCCTCGACGTGGCTGAAGGCGTGGATTTTGGCGCCGCTGGCGATCCTCACGCCCGGACCAAACCAGACGTTGGGTTCGACGATGGTGTCGGCGCCAATTTCGGTGTCGTGCGAGAAAAACACGGTTTCCGGGGCGATCAGAGTCACGCCCGACAGCATCGCGTCATGGCGCCGGCGCTGTTGCCAGATGGCTTCGGCTTGCGCCAATTCGGCGCGATTGTTGATGCCGAGCGCGCTTTCGAAGCTGGCTTCGGTGGCAACGACATCGAGATTTTGTGCACTGGCGATCTCGACGATATCGGTCAGATAATACTCGCCCTTGGCATTCTCGTTGCCGACCGCGTCGAGCAGTTTCAGCGCGTGCGCGCCGGCCACCGCCATCATGCCGGCATTGCAGAAGCCGATTTTCTTCTCCTCTTCGGAGCAGTCTTTTTCCTCGCGGATAGCTGTGAGCTTGCCATCCCTTTCGATCAACCGGCCATAGCCGGCCGGATTGGGTGGGCGGAATCCGATCACCACGACGGCAGCACCTTCCGCCAATCTCCGCCGCGCCACCGTGAGCGCATCCGCATCGATCAGTGGCGTGTCGCCAAACATCACGAGGACGTCGTCATAACCCCTTGATATCGCTGCGCGGGCAGCGATAACGGCATGCGCCGTACCCAAGCGCTTTTCCTGCTCGAAGGTTTCCGCCTTCGGTGCAAACTTCGCCGCCGCCTTGCGCATCTCGTCGGCGCCATGGCCAATCACCAGCGCCAGCCCGCTCGCACCCGCGGCTTCGGCCGCCTTGACCACATGGGCCACCATCGGCAACCCGGCGATCTGATGCAGCACCTTCGGCTGCGCGCTCTTCATGCGCGTGCCTTCGCCGGCTGCGAGGATGACGGACAGGCAGGATCTCTGGCTCATGGACGGGCAACCGTATGAAAGGGTTGGGAATCAATACAGGATAGCAGTGGCGCCATGCTGCACCAATGCGGTTAAATTCCGGTGAGATGATAGAGCAGCTGACTCTTAATCAACGGGTCCTCAGTTGAGTCCCATAGCTCGCCCCAAGTCGACAATCGTCAGCCCAGCCGCCCCAGCACCGGGAAATTCTCCAGCAGCCAGTACGACACCGTCTGCACGCCGCCGGTGAGGAAAAACACGCCGGCGACCACCAGCAACGCGCCGATCGCCTTTTCGACGCGGCCGAGATGGACGCGGAATTTGCCGAGGAAGCGCATGAAAGCGCCGGAGAACAGCGCCGCGATCAGGAACGGGATGCCGAGGCCGAGCGAATAGGCGGCGAGCAGAAGGGCCCCCTCGCCGACCGTCTCGCGGCCACCGGCCAGCGTCAGGATCGGCCCCAGCACCGGGCCGATGCAGGGCGTCCAGCCGAAGGCGAACGCAAGGCCCATGACATAGGCGGCGACGGCACTGGCCGGCTTGCCCTGCGACTGGAAGCGGGCCTCGCGTGACAGAAGCGGGATGCGCAGGATGCCCAAAAAGTTCAGGCCCATCAGGATGATCAGCACGCCGGCGCCCATCGCCAGCGGCTCCTGCCAGACGCGCAGCAGCCGGCCGATGGTCGACGCGCCGGCGCCCAGCGCGACGAACACGGTGGAAAAACCGAGCACGAAGGCGATCGAGGAATAGAGCAGCGCGCCGCGCGCGCCCTCGCGTGCCGTCGCACCTGCATTGCCGCGGAAATCGTCGACGGAGACGCCGGCCATGTAGCAGAGATAAGGCGGCACCAGCGGCAGCACGCATGGCGACAGGAAGGAGATGGCCCCCGCCCCGACCGCGCTGACATAGCCGATATCCAATGCCATTCCAAAACTCCAACCTTTGGCGTCCGATATAGCGGCACGCCGGTTTGTCCGCCAATCACCATCGTGTGGCAAGTCATCGCGGGCGGGGAAGAAAGCATCGGCGCAAGGCGTTGACACGACGAGGCCGCGATTTGCCGCGCGCCTTCGAATATCAGCCACGGAGATTTCCATGAAAACGATAACCGCAGCGCTGGCCGCGCTCCTGCTCAGCACCGCCGCATCCTTTGCCGCCGAAGCGTGGAAGGAAGCCGAGGTCAATGGCACCAAGATCTACACCGACGCCAATGGCATGACGCTCTACACCTATGACAAGGACCAGAAGGGCAAGACCAACTGCTACGACAAGTGCGCCACCAACTGGCCGCCGCTGAAGGCCAAGGCCGGCGCCAAGGCGGACGATGAATGGAGCGTCGTCGACCGTACCGACGGCACCAAGATGTGGGCCTATGACGGCAAGCCGGTCTACACCTTCATCAAGGACAAGAAGGCCGGCGACGTGACCGGTGATGGCGTCGCCGGCGTCTGGCACGTCGTCAAGGCGGACTGATTTCCCCATCGGGAGGTCCGCCAAACGGGACTTCTCACCGGCCGCCGGGCATCCCTCCAAGTCCGGCGGCCGGGCCGTCGCGGACTCGACCTGACCCATTCCAGGCCGGTTGGACCAGCAACAAATTGAACCTCTCCCAATCTTCCGAGGCTTGCGCCCACTCATTCTAAAATATGTGATGTTCTCCATACACTCTTAGAGTGTATTGCTGTCGGCGGCCCCGCAATTTGGGCGCTTGCCCTTGACCGGATGCAAAAGCGCGGCCATGTGAGCGACGAACAGAACCGAGATTTCGTCGCGCGCAGCGGAATTCTTCTGCCGCATCACAGCTGATATGAGACCTCATGGACGTCGTCGTCGTCGAATCGCCGGCCAAGGCAAAAACAATCAACAAATATCTGGGCAGGAACTACAAGGTTCTGGCCTCGTTCGGCCATGTCCGCGATTTGCCGGCCAAGGATGGCTCGGTGCGCCCGGATGAGGATTTTGCCATGTCCTGGGCGGTCGACACCGCCTCCGGCAAGCGGCTCGCCGACATCGCCAAGGCAGTCAAGGACGCCGACGGCCTGATCCTCGCCACCGACCCGGATCGCGAAGGTGAAGCCATCTCCTGGCACGTTCTGGAAGTGCTCAAGCAGAAGCGCGCGCTGAAGGACAAGCCGGTCAGCCGCGTCGTCTTCAACGCCATCACCAAATCGTCGGTGCTGGAGGCGATGGCCAATCCGCGCCAGATCGATGCGCCGCTGGTCGACGCTTATCTGGCCCGCCGCGCGCTCGACTATCTCGTCGGCTTCACCCTGTCGCCTGTCCTGTGGCGCAAATTGCCGGGCGCCCGCTCCGCCGGCCGCGTCCAGTCGGTAGCGCTGCGCCTGGTCTGCGACCGCGAATCCGAGATCGAGCGCTTCATCCGCGAGGAATACTGGCAGATATCAGCTCTCCTCGGCACACCGCGCAACGAGACCTTCGAAGCCCGCCTCACCGCCTTCGAACGCAAGAAGCTGCAAAAGCTCGACATTGCCAACAAGGCACAGGCCGACGACATCAAGGCGATGCTCGAAGGCGCCACCTTCAAGGCGCTGTCCGTCGAAGCCAAGCCGACCAAGCGCAACCCCGGCCCGCCCTTCACCACCTCGACATTGCAGCAGGCTGCTTCATCGGGCCTCGGCTTCTCGGCCACGCGCACGATGCAGGTGGCCCAGCGGCTCTATGAGGGCATGGAGATCGGCGGCGAGACCACCGGCCTGATCACCTATATGCGAACCGACGGCGTGCAGATGGCCCCCGAGGCGATCGACGCCGCGCGCGATGCCATCGCCAAGGAATTCGGCCCGAAATACCTGCCGGAGAAGCCGCGCCAATACACCGCCAAGGCCAAGAACGCGCAGGAAGCGCACGAGGCCATCCGGCCGACGGATTTCATGCGCACCCCTGCATCGGTCAGGCAATATCTCGATTCCGACCAGATGCGGCTTTATGAACTGATCTGGAAGCGCGCCATCGCAAGCCAGATGCAGTCGGCCGAGATCGAACGTACCACAGTCGAGATCGAGGCGCTGAATGGCGCCCGCACCGCGGAACTTCGCGCTGTCGGCTCGGTCGTTCGCTTCGACGGCTTCATCGCCGCCTACACCGATCAGAAGGAGGACGACGCCGAAGACGAGGAAAACCGCCGTCTGCCGGAGATCCGCTCCGGCGAGCAGCTTGCCCGCCGCGCGATCAATGCCACCCAGCACACGACCGAGCCGCCGCCGCGCTACTCCGAGGCGTCGCTGATCAAGAAGCTGGAAGAACTCGGCATCGGCCGCCCCTCGACCTACACCGCGATCCTGAAGACGCTCGAGGACCGAGACTACGTCACCATCGACAAGCGCCGGCTGGTGCCGCAGGCCAAGGGCCGCCTGCTGTCGGCCTTCCTGGAAAGCTTCTTCGAGCGCTATGTAGAGTATGACTTCACGGCATCGCTGGAAGAAAAGCTCGACGAGATCTCCGACGGCAAGCTCGCCTGGAAGGACGTGCTGCGCGATTTCTGGAAGGATTTTTCGGGCGCCGTCGCCGACATCAAGGAGCTGCGCGTCACCGATGTGCTCGATGCGCTGAACGAGGAACTGGCGCCGCTGGTTTTTCCCGCCCGCGAGGACGGTTCCAACCCGCGCATCTGCCCCAAATGCGGCACCGGTAATCTGTCGCTGAAGCTCGGCAAGTTCGGCGCTTTCGTCGGCTGCTCGAATTATCCTGAATGCTCCTTCACCCGCCAGCTCGGCGACGCCGCCAATCCCAATGGCGAGAATGGCGGCGGCGAGGACGGCACCAAGGTGCTGGGCAAGGATCCTTACACGGCCGAGGAAATCACGCTGCGCTCCGGCCGCTTCGGCCCCTACATCCAGCGCGGCGACGGCAAGGAGGCAAAACGTTCGAGCCTGCCCAAGGGCTGGACGCCTGATTCCATCGACCATGAGAAGGCGCTCGCCTTGCTGGGGCTGCCGCGCGACGTGGGCAAACATCCCGAATCCGGCAAGATGATCTCGGCCGGCCTCGGCCGTTACGGGCCGTTCGTGCTGCACGATGGCACCTACGCCAATCTCGACAGCATCGAGGATGTGTTTTCCATTGGCCTCAACCGTGCCGTCACGGTGATTGCCGAGAAGCAGTCCAAGGGCAAGGGTGGCCGCAATGGTGGCACGGCTGCGGCTCTGAAGGAGCTTGGCGACCATCCGGATGGCGGCGGCAAGATCGTCGTGCGCGACGGCAAGTACGGCCCCTACGTCAATTTCGGCAAGGTCAACGCCACGCTGCCCAAGGGCAAGGATCCGCAATCGGTGACGATCGAGGATGCGCTGGCGCTGATCGCCGAAAAGGAAGCCAAGG
Source organism: Mesorhizobium sp. B2-4-13 (assembly GCF_006658535.1). Taxonomy (NCBI): domain Bacteria; kingdom Pseudomonadati; phylum Pseudomonadota; class Alphaproteobacteria; order Hyphomicrobiales; family Phyllobacteriaceae; genus Mesorhizobium; species Mesorhizobium sp. B2-4-13. Next base: position 422,287 of record NZ_VFVB01000004.1, on the reverse strand, counting down.
GCGGCGGTGGCAAGAAGCCGTTCCGCAAGGCGGCGGCAACCAAAGCCCCCGCCGCCAAGAAAACAGCGGCCAAGAAGCCGGCCGCGAAGAAAAAAGGGTAGAACGGCGTGGCGCGCAGGATCACCGGAAGAAGTCACGGCGATCCCCGCACCGCCGACACCCGGGCCAAGGTCAAGGACGATTATCGGCCCTCGCGCGACGAAATCCTGCGCTATATCGCCGAAAACCCAGATCGCGCCGGAAAGCGCGACATCGCCAAGGCGTTCGCGCTGCGCGGCGACGACCGCATCTGGCTGAAGGATCTCCTGCGCGACCTGCAGGACGAAGGCGTTCTGACCAAGGAGCGCAAGCGGTTAGCCTGGGTCGGCGCCCTACCCCATGTCGCCGTGCTCGACATCTTTGGCCGCGACGGCGATGGCATCTTGCTGGCGCACCCGGCCGAGGCAGTCGGTCCGGGCGAGCCTCCCGTGGTCTCGATCCGTGTTTCGCGCAGCGGCAATGGTCCCGCGCCAGGCATCGGCGACCGCGTGCTGGCCAAAACCTTCCCGACCGACGATCCGTCAGGGCCCGCCTATACCGGCCGGGTGATCAAGATCTTTGAGAAGCGCACGGACGCCGTTCTCGGTGTCTTTCGCGTGCTTCAGGACGGCAGCTTCCGCATCGAGCCGGTGGAACGGCGCCAGCCCGAGCTGATCGTCGACAAGGAATTCCAGAACGGCGCCAAAAACGGCGATCTTGTCGAAGTCGAGCCAGCGCGAGCCTCCCGCTTTGGGTTGCCCCGCGCCAAGGTGCTGAATGTGCTGGGTTCGCTGACCAGCGAAAAGGCGGTTTCGATGATCGCCATCCACGCGCACGACATTCCCCACATTTTCCCGGCCGACGTCATTGCCGAATCCGAGGCGGTGAAGCCCGCGACGCTTGACCATCGCGAGGACTGGCGCGACCTGCCGCTGGTTACCATCGATCCGGCCGACGCCAAGGACCATGACGACGCGGTCTTCGCCACCCCTGATCTCGACGAGAAGAATCCCGGCGGCGTCATCGCGACGGTCGCCATCGCGGATGTCGCGGCCTATGTCCGCCATGGCACGGCGCTCGACCGCGAAGCGCTGAAGCGCGGCAATTCGGTTTATTTCCCAGATCGCGTCGTGCCGATGCTGCCCGAGCGCATCTCCAACGATCTCTGTTCGCTGCGCGAGGGTCAGGATCGCCCGGCACTCGCGGTGCGCATGACTTTCTCCGCCGAGGGCAGAAAGATCAGGCACTCCTTCCACCGCGTCATGATGAAGTCGGCGGCCAAGCTGGCCTATAGCCAGGCCCAGGCCGCGATCGACGGTGTACCGGACGACAAGACCGGCCCGATCCTCGACACTGTGCTGAGGCCGCTGTGGGAGGCCTATGCGATCCTCAAGCGCGGCCGCGACGGCCGCCAGCCGCTGGAACTCGACCTGCCGGAGCGCAAGATCCTGCTCAAGCCGGATGGCACGGTCGACCGCGTCATCGTGCCGGAGCGGCTCGACGCCCACAAGCTGATCGAAGAGTTCATGATCCAGGCCAATGTCGCCGCGGCCGAAACGCTGGAAGGCAAGAAGCAGGCGCTGGTCTATCGAGTTCATGACGCGCCGTCGCTGGCCAAGCAGGAATCGCTGCGCGAATTCCTGCAGACGCTTAGCTTGTCATTGGCACGCGGCGCCCAGATGCGGCCCAGCCAGTTCAACGGCATTCTTGAGCGTGTGCGCGGCGCCGACAATGAGGCGCTGGTCAACGAAGTGGTGCTGCGCTCGCAGAGCCAGGCCGAATATTCGCCCAAGAACATCGGCCACTTCGGCCTCAACCTCAGCCGTTACGCCCATTTTACCTCGCCGATCCGCCGCTACGCCGACCTGATCGTGCATCGCGGACTTATTGCCGCGCTCGGTCTCGGCCCCGGCGGGCTGACGCAGGATGAGGAGGCCCGCCTCGAAGATGTTGCGGTGCTGATCTCCGGCACCGAGCGGCGCGCGATGGCTGCCGAGCGCGACACGGTCGACCGGCTGATCTCGGCCTACCTCGCCGAGCGCATCGACGACCGCTTCGACGCCCGCATCTCCGGCGTTACCAAATCAGGACTTTTTGTCCAATTGCCGCAGTATGGCGCCGATGGTTTCATCCCGGTGTCAACTTTGGGCGGCGATTACTATATATACGACGAAACGGCACGCTCCCTGTTCGGAGAACGCTCGGGCAAAGGCTACCAGCTCGCGGACCGCGTCGAGGTCCGGCTCGTCGAGGTGGCGCCAATGGCCGGCGCGATGCGCTTCGAGATGTTGACCGACCCAAAGCCCCTGCCAGGCTCCAGCAGGTCGTTTCACAAGGCTAAGGGCCGCGCCCGTGCGTCGCAAACGCGACCGGGGCCGCGCGGCAGGAGACGATGATGGAACAACAGATTTTTGGCGGCGAACATCACTCTGGCCGGGTTGCCCGCCCATTGTGGACGGCGATGAGGCGGGGCTTCTTGGGCCGCTGCCCCAACTGTGGCGAAGGCAAGCTGTTCCGCGGCTTCACCAAGACTGTCGAAACCTGCAGCGTCTGCGGCGAGGAGATCCATCACCATCGCGCCGACGATCTGCCGGCCTACCTGGTCATCGTCATCGTCGGCCATATCGTTCTCGGTGCCTTCATGGGCGTGGAAGCGACCTCGACGCTCTCCACCTGGCAGCACATTGCCATATGGGTGCCTTTGACCATCCTGCTCTCCATCGCGCTGCTGCAACCGGTCAAGGGTGCCGTCATCGGACTGCAATGGGCGTTCTATATGCACGGGTTCGGTGGCGAAAAGGATGGGACGGAGTCCCACCACGGCGCCTAAGGCGCCGCTGGCGCAACACGCCAATCGTCAAGGCCACTTTCGCATGCAAGAAGTTTCCGCTAGGTCCCTGCGCATGGAAGCATTGACCAAGGCGGATGCCGACAAGCTCGACAAGGGTCTTGCCACTCATGGCGGCGGGCGCCTGCGTCCGCGTGACGCCGCGACGCTCATTCTCCTCGACCGCAAGGGCGACGACGTCCTGGTGTTGATGGGACGCCGCCACGCCGCACACGCTTTCATGCCAGGCAAGTTCGTGTTCCCCGGCGGTCGAACCGACCCTGCCGACAGCCGCATACCGACAGCAACGGCACTCGACCAGCACGAAGAAGCCAAGCTGACGGCCGGCCCCGGCCGCACCAGCCACGCCCGCGCCCGCGCCATTGCTTTGTCGGCGGTCCGCGAGACCTACGAGGAAGCCGGCCTGCTGATCGGCCGCAAAGGCGCCTTTGCCACGACCAGGCGCGATTGGCAGGGTTTCGTCGAACATGGCGTGGCACCGTCGCTGGAGGCATTGCGCTTCGTCGCGCGCGCCATCACTCCGCCGAACCGGGTGCGCCGCTTCGACACCCGCTTCTTCAGCGCCTGGCGTGGCGACGTCGCCGTCGAACTGCCCGATGGCGGTCCGACCAACGAATTGGAGGAACTGGTCTGGCTGCCGCTCGCCAAGGCCAAGCAGGCCGACATACCCGACATCACCCGCATGATCCTGGACGAGCTGGAAAAGCGGCTCGCCGACGATCCGCCGCTTCGGCCGGGCGGACCTGTCCCTTTCTACCGACTTGTCCGCAACCGCTTCACCCGCGAACTTCTCTAAAGCAATTCCAGGAAAACTGTGCCGCGGTTTCCCACGGGAATTGCGCAAGATCAAAAAGACAGAGTATTCAGCATCCCATGACGGTCGATACCCAACCACAGGGCGACGAACGCGTACACTGGCTGCCGATGGTGGCGGCCATTTCGTCGATCAGCGTCGTCGGCATCGCCATTGGCCTCGGCATGCCCTTGCTCAGCGTCATCCTGGAAACACGCGGTCATTCGGCCTCGATGATCGGCCTGAACACGGCTGTCGCCGGCCTGGCCTCGATCGCCGGGGCGCCGCTGGCCACGCCGCTCGCCATGCGCTTCGGCGTCGCCTGGACCATGATCGCCATGATCGTCACCGGCGCGCTCGCCTTCGTCGGTTTCCATTTCGCGCCCGATTTCTGGATGTGGTTTCCGCTGCGCGTCGTTCTGCACGTCGCGCTGACCGTGCTGTTCATCCTGTCGGAATTCTGGATCAGCACCTCGGCGCCGCCACACCGGCGCGGCCTTGTGCTTGGCATCTATGCCACCGTCCTGTCGCTCGGCTTTGCCGCCGGGCCGTGGCTGTTCGCCCATCTCGGCAGCTCCGGCTTCAGGCCGTTCGGCGTCATCATTGCCCTGGTGACGCTGGCTGCCATACCGGTGCTCGCCGCGCGCAACGAAAGCCCGACCATCGTGGCCGACAGCGAAACCAGCCACTTCCTGCGTTATATCTGGCTGGTGCCGACCGCGACTTTCGCCGTGCTCGTGTTCGGCGCGGTTGAGACAGGCGGCTTCGCGCTGTTCCCGGTCTACGGCAACCGCATCGGTTATTCCGAGGCCGACGCGGCGCTGCTGCTGACCATGATCGGCCTCGGCAATGTGCTGTTGCAGATTCCGATCGGCATGATCAGCGACCGCGTCTCCGACCGGCGTTATCTCTTGCTCGCCTGCGCCACGGTCGGCCTCGTCGGCACGATATTCATGCCGTTCTTTGCCGCGAACTGGCATTTGATGGCCGCGCTACTCTTCGTCTGGGGCGGTGTCGTCGCCGCCATGTACACGATCGGCCTCGCCCATCTCGGCTCGCAGCTCTCCGGCCACGAACTGGCCTCCGCCAACGCCGCCTTCGTGCTCTGCTACGGCGTCGGCATGGTGCTTGGCCCGCAGGCGATCGGCATCGGAATGGACAGTTTCGGGCCTTCCGGATTCGGCTGGTCACTCGGCCTGTTCTTCGGCGCCTACATCGCCCTGGTCTGCTTCAGGCTCGTGCGCAAGCTCCTGCTGTAACGCTGTGCCGTCGAGTGCCCTTATCCGCCGCGCCGCGGCGGATGCTGACAGAACCGTGTCAGGAGCGTCCGGTTAAAAGAGTGTCCCCTGATACCCGAAGTTGAGGACACTGCCATGATCGACAGCGGCTTTGAGACCACATCACTGCGAATGACGCTTCTGCTGCTTGTAACCTTCCAGGCTCCAGCTGCCGATGTTGACCGCATCATGGACGCGGTTGTCGCGATCGCACCGCTCGCCATGGGCAAATATGACCGCAACGCGTATCAGTCGGCACACGGCATCGAGCGCTACAGGCCGCTTGAAGGGGCCGCGGCCGGCGCCGAGACCGAATTGCGCCGCCGCCCGGGCACGGTCGAGGTTTCGTTCGAACTGCCCGACGACCAGACGCTGGCGGCCCGCGTCGTCGAAGCGATCTTCCAGGCGCATTCCTATCAGGAACCGGTGATCCGCATCCAGCCGATCCTTGCCAGCCGCTCCAAGGGGCTGGACGACCGTGCCAATCCGAATCGCTGGTGGAACACGACCGGAGACTGGAAGAAGGTTGCGGTATCCGAGGCGGAAACCGCCTGATTTATGCATTCTGGGCAGCTTGGGCTGGCCACATCAGGTTGGCCGGGCTTGACTTTCCAGGCACGTTCTTTATGTGTCGCGCCAAGTTTCCCGCGTCCGGGTGTTTTCCCGTGCTCCAGCGGCCAAAACCCCACGAACATAACGGACTGAGATCATGGCCAAAGCCGCAAACATCAAGATCAAGCTTCTGTCGACCGCCGACACCGGTTTCTTCTACGTCACCAGCAAGAACAGCCGTACCAAGACCGACAAGCTGTCGTTCCGCAAGTACGACCCGGTCGCCAAGAAGCACGTCGAATTCAAGGAAACCAAGATCAAGTAATCTGGTTTTTCCTCTGGAATGCCAAACGCCGCCCATCGGGCGGCGTTTTCGTTTGGGCGGGCGGCTGAAGTCCGTCAGCCCGGCTGAGCGCCTTAGAGTCTTTCATGTTTTGATGGCAGCGTATCCAGCATTCGCGAAGTAGTTGCCGCATTCTTCAGGCTCGATCGTTGCGACGAGGTGGCCGATGTGGCGCCACGTGTCCTCGACGGTTCGTTTCTGCGCTTGGCGCATCCAGTGTTTGATCTTGGCGAAGGCCTGCTCGATGGGATTGAGATCCGGGGAGTAGGGCGGCAGGTACCAAAGCCTTGCGCCTGCAGCCTTGATCATCTGCCTGATGGCCGCCGACTTATGGCTTCCAAGATTGTCCATGATGACGATATCGCCGGGCTTGAGCACACTGATGAGTTGCTGCTCGACATAGGCGCGGAAGCATTGGCCGTTGATCGGTCCGTCGAAGACGCAAGGTGCCGCGAGCCGATCCCAGCGCAGCGCACCGAGGAAAGTCAGCGTGCGCCAGTGGCCATGCGGAGCCAGGCCGCGCAGTCGCTTGCCCTTGGCCCCCCAACCGCGCAGCGGGGCCATGTTGGTCTTGATCCAGGTCTCGTCGATGAAGACGAGGCACTGCGGATCCAGGCCAGGCTGCCAGGCTCGCCACCGCTGTCGCCTGCGGGCAACATCAGCGCGCGCCTGCTCAAGAGCGAACAGCGTTTTTTTTGAAGCTCAGCCCCTCGCGGCACAGGAACTGCCACACTGCGTTGTGCGAAACCGTGACCCCGCGACCGGCCAGTTCATCCTTAAGGCCGTGCAACGTCAGATGCGGCGTCTCACGCATGCGCGCCTCGATGAAGGCACGGTGTGGCTCCAGCACTCTCTTGCGATGTCCACCCATCTTGCCAGGCGCTATCGAACCGGTCGCCTGATGGCGCTGCAACAACTTCACTGCCGTCGAATTCGCGATACTGAACCGCTTGGCGGCCGACCGGCGGCTCTCGCCACTCAAAACCGCCGCCACAACCCGCTCGCGAAGATCCTCGGAAAGAGGTCGAACCATCTGATGCTGGCCTCCAATCCAGCCAGCATCTTGAATCACAAATCCAACCGAGCGGGAATCCCTTCCGATTCTATCAAGCGATGAACCGCTCTAGAGCCGGATGATTTCAGGTCGAGTCGACCTGAAATCTGAATCCGTCTCTAAATCAAAGAGATAGAGCATGATGTCGTCCGAAAACCGCTTCACACTTTTCGGCATCATGCTCTAGCCGATGCGGTCGCCGCTCTTCCCGTCGAACAAATGCAGCGATGCCGGATCGGCCGACAGGCGCACCATGTCGCCAGGCTTCACGGCCGCGCGCCCCATCGCAAAGACGCAAAGCTGCTGGCCGGCCAGCTTGACGTAGAACTGCGTCGACAGGCCGAGCGGCTCCACCACTCCTACTTCGCCTTGCAGCGTGCCGTCGTCAGCCAGCCGGATATGCTCGGGCCGCAGGCCGACGGTGATGACGTCACCGTCCCTGAGCGGCAGGCCGTCCGGCAGCCGAAGCTTCTGGCCATCGGACAACACGGCGTTCACCTTGCCGCCCTTCTCCACCGTGGCCGGCAGGAAATTCATTCCAGGCGAGCCAATGAAGCCGGCGACGAACATATTGGCCGGCCGGTCATAGAGATCGAGCGGCGCCCCCACCTGCTGGATCAGCCCGTCATGCATGACGACGATGCGGTCGGCCATGGTCATCGCCTCGATCTGGTCGTGGGTGACGTAGACCGAAGTGGTCTTCAACTGCTGGTGCAGCGCCTTGATCTCGGCGCGCATATGAACGCGCAGCTTGGCATCGAGGTTCGACAGCGGCTCGTCGAAGAGAAAAACCTTGGGATCGCGCACGATGGCGCGGCCCATGGCGACGCGCTGGCGCTGGCCACCAGACAATTGCCTGGGCAGGCGTTGCAGGAACGTATCGAGCCCCAGCCGCTTGGCGGCACCATCGACGCGCGCATCGATCGCCGGCTTCTCGGCCTTTCGCAGCATCAGGCTGAAGCCCATGTTCTTCGAGACGTCCATATGCGGATAGAGCGCATAGGACTGGAACACCATGGCGATGTCGCGGTCCTTGGGCGCCACGTCATTGACCAGCCGCTCGCCGATGCGGATCTCGCCGCCCGAGGCTTCCTCGAGCCCGGCGATCATGCGCAACAGCGTGGACTTGCCGCAGCCGGACGGTCCGACCAGCACGACGAACTCGCCATCGGCGATTTCGAGATCGACCCCGTGCAGGACGCGCACGGCGCCATAATCCTTGCGGACCTTTTCGAGCGTGACAGAGGCCATCGGTCTATCCTTTGACGGCGCCGGCGGTCAGGCCGGTGACGAGATAGCGTTGCAGGAAAGCGAAGAAGATGCAGACCGGGATCAGCGCCAGGATCGACGCCGCCATCATCTGTCCCCAGTCGACGGCGAACTTGCCGATGAAGGTGAGCAGGCCGACGGCGAAGGTTTTCTGGTCGTCGCTGGAAATCAGCATCAGCGCGAACAGCAGCTCGCTCCAGGCGGCGGTAAAGACGAAGCCAAGTGTCGCGCCCATGCCGGGCAGCGTCAGCGGCACGATCACCTTGCGCATCGCCTGCGCGCGCGTGCAGCCGTCGATCATCGCCGCCTCCTCCAGGTCCTTGGGGATGCCGTCGAAGAAGGACTGCATCAGGAAGGTGGCGAAGGCGGTGTTGAAGGCGGTGTAGATGATGATCAGCCCGGTCAGGCTGTTGATCAGGCCGATCTGCCCCATCACGCGGTAGATAGGCGGAATGACCATCACCAGCGGAAAGGTCTGGGTCAGCAGCAACATGAGAGCCAGTGCGGCCTTGCCGCGAAAGGTGAAACGCGACATGGCGTAGCCGGCAAGCGTGGCGATGACCGTGACCAGTGCCGCAGTGGACACCGAGACGATGACGCTGTTGAGGAAATAGCGCGGGAAATCGGTGGCTTCGAGCACGGTCACGAAATTCTGCAATGTCATGTTCGACGGCCAGAAAGTGATGCCTTCGGAATAGAGCAGCCGCTCCGGCGTGACCGAGATCTTCAGCGTCCAGTAGATCGGGAACAGAGCGAAGACGACGTAGGCGGCGATCGCGGCGTAAAGGCCGATGCCACCGAAGAAGCGCTGTGAAGCTGAGCGTCCGGCAATCATCAGACGTGCCTCACCAGCGAGCGGCGGATGGCGATCAGCACGATCGCGTAGGCGATGAGCAGCACCAGCAGCAGCACGGCCACAGCCGAGGCATAGCCTTTGTCCAGCGACTTGAAGGCGCTGACATAGATGTAGACCGGCACCGTGTTGGTCGACCCGGCCGGCCCGCCCTCGGTCATGACGAAGATCAGGTCGGCGAAGGTGGCGATCCAGATCGTGCGCAACATCACCGTGATGGCGATGGTCGGGGCCAGGAAAGGCAGCGTCACCTTGGTGAAACGTTGCCACGGCGAAGCGCCGTCGATCGCCGCCGCTTCATGCAGTTCCGAGGGAATGGACTTCAGCGCCGCCAGCAGCGTTATGGCGAAGAACGGAATGCCGAACCAGACATTGGCGATGATCGGCCCCCACATGGCGGTGGAGGGATCGGACAGGACGTTGGTCGGTTCGGCTTTCAGCCCCAAGGCGAACAGCCAGTGCGGCAGCGGACCGACGATCGGGTTGAACAGCCAGGCCCAGGTCAGGCCCGACAGGAAGGACGGCACCGCCCAGGGCAGGAACACCAGCGCCTGCACCGCCTTGCGGCCTGGAAAAGGCTTGTCGAGCAGCAGCGCCAGGCCAAGGCCGAGGAAGAACTGGAAGAACAGGCTGGCCGCCGTCCACCACAACGTGTTGATCAGCGCCTGGCCCAGCACCTGGTCCGACAGCATCGCCTGATACTGCCCGAGCCCGACATACTCGGACTTGAAAGCCGAAAATTTGCGGAAGGAATAGCTGATGCCGATGACCAGCGGCACGAGCAGCACCACGACCAGCAGGATGATCGCCGGGCTGAGGTAGAGCCAAGGCTCGATCGTCGCGTAGGAGAGCCGCTTTTTTCGCGGCGCCGCTGCGGATCGAATTTCGGATACGGCATAGGTCATTTGGCTGAGAAATGGCTCCCTGGAGCGGCTGGATGGACAATGAGCGTCCTTCTCCCCGTTCACGGGGAGAAGGGAAGAAAAGCTACTTCTTGTTCTTCGCCAGCCAGTCCTGCTGTTCCTTGGTCAGGAAGGCAGCCCACTGGTCGGCGACCTCCTTGGCCGTCTTCTGGCCGAGCAGCACTTCCTGGAAGTTCTTGATCGCGACCTGGTCGACGAAATTGCCGAGGTTTTCCAGATGCGTCGGCGGCGTCACCATTTCATATTTGGAGCTGTCGCTGAGTTCCGTGAACCAGCCCTTGAACTGCTCGGTCTTGAAATGGGGATCCTGGTCGGCACCGTTGTGGATCGGCACGACGCCGACTTCCTTGGCCCATTCCAGATTGTCCTTCGGCGACAGAAGCGTCGCCATCAGCTTCCAGGCATCATCCTTGTGCTGCGAGTTGGCGAACATCGCCCAGCCGGCATAGCCGAGCGTCGGATAGGACTTTCCGCTTGGTCCGACCGGCAGCGGCGCCACGGCGAAGTCGTCGGCGCTCATCTTGTCGGCGATGCCGAGAAGCGCGTCCGGATCCTGATTGAGCATGGCGCAAGTGCCGGAGTAGAAACCGGTGACGGTTTCGTTGAAGCCCCAGCTTACGGAATCCTTCGGCGCGAGACCATTCTTGTACATGTCGGCCAGCATCTGCAGGCCCTTGACCGAGCCCTCTTCATTGATGGTCGAGGTGCCGTCCTCGTTGAAATAGCCGCCCTTGCCCTGAGCGATGTTCATGAACATGTGCATGCCGTTGAAGGCGCCCGGCCCGCCGCGCAGGCAGTAGCCGTATTTTCCGGGAATGGCCGAGATCTTCTTGGAATCGGCGACAAACTCGTCGAGCGTCGCTGGCGGGCCGTCGAGACCAGCCTCCTTGAACAGCTTCTTGTTCCAGAACAGCGCGTTCACATAGTAGCCATAGGGGATCATGAACTGGGTGTTGTTGACGGTCGAGCCGAACTGTTTGGCACGGTCGCCGAGCGTCTTGGCGTCGTCCCACTTGGCCATATAGGGGCCGAGATCCTCGAGCTGGGCATTGTTGGCGTAAAGCCCCATCCAGCGTTCCGGCATCTCGACCACATCGGGCGTGTCACCGGCCTGCACCATGGTCAGGAATTTCTCGAAAGCCTGGCCCCAGGGCAGCGAGACCAGTTCGACCTTGACGCCTGGATTGGCCGCCTCGAACTCGGCGATCTGCTTCTTGAGGAATTCGGTGCGTGGCGGGCTGGTGATCACCTCGACCATTTTCAGGGTTGAATCGGCGAGGGCGCCACCGGCGGAAATCGCCAGCCCCGCGACGGTGGCAAGCAAGACGGTCAGTTTTTTCATGTTCAAGACTCCCATTTTGAACCCGCTTGTTATTTTCTGGCTTTTTCGAGGGCCTGGGCGACATCCGCCCAGAGATCCTCGACACTTTCCAATCCGACATTGAAGCGGATGGTTCGGGGGCTGACGCCGAAGCGCGCCATCGAATTCAGTCCTGGCGTCTGCTCCAGCGACGCCTTGGCCGGTACGACCAGGCTCTCATGCCCACCCCAGCTGACGCCGATGCGGAAATATTTCAGCGCGTCGACGAAGGCGGGAATGTCGATGTCCTCGGTAACCTCGAACGAGAACAACCCGCCATAGCCGGCAAGCGTCGCCTTGCCCGGATGGTTCGAATAGGCCGGATGGTTCACCCGCTCGACATCGCCATGCGCCTTCAGCCGCTCGGCGATGGCAAGCCCGCTCTTCATATGGTGCGGCAGGCGCAGCGGCAGCGTGCGCAGGCCGCGCAGCAAAAGCCAGGCCTCGAACGGCGACAGCTTGCCGCCGAGATAGGAATAGGTCTGCTCGTTGATCTGCTTGATATGCGCTGCCGAGCCAGCCACCACGCCGGCGACCGTGTCGCTGTGGCCGCCGAGATATTTCGAGGCCGAGTGCAGCACGAGGTCGACGCCGTGCGAGATCGGCTTCTGGAACACCGGCGTCGCCCAGGAATTGTCGATGGTGGTGACGATGCCCTGCTCTTTTGCCAGCCGGGTCAGATGCGGCAGGTCCTGGAGCTCGAACACCATCGAGGTCGGGCTTTCCAGATAGAGCAGCTTGGCGCCGGGAAGCGCCGCCGCGACCGCGTCCGGGTCGGAACCATCGACATAGTCGACCTTGATGTTGAGCCGCGGCAGGAGCCGCTCGAACAGCCGGTAGGCATCGCCATAGCAGTTGCGTACAGCAACGATGCGCTCGCCCGCCCCGACGAAGGCAAGCACGGTGGCGCTGATCGCCGCCATGCCGCTGGAGAAGCCGCGTGCGGCCTCTGCACCCTCGAGCGCGGCGACACGAGCCTCGAACTCCATGACCGTCGGATTGTCGCCGCGGGAATAGATCGGCTGCTTTCGTTTGCCGGCAAAGGTATCCGCCATTTCCGCATAATTGGCGAAAGTGAACAACGAGGTCTGGTAGATCGGCGGCACGACGGCGCCGCCGGGAAACGGTTCGTCATGCGCCAAAAGCGTCGCCGCCTCGGCGAGATAATCGTGGTCGAAACCGTCTGGATGCCCGTTCATTTCAGGTCCGAAAGCTTGAGTTTGGCCGCACCGCGCTTGAGGTCGTCCTCGACGGTGGCGATGAGCTTGAGCGCCTCGTCGCGGGCGCCCTGCGGATCCCGCGCGGCGATACGTTCGTAGATGGTGCGGTGATAGGGAAAGCTGGCATGGCCGAAATCGCGCACACCGAGCGGATGCTCCCAGAAGCGATGGAACAGTTCGTGCATGGCCGCGATGATCTGTTCGAACAGTGGATTGCCGGAAACCCGGTAGATCGCCTGGTGGAATTCCCAGTCCTCTTCCGACGACATGCCATCAAGGGTGCGAAACGCCTGCTCCATGATATCGAGCTTGCCCTCGATCTCGGCAATGTCGGCCGGGCTTGCCCGCTCGGCGCACAGTGCCGCTGCTTCCGCCTCCAGCGCGCGGCGTATTTCCAGCGTCTGCATCAGGCTGGTGAAGTCATTGCCGCCCGCCAGCGTCAGCGGCAAATGCAGCATGTCGGGCGAGACGGCCACCTTGAGAAACGTGCCGCTGCCTTGCCGGCGTTCGACCAGGCCCAATCCTTCCCACCGCGTCAGCGCCTCGCGCACCGTGTTGCGGCTGACCTTGAGCCGTTCGGCTAGAATGCGCTCGGTCGGCAGTCGCTCGCCAGGCCGCAAGGCCTCGGCGCGGACGAAGCCCACCAATGCCTTCAGCACGGCGTCGTCACGCGCCGTCGTCTGGATGGGTGGCAGGCTGTTCTGGTCCACATTTCCTCCAAGTGGTCCAATGGTCCAACCAATTTCTGCATAGATGGAACCTCCTGTCAATCGCTTGTCAGGAGGCAGCCGGCCTTTCAGGCCGTGAAGGTGACGCGCTGCGTTCGGAGGGGCGCCCGGCTCCGGCATCCGGTCCGAACCATCTGGTCAGCGCATCGGCCAATCCCTGTCCATCCTCAACGCCAACCCAGGCCACGTATCCATCGGGCCGGATCAAGACCGCGTCGGGTGCGGCGACCGTTCCGAGTACGGGAAGCTCCCAGGCACCGGCATACGATGCGTCGATCTGCCGGATCCGGTCGGCCCAAGGCGCAATGTCCAGCCTGCCTGGCTCACCGAAATTGAGGAGCAGCGGCCGCGCGTCGTGGAGCAACGTGAACAGTCGCAACGGCCCATCAGCGGTGGAGAGATCGAGGTCGGGAATTCGTCGCCCAAGCAGCGCGTGCCCCTCCCCGAGATCGTAGTGGACACCCAGGCCAGACATCTCCGCGGCGATCCGTTTGCGTGGCCCATCCATGGCGAGCAGTTCGGCGAATGTGTCGCTCAAGGCCTTGGTGCGAGCATCCATCCGGCGAAGCGCGACCTGCGCCATCGCGTTGCGCAGCACGCGGGCGGCGACCGGATGGCGTTCGGCATGGTAGCTGTCGAGCAGGCCTTCCAGTGACATCCGCTTGACCACCTGGGCCAGCTTCCACCCCAGGTTCACCGCGTCCTGCACGCCGATATTGAGGCCCTGTCCGCCCATTGGGGGATGGATATGCGCGGCGTCACCGGCCAGCAGAACACGTCTGTCGCGGTAAGCGGCAGCCTGCCGCGTCATGTCGGTGAACCGGGAAATCCAGGTCGGACTGTGGACCCCGTAATCGGTGCCGTAGACACCGACAAGCGCCTCGCTGAGATCGCGCAGTGTCGGTTCGCCACCAATGGTCAGTTGTCGCTCGGTCAGCACGATACCCACCCGGCCGTCTTCCTCAATCTTGCCGATCGCATGGATACCATGGGCGTCACTGCGAAAGCCCAATGCTGGTTCCTCCGCCGTCTCGACCTCGGCGATCATCCAGCTCATCGTCGGATCCCATCCTTCGAACGCGATCCCCGCGGCCTTGCGGATCATGCTGCGTCCTCCGTCGCAGCCGACGAGATACTGCGTCCGCAGCCGCTGGCCGCCAGACAGATCGATGTCGACGCCACCATCATCCTGTGCGAAGCCCGTGACGTCCTGCCGGCGATAGATCGGCACGCCGAACTCGCTGATCCAGTCGGCCAATATCCGCTCGATGTGGTTTTGCCGCAGTGCCAGCAGATAGTTGTGCCGCGTGGGAAAGTCGCTGATGTCCAATCGGATCATGTGGAAGCCCACCGACGGCGATGTCTGTCCCTGCGAGAGGAACCGGTCGGCAATTCCGCGCTGGTCGAGCACCTCGATGGTGCGTGCGTGCAGGCCGCCCGCGCGCAAACCGACGAGTTCCTGGTTTGGCCGCCGCTCGACAACGGCCACATCGACGCCCGCCAATGCGAGTTCGCCAGCCAGCATCAACCCGGTCGGACCGCCTCCGGCGATCACCACCGCATGATCCCGACGCACTCGGCCTCCTGGCAACAATTCCGGCATTTCGCCACTCCCGTTTCCTGGGTCGTGGTTCTACGGGAACAGCCGGGTCTTGCCGCAAGCCCCTTGCGCGCCATATGTATGAAATGGAGGGGGCTGGCTCCTCTTCTCCACTTATGCATATGGCGGCGAAAAAGTCGCGGTGTTGCCAAGCAATAGCACGCGAGGGTGCAACCGAAGCCGTTACAGTCCAGAAAAGCGGGACCTGCCGCAAAAAAGCCCCGGTTCTTCCGGGGCTTGACGCAGATTCCTGATGTCATATCGGGCAAAGGGGGCCGGTCGGCGTTTGGCAGCGGTACGAGGAGGCCACTATGTGCCAGCGCCGGCCGGCCGACCCCACGGACCCAGGAGATGCGGCGGACCTGAGCATCATGGGGTATTCGAGGATCGAGCCGGCTGTCTACCTCGTGCCGGCTTCGTCTTGGCCTTCACATTTGCGCAAGAGCTTATGGAAATCAACAGTTTCTTAACCAAGGCTCGCGAATCGCTTGGATTAAGGTAAATGGGTAACCCTGTTGGGGTTGACCGGATTATCGGGGCCGGAGCGTCAAGCTGCCTTGGCAACGACGCGGTTGCGGCCGCCGCTCTTGGCTTCGTAGAGCGCGAGATCGGCGCGTTTCATCAATGCCGCCACCGTGTCCACGCCCTTCAGCACCGATGACACGCCAACACTGACGGTGACCTCGATCGTCTTGCCCTCGGCGCCGATGGCGAACGGCATCTGGGCGATTTCGGCACGAATGCGCTCGGCCACCTTCTCGGCCACTGCGCCGTCGGTATCGGGCATTACCACCACGAACTCCTCGCCGCCGAACCGGCAGGCAAGGTCGATACCCCGGACGTTCTTGCGCAGCCGCCGCGCGAATTCGCGCAGCACCTCGTCGCCGCCGTCATGCCCATGCGCATCATTGATGGACTTGAAGCGGTCGAGATCGGTGATCATTACCGACAGCGGCCGGCGCCGCGCCACGGCGCGATCGAACAGCGTCTGCAGATGGCTGTCTAGATAGCGGCGATTGTGCAGCCCGGTGAGGCCGTCGGTCACGGCCATTTCGATGGTCTGGGTGACACTGGCGCGCAATTGGTCATTGTAGCGCTTGCGGCGCACCTGGGTACGCAGCCGCGCCGTCAGTTCCTGCTGGTCGATCGGCCGCATCAGATAGTCGTTGATGCCGAGTTCGAGCCCTCGGATGATGCGCTCCTCCTCGCCCTCCTCCGCCAGCAGGATGATCGGCACGAAACGGGTGCGGTCGAGCGAGCGCAGTTGCGAGCAGAGCCTGAGCGGATCGAAATCGGCGAAAGCCGTCGAGATCATCACGCATTCATAGGGCGTCTCCGCGGCCTGGAAGAACCCGGCATGCGGATCGCCGGTGACGTCGAGGTCGGCACGGTCGCGCAGCATCTTCTGGATGCGCTCGACCGACGATTTGCGCTCGTCGATCAAAAGCACCTTCGGCGTCTTGTCCTCGGACGCGAAATTGCGGCTCAAAAGTTCTTCGATGCCGATGTTGCGCGTGGTCGAGGCGCGCAGCCGAAGCTCGTCGGTCAACGACTTCAGGCGAACCAAGCTCTTGACGCGCGTCATCAGCTGCAAGTCGTTGACCGGCTTGGTCAGGAAATCGTCGGCGCCGGCCTCGAGCCCGCGCACGCGGTCGGTGACCTGATCGAGCGCGGTGATCATCACCACCGGAATGTGCGACGTCGCCGGATCGCTCTTCAATCGCCGGCAGACCTCGAACCCGTCCATGTCGGGCATCATCACGTCGAGCAGCACGACATCGACCTTGCCGTTCTCGCAGGTCTCGATCGCATCGGACCCATTGGTGGCGGTCAGAACCTCGAAATACTCGGCCAGCAGCCGGACTTCCAGCAGCCTCACATTGGCAGGGATGTCGTCGACGACGAGGATCCGCGCAGTCATTTCACAACGCTCCGGCTCGGCTGGAAGGGTACATCAGGCATCGCCCAGATAAGATTTGATGGTTTCGATGAAACGCGGCACCGAGATCGGCTTCGAAATATACGCCTCGCAGCCGCCTTGGCGGATGCGTTCCTCGTCGCCTTTCATCGCAAAGGCAGTCACCGCAATCACCGGGATGACGTGCAGATCGTCGTCCTCTTTCAGCCATTTGGTCACTTCCAGTCCCGACACTTCGGGCAGCTGGATGTCCATCAGGATGAGGTCCGGCCGGTGCTGGCGCGCCAGGTCGAGCGCCTCCAGACCGTTGCGGGTGCGCACCGTCTCGTAACCGCTTGCTTCGATGAGGTCCCGAAAGAGCTTCATATTGAGCTCATTGTCCTCGACGATCATCACCTTCTTAGGCATCGGCATCCCGTCCCGGCCGTCCTCCACCCGGGGGTGGCCGTCATGCGCTCTTTCCTTGAACGCACCAAACCCTGCTGCACTATACGGCAATATGATTGACGAAACGGAAACCCGAAGCCTGCAAAGCAGCACGAATTCCGCCTCGCCTCCCTGCGCGTCCAAAAGGCGCGCCACGCGCTAATGGCTTGCCGCAAGCAATTCTTGCCATTACTGCGGGAGAGACTCATTCCACGCACCGAAGGTAGTGATGGCAAACGCAGCGTCAATGCGCGAAGAGGCGGAAACCATTGCCGTCAAGGCACTGGGCTTCGTTGCCACCGATCCGGAGCTTTTACCGCGCTTTCTGGCAATCACGGGAATAGAGGCGCATTCGATCCGCCGGGCGGCCGGCGAGCCGGGTTTCCTGGCCGGCGTCCTGCAGTTCATTCTTGCCCACGAGCCGACCTTGATGCGCTTCGCCGAGGAAACCGGCACGCCACCAGCGGCTGTCGGCAAGGCGTTGCGCGCCTTGCCGCTCGGCGATGACAATCACGAGCACTCCACATGAGCGATGATCCCGAAACCGCGCGCCAGATCGAGGAACTGGCGGCTGACGACCGACCGCTGCTGGTGCTCGATGTCGACGACGTGGTGCTCGAATTCATCCGGCCCTTCCCGCATTTCCTCAAGGCGCGCGGCTATGGCCTGACGCTGGCGTCCTTCCGGCTGACCGGCAACATTGCCGAGACAGCCAGCGGCCGCCTGATCGAACAACCCGAAGTTACCGCACTCCTGGGGGATTTCTTCGACGCGCAAGCCGATTGGCAAGGCATCACCGATGGCGCCGCGGAAGCCCTGACCGGGCTTGGAGACCGTGCCGAAATCATATTGCTGACAGCCATGCCGCACCGGCATCGCGCCGTGCGACGCGCCCATCTCGATGCACTGGGGCTGGCCTATCCGCTGCTGACCACCGAAATGGCCAAGGGGCCGGCGGTAGCCAAACTGCGCGGCAGGAGCGGGCGGCCGGTGGTCTTCGTCGACGATCAGCCAGCCAATCTGGCGTCGGTGCGTGACTCGGTCGCCGACGCAAACCTATTCCATCTGATGGCCGACAATTCGCTGCGTACGTTCCTGCCATCGGTCCCGGACGATGTCATCGTCGTCCAGGATTGGCACGAAGCCGCGCCTAAGATCGCTGGCGCGCTGGGGTTCTAATCCAGGCGTTTTGGTGCGATCCCGGACGAAAAAACCGGTTCGCACTGTTCCGGATTTGCTCAAGGGCAGAACACTCAAGGATTGAGCTTCGCCCCTGCCCCGCCGTTAGCGCCGCCGCCGTTATCGCTACCGCCATTATCGCCGCCGCTCTCATCGTCCGAACCGTCACCGTCGTCGACGCTATCGTCCACCGCCGGGTCGGCGGGCTTCAGCATGACGCCGTTGACGGTGACCGAGCCGTCGGCCTTGGTGTTGATAGCCCATTCCAGCTTGCCGTCCGGCAGCGTCTTGGCAAAACCCTTCGCCATGAGAGCGACAGGCACGTACTGCCCGACTTCCGGCTCCGCCTTCGCCGCTTCCTGCAGATGCTCCATGATCTTGTCGAAGCCAGCGACGTCGACAGTGAGATTTGCGTCGGGTTTCTGGCCGAAGCTTGTCATCTCGCCTTCCAGTGCGATCTCCATGTCCTTGTTCTTCACGGTACTGTGGCCGATGACGACCTTCGGCGTCTTGGCCAGGAATTCGGCTTTGAGCTGGTCGCCGAACTCGGCCGGCAGCGGCGGATCCTGGTTGAGATCAAAGGCTTCGATGGCCTTCTTTGCCATGCTGTCGAGATCGATGTTGGCGCCGCCGAAATTCAGGTCGATATCGGTGGGCAGCAGCGCCACGCTCCAGCTCGGCAAAAGCTGCTGCGGCACGGTCAGCCCCGAAGCCTTGATGCCATAGCTGACCTTTCCGTTCTGGGCGACGCCGTCGGAACCGAACGCTATGCCGAACTGGGTTGCTCCGAACGTGCCGATAGGGCTGTCGACCGCGAAGTCCTTGAAGCCATAGGTTCCGTCGATACGCTCCCACACCGGAAGCGCTGCAAGCAGAAGCGACTTGAGCTGCGCCTGGTTTGCCTTCAGCGTCTTCTCGTCCTCATTGGCCACGGCAAACGCCAGGAGATCGAGCAGAGGCTTGGTCTGCACGCCCTTGCCGCTGGCCTCCACGGAAAATTCCGGCGACTTCACGGTGACGGGAAAATTCAGCCCGCTCTCGGCATCGTTGAATTTTATCGCTTCCACGAAGTTCGAAATCTTTTGCGACGTCGTGAAATCAACGCCGCCATTGGTCGCCTTGGTCGCGGAAAGCGTCACGGTGCCGGCACCGGCGGTCACATCCATCTTTTGCTTGGCGTCCTGCGACGACATCGTCATCCCGGCCATCGAGCTCGTGGCGCTGGTGAAGGCCGCCAACTTGGGGTCGTAGACGCCGTTGCCCTTGCCATCCTTGATCGAGAACTGCGTGCTCTGCTTTCCCTGAGGGCCGTTGAATTCAAAGGAGGCGCTCTGCGAAAAATCCATCGAGACATCCCAGGACCCGTCGCTGCGCGGCTTGACCAGCAGGGCATAGGGCGCAAAGTCGAATTTCACCAGCTTCTCGTCGGGAAAGCTGCTGGCCAGCGCCTTGAAATCGACCACGATCTTGTAGGCGGCGCCTTCGGCCGAAACCTTCAGGATGCCCTTGTCGAGCGCCTGTTTGCCGACATAGCGCGACAGATCATCGGACAACTGCTTGGCGCCCTGACTGTCGACGGTCTGGCCGAAAGCAGGCGCGCTCAGCAGGAACGCGGTAAAGGCAATAGGCAGCATACGGTTCACGGGAATTCTCCGTTCGTCAAAAAGGCAAAAATGGTTTCGTATCTCTGGTAGGGAAATACCATCGCGACCGCAAGACGATGACAGTCAGGCAATCGGCTTCAACACCAGCCGCATCAGCGGCCGACCGGCCTTGCGCTCCACAAGCCTTTCGAACCCGGCTTTCTCGAACACCCCCGATGACCCGACAAACAGGCCGATCGAACGCGAATCGCGCGACAGGTCGATCGGGCAGGCCTCTACGAGTCGCGCCCCGTTCCTGCGGGCGAACTCGATGCCGCCTTCGACGAGGCGGTGGGTGATGCCCCTGCCGCGCGCCTTGGCGCGGATGAAAAAGCACGAGATCGCCCAAACGGCCGGATCGGACGCGTCGGCGGGATCGATCGGCGCCGAGCCCCTGCCCTTGTTGTTCCACTCGGGCACGTCGGCGCGTGGCCCGATCTGCATCCAGCCGACCGCCTTATCGTCCTCGAAAGCCAGCAGGCCGGGCGGCGGGCCGGCCTCGATGCGCGCCTTGATGTGATCCTTGTTGCGTTCACGGCTGCTCTCGCGCCGCGCCGCCGGCGCCAGCCGGAAATGCGTACACCAGCAGCCGTAGCAGGCGCCCTGCTTGCCGAAAAGGTCCTCGAATTCAGGCCAGAGCTCTGGCGCCAGCGGCACTACGGTCGTGCTCATGCGTTCTCCCCAGGCCAGGCTTGTCGCTGGCCTTGCGCTGTCGTACCATTGGTTTTGTTCTCTTTATGTTCGCAGTGATGGCGGCCCCTGTCAACAATCCCGACCACGGTTTTTGTCGTGACTGCCTGACCTTTCAGCGCAGTGAAACGCGCCGTTGCGAACGCTGCGGCAGCCCTCGCCTTGCGCGCCATCCCGAGCTTTATCGGCTGCACCTCGCCCATATCGATTGCGACGCCTTCTACGCGGCCATCGAAAAGCGCGACAACCCTGCGCTCAAGGACAAGCCGCTGATCATCGGCGGCGGCAAGCGCGGTGTCGTCTCCACCGCCTGCTACATCGCTCGCATCCGCGGCGTGCGCTCCGCCATGCCGATGTTCAAGGCGCTCGAGGCCTGCCCGGAGGCGGTCGTGATCGCGCCCAACATGGAAAAGTACGTGGCCGTCGGCCGCGAGGTGCGCGCCATGATGCAGGCTTTGACACCGCTGGTCGAGCCGTTGTCGATCGATGAGGCCTTCCTCGACCTCGCCGGCACCGAGCGCCTGCACGGACTGCCACCGGCCGTGGTGCTGGCGCGCTTTTCGCTGGCGGTGGAGAAGGAGATCGGCATCACCGTTTCATCAGGCCTGTCCTATTGCAAATTCCTCGCCAAGATAGCGTCCGATTTCCGCAAACCGCGCGGCTTTTCCGTCATCGGCGAGGCGGAGGCGGTCGGCTTTCTGGCCACGCAGCCGGTGACCATGATCTGGGGCGTCGGCAAGGCGTTCAATGCCACGCTGGAACAGGATGGCATCCGCACCATCGGCCAGCTCCAGAAGATGGAGCGTGGCGACCTGATGCGCCGCTATGGGGTGATGGGCGAACGGCTCTACCGGCTTTCGCGCGGTGAGGATGTCCGCCGCGTCGACCCCGACCAGGACGCAAAGAGCGTATCGGCCGAAACCACTTTCGACACCGATATCGCCTCACTGGACGAGCTTGTCTCGGTGCTGAGGGGCCTTTCGGAAAAAGTCTCGGCGAGGCTGAAGAAATCAGGCATCGCCGGGCGCACCGTGGTGCTGAAGCTGAAGACCCAGGACTTCAGGCTGCGCACGCGCAACCGTCAGCTCGGCGACCCGACCCGGCTCGCCGACCGCATCTTTTCGACCGGCGTGGAACTTCTTCGCAAGGAGACCGACGGAACGAAATTCCGATTGCTCGGCATCGGCGTCAGCGACCTCTCCGACGACGACAAGGCCGACCCGCCGGATTTGGTCGATGTGCAGTCGCGCAAGCGCGCCATGGCCGAAGGCGCCATCGATGCGCTACGCGACAAGTTCGGCCGCAAGGCGGTGCAAACCGGCTACACCTTCGGCAAGGGCCGCGACGCCCATCCGCCGGAGCCGCTGGAAGATTGAACCCGATCAGCTGCGTCGAAGATCGATGCGGCTGGTCACCACGCTCTTGCCGGTCTTGGGATCGCGGTCGACCACGGTCAAGACTATGCCGTCCGCACCGTTTTTCTGCACGGTAAGCTGCGCGGCGCGGTCGCCATTGACCTCCTTGGCCCAGCGGATGGCGAGGTTTATCGCATTGCCGGAACGGCTTCCGTTCAACTGCGCCGGTCCGGTGCGCGATCCCACATAGACACCGCTGTATTTGGCGCCGCTGGTCTTCAGGCGAGCACTGATGGCGCGTGTCACCAGGATCAGGCCGCGGCAGTTGCCGTCGAGGGACAGCGAAGACGATGTCGCATTCGATTTGAACGTGCAGGAAACGCTGACCGTTGGCGCCTGCGTCGTCACCTGAACGGTTCCCTTGCCGGCGAAATTGCCCTTGAAGGATTGGAGAAATTTGCTCTCGTCCGCATGCGCGGCTGTGGCCGCGACGGCCAGGCACCCGGCAAGCACAAACCGCGTGAGTAATGTCATCGAAGGTCTCCTTGTGACGGGTGGAACGGCGATCGGTGATGCTCAAGCGGACATCGCGACTCAACGCGGCTTGCCATGTCAGGTTCCGCCCGCGACAGGGCTGTTTTGCAACGTCGCGCCAATATCTCTGGCCCAGTCAAATGCGGCGGCTAGTGGTTGCGGCAAAAACCCCGGCTTGCGAGATAGCTGACATGGCACCTACCCCCTCGATCCCCAAGGCCGCTTTCTGGATGGCGCTGTCGATCGCCTCGTTCCTGGCGATGTCGGTCGCCGGCCGCGCCACGACCGCCGAGCTCAACGTCTTCCAGGTGCTGGAACTGCGCTCGGTCATCGGGTTCTTCATTCTGCTGCCGCTGGTGATGATGAGCGGCGGCTTCGCGGCGATGCGCACGCAGCGGCCCGTCGCTCATATCGCCAGAAACGTCATCCACTATACCGGGCAGGCGGCATGGCTCTACGCATTGACCTTGATTCCGTTGGCCGTGCTGATTTCGATCGAATTCACCACACCGATCTGGACGGCTATCCTGGCGGTGACCTTTCTTGGTGAAAGGTTGTCCCGGCCAAAGCTTGCCGCGATCGTGCTGGGCCTGATCGGGGTGGTAATCATCGTTCGCCCCGGTGTGGGCTCGGTCGATCCGGGCCATCTCATCGTGCTCGGCGCCGCGGTTTGCTTCGGCATCTCGGTGGTCCTGGTCAAGTCGCTGACGCGGACGGACAGCGTCGTGCGCATTATCTTCTGGATGCTGATCATCCAGTCGGTGGTCGGCCTCGTTCCAGCCCTTTACGAGTGGCGCAACCCGCCGCTGGAACTGTGGCCATGGATCGTGCTGATCGCCTTCACCGGCATGTCGTCGCATTTTTGCATGGCCCGTGCGCTTGGCTATGCCGACGCCACCGTCATTTCGCCGATGGATTTCCTGCGTGTACCGTTGTCGGCGCTCATCGGCTGGCTGCTTTACAGCGAGCAGATCGACGCCTTCACCGCTGGCGGTGCATTGCTGATCCTGATGGGCAATCTGCTCAACTTGCAGCGCAAGGCAGTCAAGCCGGCAGAAGTCGCGGCGTCATAGCGTTGCCAGTCAGTTCCCTTCGTCTGGAATGTTGAGCACGTGTCCGCACGCCTTGCAGTGTACGGCGTCCGGCTCGTGACGCTGCAACCCGCATTGCGGACAGGGAAAGAACACCTTGGCCGGCCGAAAGATCGCCTGCGCCAGCCTGACGAACAGCGATATGCCGATGATCATGGTTACGATCGCCGTCAGCTTGCCGGCGATGCCCGGCAGCACGATGTCTCCGAAGCCTGTCGTCGTCACGGTCGCGACGGTGAAGTAAAGCGCGTCGATGTAGTTTTCCAGTCCGGCTCCGTTGCGAAAAAAGAACGTGTAGACGAAGCCCGTGATGACAAAGAGAAAGGTCAAAAGGTTGATCACCGCGTGGCTTGCCTCGCGCCAGGGCCGCAGGCCACGCATCTCGAAATGCCGCCAGATCGAACCGCTGCGCGACAGCGACCATAGCCGCAGGATGCGCAGAAAGCCGAGGCTCGCGAGAGCCGTCGGCATCAGCAGCGTCAGAAGGATGAAGGCATCCACCCAAAAGGTCGGCTGCTTCGTCAGGCGCAGCATGTCGTTGGAGGCGAGCAGCCTGGCAATCAGATCGGCGGCGACGAGAGCCGCCACGGCATAGTCTAGCCACAGAAACGAGGGCGACTGCTGGATGACCGGGGTGGCGATGAAAAAAGCGATGATGGCGAGGTCGATGATGACAGCCACCAGTTGGAACCGGAACGCGGCCGGCGAGCGTCCGTGATAGAGCCTGCGCAGCCTGTCGCGTAATCGCGCCGTCGCGGAAAGGTTCTGCGATGGACGCCTCTCCTTGGCCTTCATGCTGGCATGAGCAGCCGGTGCCGGCCCGCGGAGTGCCGCCTGGTAAGCGCGCAGATCACACCAGTTCCACTTCAATCACGCCCGGCACGGCGCGCATTGCCGAGGCGATCTGTGGCGAGACGCGATAGCCGCCTTGCAGAGCGATCTCGACCTCGCCCTGCGCCTCTTCCTTGATCACGATGATGCTCACCTGGCTTTCACCCCGCTGCGTGAGTTGGGATTGGATCATCGAGGCAGGTCCATCGTTCCTGACGAAGATGCGCAGCGCCTTCTGGATGCGGCTTGCCTCGTCCTCCAGCGATTGCACGGAGTTGATGCGCAGGTTGACGCCCTCGGGCCTGTCCTCCGCCGCGACAGTGATGACAACCGAGCGGCCGGCTTCGAGGAGGTCGCGATACTGGGCCAAACCTTCTGAAAACAATACGGCCTCGTATTGGCCGGAGGTGTCCGAAAAGGCCACCACGCCCATCTTGTTGCCGGTGCGCGTCTTGCGCTCCTGCTTGCTGGTAACGGTGCCGGCAAGCCGGCCGGCGGAAGCACCGCGCTTGACGGCGGCGGAGAACTCCGCCCAGTTCTGCACCCGCATCTTCTGCAGCGCCGCCTTGTACTCGTCGAGCGGATGCGCCGAGAGATAGAAGCCGACGACCTGGAACTCGCGGTGCAGGCGGTCGGCAGCGAGCCACGGATCGGTCGCCGGCAGATTGAGCGCCTGCGACTGTGCGCCGAGCGAGGCGCCGAAGATGTCGGCCTGACCCGAAACGGCGTTCTGCTGGGCGAGCGACGCCAGCCCCATCATCCGCTCGACGCCGGCCAACATCTGGGCGCGGTCGTGGCCGAAGCAGTCGAGCGCGCCGGCCATGATCAGGCTTTCGAAAACCCGTTTGCCGACGATCTTCGGGTCGACCCTCTCGCAGAAATCGGCCAGGCTCTTGAACGGCTTTTCGCCGCGAACGGCGACGATGTGCTCCACCGCGGCATCGCCGACGCCCTTCAGCGCGGCCATCGAATAATAGATCCGGTTCTCCCCGACCTCGAAGGCACGGAAACTCGTCATCACCGAGGGCGCCAGGACTTCGATGCCGAGGCGCAGCGCATCCTGGCGGAAGTCGGCGAGCTTGTCGGTGTTGCCCATGTCGAGCGTCATCGACGCTGCCAGGAACTCGACCGGATAATGCGCCTTGAGATAGGCGGTCTGGTAGGAGACGACAGCGTAGGCGGCCGCATGAGACTTGTTGAAACCGTAGTCGGCGAACTTTGCCAGCAGGTCGAAAATGAAGTCGGCTTGCGGCTTTGCGACGCCGCGCTCGACCGCGCCGGAGACAAAGCGTTCGCGCTGCTTGTCCATCTCGGCGCGGATCTTCTTGCCCATGGCGCGCCGCAGAAGGTCGGCTTCGCCAAGCGAATAGCCGGACAGCTCCTGCGCGATCTGCATCACCTGTTCCTGGTAGACGATGACGCCTTGCGTCTCCTTCACAAGATGGTCGATCTTGGGATGGATCGAGGCCATCTCCTCCTCGCCATGCTTTCTGGCGTTGTAGGTCGGGATGTTCTCCATCGGTCCCGGCCGGTAGAGGGCAACCAGCGCGATGATGTCCTCGATGCAGTCGGGCCGCATGCCGATCAGCGCCTTGCGCATGCCGGCACTTTCCACCTGGAACACGCCGACCACCTCGCCGCGCGACAGCATCGCATAGGTCTCGGGGTCGTCGAGCGGGATGGTCGCCAGATCGATGTCGATGCCGCGCCGGCGGATCAACTTGACGGCCGTCTCCAGCACCGTCAGCGTCTTCAGGCCGAGGAAGTCGAACTTCACTAACCCCGCCTGCTCGACATATTTCATGTTGAACTGGGTGACAGGCATGTCCGAACGCGGATCGCGGTACATCGGCACCAGTTCCGACAACGGTCTGTCGCCAATGACGATGCCGGCGGCGTGCGTCGAGGCGTGGCGGTAGAGGCCCTCCAGTTTCTGCGCCATGTCGAGCAGCGTCTGCACGATCGGCTCTTTCTCGGCCTCCTCGGCAAAGCGCGGCTCGTTGGCGATGGCATCGGCGAGCTTGACCGGATTGGCCGGGTTCTGCGGCACCATTTTCGACAGCTTGTCGACCTGGCCGTACGGCATCTGCAGCACGCGGCCGACGTCGCGCAGCACGGCGCGCGCCTGCAGCGTACCGAAAGTGATGATCTGGCCGACCTGGTCGCGGCCGTATTTCTGCTGGACGTAGCGGATCACCTCCTCGCGGCGGTCCTGGCAGAAATCGATGTCGAAATCGGGCATCGACACGCGGTCCGGATTGAGGAAGCGTTCGAACAGCAGCGAGAAACGCAGCGGGTCGATGTCGGTGATGGTGGTCGAATAGGCAACCAGCGAACCGGCGCCCGAACCACGCCCCGGCCCGACCGGAATGCCTTGCGCCTTGGCCCATTTGATGAAGTCGGCAACGATCAGGAAGTAGCCGGGGAATTTCATCTTCTCGATGATGCCAAGCTCGAATTCGAGCCTCTCACGATACTGCTCGACCGTGTAGCCCGGTGTCGGTCCGTGCAAGGCGAGCCGTGCATCAAGCCCCTCGCGCGCCTGACGGGCCAGTTCCTCGGCCTCGGCCTTTTCGGCGGCGTCCTTGTCGGAGGTATCGCCGCCCGTGAAACGCGGCAGGATCGGACTGCGGGTTTTTGGATAGTAGGAGCAGCGCAGCGCGATCTCGACAGTGTTGTCGATGGCTTCAGGCAGGTCGGCGAACAATTTCGCCATATCGGCCTGACTGCGCAGGAAATTGTCCGGCGACAGCCGGCGGCGGGTGTCGACGGCGACAACCGACCCCTCGGCGATGGCGATCAACGCATCATGCGCCTCATACTCGTCGCGCGACGAGAAGAAGGCCTCGTTGGTGGCAACCAGCGGCAATTCATGGGCATAGGCGAGATCGATCGAGGATTTCTCGATCATCCGGTCGTACCCCGAAACCCGGTCCAGCTCGACATAGAGCCGGTCGCCGAACATCGCCTTGAGCGTTACCAGCCGCGCTTCGGCAAGATCGCGGCGATCTTCCTTCAGGGCCATGCCGATCGGGCCGCGCGGCCCGCCACTAAGACAAATCAGGCCGTCACATTGGCCGTCCATCATTTCGGTGGTCAGGTGCACCGCCTCGCCGGGCGGTGTTTCAAGGTAAACACGGCTGACCAGCCGGACCAGATTGGAATAGCCGGCTTCGGTCGCCGCGATCAGCACGACGGGCCGCATATCGGGACCTTGCCGGCGGCGGTCACGCTGGCCGTCGCTGTTTTCGCCGGAAAAGGCGAGCGCGATCTGGCAGCCGATGATCGGCTGGATGCCATCCTTCACCGCCTTCTGGGCGAACTCCAAGGCGCCGAACAAATTGTTGGTGTCGGTCACCGCGATCGCTGGCGCTTCGTCCTTGACGGCATGGCCGACGATCTTGCCGAGTTGCAGCGCGCCTTCCAGCAGCGAATAGGCCGAGTGCACGCGCAGATGGACGAACGGCCGCGCCGGCACCTCCGGCCGCGCGGCCGCGATCGCGGCCTCGCGCTTCAGGGGATCGCGTGGAAGTCTCTCATCCGCCATGGTTTCTCGCGCTGTCCGTAAGACTTGAGTCGATGGAGATGTATTGTCCGGGACCGGGCGATACCAGTCCAGCACAAACGACTACCGACCCACAGGCTTCCAGCCGTTCAGGCGAATTCCATGATCACCGCGTCGACGGCAAGGCTGTCGCCCGGCTTGGCGTTGAGTTTCGCCACGACGAGGTCGCGCTCGGCGCGCAGAACGTTTTCCATCTTCATCGCCTCGACCACGGCCAGCGTCTCGCCCGCCTTGACCTCCTGGCCTTCGACAACGGCGATCGACACGACGAGGCCCGGCATCGGGCAGAGCAGCAGTTTCGACGTGTCCGGCGCTATTTTCTCCGGCATCAGCCTTTCCAATTCGGCGGTGCGCGGCAGCATGGCGCGCGCGGTCACCGACATGCCTTTCCAGGCGATGCGGAGGCCATTGGCGACAGAACGGATCTGGGCGGCAACCCTGCGCTTGCCGACAGTGCCGCGCCAGATGAGATCGCCGGGCCGCCAATCGGACGAAACGGTCAGCGCCTTGCCGCCATCGATGGACAGGTCCATTTCCATCGGGATGAAAATCATGCCTTCGAGGATCGACGCCGACAAATACTCTTCGCCGATCTTCACCACCCAGTCGCGCTTGAGCGCTCCCGAATGCGGCGCCAGCCGCCCGCCCAGCCGGTCGAGACGGTCGCGGCGCAGCAGTTCCACGGCCGTGACGATCGATGCCAGAACGGCTTTTTCCTCGCTGTTCGGCACGACGGGGGCAAAACCGTCGGGATATTCCTCCGCGATGAAGCCGGTCGATATCGCCCCTTCCCGCCAGCGTGGATGCTGCATCAGCGCCGCCAGGAACGGTATGTTGTGCTCGATGCCGTCGACGACAAAGCTGTCCAGCGCTTCCGACATGGCGTCGATGGCCTCGAGCCGAGTCGGCGCCCAGGTGCACAGCTTGGCCAGCATCGGATCGTAGAACATGGAGATTTCCGAGCCTTCGGTGACACCGGTGTCGTTGCGGATGACGACATCGCCGAAGCGGCCTTCCTCGGGTGGCCGGTAGCGTGTCAGCCGGCCGATCGAGGGCAGGAAATTGCGATAGGGATCCTCGGCGTAGAGCCGGCTTTCCACCGCCCAGCCGTTCAGCTTGATGTCGCTCTGCTTGATGGCGAGCTCTTCGCCGGCGGCGACGCGGATCATCTGCTCGACCAGATCGATGCCGGTGACGAGTTCGGTCACCGGATGCTCAACCTGCAATCGTGTATTCATTTCAAGGAAATAGAAGTTCTTGTCCTTGTCGACGATGAACTCGACGGTGCCGGCGCTCTGGTAGTCGACAGCCCTGGCCAACGCCACCGACTGCTCGCCCATCGCCTTGCGCGTCCTGGCATCGAGGAAGGGCGATGGCGCCTCTTCCGCCACCTTCTGGTTGCGGCGCTGGATCGAGCATTCGCGTTCGCCAAGATAGAGCGCGTTGCCATGCCCGTCGGCCAGCACCTGGATTTCGACGTGACGCGGGTCGACCACGAACTTTTCGATGAAGACACGGTCGTCGCCGAACGAACTCTTGGCTTCCGAGCGCGCCCGGTCAAATCCGTCGCGTACTTCCGACTGGTCCCAGGCGATGCGCATGCCTTTGCCACCGCCACCGGCCGAGGCCTTGATCATCACGGGATAGCCGATCTCGCCGGCGATCTTTTCGGCGTGATCGGCATTCTCGATGACGCCGAGCCAACCCGGAACCGTCGAAACCTCGGCGGCGTTGGCGAATTTCTTCGACTCGATCTTGTCGCCCATCGCCTTGATGGCCTTGGGCTTCGGCCCGATGAAGACGATGCCTTCCGCTTCCAGGGCTTCGCAGAACGCGGCTCGCTCGGACAGGAAGCCATAGCCGGGGTGCACGGCCTGAGCGCCCGTCGCCTTGCAGGCCGCGATGATCTTTTCAGGAACGAGGTAGCTCTGCGCGGCAGGCGACGGCCCGATATGCACCGCCTCGTCGGCCATTTCGACATGCACGGCATCGCGATCGGCGTCGGAATAGACGGCGACCGTGGCAATGCCCATCTTGCGCGCCGTCCTGATGACGCGGCAGGCGATCTCGCCACGATTGGCGATCAGGATCTTGGTGAACATGCGGGCAGAATTCCCCTCCGGCAGATGGTTCAGTTCTATGGACTATGTCGCCAGGTCTCAAGTGCCGCAGCGGACGACATGACGGGCGTCCCTCCCAATGCTTCCGTCGCACTCCCCTGCCGAGCCGGGCTGGTTGTCGACGGTGTGCTATCTGCGTCAAGAAAGCCAAGATTTCGTCTCATCTGAGAGTTGATGAGCAGCTCAAAACCTGAAACCTTGGCTCAAAATCGCCTTTGGAGGAATTGCCCGATGAAAACCCGCGCCGCTGTCGCTGTCGCCGCCGGAAAGCCGCTGGAGATCATGGAGGTCGACCTTGATGGACCGCGCGATGGCGAGGTGCTGGTCGAGATCAAGGCGACCGGCATCTGCCACACCGACGAATTCACGCTGTCGGGCGCCGATCCCGAAGGCCTGTTTCCCGCCATCCTCGGCCATGAGGGCGCCGGCATCGTCGTCGATGTCGGGAAGGGCGTCACCTCGGTCAGGAAGGGCGACCATGTCATCCCGCTCTATACGCCCGAATGCCGTCAGTGCCCGTCGTGTTTGTCGAGGAAGACCAATCTGTGCACCGCCATCCGTGCCACCCAGGGGCAAGGGTTGATGCCGGACGGCTCGTCGCGCTTCTCGATCGGCAAGGACAAGATCTTCCACTACATGGGCTGCTCGACCTTCTCCAACTTCACCGTGCTGCCGGAGATCGCGGTGGCCAAGGTCAACCCCGACGCCCCCTTCGACAAGATCTGCTACATCGGCTGCGGCGTCACCACCGGCATTGGTGCGGTCATCAACACCGCCAAGGTCGAGCAAGGCGCCACCGCCGTCGTCTTCGGCCTCGGCGGCATCGGCCTCAACGTCATCCAGGGCCTGAAGCTTGCCGGCGCCGACATGATCATCGGTGTCGACCTGAACAACGACAAGAAGGAATGGGGCGAGCGATTCGGCATGACGCATTTCGTCAATCCGAAGGAGATCGACGGCGACATCGTGCCTTATCTCGTCAACATGACCAAGCGCGGAGCCGACCAGATCGGCGGCGCCGACTACACATTCGACTGCACCGGCAACACCAAGGTCATGCGCCAGGCACTCGAGGCCTCACATCGCGGCTGGGGCAAGTCGGTCGTCATCGGCGTCGCCGGTGCTGGCCAGGAGATTTCGACCCGGCCGTTCCAACTGGTCACCGGGCGCAGCTGGATGGGCACCGCCTTCGGCGGCGCGCGCGGCCGCACCGACGTGCCGAAGATCGTCGACTGGTACATGGACGGCAAGATCCAGATCGACCCGATGATCACCCACACGCTGAAGCTCGAGGACATCAACAGGGGATTCGACCTCATGCATGAGGGCAAATCGATCCGGAGTGTCGTGGTTTACTAAAAGACAGCCACACGCCGCCGGCCATCCGGCCAGCGACCCCTGTGGTGAAACATGGGAGGAGAGAAAAAATGGCGGAGAAACTGCATCCAAAGATCGACAATGGGCTGCCCAGGGAGAGCGCCAGCTTTGCCGGCGGCACGCTGGTCTGCGCCTGCACCAGCAAGCCGGTCAAGGTGAAGGTCAAGGGCCAGATCGCCCACAACCATGCCTGCGGCTGCACCAAATGCTGGAAGCCGGACGGTGCTGTATTCTCGGTGGTCGCCGTCGCCGGCACCGGCGATGTCACCGTCACCGAGAACGGCGACAAGCTCAAGGTGGTCGACCCCTCGGCGCTGATCCAGCGTCATGCCTGCACCGGCTGCGGCGTCCACATGCACGGACCGGTCGAGCGCGACCATCCGTTCAAGGGCCTGTCCTTCATCCATCCCGAGCGCTTCGAGGAAGACGGCTGGTCGCCTCCGGGCTTCACCGCCTTCGTCTCCTCGATCATTGAATCCGGTGTCGACCCAAGCCGCATGGACGGTATTCGCACCCAGCTGAAGACAATCGGGCTGGAACCCTATGACTGCCTCAATCCGGGCCTGATGGATTATATCGCCACCTGGACGGCCAAGAAGTCCGGCGCCCTGCCGGCCTGACGACCGAGAGATTTCAGGCAGGGGCCGGATATGTTTCCGGCCCCTGCTCGTTTCCGGAGAGACAATGCCCGCACCCGCCATCTACGTCGACGCCGACGCCTGCCCGGTCAAGGCGGAGGTAGAAAAGGTCGCCGAGCGCCATGGCGTCATCGTCACCTATGTCTCCAATGGCGGTCTGCGCCCCTCCCGCGACCCGATGATCCGCAATGTCGTGGTCTCCAAGAGTGCCGATGCCGCCGACGACTGGATCGTCGAGAACACCAAGCCCAACGACATCGTGGTGACGGCGGACATTCCGCTCGCCGCCCGCACGGTGGCGCTCGGCGCGCATGTGCTTGGACCGACCGGGCGGCCGTTCACGCCCGAGACGATCGGCATGGCGGTGGCGATGCGGGACCTCAAACAGCATTTGCGCGAAACCGGCGAGAGCAAGGGCTACAATGCCAGCTTCGCGCCGCAGGATCGTTCCCGGTTCCTGGGTGAACTTGACCGCATCTTGCGGCGCGCGCTGAAATCCGCCACACCGGGCTAGCAACAAAGCGCCATCCAGGTGGAGACCGCCATGGCCGCCGAAACCCCGATCGAGAAACCGATGCAGCGCCACATGCTGTTCGCGGTGTCGGCCTGTATCGGTGCGTTTGCGCTGCTTGTGGCGCTGCTGCTGCACGCCCCACTCGCCTATTCGATCGGCGCCAACATATTTTTTGCCGCTTACGTCCTTCTTGTCGTCAGCCAGATGCCCAAATTCACCGGCAAGTACCTGAGCAAGAATGCACGCGCCACCGATCAGCCGGTGCTGGTGATCTTCGCGGTCACGCTCGTTGTCGTCGGCGTTGCCCTTGTCTCCCTGTTCCTGCTGATCAATCGCAAGGATGGGGATCACCCGATCGAACTCGGCTTCGCACTGCTGTCGATCCCGCTCGGCTGGTTCACCATCCATGCCATGGCAGCGCTCCACTATGCCCATGTCTACTGGATGGACGGCGACGCGGTCGACGCCGGCACCAATAAGAAGATTCCGGTCGGCGGCCTGCTGTTCCCGGGCGACAAACGCCCCGAAGGCTGGGATTTCCTCTATTTCTCTACCGTCATCGGCATGACGGCGCAGACCGCCGACACCAACATCTCGACGACGCACATGCGCTGCGTCGTGCTTGTCCACTCGGTCCTGTCGTTCTTCTTCAACACGGTCATCGTCGCCGCCGCCGTCAATCTCGCCGTCAGCCTGGGCGGTCCGTAATAAATCCGTGATCGCATGAAACATCGGTTTGGATCGCGACGTATCAAGAGGACAATGAACGCTTAGGACAAGCCGCAAGGCCGGGAGACCAGACAACATGGAATCGGTTGCCAGAAGCCAATCCGAAATTGGACCGGGCGCCCCCGCGTCAAAAGAGAAAACATTGATCTACCGGCAGTCGCGCTGGACGCGGCTGACACACTGGCTCTGGGCCATCTCGTTGTTTTTCATGCTGCTGTCCGGCCTGCAGATCTTCAATGCCCGGCCGCAGCTCTACATCGGCAAGCAATCCGGCTTCGACTACAACAACACCATTTTCGCCATAGGCGCCGAAAACACCAATGCCGGGCCGCGCGGCTACACCGAAATCTTCGGCCACCGCTTCGACACGACAGGCGTCCTTGGCTGGTCGGGCCCGACCGGTAACGAGACGGCGCGCGGTTTCCCGTCCTGGGCGACGATCCCGTCCTACTATGACCTCGGCACCGCCCGCGTGATCCATTTCTTCTTCGCCTGGATATTGACGACGACCTTGATCGTCTGGCTCGTCGCCAGCCTGATCAACGGCCACATCCGCCGCGATCTGGCGCCTCGCCTGGATGACCTCAAACGCTTGCCCCGGGACATCGCCAACCACGCCAGGCTGAAATTCCACCACACGCGCGAATACAACACGCTGCAGAAGATGGCCTATGGCGGCGTGCTGTTCGTGCTCTTGCCACTGATGATCATCACCGGCCTTGCAATGTCGCCGAGCATGAATTCGGTGCTGCCCTTCCTCAATGAATTGACCGGTGGCCGGCAGACGGCACGCACCATCCATTTCACCGTCATGGTGCTGCTGGTCGCCTTCTTCGTCATTCACATCCTGATGATCCTCGCCGCCGGCCCGATCAACGAACTGCGCTCGATCATTACCGGCTGGTACCGCACTGATCCTCCCGTGCATGACGACAAAACGTCCGAGAGGAGTGCCTGAGATGGCGAAATTTGAGATAAGCCGCCGAAAGTTCCTCACCGCCGCCGGCCTCGGCGCGTCCGGCATCATGCTGTCGGGCTGCGACGCCTTCGACAGCCAGCTCAGCATCGGCAGCGGCCTGCGCAGCTTCCTCGAAAACGCCAATGGCCTGACCCACAAGGCACAACGGTTGCTCGGCGGCGGCAATTCGCTGGCGCCCGAATTCACCGAG
Source organism: Mesorhizobium sp. B2-4-13 (assembly GCF_006658535.1). Lineage (NCBI taxonomy): Bacteria > Pseudomonadati > Pseudomonadota > Alphaproteobacteria > Hyphomicrobiales > Phyllobacteriaceae > Mesorhizobium > Mesorhizobium sp. B2-4-13. Next base: position 387,670 of record NZ_VFVB01000004.1, on the reverse strand, counting down.
GCTGATATCCGTCAGCCAATGCGGCCGAACGGCGTGACCGCGCCGGACGACGACGCTTACAAGGCCCTGCTCGCCAACAACTTCGCCGATTGGCGACTGGAGGTGTCAGGCCTCGTGGAAAAGCCGCTGTCACTCACCCGCGAGCAGCTCATGAACATGCCGAGCCGCACCCAGATCACCCGACACGATTGCGTCGAAGGCTGGAGTTGCATCGCCAAATGGACCGGCACGCCACTGGCGCTGCTGCTCGACCAGGCGGTGGTCAAGCCACAGGCCCGCTATGTCATGTTCCATTGCCTCGACACGATCGACCGCAGCCTGTCAGGCGACATCAAATATTACGGCACGATCGACCTCATCGATGCGCGCCATCCGCAAACGATCCTTGCCTACGGCCTGAACGGCAAGCCGCTGCCGGTCGAGAACGGCGCGCCGCTGCGTGTCCGCGTCGAGCGCCAGCTCGGCTACAAAATGCCGAAATATCTCTACAAGATCGAACTGGTCGATGGCTTCGCCACTATCGGCGGCGGCCGGGGCGGCTATTGGGAAGACAACGGCTATGACTGGTATGGCGGGATTTGACGGTCCCTCGCATACGGGCCGAGCACGACTTGTCCCCCATGGAATTGAGTTCGCTCGAGGATCGTCTCAACCGCGATAACCGACGTATGATCGACCGCGATGATGACCGAGGGCTGACCTTTGTCATCCGCGATGGTGCGGGACACGCGGTCGGAGTAGCCGCCGGCTATTCCTGGGCGGGCACGTCCGAACTGACCTTGATGTGGATAGACGAGGCTCACCGAGGTCGCGGCTACGCAAGGCAGTTGCTAGACGCCTTTGTCGCGGAGGCCGCCGATCGCGGTGTCAGGAAAATCTGGGTCTCCAGCCACGACTTCCAGGCACCAGATCTCTATGAAAAGGCTGGCTTCGAGCGTATGGCCGAATTCTCGGGATGGCCCGAAGGCCATTCCAATATCATTCTTTGCAAAACGATAGCAGCGGACGGCGGGGCTTAGGCAACCTTGTCGAGCAACGGCTTCAGCGCCGGATGAATTTCCGGCGAGGCATGCTTGATCAGGGTCAGCAGCGCACGCTCATTCTCGTAAAGAGGCCGGTTCACCCCGATATGTCCGACCAGCCACTTTGCCTCACAGGCATCGATCGTCTCGGCACGGCGGGCCAGCGCCTCGGCGGCCCTGTTCTTGGCCTCCCATTCGGTCTCTATGTCGTCAGGAGAGCGGTAGGCCTCGATGACACCGGCAAGACCGCCGGAGACCATGCGGCTGAAGAAGCCGCCGATTTCCGGATCGGCATGATCGAGGAAAGTTTCCTGGCGCAGCGCCACCTCGCGGGTGGGCGCCTCATAACCGGCCGAGCACATGACGAAATTGGCGATCGCCTTGACGAACAGGTCGTTCCACGACGGATCGTTATTGGCCTGGGCGGTCCGCTCGTTGATCCTGAACAGCACCTCGGCCTCGGCCTGGGTGATGGCGATGTTGCCGTCGCCACCATGGGCATGGAGGATGCGGCGCAAAAGCTCGACTTCGGCCCCGGCGATCAGTCCGGGCACCAGCGCGCCGCCGAGCATCAGCGGTCCCTTACCGTCGACGACGGCGTGGGCGACCTGCTCCAGCGCGTAGACGCAAAGCCGGCTCGGCGAGGATTTCGCCTCTTCCAGCACATGGACCAGCAATTCGAGTTCGGTCCGGCTGTCGACCATGCCGTCGCGCGAAATCGTGCGGACCAGCCAGTCGGCATTCTCCCCCGAAATGTAGCCCAAGGGCTTTTCCTGATGAACGATGTAGTCGGTGACCGCCTCGACGAAGAACGGCGCCCATTCCGCGCATTTGTCCCGCGCCGTCTGGTTGAGCGCGAACAAGGCCTCGGCTTCGCCCCGGCTCACCACGCCGTCGGCGAACACGTCGCGGCGCAGCATCACGACGTCCTCTGAAGCAATGCGGTTCTTCGAAGTCAGCCCCGCCACCGGAGCACTCATGATCAACTCGCCCATCTGTCGTCCCCGTCCGCCCCAACGCGTCACATCGGTCAGCTTTATCAGGAGTGTCTTGAAAAACCGGCAAACGGCGTGGTTAGCGAAGACTTGTCAGAACAATGTCGCTGGGAGGTGACAAGGTGTCGTCGACGGGCTATGGATGGCGCGTCGAGGGCTCAGGGTTCTGAGTCCTACCTGTTTGCGGGAGAGAGCAGCGAGAGCTGCCGCCGAAGGGGAAATCGCCCGAAATCTCTCAGGCAAAAGAACCGTAGACGGGAAAGACACTCTGGAAAGTCGGGGCTTGCCCCCGCGCCGAAGGTGTAAGCGCCGCTGACAGAGTTCCGGCTGCGCGAGTCTCTCAGGCTTCAGACAGAGGGGCACGGACTGGTCGCCATCAGCGGCCGATTGCGTGCGACTCTGGAGGCGACATGACGGGCGACGACGACAAACACCTTCCCCTCGAAGATATTCATGCGGCTGCCGGAGCGCGCTTCGGCGCCTTTGCCGGCTGGTCGATGCCACTGACCTATCCGGCCGGCGTCATGAAAGAGCATCTTCACACCCGCGAGCATGCGGGGTTGTTCGACATCTCGCATATGAAACTGTTCGAGGTCAGTGGCCCGGAAGCGGTTGCGCTGTTGAACCGCGCCTGCCCGCTGGACGCCGGCGCGCTCGAAATCTCGCAGTCAAAGCTATCCTTTTTCCTGAACGAAGCAGGCGGCATTCTCGACGACCTGATCGTCACCCGACTCGGCGACACCAGGTTCATGGTGGTCGCCAATGCCGGCAATGCCGTCGCCGACGAAAAGCATTTGCGCGCCCTGGCGACCGATTTCGAGGTGAAGGTCGAGCCGCTCGACCGCGTCTTCCTGGCGATCCAGGGTCCCGAAGCCTGGGCTGCACTCTCCCGCGCCGGCATCCAGACCGGCTCGCTGCTGTTCATGCATGGGGTCGAGCCGCGAAAAAACTGGTTCATGAGCCGGTCCGGCTACACCGGCGAGGACGGTTTCGAGATCGGCCTGCCGGAAGCCGATGCGCGTGACCTTGTCACCAAGCTGCTGGAGGATGAACGCGTGCTTTGGATCGGCCTTGCCGCGCGCGACAGCCTGCGGCTGGAGGCCGGCCTCTGCCTGCACGGCCAGGACATCACGCCCGAGACCGACCCGGCCGCGGCGGCGCTGATGTGGGCGATCCCGAAAGAAATCCGTGCCTCCGGCACCTTCATTGGCGCCGACGCCTTGCGCGCCGCCGTGGAACGTGGTCCGGCGCAGAAGCGCGTCGGGCTGAAACCGGAGGGTCGCCAGCCGGTGCGCGCCGGTGCCGCGCTGTTCGAAGCCGACGGCAATCCTGCCGGCCATGTCACATCGGGCGGCTTCGGCCCTTCCGCCGGCCATCCGGTCGCCATGGGTTATGTCTCCACGCCGCTGGCAAAGCCCGGAACGCGGATTTTCGCCGACGTGCGCGGCACGAAGATCCCAGTCGATGTCAGTTCTCTGCCCTTCACCCCTCATCGCTACCGCAAAGGATGAATTCCATGGCAACAACCTATTTCACATCGGATCACGAGTGGCTCAGCGTCGAGGGCGGCATCGCCACCGTCGGCATCACCGACTACGCGCAGGAGCAGCTCGGCGACCTCGTCTTCGTGGAACTGCCGGAAACGGGAAAGAAGCTCGCCAAGGGCGACACCGCCGTCGTGGTCGAATCCGTCAAGGCAGCCTCGGACGTTTATGCGCCGGTCGATGGCGAGATCACCGAAGCCAATGGCATGCTGTCGTCCGACCCCTCGCTGGTCAACTCGGCGGCAACCGGGGCCGGATGGCTGTGGAAGATGAAGCTCGCCGACGAAAGTCAGCTCGCCAGCCTCATGGATGAGGCCGCCTACAAAGCCCATATCGCCTGACATCGGGACGTATTGACATGACCGCCGCTCCCTACCCCTTCTCGGCCCGCCACATTGGACCCGGCCTTGCCGACGTCAGAGCCATGCTCGCCGTCATCGGTGTTCCCTCCGTCGAGACACTGATCAGCCAGGCCGTGCCGAGATCGATCCGCCTCGACCAGCCGCTGGACCTCCCCGCGCCGGCCAGCGAAGCCGAAGCTCTCGCCGAATTGTCGGTGATCATGGCAAGAAATACGGTGCTGAAAAGCTTTATCGGCGCCGGTTACCACGGCGTCCACGTGCCGCCGGTCATCCAGCGCAATCTGTTCGAGAATCCGGCCTGGTACACCGCCTACACGCCCTATCAGGCCGAGATCAGCCAGGGCCGGCTCGAAATGCTGTTCAACTTCCAGACGCTGGTCACCGAACTGACCGGCCTGCCGGTGGCATCGGCTTCACTGCTCGACGAGGCGACCGCCGTCGCCGAAGCGGTTGGCATTGCGCTGCGCCACCACCGCGACAAGCGCACCAAGGTGGCGCTTGCGGGCACGCCGCACCCGCAGACGCTGGACGTCGTGCGCACCCGCGCCGAGCCGCTCGGCATCGAGATCGACGGCGAGACGATCGACGACAACACCGCCGCCCTGCTCGTCTCCTGGCCTGACACCTTTGGCGTCTATGGCGACCACAAGGCGGCGATCGAAAAAGCGCGCGCCACCGGCGCCATTGTCGTCTTCATCGCCGACCCGCTTGGTCTGACGCTGACCGACGCGCCGGCGAAACTCGGCGCCGACATCGCGGTCGGCCCGATGCAGCGCTTTGGCGTGCCGATGGGCTTTGGCGGCCCGCATGCGGCCTATTGCGCGGTCTCCGACAAGCTGACGCGGCTGATGCCCGGCCGCCTGGTCGGTCAGTCGACCGACAGCAAGGGCCGTCCCGGCTACCGCCTCGCCTTGCAGACGCGCGAGCAGCATATCCGCCGCGACAAGGCAACGTCCAACATCTGCACCGCACAGGCCCTGCTTGCCAATATGGCCACCGCCTATGCCATCTGGCACGGCCCGGTCGGCCTGCAGGCGATCGCCGGGCGCATACACGCGCTGGCCAACCGCTTGGCAAGCGGCCTCGAGGCGGCGGGCGTATCGGTGCTCGGCTCCAGCCGCTTCGACACGGTGACGGTGGAGACCAACGGCAAGGCCGCCCAGATCGCGGTCGCCGCCGAAAAGACCGGCCGGCTGCTGCGTGTGCTCGATGCCGACCATGTCGGCATCAGTTTCGACGAGACCTCGACCGACACCGATCTCGACGCGATCGCGGCCTTGTTCGATGCCAAGGCTGTCGCTTCCGCCGGCAGCACGGTGCCCGGCAAGCCACGTGGCAAGGAGTTTTTGACCCAGCCGGTCTTTCACGAGAACAAGTCGGAAACCGAGATAATGCGCTTTCTGCGCCGGCTGGCCGACAAGGACCTGGCGCTCGACCGCGCCATGATCCCGCTGGGCTCCTGCACCATGAAGCTCAACGCCGCGGCGGAAATGATGCCGGTGAGTTGGCCAAGCATCGCCAATTTGCATCCCTTCGCGCCGGCAAGCCATTCGGCCGGCTACCGCGCCATGATCGGCGAACTGGAAGGCTGGCTGTCGGAAATCACCGGTTTCGACGCCGTGACCTTGCAGCCCAATGCCGGCAGCCAGGGCGAATATGCCGGGCTGCTCGCCATTCGCGCCTATCACCGCTCGCGCGGCGAGGGCCATCGTACCGTCTGCCTGATCCCGTCTTCCGCGCATGGCACCAATCCGGCGAGTGCCGCGATGGCCGGCATGAGCGTCGTCGTCGTGCGCTGCCTGGAAGACGGCAACATCGACATGGACGATATGCGCGCCAAGGCCAACGAGCATTCCAAGAATCTCGCGGCGCTGATGTTCACCTATCCCTCCACCCATGGCGTTTACGAGGAAGGCGCCCGCCACCTCTGCGCCCTCATCCACGAGCATGGCGGCCAGGTCTATTTCGATGGCGCCAACCTCAACGCGCTGGTCGGCCTTGCTCGGCCAGGCGACATCGGCGCCGACGTCTGTCACATGAACCTGCACAAGACCTTCTGCATCCCGCATGGCGGCGGTGGCCCGGGTGTCGGTCCGATCGGTGTCAGGGCGCATCTGAAGCCCTATCTGCCCGGCCATGTCAGCGAAGGCTCGGCTCATGCCGTGGCCGCCGCTCCCTTCGGCAGCGCTTCCATCCTGCCGATCACCTGGATGTACATCCGCATGATGGGCGCTTCCGGCCTGAAGCAGGCGACCGAGACAGCGATCGTTTCGGCCAACTATGTGGCGACGAGGCTCGCCCCGCATTTCCCGCTGCTTTACAAGGGCAGGAGCGATCGCGTCGCCCACGAATGCATCCTCGACACCCGCGTGCTCAAGGAGAGCGCCGGCATCAGTGTCGAGGACATCGCCAAGCGCCTGATCGATTATGGTTTCCACGCGCCGACGATGTCGTTTCCGGTCGCCGGCACGCTGATGGTGGAGCCGACCGAGTCCGAACCCAAGCGCGAGTTGGATCGCTTCTGCGAGGCCATGATCGCCATTGCCGGCGAAGCGGCGAAAGTGGCCAAAGGCGAATGGCCCTTGGCCGACAATCCGCTGGTCAACGCACCGCACACATCGGCCGAGGCGCTGGCCGGTCAATGGACCCATCCGTATTCGCGTCTGGAGGCGGCCTATCCCGCCGGCGATGCCGACACGGCGACGAAGTACTGGCCGCCGGTGTCGCGCATCGACAATGTCGCCGGCGACCGTAATCTGGTCTGCTCCTGCCCGCCGCTGTCGGATTACCTCGGCGCGGCCGAATAGCTACGCGGAACGCAAGGCCGGCTCGGCCGCGTCGGCCTTGCCCGTCCTTTTGCGGCCGATGACGCAATTTCGCCCCGCACGCTTGGCGGCATAGAGCATGGCGTCGGCCCTGGCCAGCACCTCGTCGAGGGTGCTGCCGTCGGCCTCGCCGAAGCCAATCCCGCCGCTGACCGTGCTGCGCAAGGGCCCGAGCGCAGTGGGCACGACTTCCGTGCCGAAAGCGACGCCGATCTTGCTGGCGAGGTCATAGGCCCGCTCTTCCGTCACGCGCGACATGACGATTGCGAACTCCTCGCCGCCCAGGCGAAAGGCGTCGACCCCGGTTCTGGCATATCTCCTGATGACGGCGGCGAAGCGGCACAGGACCTGGTCCCCGACCGGGTGTCCATAGATGTCGTTCGTCCGCTTGAAATGATCGAGATCGAACATGACGATCGCCATGAACGGGCCGAAGGTGCGCTCGCCATAAAGCGACGCTAGCCCCCGACGGTTCATCAGTCCGGTCAACGGGTCGGTCATGGTCTCGGCCTTGAGCTCGATCTGCGCCTGCAGATGGTGGAGCGAAAGCGTCAACGCGCCAAGGCCTGTCATACAGGCCACCGCCACGACCGAGTTAAGGCGTTCGGCCCAATTGTCGGGCGCGACGCCGAGCGTCCACTGGCCTTTGGCCATCAGAACCACGCCGCAAAGGGCAAACGACAGCGCACAGGTGCCGCTCAGGACCGATACCACCAGGAGAATACGGCGATCGTGACTGCCATTGATCCAGAACATGGCCCCGATCGTCGAGAGCAGCGCGGTAACCGTCGCGTAGGTGATCACGAAGCCGACCCCGTCAAGGCCCATGAAAGTCACGGCCGCGCAGACAGCCATGGCGGCAAATGTCGGCGCGATTGCACGCCTGTGCTCGCGCACGCCGAGATACTGCATGGCCGAAATGCAGATGATGAGAAAACCCAGGCTGAGTAGCGCCAGCGCGATCTGGCAAAGCAGCGGATCGGGCTCCCTGGTATAGCGCCAGAACAGGATCACATGCGCGACGAGCACGATAATGCCGCACGCCACTGTCAGCACGAAGCCCGCCCGCGGCGCCGTGAGCCAGATCGCAACCATGGTAGCGGCTAGACAGGTACCCGACAGCGCGGCTGCGAGCAGGAGCGAACTGAAATCCAGCATATCAGGCGGAGGCCTCTCGAGCGTCGGCGGTTGCGCCGCATTCTAGGTCAGCGGCAGCCCTCGGACATGGTTTTCGGGCGATCTCTCGACCCAAGCTGCGGATAGGGTTTACAAAGCGTCGATGCCACCTGTACCAAAATCGCACCCCTTGACGGGGCGACCATCAACCGGCATCAGCCCTTGTTCAGCAAGGCGAGGTTGGCGTCGACAACGGTGGGATCGGTCATGCCGGCCTTCGCCTCGAGCAGCAGCGCCCGGGCCTTCTTCTTGTTGCCGCGCAACAGTTGCGAATAACCCATATTGTTGACGATCTGCGGCTTGCGGCCGGCAACCTTCAGGAGCTGGCCGTAGGCGCGGTCGGCGAAGTCGAAGCGGCCAAGTTCGTCATAGGAAGCCGCAAGCCCCATCCAGGCCTCGGCATTGTCGGCCTTCAGTTCGACGGCCTTGCGGAAATGCGCTTCGGCAAGACCATAATTGGCATCGCGAAACTGTGCCTTGCCTTCCGCCAGGTCGGATGTGGCGACACCCTTCCCTGCAGGCTGGATCGCAGTGGTCTTGGTCGTGTCGACGTTATTGTTCGTCGTACACCCGCTGATCACTAGGACGGCTGCCATCATGGCCATCGCCGCAAATTTTATCTGACGCATGCCCTGCCCCGTCGCCCGATTTGCCGGGTCGTTCTTCGGGAAAGAGACTACAGAAGAGCGATTAAGCTTCGGTGCCGAAATGCAGCTAACTTTCAGTTTCCGGAATAGCAATCATTAACCACCGGGCGTGCCATCTCACTCCAAAGTAGAGCTAATGGGCCGTCATTTTGACGATGATGGGAATGACCGCGATCATCAGCACCACCGGCAAGATGCAGACCACGACCGGCACGGACATCTTGGCCGGCAAGGCATGGGCCTTCTCCTCGGCCAGCGACATGCGCTTGTGGCGCATTTCGTCTGAAAACACCCTGAGCGCGCCCGACAGGCTGGTGCCGAGTTCCTTCGACTGCTGCAGGAGCGTGGCGAAGGAGCGTACCTCGTCCAGGCTGAGGCGATCGGCGAGCGCCTTCAGCGCGTCGTCAAGGCTGCGTCCCGCCCGAAGTTCCAAGCACACGAGCTGCAGGTTCTGGCTGAGCGACGGATAGCTCTTGGCGAGTTCTTTCGAAACGCGCTCGACGCCGGCTTCCATGCTCATGCCGGCGTCCGAACAGACGATCATCAGGTCCATGAAATCGGGGAAGCCGTTGCGGTATTCGCGCATCTTCTCGCGCACCTTCTGGGTCAGCACGAGACCCGGCAAAAAATAGCCGGCGGCCCCCGACAGGATGATGAAGGTCCACCGGCTGGTCATGGTCGCGTCGGGACTGGCCATCCACCGGTTGAGCACGAAGACCGCGAACGTCGTGCCGATCATTGCCGTGAACCGGATGAGGAAGAACATGCCGACGGCGCGCGGCTCCATGTAGCCCGCCTGGATGAGCTTCAAGCGCAGGCGAGCGACATTTTCCGGGTCGCTCTTGGCATAGAATTCCTGCGCCCTCTTTACCGCTTGCTCGCGCACGACGCCGCTATTCTTCTTCTGCACCGGTTCGGGTCTGGCGGCCACCGGACCCTGGTCGACCTTGAGCCGGCGCTTGACGTCGTTGCGGTCGCCCTTCGCCACCACCATCGGCCAGGCGACAGCGGCCGCTCCCGCGGCAAGCAGGAGGACGGCCACCGGCATCAGCGAGGTCGGCGCGAGGGAAGCGAGGAATTCAATGACGCTTTGCATGTCAGAACTTGAAATTCGACATTTTGAACATGATCAGATTGCCCAGCATCAGCCAGCTGACCGAGCCGCCGATCATGTACCATGTCTTCGGCACGCCCCAGACGTCGCTGTAATATCCCGGCATCATGGCCATGATGGCGGTGAACAGCAGCGCCGGTACGGCCGTCAAAATGTAGGCCGAGAGGCGGCCCTCCGTCGAAATGGCGCGCACCTTGCGTCGCAGCTTGCCGCGTTCACGGATCGTCGTCGACAACCCATCAAGGATCTCGCGCAGATTGCCGCCCGAACTGGTCTGGATCGACACGGCGGTGATGAACAGCGGCAGATCCTCGTGGCCGACCCGGTCGAACAGTGCATTCAGCGCCGTGACCAGGTCGGAACCATAAGTGACTTCGTCGGCAATGACGCCGAATTCCGTGCCGATCGGATCGGGCATCTCGCGCGACACCATGGCGATGGCCACCGGCACCGGATGACCGGCCTTGAGGCCGCGCGTGATCAGCTCCAGCGCTTCCGGCAGTTGCATGCCGAAACGCTTCAGCCGGCGCTTGCGCATGGAGCGCATCGCCATGACCGGCAGCAACGGCACCAGCACGACGAACAGGATGAGCCCCATCAGCAGCGGCAGCCCGCGCCAGATCGCGGCCAGGGCAACGGCCGTCGCCACACCGCAGGTGATCGTCAGGAATTTCGAAAGCGGCATCACCATGCCCGACTGCGTGCGCAGGGCACGGAACCGGTCGGGCGAAAACAGCGACGTTCCCGCGTCGAGACCGCGCTCCTTGCGCAGCTGGATCAGAACCTGTTCCTGGCTGATCTTGTTTTCCTGCAGTTTCATGCGCCGGTTGATGGCGGTGCGCTTGTCGCTGCGTCCGGCATAGAGCAGGTAAATCGCCTCGGCCACCATGATGCCGGTCAGTGCGGCTCCGGCATAGACGACATATATCGCGCTGAACCCGTCGAACACGCCGGCTACTCCTGCGGCCGGCCGGGTTCGAAATAACGTCCGGGAAAGTCGATGCCCATGGCGCGCAGGTCTTCCAGGAAACGCGGTCGAATGCCGGTCGCCTCGTAGTAGCCAAGGATCTTGCCATCGGCCTCCATGCCGGTGCGCACGAAGCGGAAGATCTCCTGCATCTGGATGACATCGCCTTCCATGCCGGTCACCTCGGCGACGCTCGTCACCTTGCGCTTGCCGTCGGAAAGTCGGGTCAGCTGGACGATGATGTCGATGGCGCTGGCGATCTGGCTGCGGATCGACTGCACCGTCATCGGCATGCCGGTCATGCCCAGCATCTGCTCGAGGCGCGAAATGCAGTCGCGCGGCGTATTGGCGTGGATGGTCGCCATCGAGCCTTCGTGGCCGGTGTTCATGGCCTGCAGCATGTCGAAGGCTTCCTCGCCGCGGCACTCGCCGAGGATGACGCGGTCGGGACGCATGCGCAGCGCGTTCTTGACTAGGTCGCGCTGTTTGAGCTCGCCATGGCCTTCGATGTTGGCGGGACGCGTCTCCATGCGTGCGACATGCGGCTGCTGCAATTGAAGTTCCGCCGCGTCCTCGATGGTGATCAGCCGCTCGTCTTCCGGAATGAACGCCGACAGCGCGTTGAGCATCGTCGTCTTGCCTGTGCCGGTGCCGCCCGAAATGATCGTCGTCTTGCGGGCGTGGACGGCCGCGGCCAGCACTTCGGCCATGTTCTGTGTGATGGCGCCGAATTCGACCAGCCTGTGCAGGCCAAGCTTGTTCTTGGAGAACTTGCGGATCGACACCAGCGGGCCGTCGACGGCCACCGGGCGGATGGCTGCGTTGAACCGCGAGCCGTCCAGCATGCGAGCGTCGACCATCGGTTGCGATTCATCGACGCGGCGGCCGACGGCGGCCACGATCTTGTTGACGATTCTGAGCAGATGCGCCTCGTCCTTGAACGGGATATGGACCTGCTGCAGCTTGCCTTTCTTTTCGACGAAGCAGTTCTGATGGCCGTTGATCAGGATATCGTTGATTTCGGGATCCTTGAGCAGCGGCTCGAGCGGGCCGAGGCCGACCATCTCGTCGACGATGTCGTCAACCAGCGCGTCGAGTTCGGCGGTGTTGATCGCCATCCGCTCCTGGCGGGTCTTTTCCGATACGAAATCATGCACTTGCCTGCGCATCTCCTCCTTGGGCAAGCGCTCCAGCGCGACGAGATTGATCTCCTCGAGCAGCATCCGGTGGATGCGCACGCGGGCATCGAGCACCTTGTTGGCATTCTTTGCCGGCGCCGCCTCCGCCTTCGCCGGCAAAGCCTTCCGGCTGGTCGGGATGACGACTGCATGATGCGCGACCGGCGTCGATTCTGCCGGGCGGGGACGCGCGTCACGGTTCTGCAGGGTGGAAAAACGGCTGGTCATCCAGCTTTCCTTTTCAAGAGGCCCCTGCCGAAGCCGAACAGCGACTTCGACTTGCTCGCGGTTGCCACCGCCTCTTCCGGAAGAATGATCTTCTTCAGGTCGTTGACGACATTGGCGTTGGGATCGATCTCGTGCAGCGGCACGCCGCGGTCGACCGCCTCGCGCACCAGCCGGTAGTTGTTGGCGATGCCGCCGACAAAATGCTCGCCAAGGATTTCCTGGACGTCCGCCTGCTTGATGCCGTTGTCGAACATCTTCTGCTCGAAACGGTTGACGATCACGTTCGGCTTCACTTCCTTGCCGGCGGTCTCGTAGACGGCCTGGATCAGCCGCTGCGTATGGCGCAGGCACGGCACCGTCATTTCGGCAACGATGTAAAGCTTGTTGGAACCGAGCAGCACAGTTTCCGTCCACGGAAACCAGGTGCGCGGCATGTCGATGACGACATTGTCGAAATAGGCCGAAACGAGGTCCAGCATGCGCACCACGACATCGGTCTTGAATGAGCGCATTTCGGACGGATGCGTCGGCGCCGCCAGCACACACAGTCCGCTGGCGTGCTTGGACAGCATCACATCGAGCAGTTGCCGGTCGAGGCGCTCAGGCTGGTTCTCGATTTCGGTGATGTCGAAACGCGGCTCGAGATCGAGATATTCGGCGCAGGCACCTTGCTGGAAATTGAGGTCGACCACGCAGGTCGAGGCGCCGCGCGTCACCGAATGATGCAGCTGGAACGCGGTCTGCAGTGCCAACGTCGTGGTGCCGACGCCGCCGGCGGCGGGCATGAAGGTATAGATCTGCGACTCGGTGTTTTCCTCGCGCCCGGGCCCCTGTAGAGCCCGCACGACCGAACGCACCAGATCGGCCGTGGTGATTGGCTTGACCAGGAAATCGGCGACCTTGAGCTGCACCAGGATGCGCACGGCCGCGGCGTTGAACTCCTGGGTGACCACGACCACCGGTGCCTTGCCCTCGAGCCGGCGCATGACGCGCTGCAGGGACTCGATCTCCTCGAGTTTCGCTGCATCCATGTCGACGATGACGACGCCGAACTCGGCCTCCTGGACCTCGCCGCGCAGCTCGGTAACGTTCTTCTCCACCGTCATGAGCTGGATGATCTCGGAGGCGGCAAAGGCCGTCTTCGTGTCCTGCGCGAAGGCCCGGTCTGTCGAGACGAGCAGGATTTTCTTGGTGCTGTTTGCCATTCTCGCCGCCTGTGAGATCGATCGCCGTCTGGATCAGTTGTCGGTGGTCGTTTGCGCTGCCTTGGCACCGGCCGCCTGATCGGGCGTGACGGGTCCGGCACTGCCACGCTTGGCAGGCACGAGAAGTCTCGTGTTCTGGACGCCGTACTTCCACGGGTCGACCATCTGCATGACGGTGTTGGCGGCCTGCGCCTCGCCGGCGCCGGACGTCACCCCTTCGCTGCGCACGTAGTCGTCGCTGGTGCAGCCGCTTGCCAGGCCGGCAAGAAGCAGGCCGATGCACGATCTCAGGATCAGACGCATGGCTCAGTCCTTCGGCAGGTCGAGGAAATGACCGACTTTGGTGGCAGGAGCGGCCCGTGCGGCACTGCCGTCGGCCAGCGCCAGCGCGCGGCCCGTATCCGGCGCCTTCACCTCCTCGGTGTTGTTGAGGAAATAGTCGACATTGCTGGCTGGCTGCGTGCCATCGGTCGGCTCAGCCATTTTCTTCGACGGATCGACCGGCTTGACCAGATAGGGCGTGACGATGATGACCAGGTCGGTCTCGCGCCGCTGATAGGATTTCGACGAAAACAGCGCTCCAAGCACCGGCATCTTGCCAAGGCCGGGAATGCGAGACGTGGTAATGTCGTTCTGGGACTGCAAAAGCCCGGCGATCATGAAGCTCTGGCCGTTCTTCAGGTCGACCGAGGTCTTGGCGCGGCGCACGATGAAGCCGGGCACGGAAATGTTGCCGATATTGTAGGACGCCGACGCATCGATCGAGGAGACTTCCGGCGCGATGTCGAGGCTGACCAACCCGTCCTTGAGTACGGTCGGCTTGAAATCCAGGCTAACGCCATATTTCTTGTAGCTGACCGAAATCTTGCCGTTGTCCTCCGAAACCGGGATCGGAAATTCGCCGCCGGCCAGGAAGCTCGCTGTCTCCCCTGAACGCGCGATCAGGTTCGGCTCAGCCAGCCGACGGGCAAGGCCGCGCTCTTCCAGCGCCTTAATGGCAATGTCGATCGAGACGCCGTTCGACAGCAGTCGGCCGATGATCTCGCCGGTCCCCGCCGCTGGGACCGTGCCCGGATCCAGTGAAATGTCGCGACCGCCGAAGCCGTAGGCGAAATTGGCGCTGTATTTCGCGCCCAGGTCCTGCCCTGCCTGACGGTTGATCTCGACGAACCGGACATTGAGCTGAACCTGCTGCGACGAAGAGATATTGACCGAGTTGATCACTTCCTCATTGCCGGAAAAGCGGCTGGCGATCTTGCTTGCCTTATCCGCTGCAACCGCGTCATCCGCCTCACCCGACAGCACGACACGGCCGTTGGCCGAGCCGACCTTGATCTTGGCGTCCGGCACACTGGCACGGATAGTGTTCGCCAATTGGTCGGTGTCGAGCGTCACCTCGATGTCCACGGTGCCGACGAGCTGCTTGTTCTGGTCGAACAGCGCAATGCCGGTGGTGCCGAGATTGTTGCCCAGCACATAGAAGGATTTGTCGGTCAGCGGGTTGACGTTGGCGATCTCCGGATCACCGATGACGATCTGGTAGAAGGCCGCGCTCGTCATGATCGTCTTGGGCTTGCCCTTGGCAACCTTGATCGACGCATTCTTGGTCGACGAGACATAGACGATGTCGTTGTCCGCCTTCGCCGCTCCGGGCAAGGCAAGCACGCCGCTCGCAGCCAGGGTAAACGCCATTGCCAGGGCGCGCACCAAGCGCGACCGAGCCGTCATTCGATATAGGGTACGCATCAACATTGTCCCGTCCCGCCCGGTCCCCACCGGTCTTTACTTCTGGTCCCGCGTTGGAACCTGATATTCCTCGGCCTGCGTGCCGCGCGTCACGATGATCGTCTTGAATTTCGGCTTCTCCGGCTCCTTCGCTATGGCATCGAACAAGGAGCCGGCCACGGCCTGCGTCTTGGAAGCGACGGATCCGCCGAAGGAAGAGATGGTGGTGACGCCGTTCTTGCCATCGCCGCCTTCGCTGGCGGAGCGAAGCGACAGCGACAGCGTTCCGACGGTGCGGGCAAGCGCCACTTTCTGCGCGCCGTCGCTCGTCACCTCGAGGGTCACGGAATTGGCCACCTGCGGCGTCGTCTGGCGCTCGTCGGCGCCCTGCCCGACGCTGAGCACCTTGGCGTCGGCAACGACGATCTCCGAGGTGATGGTCGAACCGGCAGCCCCTTGCGCGTTCTTGGCGACTTCCTGGATTTCGCCGGCATCGCGCGTCAGCACGACATCGACCCGGTCGCCCGGCGTCACGAAGCCACCGACGCCGGCGATCTCGTCGGTGCGGATGGTGACCGCCCGCATTCCGGGCGTCAGCATGTTGGACAGCGTCGCGCGGCCGTTCGGTCCCGACAGCTTGGCGAGCAGCACCGGCTCGTTGATCTCGATCGGCGACAGCGCGACCCGGCCGCCTTCGCCGAGCAATCCATCGATGGTGGCAAAGGCGCCCTGCGGAAGGGAATCCTGCGGCCACGGGATTTCGCTGAGCTTGGCGCGGTCGAGCTCCATGCCGTAGCGCAACGGCGCGTTCGCCACCACGATGGTCTTGAACTCGATCCTGGGCGCGGCCGGAGCGGCGATCGAGGCCGTTTTCTCCTGGGCATCGGCCTTCGCTTGGCTCTTGACCCAGAAATCCGCGGCAAAGATCGAGATCGCGCCGAAAACGGCGGCGATGCCGATCATCGTTATGGCCTTGCCCCTCACGCCGAAAACCCCTGATGCCCGTCGTTTCTTGTTATGTTGGGCTCACGCTAGGCGGCATTGTTAAAGAATCAGGAATATTGCGCGGCGGCATTTGACCTATTTCCGCCCGCTTGGTTATCGAATGGTTTTAGGGTAAGAGCAGTTAAATCCCCGAACGTAACAGGAACCTCCGTCGCTTGGCGCTGAAAAGCGTGGCAGTATCGACGGGGTGATTCGCAGCTTGGACTCTATGGCAGGCATGGACGACAACAACGATCTTTTCGGCAATCTGGAAAAACAGCCGCAGCCGGTTCGCACGCCGGCGCGCCCGGCGGATCCGCTGGTACAGGCGGCCGCCAGGCGTCCAGCCGCAACCAAGGATGGCAGCGAGGGCTACAGCGCCGCCGACATCGAGGTGCTTGAGGGCCTTGAGCCGGTGCGCCGCCGGCCAGGCATGTATATTGGCGGCACTGACGACAAGGCGATGCACCATCTGTTCGCCGAGGTCATCGACAATTCGATGGACGAAGCGGTTGCCGGCCACGCCACCTTCATCGATGTCGAACTCTCCGCCGACGGCCATCTCACGGTTACCGACAATGGCCGCGGCATTCCGGTCGACATGCACCCAAAATTCAAGAAGCCGGCGCTCGAAGTCATCATGACGACGCTGCATTCGGGCGGCAAGTTCGACTCCAAGGTCTACGAAACATCCGGCGGCCTGCACGGCGTTGGCGTCTCCGTCGTCAACGCCCTGTCGGATCATCTCGAGGTCGAGGTGGCACGTGGGCGCCAGCTTTATCGCCAGCGCTTTTCGCGCGGCGTCCCGGTGACCGGACTGGAGCAGCTCGGCGAAGTCCACAACCGTCGCGGCACAAAAATCCGCTTCCACCCCGACGAACAGATTTTCGGCAAGGGCGCGGCCTTCGAGCCGGCGCGTCTCTACCGCATGACGCGTTCGAAGGCTTACCTGTTTGGCGGCGTCGAGATCCGCTGGACCTGCGATCCCTCCCTGATCAGGGAAAAGGATCAGACACCGGCCAAGGCGGAATTCCATTTCCCAGGCGGCCTCAAGGATTATCTGAAGGCGTCGCTCGGCGATGAATTCCAGGTGACGCGCGAAATCTTCGCCGGCAAGAGCGATAAGCAAGGCGGCCATGGCTCGCTCGAATGGGCGGTGACCTGGTTCGGTGGCGACGGCTTCATCAATTCCTACTGCAACACCATCCCGACCGGTGAAGGCGGCACCCACGAAGCCGGCTTCCGAAACGTGCTGACGCGCGGCCTGCGCGCCTATGCCGACCTCGTCGGCAACAAGCGCGCCTCGATCGTCACCTCGGAAGACGTCATGATCTCGGCCGCCGGCATGCTGTCGGTGTTCATTCGCGAGCCGGAATTCGTCGGCCAGACCAAGGACAGGCTGGCGACGATCGAGGCGATACGCATCGTCGAGACCGCGATCCGCGACCCGTTCGACCACTGGCTGGCCGACAATCCGCAGGAAGCCTCGAAGCTGCTCGACTGGGTGATCGCGCGCGCCGACGAACGGGTGCGCCGCCGCCAGGAAAAGGAAGTGTCGCGCAAGAGCGCGGTGCGCAAGCTGCGCTTGCCGGGCAAGCTCGCCGACTGCACGCAGAACGCGGCGGCGGGTGCCGAACTCTTCATCGTCGAAGGCGATTCCGCCGGCGGCTCGGCCAAGCAGGCGCGCGATCGTGCCAGCCAGGCTGTCTTGCCGCTGCGCGGAAAAATCCTCAACGTCGCCAGCGCCGGCAATGACAAGCTGGCCGCCAACCAGCAGATATCGGACCTGATCCAGGCGCTCGGCTGCGGCACGCGGTCAAAATACCGTGACGAGGATTTGCGCTACGACCGCGTCATCATCATGACCGACGCCGACGTCGACGGCGCACACATCGCTTCGCTGCTGATCACCTTCTTCTACCAGGAGATGCCGGCGCTGGTGCGCGGCGGCCATCTCTATCTGGCGGTGCCGCCGCTTTACTCGATCAGGCAAGGCGGCAAGGTCGCCTATGCCCGCGACGACGCCCACAAGGACGAGCTTCTGCGCACCGAATTCACCGGGCGCGGCAAGGTCGAGCTTGGCCGCTTCAAGGGCCTGGGCGAAATGATGGCCGCGCAGCTCAAGGAAACCACCATGGATCCAAGGAAGCGCACCTTGCTCAGGGTCGATGTGAACGAAGTCGATTCCGCCACCAAGGACAGGGTCGACGAGCTGATGGGCACCAAACCCGAAGCCCGCTTCCGCTTCATCCAGGAACGCGCCGAATTCGCCGAGACGGAAGTGCTGGATATCTAGCCGCTGGCGCGTTTAGCTTGCGTTCCTGACATGGAGACCAGCATGTGACCTGGGCGCGGCTGAAAACCTATTTCGAGACGAGCCTGGCCGGGCTGACGCAACCGACACGCTCGGACTGGATTTTCGCGCTGCGCACCGTTTCGGCCGGCATGATCGCATTGCTGGCCGCTTACGCGCTGAAGCTCGACCATCCGCAATGGGCGATGATGACGGTGTTCATCGTCGCCCAGCCGGTTGCCGGCATGGTGCTGGCGAAAGGCTTCTACCGCCTGCTCGGCACGCTGGCCGGCGGTGTCGCGGCAATCGGCATCACCACGGCATTCGGCACCGGCCCCTGGATTCTGGTGACGGTGCTTGCTGTCTGGATTGGCATTTGCACCTTCGTCTCGTCGCTGCTGCGCAATCCCGAAGCCTATGGCGCGGCTCTTGCAGGCTACACCGCAATGATCATCGGCCTGCCCGCTTTCGGACAACCGCATCTGGTCGTAGACCTCGCGGTCGCGCGTTGTGCCGAGATCGTGCTCGGCATCGTCTGCGCCGGCCTGACCAGCCGACTGATCCTGCCAAAACTGGCCAGCGACGCCATCGTCTCGCGGCTGAAACGCTGCATTCTCGACCTCGCCACCTATGCCGGCGGTGCGTTTTCAGGCGGCGACCGGGCAACGCTGATCGGCCTGCACCGGAAGCTTGTCGCCGATACCCAGACGCTTGGCGAGATGCGCGCCTATGCCAGGCTCGAAGCGTCGAGCTTCGCGCCGCGCGCGCATCCGGTGCGGCGCACTATCGGACAACTGCTTTCGGCACTTTCGGCGGCGCGCGCGCTCTATTCGCATGCCGCTCCCAAAAACGCCGCCCTCATCCCGGTGCGCTCGGAACTGCAGGCCCTTGTCAGCGAACTGGCAGCCAAGCCGGGAGCGCTGGACGATACCTCATCCTGGGTGGCGCGGCTCGACGCGATCTCGATCAGGGCCAGGCAAATGCCCGACGCCTCGATAGAGCCGGGTGAGGACAGGGTCGGCACCATTACCCGCCTTACCATAGCGGCCGATTTCGCCGAGGCGCTGAAACAGGTGCTGCGTGGCCTCGACGCCTTGCGCGCGCCGGTCACGCGCCGTCCAGGTCCCGGCAGCCAGCAGCCGGCCCTGGTGGTGCATCGCGACTATCCCGGTGCAGCGCGCAACGCCATCCGCGCGGCCGTTGCCACGCTGCTGGTGGCGGCTTTCTGGCTGACGACGAAGTGGTCGGAGGCGGCCGGCACCGTCATCCTCGTTGCCGTCGTGTCGAGCCTGTTTGCCGCTCGCCCCGACCCCGTGCAGGTATCCTGGGGGTTCTTCAAGGGAACGCTGCTCGCTTTGCCTTTTGCCTTTCTCGTCGGCCAGGTTGCGCTCCCCGCTCTGCCCGGCTTCGGCTGGTTCATGCTGTTCGTCGTGCCCATCATGGTGCCGGCGGCACTCGCCATGGCCAATCCGCGCTATGTCGGCGTGGCGACGGCCTTCGCCATCAACTTCCTGGCCTTCCTCAGCCCACATCAGGCGATGACCTACGATCCCGGCCCCTTCTTCGCCGGCTCGGCATCGATCCTGGTCGGCATCCTCTTGGCCATCGGCGTCTTCATGGTCGTATTGCCGGCCGATCCATGGCTCGCAGCCGACCGCATCGTGCGGGCCATGCGCGAGGATCTGGCGCGGCTTTGCCTGCATGGGCGCGTGCCGAGGCGCTCGGCCTTCGAGAGCCTCGCTTACGACCGGGTCAATCAGTTGATGCCGCTGGTGCAGAATTCCGGCAGGAAGGGCGAGGCGGTGCTGGGCGGCGGCGTCGCTTCCGTCACGGTCGGCCTGGAAATCCTGCGGCTGCGCACTGCCAGCCAAAACCATGCCCTCCCATCGGAAACGACGCTTTCAATCGCCACCTTCCTGAGGGGACTGGCGCGCGAGCTGCTTTTCCGAGCCCCTGGGGATCCGCAAACAGCGACCATTGCCGTCGCCCGGCAGTATGCGGCAGGCATCGCCCAGCGAAACGCCACCAGCGACATGCTGCAGATCGCAGCGTCCCTGCGCATCATCGCCGCGGCGATGGAAGATTTCCCGGATTTCTTCGCGAGGGAGAAAACCTAAGCCGCGGCGATCGCCAGTGCATGGCCGCGTGCGTTCTCACGCAGGGCGTCCAGGTGGATCGCTTTGACCAATGCGGCAAGATCGCCTTCGGCGGATTGCCCGCCTAATTCCTTGAGCATCAGCCAACTGACTTCCTGCACGCCAGCAACGCGCTTGCCGTTGGCGACCTCGCGCCAGATCTTCAGGGCGCGCAGGATGACGGCATGCGTGGCGGCAGCCATGCCGGCGCTGCGGAACAGCGCCTGCAGGGCCACGTCGTGCCCGCCGGCCAGCAGCGCCCTCACCCGTGGTTCGGACTGCTGGCTGAGCGCCACCAGCGCCGAGCCGAAGAAATCGACCTTGCCGTGCGCGATGGTGCGGATCAGGAAGCTCGCGGTCAGATCGCCGCGCAGCCTGAGATGCTCGATCAGCGCCGCGTGCTCTTCTTGGCGCGTGCCCTCGATCAGCGTCACCGAGGCCTTGACGCAAGCATCGCGCATGACCCTGTCGGCACGCGCGGCTCCCATCAATGCCATGACCAGCGGCGATGTCTTCAATGTCTCGCCGAGCTTGACGAGCAGCATATGCCGGCAATCGGCAGGCAGCCTGATATCCGATATCAGCGCCTCGCGCACCAGAGGCAGATGCCCGTGGCGTTCCGCCATGCGCCTGAAGCTGAGTGACGCGATGTCGGCGCCGCTATTGGCCAAAAGCACGGCGCAGGCCTCCGCCTCGCCGACCTCGGCGATGGCCGCCGAAAGCGCCATCGAGACTACAGGCCGGTCGGCGATCAGCTTCTGCGTTGCCTTCTGGCTCGCCGCCACACGGTTGATCAGGTCGGCGTCGGTGAGCAGCGGCGAGCGCGCCAGCACGACACCGGCGACCTCCGGCTGGTCGGCGGCAAGCGCACTTATGATCTGCAACGGCGCGTGATGGCTCATCGAGAACGCTTCCGCCATCGCCAGCCGCACTTTCGACGAGGCGTCGTCGAGCAGCAGCGTCAGCGCGGCCTCGGCGGCACAGCGGTCCTCGAACGGCAATTCGCAATTGACATAGGCTCGGGCCAGCGCATGAGCGGCGGCGGCGCGCTCCGAAACCCTGGCCGTGTAGATCCATTTCAGGAAATGCGAAACAACTACCATGCCCGTCTGCTTACGCCCCATGCCGGAAGGTTTCCGGCCCCGTGAGAAGGGTAGGCAGAAATGGTTTACGAACGGTTCACCATGTTCATTAACTGGCTTGCGAGCGCCTGAAGCAGCGCCTATCAACCGTCAGACAGCGCAGGAGGCGGAAGATGGCTGGGCTATATCTGGAGGAGTTTGTCGTCGGCCATGTCTTCCAGCACACGCTGCGCAAGACTGTCACCGAGAGCGACAACATGCTGTTTTCGGTGATGACGCTGAACCCGCAGCCGCTGCATATCGACTTCGATTTCGCCGCTAGGAGCGAATGGGGCAAGCCGCTGGTCAACTCGCTGTTCACGCTCGGCCTGATGATCGGCATTTCGGTCAGCGACATCACGGTCGGCACGACGGTCGCCAATCTGGGCATGAAGGAAACCGTGTTTCCTCACCCGGTCTTCCACGGCGACACCATCCGCGTCGAAACATCTGTCGTCTCGGTGCGCGAATCCAGGTCGAAGCCCGATCGCGGCATTGTCGAATTCGAGCACCGCGCCTACAACCAGCATGGCGATCTGGTCGCGAAATGCATCAGGCAAGCGATGATGCTGAAGAAGGCAGACTGATGCGCTCGCTGCTGTTCGTTCCAGGCGATTCCGAACGGAAGCTGGAGAAGGGATTTGGCGCCGGCGCCGACGTGGTCATCGTCGATCTCGAGGACTCCGTGGCGCCGCAGAACAAGGCGCGGGCGCGCGAGATCGCGGCGCGCTTTATCCTCGAACGCAGGGGGCAAACCAACTCGGCGCTTTATGTCAGGGTCAACGACCTCTCGACCGGAATGACGGACGATGATCTTGCCAAGCTCGTTCCGGCAAGACCGGACGGCATCATGCTGCCTAAATCGAACAGCGGCCAGGATGTGCAGCAGCTCGCGGCCAAGCTCAGGGTTTGGGAAGCCGAAAACGGCCTGCCCGACGGGTCGATAAAAATCCTGCCGATCATCACCGAAACTCCGGCGGGCGTGCTCGCCGCCGCCACCTATGCGGGGACAAGCGCACGGCTCGCCGGTCTCACCTGGGGCGCGGAAGACCTTTCGGCCGCGATCGGCGCACGCTCTGCCCGCGACGAGCACGGCCGCTACACCGATCTCTTCCGTCACGCCCGCCTGACGACCATTCTCGCGGCCGGAGCCGCGGAAGTCGCCGCGATCGACACCGTATTTCCTGGCTTTCGCGACATGGTGGCCTTCGCCGCGGAATGTGCCGACGCCGAGCGTGACGGTTTCACCGGCAAAATGGCGATCCACCCCGATCAGGTGCCCGTCATCAACACCGCCTTCACGCCCTCTGCCGAGGCGGTGAGACAATCGGCGGCTATCGTGGCGGCCTTCGAGGCGGCCGGAAATCCGGGCGTCGTCGGCATCGACGGCAAGATGTTCGACCGTCCGCATCTGCGGCTGGCCGAACGCCTTCTGGCCCGCGCGAAAGCGGCCGGGATATCCGCCTGACGGCTACTCCTTGCCCCAGCGTGGCCGCCGCATCGAAAAGACCTCGTCGACGCTGGCGTAATCCATGTAACCGAGACGCGCGACATTGCCGGCCTTGGTGATGTCGAACAGGCCGTCTTTCAGGAAAGCATCGTCGATGTGAACGCCGATCACCTCACCGGCGACGACAAAGGCACTCGTCGGTGATCCGTCCAGCGCCTTCGGGCGAAACACTTCCGTCACCCGGCATTCGAGCGCCGCTGGTGCAGCCGCCACGCGCGGCGGCTTGACGAGACGCGAGGGCGCCATGGCGAGATCGGCATAGACGAACTCGTTGACGCCACGCGGTGCATCGACGGATGTGTAGTTCATCTTGTCCGCAAGATCGCGGCTGACCAGATTGGCGACGAACTCGCCGGTTTCCTGGGCAAACGAGGCGCTGTCCTTCTCACCCTCCGAGGAAAACCAGACAATGAAAGGTCGCGTCGAAAAGGCGTTGAAGAAGGAGTATGGCGCCAGATTGACCTCGCCGGCCTGGTTCAGCGTCGATATCCAGCCTATCGGGCGCGGCGCGACGATCGCCTTCGAAGGATCGTGCGGCAGGCCATGCCCCTTGGACGGCTCGTAGAACATTCAGCCCGCCCAAGGTCCGGCGTAATCGGTGTAGAGCTTGGCCGGATCGGGCCGTGGCCGCTCCGGCGCCGGACCGGCGTAGGAGCCGATATGGACGAAACCGACGACGCGCTCCTGCGGCGCCAGTCCGAGAATCGCCCTGCCCTCCGGCACGTCGGAATACCAGTTGCTGATCATGTTCGTGCCGTAGCCCAGCGCATTGGCCGCGATCATCAGGTTCATCGCCGCCATGCCTCCGGACAGGAACATCTCCCATTGGGGGATTTTTGGGTTCTCCCTCGGAATGGATACGACACCGATCACCAGCGGGGCGCGCGAGAACCGCGCCAGTTCCTGGTTGCGACGGCCTTCCGGCAACGGCCCCTCGCGCTGTTCGGCCAAGGCCGCTAGTTTTTTGCCGATCTCGATGCGGGCTTCGCCGCGATAAAGGATGAAGCGCCAGGGTTCGAGCCGTCCATGGTCGGGCACGCGTGTGGCGGCGGTGATCATCGTGGCGATATCGGCGTCGCTGGGCGCCGGTTCCCTGAGGTCGGGTATCGGCGCTGAATTTCGGGTCAATAGAAAGTCGATGATCGGCGACGCCATGGGCGCAAGTCTCCTGAAACACTCTGTTTTGAGCTGAAGCGCACCATCGGGAATTCGGGCGGCTCGGGCAAAGGCGCGCAAACGCCGGGCTGAGGAGTCCCGGATCGGACTCTTAAGCCTTGAAATTGCCACCGCCATGGGCTTCAACGCAAGGCATGTTTGAGGGGCGACTGCGTCTTTTCCTGGTTCGGCTCTGCGCCGCGCTGTTCCTGCTGCCGGTCTCCATGGCTGTCGCGCAGGAAAAGGACGGCGTCGGCGACCTGAAACTTCCCGGAATTTCGAGCTATGCAACGCCGAAGAGCGAGACCCCGCTGGCGCTTGGCGGCGGTGGCGCCATCACGCTCTCGGCCCAGTTGACCGACAAGGGCACCGACATCACCCGTGGACTCGTCTGGCGTGTCTTCAAGCCCGAAGCGGTGAACGGCAAATTGCCGATGGTCGCCTCCTCCCATGGCGGCAGCGCCGTCTTCCAGCTCGAGCCCGGCAGTTACCTGGTCCACGCTTCCTATGGCCGCGCCGGCGCCACCAAGCGCATCACCGTCGGCAAGGAAGCCAAGCGAGAAAGCCTCGTGCTCGATGCCGGCGGCCTGAAGCTGGACGCGGTTCTGTCCGGCGGCGTGCGCATACCGCCGAAGAAACTGCGCTTTTCGATCTATGAGGGCACCGCCGAGGCCAATGGCGACCGCGCGCTGATCATTCCCGATGTCGAACCCAACAGCGTCGTGCGGCTCAATGCCGGCATCTATCATGTCGTCTCGACTTACGGCGCGGTCAACGCCGTCATCCGATCCGACATCCGCGTCGAGGCGGGCAAGCTGACGGAAGCCACCGTCGAGCATCACGCCGCTGAAATCACCATGAAGCTGGTACGCGAGACGGGCGGCGAAGCGATTGCCGACACCTCGTGGTCGCTGCTCAACGAATCCGGCGATCCGATCAAGGAAACCGTCGGCGCCTTCGCCTCGATGGTGCTGGCCGAAGGCGACTACACCATCATCGCCAAGAACCGCGACCGCATCTACCAGAAGGATTTCACGGTCGTTGGCGGGCAGAACCAGGAAATCGAGGTTCTCGCCACCGAAGCAGCGGCGATGGATCCCGAGGAAGGCGCCGATTAGCCTTCAGGCGGCGAGCTTGGTTCGCGCCGGGAGGAACGGAATGCGACGGCGCGGCAGGCTCGGCGCCAGATCGAATACACCGCGATAGAGACGGTCGAGCAATGTTTTGCGGTCGCGCAACGGCTCCAGTTCGCTCCAGCTCAGCACGTTGCCAACGCGCACGTCGATCGCCCTGCCGGACAGCCGCGCGAATTCACGAATGAGCAGCGAGGTGCGCAAGGTCAGCGAGGCCTTGCCGACGAATTTGGCCACACGCCCGTCGCGCTCTGCCATGTTCATCGGCCCGCTGACGAGATGGAAAAGCCTGCCGTTCTGGCCGGAGAAATGCATCGGGATGACCGATGCCTTGGCCTCCTGGACGAGACGGGCCGGAAACATCTTCCACGGCAGGTCGCGCGCGCGGCCAAAACCCTTGGGCGCAGTGGCCACGCCGCCGGCCGGAAACACCACAATGGTGACACCTTCCCTGAGCAGCCGG
The DNA here is from genome assembly GCF_006658535.1 of Mesorhizobium sp. B2-4-13. Taxonomy (NCBI): domain Bacteria; kingdom Pseudomonadati; phylum Pseudomonadota; class Alphaproteobacteria; order Hyphomicrobiales; family Phyllobacteriaceae; genus Mesorhizobium; species Mesorhizobium sp. B2-4-13. The sequence goes on along the minus strand of NZ_VFVB01000004.1, from coordinate 361,888 downwards.
ACCGCCTCATGGCGCACCGCCATGTTGTTCTTCACCGCGTCCTTGGTCTCGGAAAAGTCGATCGGCAGCGAATAGGGCTCCATCTCGCGGATCCTGAGCAGGTCCTTGTGGATCATCACCCGGAAAGGCCGGCCGAGTTGCTCTGCCAGCGATAGCACGGCAATGCCGTCGCCGATGCCGAAGGGATGGTTGGCGACGATTACCAGTGGCGTGTCGGGCAATTGCTCGGGCGGCCATTGGTCGGGAATTCGGACGCCCACGTCAATGAGGTCCAGCATGCGGCTGAACACACGCTCGCCCGTCGGCACCACCTGGCGGCGCCAGAAATCATAAAGCGCGGCAAAGCGATCGCGGCCCGACAGGCCTTCGACCGAATGGATGAACCAGCGCGCCAGCGCCGGCTGGTGCGGATTGGCGTAGGAAAGCTCTGGGAACGGTCGTTCGCGCGATTTCAGCTTGAGCATAGGGGCTCGTTACAACGTTGCCGTGACAGGGATATGAAAATGGCGGTGGATCGCTCCACCGCCATTCGATCGAAAAACACTCCGATTCAAGCAGCGCGCTTGCGTCGGCGGTCAGGTGTAATCGCCTCTTCGGTCAGCCGTTCGATTGCTTCGGCAAGACCAAGCGATTCCTGATCGCGCGAGCCGAGCCGGCGGATGTTGACCGTCTGCTCCTCCGCCTCGCGCTTGCCGCAGACGAGGATGACCGGCACCTTGGCCAGGCTGTGCTCACGGACTTTGTAGTTGATCTTCTCGTTGCGCAGATCGGCTTCCGCCAACAGCCCGGCGGTCTTCAGCTTTGCCACGACCTCGGTCGCATAGCTGTCGGCGTCCGAAGTGATCGTCGCCACCACCACCTGCAGCGGAGCGAACCATAGCGGGAAATGGCCGGAATAGTTCTCGATCAGGATGCCGAGGAAACGCTCCATCGAACCGCATATGGCGCGGTGCACCATGACCGGCTGCTTCTTCTCCGAATCCGAGCCGATGTAGAAAGCGCCAAAACGCTCCGGCAGGTTGAAGTCGACCTGCGTCGTCCCGCATTGCCATTCGCGGCCGATGGCATCCTTCAACACATATTCGAACTTCGGCCCGTAGAAGGCGCCCTCACCCGGATTGATCGAGGTCTTGATCCGGTTGCCGGACCTTGTCCTGATCGTCTCCAGCACGCCGCCCATGATCGCCTCGGCATGATCCCAGGCCTCGTCCGTGCCGACACGCTTTTCGGGCCGTGTCGACAGTTTGACGCTGATTTCGTCGAAACCGAAATCGGCATAGGTCGACAGGATCAGGTCATTGATGCGCAGGCACTCGGCCGCCAGCTGTTCCTCGGTGCAGAAGATATGCGCATCGTCTTGCGTGAAGCCGCGCACGCGCATCAGCCCGTGCAGCGCGCCCGACGGCTCGTAACGATGCACATTACCGAACTCCGCCAGCTTCACCGGCAGATCGCGATAGGATTTCAGCCCATGCTTGAAAATCTGCACGTGGCCCGGGCAGTTCATCGGCTTCAGCGCAAAGATGCGGTCATCGTCGGTTTCATCGCCGGCGACCGTCACCTTGAACATGGCGTCGCGGTACCAGCCCCAGTGGCCCGACGTCTCCCACAGGCTCTTGTCGAGCACCTGCGGGGCGTTGACCTCCTGGTAGCCCTGCTCGTCGAGCCGGCGCCGCATGTAGTTCACCAGGTTCTGGAACATCTTCCAGCCCTTGGCGTGCCAGAAGACCACGCCGGGCCCCTCTTCCTGGAAATGGAAAAGGTCCATTTCGCGGCCGAGCTTGCGGTGGTCGCGCTTCTCGGCCTCTTCCAGCATCGTTTGGTAGGCTTCGAGCTGCGCCTGGTCGGCCCAGGCCGTGCCGTAGATGCGCGTCAGCATCGGATTGTTGGAATCGCCGCGCCAATAGGCACCGGCCACCTTCATCAACTTGAAGGCGTTGCCGATCTGGCCGGTCGAGGCCATGTGCGGACCGCGGCAGAGATCGAACCAGTCGCCCTGCGCATAGATCTTGAGATCCTGGTCCTCGGGAATGGCATCGATCAGCTCGAGCTTGTAGCGCTCGCCCTTGTCGGCAAAGACCTTTTTTGCCTTGTCGCGCGACCAGACCTCCTTGGTGAACGGCTTGTTGCGCGCGATGATCTCGCGCATCTTCTTCTCGATCACCGGGAAATCGTCCGGGGTGAACGGCTCGTTGCGGGCAAAGTCGTAATAAAATCCGTTCTCGATCACCGGTCCGATGGTCACCTGCGTTCCCGGCCATATCTCCTGCACGGCTTCCGCCAGCACATGCGCGGTGTCATGGCGGATGAGTTCCAGCGCGCGCGGATCTTCGCGGGTGATGATCTCCACCTTGCCGGATTTTCCGAGCGGGTCCGAGAGATCGCGCACGGTGCCATCGATGGCATAGGCCACGGCCTTCTTGGCCAGCGACTTCGAGATCGATTCGGCGAGACCCGCACCGGTCATCGCCGCGTCGTAGTCGCGCACGGAGCCATCGGGAAATGTCAAGGAAACGGAATTCAGCATATGGTTCTCCTATCCAGTCCCGCAAACGAGCGCGGGTGGTAAATGCAGATCATCAGCGGTTCGGGGCTGCGACCTGCCAGGGTGCCGGATGCGTCCGGCGGCGGCAGTCTTTTATGAGCAGATGCCGCCGCCGTAAAGCCCGGCTCACTTAATCAGCCGTGGCAGGTCCTTCAGGAACGCGGCCCGTGTCGCCAACCCCTTCGGCATGTCGGTGCGTTTCGTATCGACGACGAGCCGGGCGAACACGATCTGGCGGCCGTCTTTCCCAGCCCAGCCGACAAACCATCCGAGCGAGCGCTTGTCCTTGCCGCCCGCGCCCAGCCTGGTCGTGCCGGTCTTGCCCTGAACGGCCCAGTCCCCAGCCTTGAAGTTCGGCATGATGGCGCGTGTCATTTCATGCGCCTTGGCCGACACCGGCATTGTGCCGGCGAGCAGTTGCCGCAGGAAGGCAACCTGTTCGACTGGCGTGATCTTAAGCGAGGAGTTGACCCAGGAATGGGTGAGCCCGTCATCCTTGCCAGGATTGCCGGAAACGTCACCATTGCCATAGTTGAACTTCGATACGTAGCCGGCAAATTTCTGAGTTCCGAGCTTGCGGGTGATCTCGCGCGAGAACCAGATGATGGAATCGCGTTCCCAGATCGTCGGATCGACGGTTTTCTGGTCGCGTTTCACCGCGTTGAACTCAGGCTTGTAGTCCCATGCCGGGGTATGTTCATCGGCAAGGATGCCTGCGTCGTAGCCGATCAGCGAAAGCGGCACCTTGAACGTCGAGGCCGGGCTGAAGCGCTGGTCGCAGGTACCGTCCTGGTAAAGCGTCTTGCCGCTCTGGGCATCGGCGATCAGCGTGCACTGCACATCCGCTAGCGGCGCGGACTGCGCGCGCATCGGAAATCCCAGCAGCCAGGCGAGCAGGAACAGGACACCAGCCATGATAAAGGGAAGACGATCGACATTGCGCATTTTCTGCTCGCTCCAGAAGGGGGTTCGCGAGCGGGCTTAGCGGGGTCTCTTGTCTCGATTTTGTCTCAAATGCGCAGTTGTTGTGCAGGCTTGCGTTAACCCTACCGGAGCGTAAACAGCGCGGCGTGACCAGCCACCCTAGCCCTGCGCTTCGCCGCGCTTGCGGCCGACCCGCCAATAACGCCAGGGCATGAACCAGACGTAACGGTCCGCCAGCGCTTCCGGAACCAGATCGATGCCATGCGTGCCGAATGGGCCGCAGCGCAGCACGCGGAACAACCCCATCCAGCCGCCGGCCCAAAGGCCATGGCGGGCGATCGCCTCATGCGCGTATTCTGAACAGGTCGGCAGATGGCGGCAGGAATTGCCGACAAAGCCGGACAGCGTCAGCTGGTAAAACCGCACGACCGAGGTGCCGAGCAAGCGGCCCGGCGTCTTGCGCCAGGGGCCGGGCCAGTTGCGGCCGCGCCTCGACGCTCCGGCTGTATGCGCATGCCTGTGCTGGTCGCCCACTGCGATCTCCGCGTTTTCCAGCTGATAGATGTGCGCTTGCACCGGAGAACGCAATCCCGATCGCCGTGCGGTCACGGGCGGGAACGGCGAAATGGCCGTCGGTCGGCTGGCGGCGCCCAGCGGCCAGGATGAGACCATTCTTCGTGATGCCTTGTAGCGCGTCTTTCGTCGCGCCATTGAAACGTCGCGATCCGTATGACGTCGCCAAGGATCTCAAGCAACTGCATCATGGCGGCATCTCCTTGAAGACGATTAGACCGCCGCTGGCCTTCGCCTTCAAACGAGTATAATTTCCGTTTCGGATAATCTTGGGTTATGCGAAATGAAGCGTGGACGCTTGCCCCTTACGGCGTTGAGGAGCTTCGAGGCGGCGGGGCGGCATTTGAGCTTCAGCAACGCCGCCGAGGAGCTTTTCGTCTCGCAGGCGGCGATCAGCCGGCAGATCCGCGAACTCGAAACCTTCCTGCGCCAACCGCTTTTCGAACGGCACCATCGCCGCGTCGAACTGACGGATGCAGGCCGTCGGCTGCTTGCTCAACTGGTCAAAAGTTTCGACGACATCGACAAACTACTCTCGGAACTGGTCGCGGTTCCCGCGCAGGCCGTGGTTCGTGTCAGCGTCGAGCCGTCGATTGCATCCGTCTGGCTGGTACCCCGGCTCAACCGGTTTCGCCAGTTGCGGCCCGATATCGACGTCTCCCTCGAAGTGGACCCAAGGCTGATCGAGTTCCGCAGCGACCAGCCCGAACTTGCCTTACGTTTCAGCTCGAACGCGACGTCATGGCCCCGCAGCGAAGCCGAGCGGCTGGCCTCGACAGTCGATTCGCCGGTTCTGTCGCCGGCGCTGCTTTCATCGAGCCCAGCCCTCGATAAGCCGGCCGATCTTGCTCGCTTCACGCTTTTGCACGAGGAAAACCGCCAGGGTTGGACGCGCTGGTTCGAGGCGGCGGGCGTACCCGCCAACGCCATGCCCACGCGCGGGCCGATGCTTGCGGACGCCTCACTCTCCAAGCAGGCCGCGCTGCTCGGCCACGGCGTGGCGCTCGGCGATCTCCTGCAGATTGGAGAAGAATTGGAGACCGGGGCACTGGTCAAACCGTTCGACATCGATGTCGCATCCGGGGCCTATTGGCTGGTGGCCAGGAGTTTGCACAGTCTCTCCGAACCGGCCGCGGCCTTCGCCGACTGGCTAAGAAGCGAATTCAGCGAAAGCAGGCGAGCGCTGAAAGCTCCGGCCTGAGCCGTGCGCTGGCCGGAGCCGGCTACTTTACCTTCTTGTATTTTCCGAGAAGTTTATCGAGGTCGTTGATGTCCATGGACGGATGTCCCGCCGCCGGGTCGACTGCTGGGTAGAATGTGACGACGATGTCGCGCCACAAATCATAGTCGGCGCCGTAGGACGCCAGCCCGGGAAACGGCGCGCAACGCGTGATCGCGCGAATGGCGGCTTCGGCAACCTTATGCCTTGCCGATGTCACGGGGCCGACGATTTTTGGCGGGCCGGCGAGCGATCCGTCCTTGTTCAGGCTGATCCGGACGCGTGCAGTACTTGTGGCATTTGCGGGCACGTTCCAATAGGGCTGGACGGCCCTCATGAGATAGTCGCCGATATCGCGCTGGACTGCTGGTTCCGCCCCGCTTGAGCCACCGGCCGACACAAGTGAAGCGGCAAGAGTACCGGCGAACACAAAGCCATGGCATGAACGACCGCTCTGGCGGGATCCGCTCACCGTAAGCTCGAAGACCACTCTCAGGCCGCTTCGTCGGCGCGCTTCTTCTCGATCTGGCCGATGGCGTCGACCACGGCGTCGAAAGTCAGCATGGTCGACGCATGACGCGCCTTGTAGTCGCGCACCGGCTCCAGATAGCCGAGGTCGGCGAAGCGGCCTTCCGGCGGCGCGCCGTTCTCCTTCAGCATCTTCAGCATGGTCTCGCGCACCGCGCGCAATTCCTCGGCGCTGGCGCCGACGACATGTTGCGCCATGATCGAGGACGATGCCTGGCCGAGCGCACAGGCCTTCACGTCGTGGGCGAAGTCGGTGACCACGCCGTCCTCCATCTTGAGGTCGACGGTAACGGTCGACCCGCACAGCTTGGAATGCGCCTTCGCAGTCGCGTCGGGATGATCGAGCCGGCCGATGCGGGCAATATTTCCGGCAAAACCGAGAATTTTCGCGTTGTAGACGTCGTTGATCATTATTTTCCAATCCGTCGCCGCCAAGCGAACAGCGATTGCCGTTGTTGCGTCTTTCATTCGCTCGGCACGACCATATATAATGCTGGCAGTCCGGTATCGACAAGGCGGCGAACGCCACTGTCCTTGCCGGGAAGTTCACGCCGCTTACGGGGCTGGAAACGGGGCGAGTTTCCGACACCGAAAGGTCGTGGTCCGTTCAACTCGTTCCTCCTCAGAGAGGAACTACGGGAGACGCCTTTTATGGATGCCGTCATCAAGAAACTAATGCCCCAGTCCGCCTATATGGAAAAGCCGGTCACCGACCGCCCGAGCGAGGCCGAAGTCGAGGCCGCCGTACGCACCTTGCTGCGCTGGACCGGCGACAATCCGGATCGCGAGGGTTTGATCGACACGCCCAAGCGCGTGACCAAGGCCTATCGCGAAATGTTCGGCGGCTACGACATGTGCCCGGCCGAGGAGCTTGGCCGTACTTTCGAGGAGGTCGCCGGCTACGATGACCTGGTCATCGTCAAGGACATCCAGTTCCATTCGCATTGCGAACATCACATGGTGCCGATCATCGGCAAGGCGCATGTCGGCTACCTGCCCGATGGCAAGGTCGTCGGCCTGTCCAAGATCGCGCGCGTCGTCGATATCTTTGCCCATCGGCTGCAGACACAGGAAGCCCTGACCGCCCAGATTGCCGGCGTCATCCAAGACGTGCTCAACCCGCGCGGCGTTGCCGTCATGATCGAGGCCGAGCACATGTGCATGGCCATGCGCGGCATCCGCAAGCAAGGTTCCACCACGCTGACCTCCACCTTCACAGGCGTCTTCAAGGATACGCCCGAAGAGCAGGTTCGTTTTGTCACCATGGTGCGCGGCGGCAGGGCGTAAGCCCTTTGCCGACGTCGCGGTCAACAGGAAGATAGACCGGCAATGTCGGCACTGGAATTTCCGGAAGCTCCCTCGGACAAGAAAGCCTTGGAGGAAGGCGCGGTGTTTTCGCCGCGCTTTGATGCCGCCGGTCTTGTCACCGTCGTCGTCACCGATGCCGCCGACGGCATGCTGCTGATGGTCGCGCATATGAATGCACGGGCGCTGGCTCTGACGCTGGAAACAGGCATTGCCCACTACTGGTCGCGCTCGCGCAACAGGCTCTGGAAGAAGGGCGAAACCTCGGGCAATTTCCAGCATGTTGTCGAGATGCTCACGGATTGTGACCAGGATGCGGTGTGGCTTCGCGTGAAAGTGTTGGGCCACGACGCAACCTGTCACACCGGCCGGCGTTCATGCTTTTATCGGACGGTGGGGCTGATCGACGGCAAGGGGACGCTTGCCGACGACGGCAGCAAGCCGCTGTTCGATGCGGAAAACACGTATCGGAAGCCATCAGCTTGAACCTTCTGCCTGACACCGACCACATAGATTCATCATTTCGATACGGCCCGTCCGTATACTAGCCTGGGACAAGGGAGATCATGATGCTCGAATGGGCGTCATTGCGTAACAGACCAGATGTCAGGGAGGCCAACGGCCTGTCCTCGGCAGGCGGCGCATCCGAAACAACCTCCCCCAAAAAAACAGGTATTTCGCTCGCGCTCGGTGGCGGTTGCGCCAGAGGCTGGGCTCATATCGGCGTGCTGCGCGCGCTCGATGAAGCCGGCATCGAAGTCTCGATGATCGCTGGCACCTCGATCGGCGCCCTGGTCGGAGGCTGTTATCTGGCCGGCAAACTGGATGAGCTGGAAGAGTTCGCCCGCAGCCTCACCAGACGACGTATCTTCGGCCTGCTCGATCTCAACCTGCGCGGCAGCGGCCTCTTCGGCGGGATGAAGCTGGACGCGCGCCTGCGCGAGCACGTGGCCGGCATCCGCTTCGACGATCTGCCCAAGCCATTTGTCTGCGTCGCGTCGGAAATCCGCACCGGCCACGAGATCTGGCTGTCGAGCGGATCGCTGATCACCGCCATGCGCGCGTCCTACGCGCTGCCTGGCGTGTTCGAGCCTGTCGATTGCAACGGCCGCGTGCTGGTGGACGGAGCGCTGGTCAACCCGGTGCCCGTTTCGGTCTGCCGCGCCTACGAGCAGCCGCTCGTCGTGGCGGTCAACCTCCACTACGACCTGTTCGGCCGCGCCGCCGTGATCAAGCACAGCGCTGGCGAGCTGGTTATCGAAAAGGATGCGCCAAGGCCCGGCCAGGTCGACGCCCAACACCAATCGCACCAGACGCGTTTGGGCATCACCGGCGTGATGGTCGAAGCCTTCAACATCATCCAGGACCGTATTTCACGGGCGAGACTTGCCGGCGATCCGCCTGACATGTCGCTGCAACCCAAGCTCAGCCATATCGGCCTTACCGAATTCCACCGGGCCGACGAGGCGATCCAGCTCGGCTACCAGGCGACGATGGCGCAGATCGGCGAACTGACGCGGCTGCAGACGGTTCTCGCCTAGACCGTTCCTCAAGTTGTATTGGCCTCAGGACAAACTGATTGCAAAACGCAATTGGTTATGGTGATCTGCGTCGATCGAGGCGGAGGTGCCGATGGCCAGGATTGTCTATTCCATGCTGACGTCGTTGGACGGCTATATCGCCCGATCGAACGGGGACATCGGCTTGCCAGTGCCCGAGGCGGAACTGCACCAGCACTTCAACGACATGATGAGGCAGGCTTCCGCCGTGCTCGCCGGACGGCGCATGTACGAAACCATGCGCTTCTGGGACAGCCCTGAACGCGAGACCGGCGCCACCGAGGTCGAGCGGAATTTTGCCCATGGCGCGAAACGCCGAAGATCGTCTTCTCGACCACGCTTCGGCAAGTCGGGCTCAATGCCCGGCTGATGGATGGCGATGCGGAGGATGCGGTACGATCTCTCAAGGCGCAGGCCGATGGCCTCGTCATCCTTGGCGGCGCCGATCTTGCCGCCTCTCTGGCACGAGCCGGCCTCATCGACGAATACCGGCTCTATATGCATCCCGTGGTGCTGGGTGGCGGCAAGCCATATTTTCAATCCGGCCTGTCGCTGGCGCTGACCCCGCTCGGCACGCAAAGTCTCCCCCAGGGCGTGACGTTGCTGCGTTATGCGCCGGCCGGCTGAATTGCGCGGGTTTCCGGCGCGCCCTACGCCCGCGCGGCGTCGATGATGCGAAACTGCACCGTACGGTTGCCGTTCCAGTAATTGCCCGACAGCGAGCCGGCGACATGCACCGTCTTGCCGCGGTTCTTGGACAGGAACTCGCCAAGCACCGTATCGACGGCGCGAAAGGCGATCGCCTGGATGCGGCCGCCGCTCTCCGACTGTAAATCGGCGCGAATATGGTTGGTGCCGACCGGCCTGATGTCGGCCAGCCGATGGCGCGGCAGCACGAAAACAGGCGCGACATGCCCGGCACCGAAGGGCCCCGCCTTTTCCAACGCATCGAGCAGGCCGAGCGTCGCGCCTTCGGCGGCAAGCGCGCCGTCTATCGCCAGGCTTTCCTCATCCTGCAACCTGAAAACGTCGGCGGCTGCCCGCTCCTCGAAGAAGGCCCTGAGCTCACCCAGTCTTGCCCGCTCGACGGTGATGCCGGCAGCCATGCCATGGCCGCCGCCCTTGACGATGAGCCCGGCATTGGCGGCTTCGCGCACCAGCCGGCCAAGGTCGAAACCCGACACCGAACGGCCCGAGCCCGTGCCGGTGCCGTTGGCGTTGAAGGCGATGGCAAAGGCCGGCCGCCGTGCGTGATCCTTCAGTCGTGAGGCAAGCAGGCCTACGATGCCGGGGTGCCAGCTGTTGCTGGCGGTGACGACGATCGCCGGGCCGCTGCCGCCCGCGAGCTCGGCATCGGCCTCGGCGCGCGCGGCGGCGAGCATCTCCTGCTCCATCAACTGCCGCTCCTGGTTCAGCCGGTCGAGCGTCTCGGCGATGGTCTGCGCCTCGACCGGATCGTCCGTTGCAAGCAGCCGGCTGCCGAGTGCTGCATCGCCTATGCGCCCACCGGCATTGATACGCGGACCGATCAGGTAGGCGAGATGGAAGGTGCTGATCGGCTCGCCAACGCGTGACACCCGTGCCAGCGCGGCCATGCCTTCATTCTTCTGCTGCCGCGCCACTTGCAAACCCTTGACGACGAAGGCGCGATTGACGCCCGTGAGCGGCACCACGTCGCAGACGGTGGCAAGCGCCACGAGATCGAGCAGGGAAAGCAGGTCGGGCGGCGTGACATCGCTCAGGCCACGCAGCACCTTTGCGGTGTGTACCAAGGCGAGGAACACGACACCGGCGGCACAGAGATGGCCCTGTCCGGAAAGGTCGTCGTCGCGATTTGGATTGACGACGGCAATTGCCGCAGGCAAGACGCCGCCGACCTGGTGGTGGTCGAGCACCACGACATCGGCGCCGGCGGCATTGGCCGCGTCGATCGAAACGGCGCTGTTGGTGCCGCAATCGACTGTGACGATCAGCGTCGCGCCGCGCGATACCAGTTCGCGCATGGCATCGGGATTGGGACCGTAGCCCTCGAAAATACGATCCGGGATATAGATTTCCGACGGCACCGAGAAATGCGTGAGAAACCGCTTCAGCAAGGCCGACGAGGCCGCGCCATCGACGTCGTAATCGCCGAAGATCGCAATTTTCTCCCGCGCCATGACGGCGGCGGCGATGCGGATGGCGGCCTTGTCCATATCGGTCAGCGAGGCCGGGTTCGGCAACAGGTCGCGGATCGTCGGGTCGAGAAACCGCTCGGTCTCATCGGCGGCCACGCCGCGTCCGGCAAGAACGCGCGCGACGATGTCGGGCACGCCATGACCCTGCGCGATGGCGAGCGCGATCATGTCCTGCCGTTCGGTCAGCCGGTGCTCCCAGGAGAGACCGGTTGCCGACTGCCTGACATCGAGGAAGAGGCGCCTTTCGCCCATCATGCGCTTTGCCAACTCATGGTTGGCGGCAGGATAAGCCAAACGCCGCGGGAGACTTCAAGAAAAACTACGCTTTCCGCCTTTCAGCCGTGCACCCACCGTTCGCTGGCCGCCCGAGACATCAGAGGCCGCATGCCGGTCGGGCGGTGTCATCGTTAAACCCTTGCCGCCATCGGAGGCAGCCAGATGGCTAACAACTGCGGCCCGGCTTCGCAAGCGGGTCTAGAACTTATCCATATCCTGGTGCCTGGCCTTGATCTCGCGCACGGTCCGCGATGACGATCGCAGCACGATCGTGTGGGTGGTGATGTATGTGCGGCCGAACTTGACGCCAGCCAGCATGTTGCCATCGGTGACACCGGTGGCCGCGAACAGCACGTCGCCGCGCGCCATGTCTTCCGCTTGATAGATCCGCTTCGGATTGGAAATGCCCATCTTTGCGGCACGTGCGACCTTTTCCGGCGTATCGAGGATCAGCCTGCCTTGCATCTGGCCGCCGGTGCAGCGCAACGCCGCCGCGGCCAGCACGCCTTCCGGCGCGCCCCCGGTGCCGAGATAGATATCGATGCCGGTTTCTTCCGCGTCCGTGGTGTGGATGACGCCGGCGACGTCGCCGTCGCCGATCAGCCGGATCGCGGCGCCCGTGGCGCGCACGGCATCGATCAGCTTGGCGTGGCGCGGACGGTCGAGAATGCAGGCCGTGATGTCGGACACAGCAACGCCCTTCGCTCGCGCAAGGCTGGCGACGTTTTCGGCCGGCGAGGCGTCGATATCGATGACCCCGTCGGCGTAACCGGGACCGACCGCGATCTTGTCCATGTAGACGTCGGGCGCGAACAGCAGGCTGCCCTTCTCGGCGATCGCGATCACGGCGAGCGCGTTCGGCAGGTTCTTGGCGCAGATCGTCGTGCCTTCGAGCGGATCAAGCGCGATATCGACCGCGGGCCCTTTGCCGGTCCCGACCTCCTCGCCGATATAGAGCATCGGCGCCTCGTCCCGCTCGCCCTCGCCGATCACCACCGTGCCCTTGATCGCGAGGCGGTTGAGCTCCTCACGCATGGCATCGACGGCGACCTGGTCGGCAGCCTTTTCGTCGCCGCGGCCGCGCAGCCTGGCGGCCGCGACCGCGGCCCGTTCGGTGACGCGCACCAGTTCCATGGTGAGTATCCGGTCAAGGCCGGCGACGATGTTCTGGGCCACATTCATTCGGCAAATCCTCGTTTGATGCCGCCTCCCGCCAGAGGCGTGCTTGTTTTGTCAAACGACCATGACAACGGCAAGACCTGCCGGATGGTTTATCGAAAGGATAGCAATATCAATCGATTGAACCGAATTTTTGAAAACAATGCCGGCCCGGTTTGAGATGAACCGAGCCGGCACGAAACAGAAATTGCCGTCTTCGTGGTCCTAGAAAACCGCGAGGTATTTGAGCAGCGAAATAATGCCGATGATGATGACGATGACCTGGACGATCTGCCTCATCCTGGCATCAAGCGGCAGCCGCTGCACCAGGTAGAGAACGAGAATGATGACGAGAAATGTGATCAGGATGCCGATTAACACGGACGAAGCCATAGTGCCCTCCCTAAATGACTTGCTGAAACGGAGAAATGAGCCGGCATTGCCGGCTCAATATCGGCGCGGTCAATACCAGCGGCGCGAGGTGTCGTTCATCGACTGGCCGACGGCAATCCCGGCCAGAAACCCGAGCAGGCCGATCACGCCAACCACGGCGGTCGTCGTGCCCGGATTTTCACGCGCGACTTCCGAAACGGACTGGGCCTGGCTGCGCAACTGCTGCGCTGTCCGCGAGGCGCGAGAAGCGGCAATATCGTAGAAATCCGATGCTTGCTCACTGGCATCATCGAGCATTTCCGCGCTGCGCTGCGAAATGCTCTTGTTGATCTTGGTGATCTCCTTGCGCAGGTCGGCGATCTGCTTTTCCAGCGTCTTCTGGATGTCGCCGATGTCAGGGGCGTCGGATTTGTTGGTATCGGCCATGAAGCGGCTCCCTTGGTTGCTGACCAAGAGAACGGTACCGACGCCAATTCGTTCCGGCGGCAGCTGGATGTCCTCACCGAACCGAGATACACCGCCGATGGTTATGCCCACGGCAACGAGGCTGCCTGCTACCCTGCCCGCTCGATGCGGATGACCTGTGGCTTGTCGGTCAGATGTCCGTCCTTGGTGATGCCGTCGACAGCCTTGCGCACGGCGGCCTCGGTGGTCTCGTGGGTAACGAGGATCACCGTCTTCTGCGCCGCCGCCTCGCCGCTGACCGCATGCTGGACAATCGATTCCAGCGAAATATCGTTGTCGGCCATGCGCTTGGCGATCGCCGCGAACACGCCGATGCGGTCGTGCACGGTCAGCCGGATGAAGTAGCCGCCGGCATGGCTGCGCATCTGCGCCTTCTTATACGGTCTCAGCTCCTTCGCCGGCCGGCCGAAGACGGGACCATGCTGGAAGCCGGGCCGGCTCTTGGCGATGTCGGCGATGTCGCCGATGACCGCCGAGGCGGTGGCATTGCCGCCGGCGCCGGGGCCCGAGAGCAGCAACTCGCCCAGGATATCGGTCTCGATCGCCACCGCGTTGGTGACACCATGCACCTGCGCGATGACCGAAGCAGTCGGCACCATGGTTGGGTGCACACGCTGCTCGATGCCGCTTTCGGTGCGCTGGGCGACACCGAGCAGCTTGATCCGGTAGCCGAGATCGCCGGCGGCACGGATGTCGGCCTGGGTAATGTTAGAAATGCCTTCCATGTAGATGTCGTTGGCGGCGATTTTGGTGCCGAAGGCAAGGCTGGTCAGGATCGACAGCTTGTGCGCGGTGTCATGGCCCTCGATGTCGAAGGTCGGGTCGGCTTCGGCATAACCCAGCCGCTGCGCGTCCTTCAGCACGACGTCGAAGGAAACGCCCTCGGCCTCCATGCGGGTCAGGATATAGTTGCAGGTGCCGTTGAGGATGCCGAAGACACGAGTGACGGAATTGCCGGCCATCGCCTCGCGCATCGTCTTGATGACCGGGATGCCGCCTGCCACCGCGGCCTCGTAATTGAGCAGCACGCCCTTCTTCTCGGCGATTTCGGCAAGCGCCACGCCATGCTTGGCAAGCAGCGCCTTGTTGGCGGTGACGACATGGCGGCCGGCTTCGAGCGCGGCCTTCACCGAGGCGCGCGCCGACCCCTCATCGCCGCCGATCAGCTCGACGAACACGTCGATCTCGGCGGTCTGCGCCATCTTGACCGGATCGTCGAACCAATTCGCGGAGCTCAGATCGATGCCACGCTCGCGTTTCCGGTCGCGTGCGGAAATCGCCGACACGATGATGTCGCGCCCGCATTGGCGGGTCAGTTCCGCCGCCTTGTCGCGCAACACGCGCGCCACCGATGCACCGACCGTGCCAAGTCCAGCAATTCCAACACGCAGTGCTTCAGCCATGGAAGGCGACGCCCCTCAAATAAGATCGAATTTGTATTTACCGGTGGGCGGACAGCGGCACCACATTGTTGGGCTGCTTGGCGCTGGCCGACAGGAAGCGCTTGATGTTGCGTGCCGCCTGGCGAATCCGGTGTTCGTTCTCGACCAGTGCTACGCGCACGAAATCGTCGCCATGTTCGCCGAAGCCGACACCGGGCGCCACCGCCACATCGGCGTGCTCGATGAGCAGCTTGGAGAATTCGAGCGAGCCCAGATGACGGAACGGCTCAGGGATCGGCGCCCAGGCAAACATCGAGGCCGCGGGGGCCGGAATGGTCCATCCCGCGCGGCCGAACGCATCGACCATCACGTCGCGGCGTTTGTGATAGATGTCGCGCACCTCGGCGATATCGGCGCCGTCGCCATTGAGCGCGTGCGCCGCCGCCACCTGGATCGGCGTGAAGGCACCGTAGTCGAGATAGGATTTGACCCGGGTCAGCGCCGAGATCAGCCGTTCGTTTCCGACGGCGAAGCCCATGCGCCAGCCGGGCATGGAGAAGGTCTTCGACATCGAGGTGAACTCGACGCAGACGTCGATGGCGCCCGGCACCTGCAGCACGGAAGGCGGCGGATTGCCGTCGAAGTAGATTTCCGAATAGGCGAGGTCGGACAGGATGATGATGTCGTTCTTCTTGGCGAAGGCCACCACGTCCTTGTAGAAATCGAGCGAGGCGACCAGTGCCGTCGGATTCGATGGATAGTTGAGGATCAGCGCCAGCGGCTTCGGGATCGAATGGCGGACGCCGCGCTCGAGCGCCGGAATGAAGCCGTCATCGGGCTCGACTTGCAGCGAGCGGATGACCCCACCCGACATGATGAAGCCGAAGGCATGGATCGGATAGGTCGGGTTGGGGCACAGGATCACGTCGCCGGGCGCGGTGATCGCCTGCGCCATGTTGGCGAAGCCTTCCTTCGAACCGAGCGTGGCCACCACCTGGGTGTCGGGGTTGAGCTTCACGCCGAAGCGGCGGGCATAGTAGTTTGCCTGGGCGCGGCGCAAACCGGGAATCCCGCGCGACGAGGAATAGCGGTGCGTGCGCGGATCGCGCACGACCTCGCACAATTTGTCGACGATGGCCTTGGGCGTCGGCAGGTCCGGGTTGCCCATGCCGAGGTCGACGATGTCGGCGCCCCGCGAACGGGCGCTCGCCTTGAGCCGGTTGACCTGCTCGAACACGTAAGGCGGAAGCCGGCGGACCTTGTGAAATTCTTCCATGGCAGTTCCAGACAGCAAGGGAGCGTTGGGCGCGCGCTATATACTCATTTGCAGGTAGGGTCGAGGGCGGGGTCGCATTTGCCTTCGATCTGCTTCAGGGTCTGCGGACCATGTTTCTTGGCGAGATCGGTCAGCGCCGCCTGGTTGGTGACGGCCGCGCCGCCGCCCTTGGCGCCCTGCCCGTTCTCGTCGGCCTTCAACTGGGCGAGCTTGGCTTTCTTCTCGGCCTCGGTGAATTGTTTCGCCGCCACCTGCGGCGGGATGTTGAGGTTCGGAAAGGTGCCGGTGTCCTTCGGGCCCGCGTCGGTGGCCATCGGCACCGGACCGCTGGTATTCGTGCTCGAGCATCCGGCAACGGCCAGGAGCATGAGGGCCGCGCTGATGCGGCAAAAGTGGCCGGCACCGAAAAAAACAGTCTCGCCAAACTTAATCGTCATATTGTTTCCTTGGCAGCCGGGGTAGAGCGAGATTGGACCCTGTCGGATGTCCCATGTTAATATGTCAAGAAAACGCTTCCGGAGGAACCCCGCGAACCATGTCCAAAACACCCGATTCGGGCAAAGCGGAAGATGGCGGACCTTCGACGGTCGAGCAATATCTGGTGAAGGACCCGGAACGCTTCGCGCTGAACATGGCGCGGATGATCGAGCAGGCTGGCAAGGCGGCTTCCGCGTGGGCCGAACCGCGCGAAAAAGGTGAGGTGCGCGACCAAGTCGCCGAGCCGGTGGTCGACATGGTCAAGACCTTCTCCAAGCTCAGCGAATACTGGCTCGCCGATCCGCAGCGGGCGCTCGAAGCGCAGACGCGGCTGTTCGCCGGCTACATGACGGTTTGGGCGAACGCCATCCAGCGCGTCAGCCCCAATGCCGAAGGCGCCGACGATGCCGTCAAGCCGGAGCGCGGCGACAAGCGGTTCCAGGACCCGGAATGGGGCCGCAACGCCTTCTTCGACTTCTTGAAACAGGCCTATCTGGTCACCTCGCGCTGGGCGTCCGAACTGGTCGACCATGCCGAAGGCCTGGACGAGCATACCCGCCACAAGGCGAGCTTCTACGTCAAGCAAGTATCCAACGCCATCTCGCCGTCCAATTTCATCCTGACCAATCCCGAACTGTTTCGCGAAACCGTCGCCTCCAACGGCGAAAACCTGGTGCGCGGCATGAAGATGCTGGCTGAGGACATCGCCGCCGGCAAGGGCGACCTCAAACTGCGTCAGGCTGACTATTCACCCTTCGAGATCGGCAGGAACATCGCCACCACGCCCGGCAAGGTGGTCGGCCGCAGCGATGTCGCCGAGATCATCCAGTATGATGCGGCGACCGAGACGGTGCTGAAGCGCCCGCTGCTGATCTGCCCGCCTTGGATCAACAAGTTCTACATACTCGACCTCAACCCGCAGAAATCCTTCATCCGCTGGGCGATCGAGCAAGGCCACACCGTTTTCGTCATCTCCTGGATCAATCCGGATGAACGCCACGGCGCCAAGAACTGGGAAGCGTATATCAGGGAAGGCCTGCAATACGGCCTCGACACGATCGAGAAGGCGACCGGCGAGCGCGACGTCAATGCTATAGGCTACTGCGTCGGTGGCACGTTGCTGGCGGCGGCCTTGGCGCTGATGGCTGGGGAAGGCGACGACCGCATCAAGTCGGCGACCTTCTTCACCACACAGGTCGACTTCACCCATGCCGGCGATCTGAAAGTGTTCGTCGACGAGGAACAGGTCGCGGCGGTGGAAAAGTCGATGAACGAAAAAGGCTATCTCGACGGCACCAAGATGGCGACCGCCTTCAACATGCTGCGCTCGGGTGACCTGATCTGGCCCTATGTTGTCAACAACTACATGCGCGGCAAGGACCCTTTGCCCTTCGACCTGCTCTACTGGAACGCCGATTCGACCCGCATGGCGGCGGCCAACCACTCCTTCTACCTGCGCAACTGCTATCTCGAGAACAACCTCTCGCGCGGCACGATGGAACTGGCGGGCCACACGATCTCGCTCGGCGATGTCACCATTCCGGTCTACAATCTCGCCTCCCGGGAAGATCACATCGCGCCGGCTCTGTCCGTCTTCCTTGGCTCGAAATATTTCGGCGGCCCGGTCGAGTACGTGATGGCGGGATCGGGCCATATAGCTGGCGTCGTCAATCCGCCCGCATCCAACAAATATCAGTACTGGACCGGCGGTCCGCCGAAGGGCGACTTCGACCAGTGGATAGCCTCCGCCACCGACCATCCGGGATCCTGGTGGCCGCACTGGCAAGGCTGGATAGAGGCCAAGGACAACACCCGTGTGCCTGCCCGCAAACCCGGCAAGCATATGAAAACCTTGGGCGATGCTCCCGGGACCTATGTCAAGGTGCGTGTGTAACGGACTGTAATGTCTGGTGAGTTGACGCCCCCGCAAAAGCGGGCGAAATGGTGTCGTCAACCATCAAGCGGCCGCAATTCGGCAATCGCTGCAAAAATACTTACAGGCTTGCTGATTTGACACAGGTCTCGTTTCCGGATCGGAGACAAAGGTCCACCTGACGCGGACATACCAGTCGGCGCCAGGTATATACCGATCGGACACCGAGGGGGAATTTGACTTTGAAATCAGCAGGATGGAGCCTCGCAAAGGGAGAACGCCGCGCCATTGTGGCAGCGCTCTGCTCCATACTTCTGGCCTCCTGCACATCGGCTGGCGATCCGACAATGTCGGTTGGAATGCCCGGCTATAATGCTTCCGAATCGGACCTCCACGCCGCCTCTGCGGGCAAGCCTCTCGCCGCTGATTCGTCGTCGCAAGTGGCGACAGAGCAGACGACCGTGATGAGCGAAAGCGACACGGCACTCCCCGAAAAGGTTGCATACGTACCGATTGCCAAGCCTGGGGCCACTTTCCCGCTCACCATACCGGCCGGCGCGGAAACGATCGCGGGACAGACACCGCAGTCCTTGCAGCAGCCGGTACAGACGGCGCGGCAGACAGACGCGGTCGCCCAGAAGATCGCCGCCGCCGATGCCGCCGCCACCGCGCCGACGCCAGCCGCGGCACCGGTGATGAACAATCCGGTGTACGTGACCGCCGGCGAGGCGCCGCAAGCCGACGCGCCGAAGAAAAAAGGCTTCCTGGCGTCGATGTTTGGCGCCATCCCGGCTTCGGCCACGCCTGCTCCGCTGGTCAACACCCGATCGGGCGAACAGCCTGCCGTGCAGCCCAAGCCTGCTCCGCCCGCGGCAAAACCGATCATCACTTTGGCCTCTGCTGATTCCACGCAGAAGCCACTGCAACTGGCTTCACTTGGCGGCGATGCCGGTCACATCACCGGCAGCGACGCCTTGCCCGGCGTGCGCCAGACGGCCCTGTTCGAGATCAAGCGCAAATCCGGCCTCGACGATGAAAGCGACGTCGACCTCAACGAGGACGAAGGCTCGGGCGGCTCCTATCAGGTTGCCTCCGCCGCCGGCATGGCTCGGCTCGCGCCCAACGGTCTCTTGAAGCAGAATGAGAGCGTCGACGTGGCTTGCCTGAAGCCGTCCCTTGTGCGCGTGCTGAAGACGATCGAAGGCCATTACGGCCGCAAGATGATGGTAACCTCGGGCTATCGCGATCCGGCCCGCAACCGTCGCGCCAACGGCGCCAAGAATTCGCTGCACATGTATTGCGCCGCCGCCGACATCCAGGTGCCCGGCGTCTCCAAGTGGGAGCTTGCGAATTACATCAGGACCATGCCCGGCCGCGGCGGCGTCGGCACCTACTGCCACACCGAATCGGTTCATGTCGACGTCGGCCCCGAGCGTGACTGGAACTGGCGCTGCCGCCGGCGCAGCGGCGGTGACGACGGCTAGCGGCGATTTGTCGGGCTGGAGCCTGCCAGCGGAAGTCCCCGACTTCGTCATCCACCGGCAGAGCAGGAGCGAAGCTCCATCGCGGACACCCGAGGATGCCGGGGCGCCTGACGTCACCGCGAATCGCAAGCTCTTCCGCCCCCGCGAAAACGCTGATTTGGCAGGTCGGAAAAAAGTTGTCCAAGGCGGCACCTAACGGGTTGCCGGTTGCACACAACGCCAGTATAAGCCGCTTCGTCTGAGCGCGCCCATCGTCTAGCGGTTAGGACACCGCCCTTTCACGGCGGTAACAGGGGTTCGATTCCCCTTGGGCGTACCAGAATTTTCAGACCTCGGTCTCTCCTTCCCGATTCTACACAGCGAATACCCGGCAGATTTGGCAGGCGGCACCGAATCGATAATTTGAGGATCACGGCGTCCGTTGCGGCCGATGCTCAAGCCTGTTGCGGTGACCGCTCGGATTCTCGACCTTGTCGAGCAAACGGGCCGGTGGTTAAATGGACCGTAAGGGAGCGCTCACATGGCAGTTCACCTTTCGGCGGATACACGCGCTCCTGCGGCAACGCCTCCAAAATATCTCTTTGGTCCGCTCGCGGACTTTCTGATGCTTGGCGGCAGCGCATTCCTGATTTTGCCGATGCTGTATTTCGTGCCGCTGAGATACGAAGGGCTCGTTGCGGCGACGATGCTTTTCCTGGCTTATCTGATCAACTATCCGCACTTCGCCCACTCCTACCAGCTCTTCTACCGCAATTTTGGGCGGAAGCTGCGCGGCGACGGGTATGACAGGAACCTGCAGATCCGCTACATTTTCGCCGGCATCGTCGTTCCCCTGCTCATGGGCGCATTTTTCGCTTATGGCTCGATAACGGCTAACGCCCGGCTCTTGGGGAATGCAACCAACGCGATGTTCTTTTTCGTGGGTTGGCACTACGTCAAGCAAGGCTACGGCATGTTGATGGTGGATGCCGTCCTGAAGCGCCGGTTCTTCACCGATCCGGACAAGAAAATCCTGCTGGTCAACAGCTATGCCGTTTGGCTGTTCGCGTGGCTTCAGACGAACACGGCGGTCAGCCAGGGAAAATACCTGGGGCTGGAATATTACACGTTTGCCACCCCTGCATGGCTCAATGCGATTGCACTCTCGGCCGCGGCCGCTTCCACGGCTGCCACGGTTGTGATGCTGATCAATCGCTGGACCAGGAATGGCGGCAGCCTGCCATATAACGGCATCATCGCCTACAGCGCGTCGCTATATCTTTGGATTCTGATCGTAAGGACAAATCCGCTCTGGCTGCTCGTAGTGCCGGCGCTCCATTCCTTGCAGTACCTGGCGGTGGTCTGGCGCTATCAGAGCAATGTCGAGCGTGATGCGCGCGATGCCGAAAAAATTCCGCAATCCAGAATCCTGTCGATTCTTGGTCCGGCCTACAGAGTGCGACTCCTGGAGTTCATCAGTGCTGGCCTCCTCCTTGGCGGTCTGGGTTTCTGGCTGATTCCGACCGCGCTGACCGCCATTGTCCCCTATGACCGGGAGGTCCTTGGATCGTCGCTGTTCTTCTTCATCGTGTTGATTTTCATCAACGTACACCACTACTTCCTCGATAACGTGATGTGGCGCCGCGGCAACCCCGAGGTGTCGAGATATCTGTTCCGTTAGAGCTTTTTGCACCCAAGCGGAACCGCTTAGCGTAATGCGGAATGGACCAGGGATGGGCTCCAATCCTGTCCCGGTCGACAATCCAGCCGCATCGGGATTTTGGAGGCCTCGCCTCGGAATCGAACCGAGGCTTCCGAGATTTGCAGTCTCTAGCGTAGCCGCTCCGCCACGAGGCCATACGTGCTTTCGTAAAGGGCAGGAGTTTAAAGATTCTTGATATCTTGGGTAAAAATTTCGGCAATCCCGCCCTGGCAAAAGAGCCTGTTACTGGGCGGAATGGAACCGTTCCAAACGTCCTTCGCCGACACGGCAGGGACAGCCCACGTCTAGCTGCCGACCAGCGGCACGGTAACGGTCGTCGCATAATTGATCGGAAAGGCACTGAAGTACGGGAAGTCTATGACGAACGCATAGGCAGCGGTCAGGTGCGCCATGCGAAAGCCGCCGCTCACGGGGTCGATGGCGATCGTGACGTTGACATCCTTCAGACCCAGCGCAAGCAGTTTCTGCGTCGCGATCGCCTGGATGTCGGCCTGAGTCAGCGTGTTGTTAAGCTGCAGGGACCGTGCGGACGCCTCCAGCGTGTACCGAACGCTTGAGGCCGAATTCATCGACCAGCCGAAGGCGAAGATTCCGAATAGCAGCATGATGAGGAACGGTGCGATCAGCGCGAATTCGAGCGCGGCTCCGCCCGATCGATCGGCCCTGAAGCCCCTCGCATTACCGAACACGGATCACCTCCAGGTGGCCGATGGTACTGGAGGCGGAAAAGACGCCGAAGGTGACGGGCGGCTGCCAGGTGGCAGATGCCTGGATTTGAACAAAGACCGAGGGCGCCTTCGGCCCGCTGCACAAAGTGGACGCGTCGACCACGGTAGTCCCGCACATATAAATCCGGCTTAGGGCGACCTGGCCGTCCGCCGGCCGCTTTTCCCAGCTCGCAATGGCAACGGCCTGGGTCGCCGTATCATTGGTCGACCCGGCCATGATCAGGTTCGCGGCGGTCTTTACGCCGGCGCGCATCGACAGCGAGCTGGTCACATAGGACCAGCCGTCCAGGATGCCAAGCAACGCCACGCACAGGAAAGGGAGCACCATTGCGAACTCGACCGCGGCGACGCCGGTGTCATCGCTCAGGATCGGCACTGATGGTCGTCCCATGGAAGGCTACTCGACCAGCGCTACGGATTGCGTGGCGGGAATGTCGCGCATTCCGAGACTTGTGCAGTCCTGATTGATGGTCGAGTTGCCGGACCATTGGATCATGTCTGCGACAACCTGAGTGCATCCGTTCTGGCCGGAGAAATTGCCGAGATAATTGACCTGCTGCTTGGGAAAATAGAGCGCGCCTGTCAGCAGCGAGGTTGCCGTGCCGTTGAAGGTGCTCTGTCCGCCGATGGCCGTTCTGTCGCCATACATCAGCACGCCCGAGTAAGTGCCGGACGTCGCCGCGCTCAGATTCACCGTGGCGTTGCCATTCATCGACACACGCGATCCGCCGGCGAGGTAGATAAGGACGCCATCGCCGGCGACGTTGGCGTTCGCGTTCACCTTGAAATCGCCACCCTGGATAACATAAACGCCAGGCTGCAGCGTCACGCTGCCGCTCAAGCTCAGTCCGTTGCAATATGTACCCGGGCCCAGCGCTGATTTGTTGGCGTTCTGACAGGGGTTCGAGGCCGCCGGGGCCGGCAGGCCGGCAAATGGATCCGCGGCAGGCAGCGCCTGGGTGATCGGGGCCGCGCAAACGGTGGTGACGGGATTGCTGAGAGAGACGCCGCCCGCCGTGATCAGACAATCGGCCTGGAGACCCGCCGATCCCTGAAGCTTGATGGCATCCGAGGCAATCGAATTGGCCATCACCGAGCAGCCTGTGACCTTCACGCTGGTGTTGCCTGAGAACAGGGCAGCCTGCGAGGCGGTCGGATCGAGCGCCAGCATGCAGGCCTTCGAAGCATTGGTGATGAGGGCCACGGCCCTCGCCTGTTCTGGAACCTGGGTCTGAGTGAAGATCGAGGTGAACATCCGATTGAGCTTTTGGCCGACGATCACTTCAACCGCTTTCTTGGCCGTGTTCGGTCCGGATGCAGGCGGCGTATTGACGACGATCGTGCCTGCGCCAAGCCCATTCGTCGCGGCCGACTGGGTCGCTGCGGCGACAATCGTCGGCGTGTCGGAACCCGAGATCTGCTCCAGCGCGCCGGCATAGGCCGCGGCATCCGCCGTGGCCTGCAGTCTCAAGCTGTTATAGTACCAATAGGAGGTTTCCACGCCAAAACCCGCCGCACCGACAACGATCGGCAGCGTGAGGGCAAAGATGGTGGCGACGTTCGCGGCTCTGCTGCGACCTATGCCAGCCGCCGTCAGCCGTATCCGGGTGAAGCAGTTGAATACCATGATCAATTAGAAAGCACGCATATATGAACGAATGGCTAAAAACTTAGGCTCATTTTCGATCAGGGGTGCCATTGTTTGATCGGAGATGCCATCGTCTGATCGGCGTCCGCCGCTTCAGGCGGAAAGAACTGGCACGGACTCACCGTTCGACTCAGCCAACAATTCTCTTTGCACGGCCAGGAAGAACCTGCGTACTTCGTCGCTGGCTGCCGTTCTGTCCCTGCCCGTCCCGACAACGAGATCGAGCAACTCCGTCGCTTTTGCCTTCCAGAACGAAGTGGCGGTCTCGCCATGCAGATTGCCGAGCTTGGCGGCAACTTCCCTGACCAAGAATAGCTGACGATCGATCGGGAACGCACGGACTTTTTCTGGGTACATCTTCCGAACCATGAAACTGACGCAACGAATCAACCATTGCCGAACAAGCAATGGCTAACAGCGAAGGTGGAAACGGAAGCTTAACGGTGACCGGCCGATGCGTCGCGCACGCGAATTGTCATGTACTTTCGAACCCGAACTGGTTCACCCGGCGGCCCTCAGGCCGGCAGTGCTCTCGCCTCGCCGCCGCGCTTGCGCGGCACCATCATGTCGCCAGCCATCAGTCCGGTGACACGGCAGAACGCCATGAACGCCCGGCAGGCGTCTTCGGTCTCGACCACATCCACCGTGGCACCGAAACAGGCATTGAAGGCTTTCTGATACACCGGCCCCTGCCGGCGTGCCGGCCAATCCTGCAGAAAATCGAGCGCCTGCTCGACGCTGTAGATTTCCTCGACGGGCAAGCCGGGGCCTGGTGCGATGCGCACCGGCACCTCGAATTGCAATCTGTCCATTCGACATCTCCCGCACCGGCATCGCCCAAGCAACGCCGTTCGTCGTCAAAAGTTGCTTCGTTCGTTTTGTGCCACGGAAATGTGTCGTCACTGCGGAAAGTCGCCGCTTTGCTGCAGCGGCAAAGGCAAAGCCTGCCGGCACCAGGCGGCCCGGCAGTGGAAAGCAACGCCGCGAAAACCGGAAAGGCATTGCCTCGGCAAGCGAATATCCGGGCGGCTGAGACCGCATCAGGCAGTTCTTCCTTGAACCTTTCGCCCCCAAGTGCCAAATCTGGTGCCACTTACGCGCCTCACTCCTGCCGCGCGCCACCTTCTATATGGACAAAATGGTCACCTATCTCGACGCCGCCACTGCACCGCTCAGAAACACCGGCCAGATCCGCCTCTATGGCGAGGAAGGCTTTGCCGGCATGCGCAAGGCATGCGACCTCACCGCGCGCTGCCTGGACGAGCTGGTGCCAATGGTCGGTCCCGGCGTCACCACGGACACGATCGACCGTTTCGTCTTCGAGTTCGGCATGGACAACGGCGCGCTGCCGGCCACACTCAACTATCGCGGTTACACGAAATCGTCCTGCACCTCGATCAACCATGTCGTCTGTCACGGCATTCCCGACAACAAGCCGCTGAAGGATGGCGATATCGTTAACATCGACGTGACCTACATCCTCGATGGCTGGCACGGCGATTCCTCGCGCATGTATCCGGTCGGCACGATCAAGCGCGCCGCCGAACGCCTGCTCGAGGTCACCCATGAGTGCCTGATGCGCGGCATCGCCGCGGTCAGGCCGGGCGCGCGCACCGGCGCCATCGGCGCCGCCATCCAGACCTACGCCGAAGCGGAGCGCTGCTCCGTGGTGCGCGATTTCTGCGGCCACGGCGTCGGCCAGCTGTTCCATGATGCCCCAAACATCCTGCATTATGGCGGCGCCAATGAAGGCGTGGAAATGCGCGCCGGCATGATCTTCACCATCGAACCGATGATCAATCTTGGCCGGCCGCATGTGAAAGTCCTGTCGGACGGCTGGACGGCGGTGACGCGCGATCGCTCGCTGTCGGCGCAGTATGAGCACACGATCGGCGTGACCGACACCGGCTGCGAGATTTTCACGCTGTCGCCCAAAAAGCTCGACCGCCCCGGCCTGCCGGTTTAGGACACCGTGGCGAGGTCTTGAATAGCGGCCTATTTCCAGTGTTTGCGCGGCCGCCAGTCTCGTCCTGATCTCTTAGCCAGCGCATTATTTCCCGGCAACTGCGCGGACGGCCGTCGCTGATCCTGCCATCGGTGCAGGGATCGTAGCATTCGCGCGGGTAATTGTCGTGCCGTTCCCGATAACGCTCCCGGCTGTCCAGCATGCGCAGGAGCTCCCGGCAGTTAACGGCTGGCCGTCGCTGTAACGGCCGTCTGTGCAGGGATCATCGTATTGGATGAAATGGATCGGGAGGTTCTGATCAGAGCGGCTACCGGCGGGTACGGCATCGATCACCAGGGCAGCCATTGCAGGGCTGAAGCTCAGAAGCAGCCCGGCGGACAGCAGGATACGAACGAGGCTGGGCATCTTGGTTCTCCGATGCGGGGCCATCAATGGCGATGCCGTGAGCTTGCGCGACCCCCATTGCCGCAACATTGCGTCGAGGTCGGTGGCTTACTTATTCCTTGCCGCCGAAAAGACCTCGACCGCCCCTGCCCGCCGTCCTAGTGTTTCGCGGGGATCAGCGATCATTGCTCGGGCTGGATGGGCGGCACATGGCGACACAGGGCGATGACGACGAGCGGAGTTTCTTCTCCGAGGTGCCAGTGCGGCAAGCCACGAAGGCCAGACAGGCTCCCGCCGAAAAGCCTCACTATCTCGGCCACCGTGATCGTCTGCGCGAGCGCTTTGCCTCGGCCGGCCCGGATGCCTTGCCCGACTATGAACTGCTGGAACTCCTGCTTTTCCGCCTGATCCCGCGCGCCGACACCAAGCCGGTCGCGAAGGCGCTGCTGGCCCGCTTCGGCACGTTGGCCGAAGTGCTCGGCGCGCCCGTCGGCCTGTTGCAGGAGGTCACGGGCATCGGCCCGACCGTGGCGCTCGAGCTGAAGGTCATCGCGGCGACCGCCCAGCGCATGGCGCGCGGCGAGGTTCAGGGCCGCGAAATCCTCTCGTCATGGCAGCAGCTCCTCGACTATTGCCGCTCGGCCATGGCGTTCGAGGCGCGCGAGCAGTTCCGCATCCTTTTCCTCGACAAGAAGAACGCGCTGATATCAGACGAGGTGCAGCAGACAGGCACGGTCGACCACACGCCCGTCTATCCTAGGGAAGTGGTCAAGCGCGCGCTCGAACTGTCGGCCACCGCGATCATCCTGGTCCACAATCATCCCACTCGGCCCTTTTCAATCACGCTCGATAACGCTTTAGCACGTTGATACATATCGCTTTTTCGACTTGTCGCAGAGTCGGACATTGTGGCATATTGGGGTCGGTTTTAGGGGGATCGAAGCCCGTTTTGAACCCAAGCACAGACCCCTACTACCCGTCAGCCGATCCCATTCGAAAGCCTACGGGAGACCCCAGTGCCAAGCCTTACCGATGGAGAGATTCGCCACGCTTTGAAGCAGGTCGAGGAGACCAGTAAGCAGCAGAACCTTGTCGATGGCGAGGGTCATGGAACAGGCCGCCTCGTTCTAGTGATAAAGCCAATGCCGACCCGCATAACGGCGGACTGGATGGCCCAGCAGTGGCGAGACCAAAAGCGTCTCAAGAAAAAGCTCGGCTCGTATCCGTCAATGAGCCTCAGCCAGGCTCGCGAGATTTTCAGACGCGACTTCGCCGACATGATTCAGAAGGGACGCAGCATCAAGATAGCCGGCGACACACGACCCGGCACGGTCGCCGATCTGTTCGAGGCTTACGTCGCGTCGCTTAAGGCAGATGGAAAACCGTCTTGGAAGGAGGCCGAAAAGGGCTTGAATAAGATCGCCGATTCGCTCGGTCGCAACCGCCCTGCCCGCGACATCGAGCCTGACGAGATCAGGGACCTCATTCGCCCGATTTATCAGCGAGGCAAACGGTCTATGGCCGATCATGTTCGCAGCTATATTCGATCGGCATACAGTTGGGGGCTGAAATCCGAGCATGACTACCGCACAACCTCGGTCCGTCGCTTTCGTCTCGTCTACAATCCAGCTGCGGGCATTCCAACCGAACCGAAAAAAGTTGGAACGCGCTGGTTGGACGAGGAGGAATTTATCCGTCTCTATCGTTGGCTCGAATCTCCCGATGCGCCGGTCCACCCCCCTTACACGCGTGCCGTAAGAATTCTTATGCTGACCGGCCAGCGCGTCGAGGAGATCGCTCGGCTACACGTCGATCAATGGGATGCGGCCGAGCGCATTATCGATTGGTCCAAGACTAAGAATGGAAAGCCTCACGCCATCCCCGTGCCCAAGATGGCGGCGGAACTTATCGGGTCTATCAAGCCGAATGAATTCGGCTGGTTTTTTCCATCCGCGACCGACCCGTCCAAGCCGGTCAGCCATGGCACGCTCTATTCGTTCATGTGGCGCCAACGCGATCGCGAGGTCATCCCCGTCGTGACAAACCGCGATCTCAGGCGAACCTGGAAGACGCTTGCCGGCAAGGCTGGGCTCTCAAAAGAAATCCGAGACCGATTACAGAACCACACTCTGCAGGACGTCAGTTCCAAGAGCTACGATCGCTGGAATTACATGCCGGAAAAGCGTGCCGCCATGGCGCGGTGGGACAAGTTTATCCGCGATATCCTGGTGAAGAAGAAGCGTAAAGCCACATTCAAGGAAGCTGCGTGACGATTTTCCTCCGAAGGCAGAGGTCACAGGTTCGAATCCTGTCGGGTGCGCCAAAAAATTCCTTGAAATCAAGATGTTGCGGACGTAGAAGGCACACCCTTCCCAAGGTGGCGAGAATTGCAACCGTATTGCTACCATTTCGGGGACGAGTGTAGCGTCCATCCTCGGACAAATGGCGGGAGACCTTCGTCCTAAGTACAACAGGTGATCCGGTATTATGGGTATTATGGGTCGGGCGCGCCACTTCACCGGACAAGACTCGAACTGCAGGGCAGTCGCTCCATTCACACCACCGCAGCCGGTCGTCTCATACCCATGGTGGCGCAATTCCAGCGGTCAACTCTGATAGGACGCGCCAAGGACGACGCCGCGAAGGAGTCAGCTAAAGAAAAGGCAGACAAGGACGAGGTCGGAACCGGGCTGGGTCGCGCTCTGAGCCACGCGGAAAGGGTGAGAAGTTTGTCGACTTGTTAGAGAAGAACAGCCCTCACATCTTAAACGCCGTGGGTTGGCTTGGCGCCAAGCCTCATCGATATTTGCCAGCAGCATAGCTGTCGAAGTTCATTCAAGGAGCTTGAACAATCTGATAGTGAACATACAATCCGGAGAAGCGGGGATTCACTCATGGCGAATACGGTCATCGTTGTCGGACTGTTAATTGTTCTTTTTGGCGCTGGCATTTGGGCCTTTCGTCCACCTACGGGAACCGGAACAAGCGTCATCAAGTTTCTAGGCTTAGAATTGACTTTGGACGTTCCCGCGCTCGGAGTTATGGCGATTGGTGTTGTCCTGGTCTTGCTGGGAAGCACAATGTCCCCGAGGCCGATATCGCCAGTTTCCCCTGAACCTGCCGATATAGCGCCGGCTCCGTCGCCTGTAGTAAAACCTCCTATAAACGCCGAGCCCAAAGTGGATGCGCCGCCTGCTCCGGCCAAGCCCGCACCAAAAACCCTCACGCATCCCACGGTTGAGCGGGAGGGGAAGATGCATGGGATTAAGGTAACTCTTATCCCGAATGGGGCCGGTGGCGGAGTGTATAACATCGACTTCTATTGGTCAGGCGGTACCTGGTCAGGAACGCAGAACGCGATCGTGACATTTGTTGGGGATAACGACGCGAGACTGCAGTCGGTTATGGTGCCAATTGATAGAAGCGGATGTTTCTATGGAGGTGGAAATCACCAGATCCAAGGTGGACAACTCACTGTGGATCCGGCAACTATATCTGGTCTCGAAGTAACTCTTTCAGAGGTTCACAACAAAACCGAGGACGGCTGTTAGCACCGTTGTGTATTTGGCCAGTTACCGCTCGATCGCTTCCGCGCTATATGTCACCAAGGCGCCAAGAAAGCCTTTGAAAATTGCTTGCCTTTTAGTCCTCACCAACGCGACCACATCGGCTCGGACTCCGGAATTCAGCCGGTTTTGGAAGAACGGACATCCTTTCGAACCGTATCGCAGCTTGGCGAATGGTGGCCCTCCTGTTTTCCTCTTGGTCAACACACGGCTCGATTAGATTCCCACAGACCGGGCCGCGGTCGTCGCGGCTAGCCAGTGTAGGCTTGAGGCCGCGGGTGTTGATGTTGCCGGCTTCCTGACGCAAAACCTAGAAATGACAGTCCGAAAAAACGAACCCCGTCTTCAGCTGCCGCCGCTTGTTGCAGGCGAATGGCGTGGTGAGATCGTCGGCTCAGCCAACATCAATTTTGGCCAGGTCGTGCAGCCAGGACCGCCCAGCCAATCCGTCGAGTTGACCTATGTCATACTGGCCGCCTCGCTCATCATGCCGAATGCAGCATTCAGATGGCCTGGCGTCGTCATGATCATGGCCCCAACTCCGATGAAGACGGAGCATCCCGACGCCGGCGCTCTTTTTGAAGCCGATCAGTTGGCGTCGCTGAGCCTCTCCCTTGACGTCACCAGGGCGCAATTTTCCGACATGCTGCCACGCTTCGAGGCGAAACGACTCAGGGATTTTCACTTCACGGTAGAGGAAAAGGAGGGCGGCAATAGATGGCCGGTGCGAAGCTGGGGCATGGGAACCCCGCTTTGAATACCTAGTGACGAACTCGCGGGTTGCTACGAAACCGCCGCAACCACTTATCAAGCGGTCTTGGGATTAGCAGGCGTGGGTTCGTCGGTCGCGTTGATGTCCCTATTCGCGTCGAGCTCCGCCAATTGCTCCCCCAATGCGGCAATTACGGCTGCCACGCGACCGCGCACCCTTGGATGAAGCTGCATCAGCCCCTTGGTGAGGCGCTGGCCTTCCGCGCTGGCGATAAAGTCGATGCGCTCATCGACCGGCAGAGGCGAAGCGTTGCGGCTGGTCTCGTCATTTCCTGGCAGGCCTTCGAAAAAACGACTTACAGGAATGTCCAGCGACCTGCCGATCTCGTAAAGCATGGATGCGCTCACGCGGTTCCTCGCGTTCTCGTATTTTTGGAGCTGCTGGAAGCTGATCCCTATGGATCGCGCAAGCTGAGCTTGCGATACGTCCGACTGCACGCGAACGATCGCGATCTGCCTGCCGACGTGCTGATCTGCGGGATGCGGGCTACACTCGGTTTCAGACTTTGGCCATGCCTGGACGGCGCGGGGGCGTGTTGATTCCACCAATGCCTTTAGCAATCGGATCACTCCCTTGTAGAAAAGTTGGTCGCGGTAGGCTTCCTCACGAGACTCGCCAACCTTCCGAATGACAGGGGAGCTGCCAATGCTCGAAACGGCCTGTGCAATCAGCGTGGCTGTGTCTACTCACCGAGCCGACCAATGTCCTCCAGGACCGAGCGGATTTGTGGCCAAGGAAACTCGGCATCGTCCTTCGAGGGCTGCCCTTCCCTGAGAATGGCATCGAGCTTCGCTGCGACGCCGGCAAGGGAGATAGCTGGCGTTTCTGACAGTGCCTCAAGCAACGTCTCCGCCTGACCGGCTGCCTCACTTTCAGCACGCAACGTGGCAGAATAGCCAATCGCGCGGTCAGAGGCGTCCCAACGCGCCTGATGAGCCGCCAAATCGGCCTCGACCTTCGCAGCTACCTCCGTCTCCATGACGCCGAGCACACCGCGAAGGGCCTCATGTGAAGCCGGCGTAGCGGTCCTATCATCTGACAATCGGATCATCACTTTGGGAAAGCCGACTTCTTCGACGAGTTTCCGCTCCAGACGCTGCTGCTCGCGGCACAACCGATCGGTCTCTTCATGAGCAGCTTGCCATTCGCGCCACACTGCGACGGCAGGGTCGGTTGTTGCGCGAAATAGTTCCCTGCGGATGACGGAAGGCAAAGTCGTGCTATTGTCGGAATCAGCCATGATCCGAGCTCCTCAACAGCTTTGGCGTGGCCAGGCCGGATTGGTGTTGCATCACCCATCCGGCCGCCAAGTGAAACCGAGACTACACACAGTGCATTATCTAAGCAACCAAAATCACCATAATATGGTGATTATATGAATCAGGTGCAGTGCCGCATGGCTCGGGCTGCATTGGGGTGGGGTGTTTTGGACCTCTCAAAGGAAGCTAGGGTTTCCACCCAGACCATTGTTCGCTTCGAGCGAGGTGAGGCGTTGAAGCAATCTACTGTAGATCAGATAAGAACTGCGCTTGAAGCTGCCGGGATAGAGTTCATTCCAGAGAATGGCGGCGGCCCAGGCGTGCGTTTGTCTCGCAATCAGAACTGATGCCCAGTTCGCCATGCAACTGGATTTTCGACCCATCGATTAACATCGGATTCATGCCAGCCCGCCCCGTTGATGCTGATCTTGATCTGGGCCGGGAACGTCCCTTCGGAGATCTTGCGATAGATGGTAGAGCGGGACAGGCCGGTCCGGGTAAGGACGGTTTTGAGGCGTATGATACGATCCGGCTCCGACATAGCACGCCTGCTTTTCACTGGTTGTCGCTGGTATCTGTTGGGACAGACAGAACGAACCAATGACGAACGCAAGCAGATTTGCCGCCTCACCCGCCTGCGGCGTGGAAACGGCGGCAAATCGGCGGGGTTCAGATCCCGATGCCGCGTCCCCTGCCGATGCCATGGCTGAATGCGAGTTCCGCGCCAAGGCGACGGCCGGAATCGGTGTGGATGCCAAGATCGCGCTTGCGGTTGGCCAGCAGGGAATCAAGCTGCGGATCGCGTTCGAGGCTTTTGGCCAAATCGGACATTGCCGAGCGGGTTGATTTGTAGCCGGACATGTCGCCGGCCTGGTATTGGCGCTGGCTCGTTCGATCGAGCTTTTGCCAGTTTTCCACGAAACGGTCGGCGCGGCGGCCCGGATCGGTGCGGATTTCCGTTTCAAGCTGAAGTGCGAGAACGATGCGGTTGACGCGGCCGGCGCCCGCTTCACGAACCAGCTCAGGGTTCTTGATATAAGCCGCTTCGGCATCGCGCCAGCCATGCGGCCGAACCTTCTCGAAGGCGCTGCGGGCATCCATCAATTCGCGCATCTGCTCCGGACTGCGCTGCCCGTCCACATTCTCGCTGCCAATAACAGCGTCCAGAGCGCGCGCGTGACGCACAAGCGCCTTGGTGCGAGCGCTGCGCAACGCTGCTTCCGCGTCCACCGGCGCATCCGTGTCGCGCTGCACTCCCATGGCGAGATTTTGTCTGCTCGGCGCAGCACCTGCATCTCCAATCCGCGCTCCAACATTTTCCCTTCCCGGCCTGCGCTCACGTTCCTGGCCGGGCTCGGCGTCTCCGGGCGAGCGCAACTCGTCCAGCAGCGCGCCAATCCTGTCGCGCAACGTCTCCGGAACGATCCGGCGCACGATCTCGACCACGCGCTGACGGAAGGTGATCCCGCGCCGTTCGGCATAGCTCTGCGTTGGATCGGCTTGCTCGTAGTCCGATGCCATGTCCTTGGCGCGGTCGCGTGACAGCGTGCGGACAAGCCGGTCCCGTGTGGCAAAGTCATCGCTGCCGTAGTGCAGATCCATGCCATCTCGATGGCGGGACAGGGCGACGTAGCTGCCGTGTGCATCCATGCCTGGCGTAGCAAGCACATGGGTGCGGTCAACTGTCATGCCCTGAGCCTTGTGGATGGTAGCGGCATAGCCGTGGTCAATGAGGGCATAGTTTTTCAGGTCAAAGCGCACCGACCTGCCGTCGTCAGTGCGCACGGCCATGCTCTGTGTGCTGACTTCTTCAATCATGCCGAGCGTGCCGTTCTTGACGCCGAGTCCGCGCTCGTTGCGCAGGAACATGACACGGTCGCCGCCGGCAAAGGCCCTTGCACCGCGCTCCACATTCACCTGAACATCGTCGCCGAGATCGCCGGCAGCGCGCATGCGCTCGCGTGCTGCCTGGTTGAGCGCGCGCACCTCGTCGTTTGTGTGGGTGAGAATGATCCGGCTTGCCTCAGGCTTCGCCTGCCTGTCGCGATCCCAGCGCTCAACCAGATCGCTGCGCGCCTCGTCGCGCGTTGCGGCTTGATGCACCATGCCTCGCGCATCATAGACGTCGATCGCGGCGCCGATCCTGCCGGTTGCCAGATCGCGCGTTGCCTCACGCTGCCAGTCCTGGCGCTGCCGGCGCACCTGGCCGATTTCAACGCCGCCATGACGCTCGTGGATGGACCGGAATGCAGCGCCCGCTTCGATCGCCTGCAGCTGCTGCGGATCACCAACCAGCACGATTTTTGCGCCAACGTCCGCCGCATGGGAGAGCACGCGCTCCAACTGGCGCGTGCCGACCATGCCGGCTTCATCGATCACCAGGACATCACGGGCGGTGAGCAGATCGCGGCCCCGTCCCCAACCATGTTCCATACTGGCGATGGTGCGCGACGGGATGCCCGATCCGCCTTCGAGATTCTCGGCGGCAATGCCGGAGAGTGCCGCCCCTCGAACTTCATAGCCAGCTGCTGCCCATGCCTGGCGCGCAACGCCCAGCATGGCGCTCTTGCCGGTACCGGCAAAACCGACAACGACACCAAGACCGCATCCATCGGTGATGTGATCCAATGCATCGGCCTGCTCGCCCGACAGGACAAGACCGCGCTGTTTGGCGCGCGCCATAGCTGTCTCGCGGTAAGCGTCACTCACCGCGTGACGCTCCGTCCCCACCATGCGTTCCGCCGCGCGATGCAGGCGTTGTTCGGTCTCGATCATCTGCCGGGTGGTGAAGCGATCTTCGCCGCGTCCGTCCTTGCCGAGTTCGACCAGATCGGGCGCGTTGCTGATGGCGCCCACGACGGCGTTGAACTGCCCAATTCCGTCGCTGTGCCGATGCGCAAACTTCGCGATGTCGCGGCGCGTGAAGGTCGATTGCTGGTGCGTGATGGCGTCCAGCGCCACGGATGGATCCGCAATAATCCGCGCGCCATTGTCGCGCGCAATCTCGCGATGCAGTTCGGCGCGATCCGCTTCAATGCCGGCACCGTCGAGGCCGTCGCCCTCGATGCGTTGTGCCGGTGCTCCGATCTGGGTCTGCGGCTCCAGGGCAATGCCCTGCGCTTCCAGACTGCGATGGTCGATGCGGGCGTCGATATCGAGTTCTGCCAAGCGCTCATTGACAAGCTCGGCCCATCGCTCGCGCCAACGCTCGACCATCTCGGTGCGGTTCCAGTCGCGCACCTTTGCGCCAAAACCATTCTCATTCACGGACCGCATGGTGAGCATGACATGGGCATGCGGTTTTGGACTGCCATCCTCTGCCCTGTCCCAATGCACATTGAGATCGGCGACCATGCCTCGGCTGACAAACTCGGCTTGCACGAAGTCGCGCGCCAGTTCGATGCCTTGCTCCTGGCTCAGCTCGCGCGGGAGGGCGAACTCCACCTCCCGGGCAAGCTGGGCATCCCTGCGCACTTCGAATGCTTCGACATCGTTCCACAGCCGTTCGCGGTCGCTCCAGGCGCCCAGTGCATTCTCCGGCAACAGAACCTCGGAATGGACGACGCCGCGCTTGGCTGAAAAGTCATGGCTGCGTTCGATCCGTTCGTCGCGCAACCGCGATGCCGAGCGGTAGGCGGCGGATGCCACAGCACTTGAGCCTGCCTTGCGGCCAATGACCTTGACGTGAAGATGATAGATCGCCATCGCGACAGGATCATTTGCACGTCAAAGCCCACGTCGGCACGACGTATAAGCGCGCCCTCCCTCGAAAAAATCTCGGGATGGACCAGCCCGTCCCGGACTGTCTCGGCAACCCTGAAGCCTTCCGGCAGGCGCTCGCCTATCATCGCCACATCGACATCGATGGAGACAGCCATGCGCAAACCACGCGACTTCGACGCCGAACTGAAAGCACTGGAAGACAAGGCGCGAGAACTCAAGACGCGAAAGGTGCAACAACTCGGCGAACTGGTGATCGCCACCGGCGCCGATCAGCTCAGCACCGACGAACTTGCCGGCGCGCTGGTCGCACTCGCTGAGACGAAAGACACCGCAAAGCGCGAGGCATGGGCCAAGCGTGGGGTGATGTTTTTCGAGAGCGGCTCCCGGCGAACTACTCCGGCATCTGAGCGCAACCCTCGCGGCGCTCCAGCGCAACCGGGCAGCCCGCAATCGCCGGCAAGCGGCTCGGGCTCGGCATGACATGAGCACCTGGCAGGTCGAACGTCGCCAGCGTACCCGACGTCTGATCGAGCTCGGTGGGCTCGTCGTCAAGGCAGGCATCGTCGAACTGAGCAATGACGATCGCGCTACCATCTACGGCGCGATGCTCTGGATTGCCGCCAAACTGCAAAGCGACGAAGGTCAGCATGCGCGAGACCTATGGGCTGCGAAAGGCAGGCAGGCGTTCGATGGTGAACGGCGTGAAGAGCAGATTGGCTGGCGAACATAGTGATGATCGCCGAACACAGGGCGAGCCGAAGCCGTCCACCTGGTCACACCGAGCCAACAGCCACTTAAGTCTGAGTGGGTATTATACACGGTCGAGCGGAGCTGATGGAAATTGGTGGCCCCTGTGCTGCAGTCGGCAGCTTTGCGAGCCTGCGGCCCTGCTCTGCACAGGCGGCAATGGCGCGGAAGCGAGGAGAAGCTCCTGGGTTTCGAACGGACCGACAAGGGCATCCGCAGTCGATCAGAACGATGAAAGCGAAGCTTACTCCTCTTATAATTCTGTGCAAGAGCCGGGGATTTTACAAAGAAATGTACTATTTTGCCTCGTTTGCGGGACGGGGAAGTCAAACGTAGCTCAATTCGTCCGATACAATCAGAGGAAATTAGATGACCACTGCTCTCGCACAAGACGGCCAACTGGATACAGTGTCCATAGCGGCTGACATTGTCGCCGCCTATGTGTCGAACAATCCATTGCCGGTCGGCGAGTTGCCGAAATTGATCGGCGATATCCATGCCGCTTTGAAACGTATCGGCACGCTCGCGACGGAACCTGTGGTCAAGCAGGAACCGGCAGTATCGATCAAGAAGTCAGTGACGCCGGACTTCATCATCTGCCTGGAGGACGGAAAAAAGTTCAAATCGCTCAAGCGGCATCTTCAGCACTTTAACCTGACCCCCGACCAATATCGGCAGAAGTGGAACCTGCCGACCGATTACCCAATGGTGGCGCCGAACTATGCGGCGACCCGGTCGGCCCTAGCGAAATCAATTGGACTCGGGCGCAAAGCGCCAGCGTCCACTCCTGCCCTGGCAGAAAAGCGCAAACCGGCCGTGCGTGCGGCGACAGCCAAAACAACTGCGGCAGCCGTCAAGTCGCCGCTGAAGAAGGTGCGCAAGGCACCAGCCAAAGCCTAGCGCGCTGGACCTGGCGGACGTGCCAGGCAGTGTAGGATCACAAGATGGCAAAGCCCCCGCCTTATGGCGGGGCCTCGGGTCAAGTCGGATCACTCGGCGGCGGCGGGACCAGATGAGCGAGAACTGGCCCTCGGTTTCGGTCTCGACCAGGTTCGGTGGGGGCGAATGTCGGCGAGCGCAGCTCGGCTTGGCGTCGAGCGGGGCAGATCGGACCAGTTCACAAAATGATGGTCATGGGCGTTCTTGCAAGCGTGCGGTCCCGCTCTGCGCAGGCGGCATTCGCGGGGAGAGATGGCCGAGACCATCACTCCCCATTTTGCACCCAGTGCATGATGAACCCGAATACTCATTGACCGGACGCCTCGATGTCTCGATCAGGCGTCGTGGCGAAGGACAATCTTGCCTTTGGCGCGTCCAGATTCCAGCACTTCATGCGCGTCAATTGCTTGCGAATCGGCAACGACGGCATGAATTTGTGGGTGGATCACACTGCCTCCCAGGTCATCCGCGATGAAGGCATGCTGCCAGCTTCCCAAAGCGTATAGAGGTCGGAATCCCTGATTGCGACGCTCTTGTCGAAATGGAGCATGAGCAAATCGCTTGCGGAATCCTGCGGCGGTCCGCCGAGATGACCAAAGCTTATGATCTGGCCGAACTTGCCGAGCACCTTCAGATCCTGAACGATTGTGGGACCGGCTACCGAATTCAGGCTGAGAGCCACGCCCTTTTCGCCTGTCACTCTCAGTATCTGCTCGACGACGTCACTTGCAGCGCGGTCGATTGCGACGGTTGCGCCTTGCGCCAGGACAAAGTCGAGCTTCGTCGATGTCGTCAGCGCGATCGTCCTGAAGCCGGCGTTGCGGGCGACCTGCAGCGTGGCAACGCCCACGCCGCCCGCCGCCGAATGAACCAGGATCCAGGCTCCGGGACCGGGAACTCCATAGGTGTATAAGTTGTTGCGGGCGGTTGCGTAAGCGACGGGGGCGGCGGCGGCAACCTCGAACGAAATGGAATCCGCGATCTTCGCGACATAAGCGGCGTCGATGACAGTGTATGGCCCGTAACCGCCTGCTCCCAGGCTGCCGAGCCAGATCACATGGTCGGCGGGATTGAGGTTGTCGACGCCCGATCCAACGTCATCAATCTCGCCCGCACCTTCGACACCCAATACATGCGGAAGAGGCGTCGCCTCGGCTGGAAGTGCGCCGCGGCGGATCAGCAGGTCGAGGTTGTTCACTCCCGCTGCTCGATTGCGGACCAGCACCTGTCCCGCCCCCGCCACAGGCTTCGGCAACGATATCCGGTCAAGCCTATCGGCGCCGAATTCGGTCAGTGCGGTCGTCGGCGATGCCCTGCGGATGGTGCTCGACGGCCTCGTCGTGTCCAGCAACGGCGGCGAAGGCGATACCAATTGCGCCGGATCCTTTCATTCGAGCAAGGTCAGCCTGGCGATGAGTCCGGCGAGACACCACGGTTATCACGGCATCACCGTGGTCGCGCAGGCGGATACCGATGAACCCCGTCCCGACAAGAATGGCGAGTGCCAGTCTCGTCCCGGCAAGTCCGTGAAGCGGCCCTACAGGCTGCGCTATGACGGCAGCCGCTATGCGGTTCCGGCGACGCTCAAGGTCCTGGGGCCGCCGTGAGAACGCCGCTCGCGTCCTTGCCGCAAGGATTCGTCTGGGAATAAGTGCTTCAGTCGGACGTCATTAAGGCATCGTGTGCGCGACGCCGTCATTTGCTCCAGCGACGGAGCCTGGGAGCGCGGACTTCTATATACCGTGAACTTATCACCACCAACGCTGACAACCGCTGCTTCCATGAAGTGATCGGGCGTCAGGCCGCGTAAGAAGTGTGGACGGCACCCCCAGCTCGTTGGGCCCGCGACCCCATCGGATCGAGCCCTTAGGAGAATGCCGGCGCCTTCATTGCATCAACCTGTGAGCATATGTCCAGTGAGGGTGACGGACAGATCGTCGAAAGGCATCGTGAAAAAGTTCGGCTCTGACGCGCTGCGTTTGCTTAAGTCCAACATACAGTCTTTCCCCAGCAAGCCGACTTTGCACGAAGAATAAGGAAGTGAGTTTATGACTGTGGAAGAATAGAAGAAGGCAATTCTGGTCGATTGGGAGAGCATTGCACCGGAGGTATGGCCGAGTACGACGAAAACACTGATGGAAGTCTCAAGCCGTTTTACCGGCACGAGATTTCAAAGTCCTACCTGAAAATCTCTTTGAACTGACTGTGGTCAATTTCGGTGAACTGAGCGGCACGAACACCGATCGTCGGCAATTGCGACGGCTACTGAACTTGAACCCCAAAGTGCAGTAAACAGGGATCCGTCGTAGGCAAGATCCCGCTGACCTGAAAGGCGCCGTTCAAGGCGAAATGCAGGAGCATCGGGATGACTTGTCCCTGCACGCCCCTTTAGTATGGGGGATGTGAGTATGCTTTGAAGGATGCACCGGCACGTGAACCGCACGACCCGGGCGCGACCAGATCGACCCCCGGCACTTATTGCTGTGGCGGCCTGGGCCACTCGCGGATAGTCCTTTTCGCGAAGCGCCGCGCCTTCATCCCGACTTCCATCGGCGCACCGTTCTGGCTGAGCCAGACCAGGACATTGACCTGGCCGACGGCGGTGTAGATACCGCCGCCGCCGCAGCCCGTAGCGCCGAATTGCGGCACACCGGCCAAGGCGCGTGAGGTGATGCCGATCAGAAAACGATGTATCTCCTCGGTGCCGTCTTTCGTCTTGACCACACCGAACCAGTACACGGGCCCGCCGCTGTCGCCATCGCAGGTGTCGGTGCCAAGTGCGGCGGCGTTGACCAGATCCGACAGGACAAATTCGCGAAACATCGCGCATGCCGAACCAAAGGCGTTGCCCCGCACGCAAAAGGGATCCTGCAGTGTTGAAAATGCACCCAGCAAACCCCGTGGATAGTCGCCTTGCTCGGTTCTGCCATAGCCGGCGATGAAGGCACGCTTCGCGGTGTCCTTGAAGGGATAGACCATGGGCGCCACCGGTGGAACATCGACGGGGCTCGGCCTGTCGAGGTAGAGGATCGCCAGGTCGCGTCCGGGTTGGGCGGAGAATGTGCCGCAATCATAGTGGGGAAAAAGTACAGGGTCCGCCGCGAGCAGGTATGGTTTGCCAAACCCGTACTGGCCGTTGTCCGCGATTTCGTTCGGGAAGCGGACAACATAGCTGTCGCGCGGTGCGCAGCCGCAGTGGCCGGCAGTCAGCACGCGGTCGGTGGCGACGGCGACGCCCGAGCAAAATCCGCCGCTTGTCAATTCGATCTTTACGACCTCGGGCAGGAAGACGGGATTTCCGTCGATAACCTTAATGCCAACCTCAAGATTGAAGGCCTGGTTCTTTGTGACGCCGCCATTGTCCGGGTCGTCGCCTTGCTGACGGCGTATGAAAAAGTCATCGTCGAGGCTGTAGTCTCGGGCGACCGCTCGAGGAACCGCCAGTGCCAAGAGCAGCACTGCAAACGCCGCGACGGCAAGAAGGCGGGCTGCCATCATTGTCCGCCGCTGGCCACGAGCCCCGCGCAAACGGCAGCGGGGTCCTCGTCCGGATTAATCAGGATCGAGTTCTGGATGCAGGCGTCATACGATAACGACCCGGTGGTTGCCACAGCGGTCGCCGATCTTGCGGTGGAGCGCTGGCTGTTGTTGTCGCCACCCGTGGTTTTGTCGTCTCCTTTGGTTTGCTTGCCCACCTCGTCATTATAGGCACGGATCGTTTCCAGAAGCTGCGCTTGCGCTGCAATCAACGCTGTCCTGTTTTTTGCATCGGTTTGGCCAATCACCAGGGCCCGGACAGGGATCGAGACGATGACCTGCGCCGTCCGCAGAACAAAGCCTGCCAGCGCGTCTGCTTCGCTCGGCTTGACGACCTTAACGGCTCGCAGGACGCCAGCGTCGAAGTCGATCGTCATCTGCCGCTGCACGAAGGCGGAACGCTGGATCTCTAGCATGAAGGCAGGGGAAGCATTGGCCATGGCAACGCGCTGCGAGCCGAACAATTGCCAGGGGGCGCCAACCGGATCGTGGTTGCGCTTCATAGTGACGAGTTTGTGGGTCAGAAGCGGCTTGTAGAGCACTCCATTGGCGCCTGCGGACCTGGGCGGCGGCTTGCTGTCGATGATCTCAAGACCATAGTAGGGAAAACGCTCGGCGGCCGCGGGCCGGTATCCCGAACAGAATTCGTTTTCCCAGTCCGGCACATAGGGATCGTTCATCGGATCTAAAAATACGCAATGGTCGAGCTTGTCCAGCGCGGCATTGGTTCTGACCATTGCGGCGTGATCGAACGGATCAACCTCGTATCGCGCTATGACATATTTCTTGTCGGCGGTGACATCCACCGCGCCTCTGTTCCCGGCAATCGATGCAGCCGCCACGGAGGCCGCCGCATCGACGATCTGATTGGCGATGTCGAGGGTCTGATCATTGTTCGATGTTGAAATCTGTTTAAGCAGCAGCAGGCTGCCGGCCTCGTCGGTGGCCGGTTCGCGCTCGACATGAACCTTGTCCTCCGCCAGGGCTGAAGCGATGAAATCGAGGCAGTAGATGCGGTCAGGATCCGGCTCAGCCACGACGGTTATCGGGCCGATATCGTAGCGAGCGGGAGTGCCGTTGGTGGCATCGGGCTCGGTCTTGGTGACGTCGAATTTGAGGACGTGCCGCGGCAGGGCGTATGCGCCGGCACTGTTTCGGCATGTGACCCCGGTGTCGCGATCACTCGATGCAGCCGGGTCCTCGAAGGAGGTCGTTGTCAGCACGGGCTGGCAGCCCTGCAAGACCAGCGACATCAAAAGCATTGGACCGCCGGTCCACAGGCACCTGGTGACTGACACCGCACGCGCCGACGGGTTCATGGTTCCAGCTTCCCGTCTATGTCCTTGCAAACGGCGGGCAATGCGGCGTCGCCGGAATTGTCCGGGAAGTCATCTTTCATATCCCTCACGCAGCCGGTGCTGGGGCAGCCTGTCTTCCCGGTCACGATCGCCGCCTTATCAGTTGTCGTGGGTTTGGCGTTGGCCTTCGACTGTTCGAAGGCGATGAACTGGCGCTGCGCCGCCAGCAACTTTGTCTGTGCGTCGACAAGCTCTGCCGATTGGTTCTGCCGGTTTATCTCGGCCTTGATGGTGCTGCTTGGCAGCGCCACGACGCCGTAGACGATCTCCAGCGGTATATCGATGAAGCCCCTGACGGAGCCGGATCTAGCCAGGCAGAAGTTCCTCAGCACGCCATTGTCGAATTCAAGGCCAACCCTTGTCTTGGCAAACGCCACCCGGTTGAGGTCCAGCGAAACGATCGGCGAGAGGTTTTCGAGGTAGACCGTTTTCGTCTCGCGCAATTCCCAAGGGCCAGGCCCGTTGGGATCATCACGCGTGTAGACGCTCAGGCCGTAGGGCATGCGGGGGCGATACAAGATGCCACCGCGGTCGGGTTTTTCCCTGAACCACCGCTTCTGTCTCGCTTTGGCAAGCGCCGGCGACGGGGATTGCCCGAGGATCTTCTGCGGATTGTCGCAATAAGCCTGGGGCCGGACGGTGTCCGTGTCGTAGGTATAGCCGTCAAGCGCCAGGCAAAAGCCAAACGACTTGATCCGCACATTGAGCGCGGCCATTTCCTCGGCATCGAGGGGATCTACCTCAAATGCTCCCAGTTTTTCCGGAGTGGCGCCGCTCGGTATCGCTTCCCTTGGATTGAAATCCGAATCCCCGGAAAGAACGACGAATATCGCCCTGATCAGTTTGCGCACGATGACCGACGACTTGTCGACGGCATAGGATGCGACGTAGCTCAGCATCCCGGAGGTGGAGGTCCGGTTTCCATCCGCAGCGGCTGTGTACCCGACCGCCAACGTATCGTCGGCGAACGCGTTGGCCATGTAGTCAAGACAATATGTGAACCGTGAATCGGCATGCGAGACCGGTTTCAGGTTGGTCAGATAGGGCCGGGAATTGGCATACCTGAAAATCTGGAACTGCCATGTCGTCATCGACAGCGAGTACGCGCCGGCTTCTGTGCTGCACCGGGCGAATCCCGGAGCCGTTTCGCCTGGTGCCAACGACACTCTGTAGGATTGGGCCACGGTGCAGCCTGCCGGGAACGAAAGAAGCACCATCGCCCATGCTGCGACAGGCAGGCGCTTTTTCAAGTCATTCCGGCCGCTCATTTGGGCGCCGTGCAATAGAAAATCTGGTTCTCGTTCGCGAGCGATACGGAAAAGTTGGCGCGCTCGTCGGCGGGCACGAACGCATTGTCACGGCCGAGGTTGGCGGTTACCCCGCTCCAGTTCTCGGCCACGTTGGATGCGAGGCAGCGATAGAAAACGACAGCGACCTTGTACTGCGGCAACACGAACGGAACGGGATCATAGCCACAAAGGCTGGCCGGCATGTTCCCGGGTGCCTTACAATCAGGCTTGTTCTCGCATTGCGTGCGCATCACGGCCGTCGCATTGCACCATCGGTCGAGCGAACCCGGCACCGCCTTCTTGCCGCGGGCGAGAACCTGGTTGATTGTGCGGCGGTCGCCGTAGATCGCGGAAACGATATGCACATGCCTTTCGGCGGCGACGGCGACTGGCATGATGGTCGTGGAGAGTGTCTTGATGACTTCGCCGGCCTTTTCGTCATTGGCAAGCATCTTGAGGTTGGCCGCAAGGGTCTTCTCGGTGCCAAGTTCAGCCAGTATGGCTGCGGAAAGCATCTTGATTTTATTCACGAGGTCGTTCTGCCAGGCGGTCAGAGAGTTCGCGACTAGTGTCGATAT
Organism: Mesorhizobium sp. B2-4-13; assembly: GCF_006658535.1. Lineage (NCBI taxonomy): Bacteria > Pseudomonadati > Pseudomonadota > Alphaproteobacteria > Hyphomicrobiales > Phyllobacteriaceae > Mesorhizobium > Mesorhizobium sp. B2-4-13. The sequence goes on along the minus strand of NZ_VFVB01000004.1, from coordinate 318,078 downwards.
CTGCTCCGTGACAGCTTTGGGATCCTTCGGATTCGTGGCGGCAGCCTTGACCTGCGCGACCAGGCGTTTGAGCGCGTTCGCAGCGTCCTGTTTGATGAGGAACCTGTCGGCTTCATCCGCTAGCGCGCTCAAAGCGGCCGCATAGGCATCACCAGGGCGGGCTCCATCCTTCGTGTTGAGCGCAACGATCTTTTTGGTGAAGGCCTTGATCTCGTCAGTATCCGGGTCCGGCCGGTCGGCCTTGTTCGCGAGGCCCTGCAGGAGATCAATCAGCTTGATCAGCTTGGTGCTGCTGATGCCGTCGGCACCCTTTGCCTCAAGGTCGGCGATAAGAGCCGTCAGTTCCTTCTCGATATCGGATGGTGCGGGCGCTGGTGCTGGTGGAATTTCCCCTACAGTTGTTCCTGGAGAAACCGGGCCAACAGCGCCTGGGGGGGATACGTCACGCACCACGTTTTCTTGGCCGAAAGCGGTCATGGAACTGATTGTGAACAACAATATTGAAGCAGACCAGACAAATACACGATTGCCGAGTCGCATCCCTTCCCCCCCGAATCGATTGCTAGATAATTCTAGTAGGCGGATTGCGTATCCGCATTGACGATTAAATTTATCCACAAGGGATTTGCTTCAGCCCGCAATGTCGAACTGTGTAGGTGACCATCTCTTCTGAGAAGGTTTATACAGGTTTCGGCGATCATCTTGAGCGGGCTGGGTTTCAAATCCCGAGGCCCGCGATGGGCGACTGCGGTCTGCTGGAGACCGGGCGTGATAGAGTGGCTGGAGCATGGCGTCGCGCCGCCGCTTCGCGCCTTCCTGGCTCGTGTGTCGGCTGAAGACGGACTGCTGCATGTCAGTCTCGACGTCGACTTCCTCGACCCGTCGATCGCGCCGGCTGTCGGCACCAGGTTCCCGGCGGCGCGACCTTCCGCGAAGCACATCTGGTGATGGAGATCCTGTCCGACAGCGGCCTCGTCTCCAGCCTCGACCTTGTCGAGTTGAATCCCTTCTCGACGAGCGCGGCCGAACCGCGACGCTGATGGTCGATTGTGGGGTTCGGCTGCCACCCCTCGATGTCGCATGAGGCATGCGACGCGCGGCTTCCCAGATCGACGAATTCTTTAGATCAGGGCCGAGTCGTCTCCGGGGCAGGTTCGGCTCGAGTGCATCGATTACCTCGTCGAGGTAGAGCAAAAACGTTCCACCTGTTCGTGTAAGCAACAGTTCCTCGGCCATTCCGGCAGTTGTCTTCAGGTATCTTTGGCCAAACCACTCTGGATATGCTAGAATTTTTGCGGATCTACCCCTATCGGTACGACACTAGACAGACGGCCTTTGAGGCTCGTACACTAGATTTATGGCAGGCCAATGGCTATGTGCTTTCTGCCGTTTCTGTTCGACGATCAAACTGAGTAAGCACTCACCACGCTCAACGAGGCGGAAACGCCGCAGCGGCTGAAGGAGACATCCGGTGACGTTAGTGACGAAAATTGGCATTCTATTAGGAATGTGCGTCGTTATCGGTATAGCCGATGAAGCAAAAGCTGTTGCTGGTAAACTAAAAGGCGATGAAATTAGGATATTATTAATTTCCCACAAAATGCAAGTGACGGGCAATTTCTTTGGAAATAGATTCTCCGGAGAATTGCAATGGTTCACCTCCGGAAAATTCCGCGTAGTGGAGGGAATGTACGTGGACAGGTCGGGGAAGAGAACGCCTGCTGTTAATGCAGGGGTACGTGGAATATAGATGGAGATAATTATTGTCGGCATTTGAAAGATGACAATCACAAGGACGACTATCACTGCTTTTCAATTTATAGCGTTAGCGACAAAAAAATACAGTTTAGAAGTTTAGGTGGATTAATTATTATTAGCACAGGGGCTATCAAATAGATCGATGTTTTTAGCGGATCGGAAGTCGATTGGCCCCATGCGTCGTGGCGGGGTACCAGTCATCGCGGTCTTTTGCTATTTGACGGCTGCGCCGCTTAGCGTCACGCCAGCAATATGAATGAGACGGCATTCGTGGCCGGCCTTTCGTGTGTGACCGCTATTCGGGCCAAATGATCGGGGTCAAAAATGACGCGGCGTCACCGTCCCGGCGAGCAAAGGCCTGCCGAACAAAAGCCAGACAGGGCCGCAAACGCGGCCACCCATAGCTTCCACATCAGAATCACCCCTCCTGCAAAGATGATCCCGAAATAATGGACTCAAGGCCTGAGGCGCGGTTCTTTATCCCCAGCTTTCTGCTACTGCGAATTGGTTCGGGCGGAGATGATTTCGTGCCATGCTGAAGTCGATCTCGTTATAGCTGGCATTTTAACGCGAGGCGATATTTCCATTTGCTTGGCGCGTCGGTCGTGCTAAGTCGTGCTAGGCAGATATAATACTCACATTCTCGGTGTCTGTCGTCTTGCGCGGATAAGGTGGAGGGAGCATGGCGGACCTGGCACAGCCGGCCACTATCCAATGGGAAGAATTCTCGCAATTGGCCGCCGTTCCGGCTCATTCGCGCGTTGCCTCTGTAGTCAAATCTCCTGATGGGCGATCGCTGTCGATTCTAATCGAGGGACTTGACGCGCAGTGTGAGGGAAACGGGAAAAAATCGGCTACTGCCGTTCTGGTCGGATCAATTGAGGCGAACATCCCGGCCAAAACAGATTGGACTGCCACACGGGCAGATTTCAGAGGCCAGCTGGCCCTGACGAATGGCGCAAGAGCGACAGTTGAGTTAGGACTGGCTCGATCCGTCGAAGGCCAAACGACGGTCGCTCCCCTTCAAGGAGGGGCCGATAGCATCGAATTCGTCCGAACGCTGTATAGCCCGTCGGAAACCGCATTGCACACCGCTGAAGGCGAGGCTCCTTCATACGCTCCGCTCACGATCTCTGTTCAACTCACGCTCACTTGCCCTGGGAAAGACAGCGCCGCCCTAGCGGCTGTGGATTCCGTTGACCTTGAGCTGTGGCTTCGCTGAGACGAGGCAATCACGTCGCAGAATCGGCCAACAGGTCTGGGCGCACTTGGCAACCACATATACCGGATCAACAACCAGCTCTCTTGCCAGCAGACCAGCACGGCCAGCCACCGTTTCAGAACGTCACCCGGCTCGTCGCTTATCCGAACGCGACCTTTCAGGGGCGCAGCCCGATTGCCTTCGCTGGTGTTGAGCCGGTCAGCCCAAGGGCTATTTTTCGGTGCAATCCGCGGTTCCGGCAATGCAGGCGTCAATCCAACTGGTGAAGCTGGCGACGCGAGCATAGACGCCATATTTCAATGGTTGGGCGCATCCCTTACCCCAACTCACGATACCGGCAAGCCTCGGCGTGGGAGTCATTGTGGTCAACGGACCGCCGCTATCGCCCTGGCAGCTATCCTTGCCGCCTTCGGCAATGCCAGCACAGATCATGTCACCAGCAATTTTCCCGTCATACGACAGGGTTGAATTGCAAACATTGGAAGAAACCAACGGAACGGTTACGACGTTCAAAATCGCGCTTACTTGACCGCCTTGCTCCTTATAGCCAAATCCGGACGTCTTTAAGCTGGCTCCCTCGGCCAATTCCGTGGTTTCCTCCGCGGCTGTCAAAACCGAGATCGGGGACGCGGTGGACGCGTCTAGCTTTAGAGTATCTGTCAATTCGAGCAGCGCTATGTCCGAGCCGCCAGAAGGAGTAACATAGCCGTCCTTGACGATAATTCGGTTGATGTTCAGCCGCTGTCCCGGCTGGGTGAGATCAATGGTTCCGGCCGTGACTATGATGCTGGCAGGCGTGTTGCCATCGACGCAGTGGGCCGCAGTGATGATCCATTTTTCATTGAAGATTGAACCGCCACAGAAATGGGCTTCGGCTGGTGATGCAATCCACGATATTCCGAGCGACACCTGCCAGGGAAGTTCGCCGAGAACCGACGGGACGCCGCCAACGATCTTGTTCAGCTTTTTGTTCAAGTAAGCCTCGACTTTGTCTTTGTAGGGCTGAGATCCAACCGACCGGTCGACGCTTTCCGCCAACGTCGCTGCCGACAAAGTCGGCGGCATGATCGATAGGAACAACATGAACGACGATAGGGCGGCAACAGCGAATTTCATGCGTCCCTCCTCTGATTATTGTGCGTAAAATCGGATACGCAGCGTCTCATTCCCCACGTCGGGATCGCCGATAACTGAAGTGATGTGGTCACGGGATATGCCGTTATTGTTGAGCAGGTATGATACATTGCTGATCATGAAGCCGATGTCGGCCGCCTCTCCGTCGGCGTCGTTACTGACGGGAGCTGCGATGGATACCCACGAGACCGATTTGCCCTCGGTCTTGGCTTGCTGCAAACTTTCCAGGATCGGTTTCTGGTCAACCAGGCCAGTTGGGGCGGTTTCCCTTTGCTTGACGGTCAGTTCCTTGAAGGGTTTTCCGATATCGACATCGTAGGCGGTGTTGTCGGCGTCGATAGGAACATAACCAGCCATTTTGGCGGGGCCGACTGCCATCGACGTCCAGCTCCGTGGGATCCACGTCGGATCAGGTTCGACCTTTGAAACCAGTTCCGGAACATCGTTGCAGACTTGCTGGGTGAGAATTTGAACGCAGACCGTCTTGGCGACGACATCGGTGACGACCTTTGTCCGAGCGGGTTCATTCAAGGCGACTGAATCGAAGGGAGCTGGACTGCCGCGATCGGCTTGTGCGACAAGTTCCGAGTCGTCACGAGGCTCCGCGTAGACCGCGGACGTTTGATTGAACGCGAGACCCTCGTATCGGGTCAGTTGTTCAGACCAGCTGGCCAGAGCCTCCGCCGTCGGTCGGCTGGGTCCGGTGCGGGGCTGAATTCCGTATCGCTTTACAATATCTTCCACACTCATTTTTCTCTGCTCGAAAGGCATCGACGGCGGGAAGGAAACAACGGAGGACAGGCCTTCTACGTTCTGTGAAAGGCGCCATGCCGCGTCAACTCCAAGCGGTGATACCGCAGTTAGCCGCGGGACCGGCTTCTGATCCTGAGGATGATCTTCGAGCCACTTTCTTGCGTCCCGCACATAGGGGTTCAATGTCTTCCTCCGGACGAACTGATTAATCCGTGTGCGGTCGCCGTCCTTAAGCAGGCTGCTCCACAGCTCGCGCTCTGCACCATGCCAATCTTCAGTGATTTTCAAGACAATGTCAGTTCTCGAAGATTGTATCTGAATAGGAACCTGATGGTCATCGGTGGCGTCCAAAACATCACCTTCGACATCCTGGTGAATGCTGTGGAATGTTTTTTCTTCAAGTATTCGCCCAACGAGCGCCTTGGTGTAGGTACTCATCTCGTTGGGATTTGACGATCCCTCCGAAGGGTTGCCGTTGGTCACGGACAACGCCATCACATAATTGGTCGTGCTCTGCGGCCTTTGATCTTGATCCTCGCCTTTGGGAAGCGTGTTGCCATCTTTGTCGACCACCTTGAAATTGGCGACCGTCCGACAGGCGTCGACAATCAAGAGCACCGCCCCAGGTCCTTCGCGGCCAAGAGCGTCGATAACGGCTTCTACCGGAATGGCAGTGGTCGATACCTTCCCTTTGATCAGTGGTAGTGACATATCGCTTGGGGCAAAATATTGGTAGCCACCGTAAGAGAAACCGTGCCCCGAGAAGTACACCACCGCCAGGTCGTCACGTTCGATCTTGTGCCTGAACGGCTTCAAAATATCGTGGTCGAATTCATCCCAAGTCCGGACATTCGAATGTACGTCAATAAGATCAAACCCAAGTTGCTCGAACCTATCTTTGACATTGGTGATGTCGCTCTCGACACCTGGTAGATCGCCAAGATGGGGGTATTTGTAGTTCCCGATGATTAGAACAAGTTTTCGAGGTGGATGCTCGCTCATGTAGGGAGCGGAGGTCTCAGCCGTATTTGTATGGTTCGCTGCCGCCATCGCGGCGTTGTCGATGCACAAACACATCACTGCAAGGAAGAGGATCCTTATCATCCCAAACACCAACATGTTGTGGAAACATAAATCAGCATTTCTTGTTTCTCTTGATGTTTTTTGGTCCCAAGGTTCAGAAAATAAGGGCCTCCCAAGGTTACCTCGTATTGCTGAAATTCTCGCCGGCGGTCCGTTCGGTGAACAGCATTCGGCCATTTGTCGCCTGACCGAGCGCTGGCGGTGCGTTGCCAGCACCACGGCCTCTGCCCGCGGTCAGTCGGGCTTGCGGAAAGTCGTGAATGCGCCAGGTTCTGCTTGTGATGCGCGCCTTACTTGATCGGCCAGGAGCGCGATTATCGCGAGATCGGCCGCTTTGTCGTCTTTCAGCAGGCCCTGGCCCGTCTGTTTTCGGCTATCGAGCATTTGATGGAGCGTGGTTCGTTGGGAACCAATGTTTTTCGGCCCGTCGAGTGCAGCTAGGACGGCGGTGGTAATTGTCGTCTGAACATTGTCGAACCGCGCCGGCAAAAAGTGTTTGGTGAGCAGGTCCGACAGTTGACCGCCTTCATTGATCTGCACAAACCCTAGCGAGTCAGGCCATTTCACCCCGGGGGCGATCTCTGCCCCATTGGAGAAGTTGTGGCAGCCGCCGCAAGTCATTGCTCCCATGCGATTCAGAACCTGCTCAGGGGTGACGCCGCATCGATCTACCTTGGCGTCCGCGAGGGTGCGCGCAATCCCTGCGATTGTGGGCGTGTTGGCTGCATTTACTGCTGGATTGTCGCTGTCGGCTGCTGCGCTTTCGACGGCATAGTACTGATCATCGATGTCGACGCCGAGGTTGTCGATCAGCGTTTCTCCGGACGATGACTGCAGTAAGGCAGTGCGGTCCGTATTGATCAGTTGCCACACGTTCCGATTGACGAAGTCGTTGCCAAACTGCCCGGAAATCCGGTTGTAAGTCTCAGTCGGCAGGGCGGCTGCTGGGGTCCCGCCGAAGAATGCCGGCACCGGAGTTTCGTTGACGGGTGTGTTGCGGAAGACTGGGACCCCTGCCTCGTTGGGTGCAATTTCCCATTGCATGAGGTGCCAAATGAAAGCCTGCGGGTCGGGTATGAACGCGTTGGCGCGCACCTGTCCGTCAGGAAGGCCGTAGTGCTGGTAGTGCACCACCGGCTCAAACTTTACTGTCCCACCGTCAACCACACCGCCGTCATAGTAGAACGCTGCGAGCTTGGTCGCAGCGTCTTGGTCGCTCATACCACTCAGACCATTCCAGAACGTTGCGACTTCTTTACACCCTTCCTTCGATCCATGGGGATCAGCGTTCGGAAGCGCGGCCTCAAAGATAAGGAAGAAGCGATCGGTGGGAGATGAACTCTTCTTCGCATAGACGATCCGGTACTCACCGCAATTGGCATAACTTGCCGGGGCGAGGTCAAGCCTGTTGAAAAGCCCGACCGGCGTCATGAAATTCGCACTGCTTGGATCGAGCAGACTGGCAGCCGTAAGTGCGGCCTCTTTGGATCGAACTGCGATTGGAAACGTCAACTTGCTGCCTGGATTGAACAACGTGTTCTGCTTGAAGCCGGAGAGCAGCGAATTGAGCAGGTCCTCACGCTCGCCTTTAGATACGGGAGCTGAAGCGTCAACCCTGGATGTCCTGATAATATTGTCGAGGGTCCGGTCCAAAGGAAACTTGGCTAGCACATCCGGCTCTTTGCCGGACGTGAACACCACAGTCCTCATCTGCTCTGGGGACAGCGCCCTGCTTGCCGGCGGCGTGAAGCACTGCTGAGCCGACGTCATGTCGCTACAAAAAAGCGCTATTGCAAATGACAAAAGCGAAGCAGGTCTATTCCAAGCCATTTCCAGCCCCCCAATATTTCAAGTGTTAATTAGCAACCCATGTTTTCTTACCATGACTCCAACCAACTCCATTGACCAGCGATTTTTCCAAGACACTGAACGATCTTATGTATTTTTGTTTACAGACCCCCCTTACTGACTGACCCGGTCAACGCCCGCATTGCTGAGTACGGCATGCCAGTGTCCCGCTTCAACGAATACCACTGATGCGCGCCGACCATCCCCACGCTATTCTGCGCGAGTCGGATTGACTGGAACTTCATATCGGGTGTGCCCCGGCCTGTGGCGAACGTCCGCATAACCGCGCCATCTAAGAACCAGGCGACCCTCCCGCGTAGCGGTTCGTGGATGCAGCGCAAAGCTGCCGTTCAGAACATAACACTAGAGGGTCCGTGCAGATGCTCGCTTTTAGGAATGTGCACGTCCCGGAAATTGAGCCCCCCAAATCATTCAAAACCCGAATCTAATGTCCCACTTTGTCCATAAGCACCCGCAGTTCGGGCTGAGGCGCCACCCAGAAAGTTCGAAAGGCTTCCAGGAACCCCAGCCAAACCGGATGCTGGGCAGGCAACTTCGCTCCGCGAACCTCTTTCGTCTACGGTCGCGAATACTTCTGAAATTTATCATCAAAGGGTTGTCCGAAGTCCGTAATGAATTCTGCGTCCGCTCCACTGCAGTTCGATAGACCGGGGCTTAGGAGGGCGGCTGCGTCGTTGATCATCAGCCCATAGAGAGGGTATAAATCAGACAAAAGGACCATCAATGACCAACGAATCCGACACCCGCCCCGCCGAACTCGCTGAGTTAACAGCCGATATTGTCTCAGCATATGTCAGCAACAATCCATTGCCGGTGCCTGGCTTGCCGGACGTGATAGCATCGGTTCATGCTTCGCTGTCCGGACTCGGCACGCCGATCCCGCCTGTCGTTGAACCGCAAACTCCCGCGGTCAACCCGAAGAGGTCGGTGACGCCGGACTTCATTATCTGCCTCGAAGACGGCAAGAAATTCAAATCCCTGAAGCGCCATCTTAGCACGGAATTCGGCCTGACGCCGGATGCCTATCGCGCCAAATGGAACTTGCCGCACGACTACCCTATGACAGCTCCGAATTACGCGGCTCAGCGCTCGCAACTGGCGAAGTCGATCGGGCTTGGCCGCAAGGCTGAACCCGTCGCAGCAACCAAGAAGGCACCTGCGAAGCGGAAAGCCAAAGCGTAGTCCGCCACCACCTGACGCTACGGAAAGACTCAGCTATGTCTGGAGAGTGGCGGACCTGAAAAGGACCGTCTGGCCGGCGCCATTCGGCAACCTCCCAGCGAGGGCGCCGGCCGACACGCGTCTGGAAAAGCCTTAAATCTCGATCGCCTCATTCCAATTCGTCGACTCCCACGTCAACCCCAAGTACGAACGCGTCGAGGCGACGGTGCCGGAGATAGCCCTCCTCATTTTCCGGCTGGCCGGGTCGACCGGCCTTGCACACTTTGTTGGCAGTTGATCCGATTTCTATCCAGGCATATCCCCTGCTTCTACTTCCCTCGCTCAGGGGCTTTTATTTCCAGTGCACATACCGACTCATGGCCGCGGAACTGCATGATTCAGGGTTTGGGAGCGTGCTTAGCCTGCTGACATGCTTCCGACGTCGCACATTTGGGGAGCCTGATGGACAACAAGAAGTTTTTGACAGCTGAGGAAGTGTCGGAACGCTATCGCGGCAGCATCTCTCTTGGAACGCTGCGAAATTGGCGAGCCAAGAGGATTGGACCGGCGTACGTCAAGCTTGGCAAAGCCGTGTTGTACCCAATTGAGGAACTCGAGACATGGGATCAAAAGAATACAGTGGCGTGCCGTGCATCAAAGCGATCCAGCATGAACGGCGGTGAGTGAGCGTGATTCGTGACGGAGATGCATCCAATACCGCCCCCAGAAGCGGCTCCCAATGCTCCCGGAGTGATGGCACTTTTTCGTTAAATTTCAACAAGGTAGCTTACGGCGAGAGGAAGTTCCACAATCACCCCTCCGGCGACCCGACGCCGTCGCGTGCCGATATCGAGATGACGAAAGAGATCATCGAAGCCGCCAAGCGGCTGGGCATTTCCGTGCATGACCACATCATCATCGGGCGAAAGGGCTATTCCAGCATGAAGGGCCTGCTGCTGATCTAGGTCTTGTATTCGCGAGACGGCAACGCCACGGCGCTGGCGATTATCCTGGCCGGAATTTGAAATCATTCAATTGTGGAAAGAACGATGCTGATGCCGCGCACTCGCGGATCATCTTCCAGTGGCGACAGCCCAAAAGATCGCCACTCTTCTAAAATCAAGGCCGATCGGTCTTGCAGCTGCCGGCAATCTGGCTGACCGCCTCGTCGAAGCCGGCGAGGTCGAAATCGGCTTGGCCACGCCCCGACAACAATCCGAAGCGCCATGACAGCAGCAGGCGGTTTGCCGGAACGAGGCGCTTGATGCCATCGGCGCCGTCGCGCATCAGCTGCCTGCCGCGCGTGCCGACGGACCAGCTCTCGTCAAATTTGCCGGCGCCGTCGATGGTCACCGACATGGTGATTTTCCGGCTGGCGGAGACCGCGTCGTTCAATTGCAGCCATTCGGTCCAGGCCGGTTCGCCGTCAGCCCGGCAAGCGATGGTCAGCACCGGGCTGTAGCTCAGCGCGCCGCCTCCGGTGATCAGTTTGTTGGTGGCATAGACCGACGCCGTGACGAGGCCGTCATTGGCCGTGTCAAAACGCCAATTCTCCGTACCGGCCCCGGCAGCGCCGCAGGCCAAGGCAAGGAAAAGCACCGCGGCGGCAGCGCGCCTCATTCCCACGAACACCCCCAACGACATCACCAATTACCTCTGGTCTTCCAACCAACCAGATAATGATCAAGGCTTCGTATCGCCACCGGTGCCCATCAGGAACGAATCCGATGTTGCAGTTTGGCAACGAAAAAGGCCGCCCGGAGGCGGCCTTTCGGAATTCGCTGCAATGGGTGGCCTATTCGGCGTCCTTGGCGGCCTTCTTTTTCGGCGCGGCCTTTTTCTTCGGCTCTTCCGTCTCGTCAGCGGCATCGCTTGCCTTGGCTTCGGCCTTCTTCGACGCGGCTTTCTTGGCCGGCTTCGCCTTGGCCTTAGTCTCGTCTTCCTCGTCGTCGGCCATCAGCTCTTCCTTGCTGACCTTGACGTCGGTGACCGAGATCTGTTCGAGCAGGTGGTCGACAACCTTCTCCTCGAACATCGGCGCCCTCAGCGCGTTGAGCGCCTCGGGATTGCTGCGATAAAACTCGAAGGCTTCCTGCTGCTGGTTGGCCGGGAAGCGGCGAACCTGCTCGAACAGGCCGCGTTGCAGTTCCTCGTCCGAAACCGTGACGCCGGCCTTCTCGCCGATCTCGGCCAGCACCAGGCCAAGGCGCACGCGGCGCTCGGCAAGGCGCATGTATTCGGCGCGCGCATCTTCCTCGGTCGTCTCTTCGTCGGCGAAGGTGCGGCCAGCGGCTTCCAGGTCGCGGTTGACCTGCGCCCAGATGTTGTTGAACTCGGCTTCGACGAGCTTCGACGGCGCTTCGAACGAATAGGCCGCATCGAGCTGGTCGAGCAGCTGGCGCTTGACCTTCTGGCGCGTCATCGAACCGAACTGGTTCTCGATCTGGCCGCGCACGATGTCACGCAGGCGCTCGAGCGATTCCAGGCCAAGGTTCTTGGCGGTCTCGTCGTTGATTTCGAGGTCGCCGGGCTTCGATACTTCCTTGATGGTGACCTCGAAGGTCGCTTCCTTGCCGGCCAGATGCGCCGCCTGGTAGTTTTCCGGGAAGGTCACGGTGATCTGCTTCTCGTCACCGGCCTTGGCGCCGATCAGTTGATCCTCGAAGCCCGGAATGAACTCCTTGGAGCCCAGCACCAGCGGCTGGTCGTTGCCGGCGCCGCCAGCGAAAGCCTCGCCGTCGATCTTGCCGACATAGTCGATCGTGACGCGGTCGCCTTCGGCGGCCTTGCCGGTCTTCGGCTCGTAGCTGCGCGCCGATTCGGCGACGCGCTTGACCTGGTCGTCGATTTCCGAATCCGGAACGTCGAACACCTGGCGCGTCACCTTGATGTCGGAGAAATCCTTGATCTCGATCGCCGGAATGACCTCATAGTTGAGGCGGAACTCGAAGTCGGCGCCTCCTGCCAGGATCTTCTCGGCTTCCTTCTCGTCCTCGGTCATGATGACCTCGGGCTGCATGGCGGCCTTTTCGCCGCGCCCGGTGATGATCGAGCGGGTCGAGTCGTTGAGGATCTCGTTGACCACTTCGGCCATGAACGACTTGCCATAGACCTTGCGCAGGTGCTGCACCGGCACCTTGCCCGGACGGAAGCCGTTGATGCGGACCTTGTTGCGGGCGTCCGACAGCCGCGCCATCAGCTTGGCTTCCATATCACCGGCCGGCACGGTGATCTTGATCTCGCGCTTGAGACCGGAATTGAGAGTTTCGGTGACCTGCATCGTAAAACCTTTGTTTTCACCAATGAGGCTGCCAAACGGCTCCCTGCCGTTCACAGCCTGCCGGTAATTCTTGCCGGGAATGGCTTTTGGTACGGAACCTGGCGATTTGACCGGAAATACGGCTCAAACTCTCCCAAACTGCGTTCCAAAATGTGAATAAGTTCTTGTTTTTCCTACTTCTTATCACATCTTGTAGAAGCGGATCGTCGCGTTCCGTCACATTTGACACGCCTTTTGTCACAGGCGAGCCTAATTTTCAACAGTCTTCGCGTTTAGGCGAATAACCAACATTCCGGCCCTGAGCCGACATCTTGTCTCCGACATTGACAGAATGATGGCTACATGGGATTGCCGGGCCACGCGGGTATGGCGGAACTGGTAGACGCACCAGATTTAGGTTCTGGCGAGAGATCGTGGGGGTTCGAGTCCCTCTACCCGCACCACTTTTTCGCGCTTTGAGCGTCGGGTGGCAGGTCACCCGGGCTCGCTAGACGAAGGAGCGTCCTGCGAGACCTGGCGAAGAGGACCGGCGTCGTTATCGCGCGTCCCACGACCTAATAGAGCGGCTCCTCGAAAAGCGTCTTGTCGCCATCCATCAGCGCCTTGATCTGCGCCGTGCCGTCGGCGGCGAGCGCCAGCTTGATCCCGAACGGGCGCACCCGCATGTCGCTCTGGATCGCCATCCCCTCGCCTTCGGGCAGATAGAAGCGCTCGATGCCGTAATCCGGGGCGATCGTCATGCCTTCGCCGCGAAGATCCCAACCTGCGGCGACATGGCCCGAAATGTCGGCTTCGTCCGCGGCGGCCGGCGTCGGTGCCGTGCCGAACCAGGCGGCGGTCGGCGTCCAGTAGCCGTCGGCGCCCTTCTTCAGCCGGACCACGATCGAGGTGTCGTCGCTGGACTGTTTGTCGGACGCAATGTTGGCGATCATTTTCACCGGTATGCGCGAGATGTCATAGCCGAGGACGATATAGTCGCCGCGCAGCAAGTCGCGCGGATCGACTGGTTGGATCTTCAGCAGCACTTCCTTGCCGTTACGCAGGATCGCCGCACGGCTGGCAATGATCCAACTGAGAAAACCGAGTTGGACGAGCGCCAGCACCAGCGCCGAGATGACAAGCCTCTTCCCGGTCATCATGCCGTGGCTCCCCCAATGGCCGGACCCTTCATGCGTTTTTCGACGCGGATGATGACGATCGCAAGCACGCCCAGCAGCAGCGCGGCGGCAAGGAAGAAGCCGGCGGTGTCGAGCATCGACTGAAGCGTCACGACATAAATGATGGCGAGTTCGAAGGCGAAGCCGAGATAGGCCAGCCAGCGCAGGCCACGGCTCTCACGGCCTGCGAACACGACTGCCGCGACGATCCCCGCCAATGCGACGACCGAAGCGATGGCGAAACCGCTGTTGTAGGTGCTCTCGTCAGCCAGTTCGAACTGGATGATGGCCAGGCCGGTGAGGAAGCCAAGCAGCGCGTGCAGGGGCAAACGACCGCCGAGTTGCACGATCCTGTCGACCGGTTCCGGCGCAAGGGCGGCAGCAGCAAAAAGCGCGACAGAGACGATGACCAGAGGGATCGCTACCGGCAGTGTCGCGTGATCCATGGCCAGGAGCACCAGATAGAAAAGCAGCGACAGGATGATCAGATGCCGCGCCGGCTGGCTGCGGGTCCAGAACGATACGGCAAACAGCACCACCGCCATGACGACGAAGGCGTGCGGAAACTCGCTACGGCTGTAATAGTCGAACCCTTTCAGGAACAGCCAGGCGTCGGCGATGCCGATCGCTGCCACGGTCAGCGCGTTGGAGCGCAGCACCACCGCCGCCAACGCCGTTCCGGCGCCCCAGGTGACCAGGGCGGAAGCCTCGTCGCCGGACAAATGGTACATCTGCCCGATCAGCGCGATCGAACCGCCGAACGCGGCCGCCGCCACGATCCACAGGGCTTCGCCGATCGCCGCATGGTCGCGCGTCTTCAGCACCGCCCCGCCGACATAGCCGCCAAGGATAACGGCGAACAGCGCGGCCACCCGCGCCAGCCGCGGGATTGCTTCCCAATTGGCGGCGACGAAGATCAGGATGGCCGCTCCAAAGAGCAGGGCCGCCATCATCGCGAGGATCGAGCCAAAGCTGAACGACTTGCGCTCGTTGGCCTCGACATCGCGCGTCAATGCGTCGGCCGTCGGAGCATCGATCAGTCCGGCCTGGAGCCATCGCGCAATGTCCGACCTGACCCGTGTCGAGTAGCCCGCCATGTCCCTCCCCCTCTCCGCCGGGTCATTGTTCAGCCGGACCGGCCAAACCTTTGACACCACGGCGCTTTCTGATTCTGGCTTCTTTGTGTCGGGTCGGTGAAGCCGCGTTAATGTTGCATTGCACAATTTGCATTGCTGCCATGCAGCCATAGCGCTTTTAAATCGATATGGGTCCCCCTACTTATGGTTCGTACACAAACGGAATGATCCGCAAGAAAGACGAAACGAGAACTACCATGAACCTGATCCGCAACTACCGCAACTGGCGCCGCTACTGGGACACCGTCTCCGAGCTGAGCCGCCTGAGCAACCGTGAACTGACCGACCTCGGCATCAGCCGCAGCGACATCCCTTACGTCGCTCGCAAGGCGGTCTAATCCTTCGGGCCGCGAATGGTCCGAACCAGTTTTGAAAAAGAGAACGACAATGAACCTGATCCGCAACTATCGTAACTGGCGCGTTTATCGCGAGACGGTTACCGAGCTGGGTCGCCTTTCGAACCGCCAGCTGCATGATCTCGGTATCGTCCGCGACGAAATCAAGATCATCGCCCGCCAGGCGATCTAACCAAGGAATTTCGCTGGGGTCGACCTCCTCCCCGACCCAAGCGAATTCGGTCCGCCCTTACCTCCTCCCAAGGGTTGACCATCAAAACGGCGCCCGCCGCACCTCCTCCCGCGGCGGGCGTTGTTTGCCCGGGGCAAAAGGATTTTGCCCCAGAGGTTTCGCCCTCTGTAAAAATGCGAAGAGAATTTCGTCAAAGCCGACCTCCTCCCCGGCGATGACGAATAGGCCCAACCTTCACCTCCTCCCGAAGGTTGGCCACCCAAACGGCGCCCGCCGCACTTCCTCCCGCGGCGGGCGCTGTTTCCCCGGGGCAAACGAATTTTGCCCCAGAGGTTTCGCCCTCTTTAAAAATGCGAAGAGAATTTCGTCTGAGCCGATCTCCTCCCCGGCGATGATGAATACGGTCGGCCTTCACCTCCTCCCGAGGGTCGACCCCCAAAACGACACCCGCCGGACCTCCTCCCCCGGCGGGTGTTGTTGTATTCAGGGGCAGGTGTTCCCGACCCAGGCGTTTCGCGTTACCGCCACGCGACAATTGCAATCGCCGCGGCAAGCGATTATTCCGGCGGCCATGAGCAAAAATCCAATCCATATCATCGGCGGCGGCCTCGCCGGTTCCGAGGCGGCATGGCAGGCCGCCGAGGCCGGTGTTCCCGTCATCCTGCATGAAATGCGCCCGGTTCGCGGCACCGATGCCCACAAGACCGATGGCCTGGCCGAACTCGTCTGTTCCAATTCCTTCCGCTCCGACGACGCCGAAAACAACGCCGTCGGCCTGCTGCACGCCGAAATGCGGCTGGCCGGCTCGCTGATCATGAGCGCCGGCGACGCCAACCAGGTGCCCGCAGGCGGCGCGCTGGCCGTCGACCGCGATGGTTTTTCCGACGCAGTGACGAAAAAGCTCGAGGCACATCCGCTGATCACCATCGAGCGCGAGGAAGTTCCCGGCCTGCCGCCGGCGGAGTGGGACCAGACGATCATCGCCACCGGGCCGCTGACCGCGCCGTCGCTTGCCCAGTCGATCGCCGAAGCGACCGGCGCCGATGCGCTCGCTTTCTTCGATGCCATCGCGCCGATCATCCATTTCGACACGATCGACATGGATACCTGCTGGTTCCAGTCGCGCTACGACAAGGTCGGGCCTGGCGGCACCGGCAAGGATTATATCAACTGTCCCATGGACAAGGATCAGTACCTCGCCTTCGTGCAGGCGCTGGTCGACGGCCAGAAGACCGAGTTCAAGCAATGGGAAGGCACGCCCTATTTCGACGGGTGCCTGCCGATCGAGATCATGGCCGAACGCGGCGTCGAGGCGCTGCGCTACGGACCGATGAAGCCGATGGGCCTCACCAATGCGCACAATCCGACGGTGAAGGCCTATGCGGTCGTCCAGTTGCGGCAGGACAATGCGCTGGGGACGCTCTACAACATGGTCGGCTTCCAGACCAAGCTGAAGCACGCCGAACAGGTGCGCGTGTTCCGCACCATTCCGGGCCTCGAAAACGCCGACTTCGCCCGCCTTGGCGGCCTGCACCGCAACACCTACATCAACTCGCCGACCTTGCTCGACGGCTCGCTGCAGCTGAAGTCGCGACCCGGCCTGCGCTTTGCCGGCCAGATCACCGGCTGCGAAGGCTATGTCGAGAGCGCCGCCATCGGCCTGCTCGCCGGGCGCTTCGCCGCGGCCGAGCGGCTTGGCCATGCACCATCGCTACCGCCGCTTACCACCGCCTTCGGCGCGCTGCTCAACCACATCACCGGTGGCCACATCGTTTCCGACGACGAGCCGGGCAAACGCTCTTTCCAGCCGATGAACGTCAATTTCGGCCTGTTCCCGCCGGTCGAGGCGCCGAAGAGCGAGGGCAAGCGCATGCGCGGCAAGGACAAGACCGTCGCCAAGCGCCACGCCATCACCTCGCGTGCCCTGCAAGACTGCCGTGAATGGCTGGGTGTGCCGGCGCAGACGGCTGAGGCTGCCGAATAAGCTCGCGGCCTGATTGGACGCTCGGCGTAAAGTAGGATACTATCCTACTTTACGCCGAGCGGAGTCGTTCCATGGAAGCAGCCGAGAAACTATCCGTCACCGTCACACCCGCGATGGCACGCATGATCCGCGAAAGAGTCGAGGACGGTTCGTTCGGCTCGGCCAGCGAGGTTATCCGCGCAGCTCTTCGCGCTTTCCAACGCGAAGAAGAGGAACACGCCGAGCGCATGGCCTCGATCAGGGCGCGTGTGAAGGCGTCGATCGAGGATACGAGACCCGCCGTTCCGCTCAATGAGGCAATCGACAGAGTAAAGAACCGCATTTCGCAACTGGCGCGAGACAATGATGATTCAGCGTCTCGCCGTCGTTCTTAGTGAAGGAGCTATATCCGACCTCGAGGCTATCGCCGCCTATGTGCTTGAGAGCAGCGGAAGCGAAAGCATCACCAACGGTTTCGTCGACCGGATCAAGGAACGCTGCCTGGGCGTTGGAAACGTCCCTCGTGGCGGTCGCCCGCGTGATGACATCGCGCCGGGACTGAGGACGGTTCCTTTCGAACACTCCGCTGTTATAGCCTACGTGGTCGAAGCGATGTCGTTCACATCGTCAACATCTTCTACGGCGGCCGCGATTACGAAGCGCTGATGCGCGATAGCGACAAGTCCTCTTGATCGGACAGCTACTCGGCCGGCTCGGCGGTCGCTGACGGCAAGCCTGGCTTGCCCGCCTCCGCAGGATTTCGCCTGACATAAGCAGCCTTCAGCGTCTCCGAAGTTTCGCGTGAGCCGTCATGGCTCCAGCCTGGTGGCTTGATCAGGTAGTTCAGTCGTTCGCTCACTGTCAGCCCCGGTGCGAACGCATCCCTGAACATGCCGATCCATTCGTGAAATGCCACCTTCAGCGGGTTGAAAGTGCCGAGATTTTTCACGATGCCGTAGCGCGGCCGGTCCTCTTCCAACTCATCGACGAAGGTACCGAACATCCGGTCCCAGATGATCAGCGTGCCCGCATAGTTGGCGTCGAGATAGCGCGGGTTGGTGGCGTGGTGGACGCGGTGGTGCGAGGGCGTGTTGAAGATCGAACCAGTTCCACATCTTGCCGATCGTCTCGGTGTGGATCCAGAACTGCCAGACCAGGTTGAAACCGAAGGTGAAGGCAATCACCGCCGGATGGAAGCCGAGCAGCACCAGCGGCGCCTGCAGCACGAACATGAAGGTGAACAGGCCGGTCCAGCTTTGCCTGAGCGCCGTCGACAAATTGTAGTGCTGGCTGGAATGATGGTTGACGTGCTCCGCCCACACCCAGCGCACCCGGTGCGCGATGCGGTGGTAGACGTAGTAGCGCAGATCATCGAGCAGGAAGGCCGCCAGGAACACCCAAACCGACAGGCCGAGATTGAAGACTCGGAACTGCCACAGCCACAACAGCGCCCAGTAGGACACGACGCCGAGCAGCAGCCCGGCGACGACGTTGCCGGTGCCCATCATCAGGCTGGTCAGCGTGTCGCGGGTCTCGAACGAGCCCTTGGCGCGACCGGTCCGCACCAGCCAGAGCTCGATCAGGATCGCGGCGACGAAAAACGGAATGGCCAGTTGGGTGACCTGCGGAAACTCGTAGCTGTCCATCACGCTGCCTCCTTCCCGGAACTCGTGCCTCGCGGCCCAAGAGCGTTCAGCAAGGCCTGCACGTCGACGGCATTGGCGAAGCGGAAGCGGCCGCCCTTCCAGGTGAAGTCCGTCAGCCGCAGGTGGATCGTGTCCGTCTCGTCGGCATTGGACACAACGACGTCCCGAGGCGTCACGACGCGGGTCAGAAAGCAGTCGCCGATACCGTGGACGATGCCCGTGCGGCCATGGCCAAGATCGAGAAAAGCGGACCGGCCGTCCGCGGTTAGTCGAACCGCGGTCGCAGTCTCGTCGGGAAAGTCCTCTGCGAAACGGCCCATGGCTTGATCCGCGCCGGTCAGAGTGACCATCTTGCTGCCGCCGGTGAAATGCACGGCGGTAACCGACAGCGCGATGCCCAGAACGACGATCACGACCAGCACGGGCAAGCTCATGAACGGGAATCTCCTCCGGGCCAGCCTGTCGTCTTAGGCGACAGTTCTCGGCAGGCGGACTTCTTAACACGATTGACGTTTACGTCAATGTGTCGGCCAGCCCTTGCCCGCATGGCGCAACAGCAGCCAGTGCCGGCGCAACGCCGACAGCCGTGCCACGCCCCCGAGCGGGGTCCGGCGCGAGCCTTCCATCTTGTCGAGATAAGCGCGTGACAGCGCCAGCGGCAGGAATGCCGGATGCAACGACCCCGGCAGCGCGGCGGCACCCCGCTCGAAGGCGGAAAGATGTTCGCGCGCCAGCGAGATCATCGCGGCCACGGCGCGCTGGGCGCCAGGACCGCCATCGCCGGCAATAAATTCTTCCGGCGACGAGCCCGCGGCCGCCAGGATGTCAGCCGGGACAAAACACTGCCCGCGCCCGCGGTGCAGCGGCAACAGAAGCAAAAGGCCCGTCATTGCCTGCGCGCAACCTGCCCTGCCCGCCAGTTCGGCGAACCTTGGCGCCTCGACAGGATCGAGCACCATTGCCGCAAGCTGGATCAGCGCGGCTGCCGTCTCGCCGCAATAGCCTTCCAGATCGGTGCGCGACGGCATCGGATCGTCGTAGAGATCGAAAATGCGTGCTTCGAGCATGTTCTCAAAGGCCAGTTTCGGCAGCTTGAACGCCGCAATGGTGGTGTTCAAGGCTTCGGCAACGGGATGGCCCGCGCCCGCCTCGCCGCCGGCGGCGATGACATCGCGCCACCATTGCAGCCGGACCTCCCCGGGCAAAGGCTCATGGATGCGGTCACGAATGCCTGATATCTCGGCATTGAATGCGTACAGCGAAAACAGCGCCTTGCGCTTGTCGGCCGGCGCGTAGAGCGCGGTGAGATACCGATCATGGTCGGCGACGCGCACCGCATCCGTGACGATTTCAGTATTCTGCGACATATCAATCGACGGCGATGAGCGCGGCCGCCACGGCGCGGTTTTCAGCCAGAAGGACATTGTAGGTCCGCACTGCTGCCCCAGTCGACATCGGGTCGGACGCTATGCCGGCATCCTTCAGCGCGGCCCGCAGCGCCGCCGGCAACGGCCTGAGATCCCGACCCATGCCAACCAGCAGGATCTCGACCTTGTCGGCCTCGGCGAGCAGCCTGTCGAAATCCGCCACGGTCAGCGCTTGGGGATTTGCCGGCTCCCAACCATGGATGCCTGTGGGCAGGCACATGAGAGAGCCGCGATGCGACATGTCGGCAAAGCGGAAGCCGCCATTGCCATAGGCCTCGATCGGCGCGCGGCCGGGGAAATGCGCCTCGCGGATAATGATGCCTTTGCCGGCCATCACTCTATCACCCTCGGGGCCGCGCGTCAGGTCGCGACGGCCTTGCCGCCGCTGACCGGCTTTTCCTCGTCGGCCGAAGCCTGCGGCCGCAGCTTGAACAGGATGAGCAACGGCGCCGCGATGAAGATCGACGAATACGTGCCGAACACGACGCCGAACAGCATCGCCAGCGTGAAGGAGCGGATCACTTCGCCGCCGAACAGCACCAGCGCCAGCAGCGCCAAGCTGGTCGTCACGGACGTCAGCGTCGTTCTCGACAACGTCTCGTTAATGGCGTTGTTCAACAGCTGCGGCAACGGCATTCGCTTGTATTTTCGCAGATCCTCGCGGACGCGGTCATAGACCACGATCGTGTCGTTCAGCGAATAACCGATAATGGTCAGGATCGCCGCCAGTGACGACTGGTTGAACTCGAGCCCGGTGATGACGAAGAAACCGAGCGTCATGACCACATCGTGCACTGTCGCGACAATGGCGCCGACCGCGAACTGCCATTCGAAGCGGAACCAGACATAGATCAGGATGCCGGCCAGCGCGACGATCATGGCGATCGTGCCTTGCTTGGCCAACTCGCCGGAAACCGTCGGGCCCACCACTTCGACGCGACGGAAATTATACTGATCCTGCAGCTCGCCGCGCACCTTGTCGATCACGGTCTGCTCGGCATTTTCACCGGCATCCTGCGTGCCGACGCGGATCAACACGTCGTTGGGTGCACCGAACTGCTGCACCTGCACTTCGCCGATGTTCAGTTCCGTCAATCGGCTGCGGATGTCACCAATATTGGCATCGCCGCTCTTTGACTGCACCTCGATCAGGGAACCGCCCTTGAAGTCGATGCCGTAATTGATGCCGACGCTCATGAACAACACGACGGACAATATCGACAATGTGCTGGACAGCGCGAACGTCCACCGGCGGATACCCATGAACGGAATTTTCGTGCCCGGCGGAACGAAGGTCACCGGTGCGCGCGGCAGTTCCTTCGGACGTGCGCGGCGTAGCCAGATCGATACCAGCAGGCGGGTGAAGGTGAAAGCGGTGAAGACCGTGGTCAGGATGCCGATGGCATAGGTGATGGCAAAGCCCTTCACGGGTCCGGTACCGAGATAGAACAGCACCACTGTCGCAATCAGCGAGGTGACGTTGGAATCGACGATGGTCGCCAGCGCCTTCGAGAAGCCGGTGTCGATCGCCTGGATCACCGAGCGGCCGGCGCGTCGCTCCTCGCGGATACGCTCGTAGATCAGCACGTTGGAATCGACCGCCATGCCGATGGTCAGCACGATACCGGCAATACCGGGCAAGGTCAGCGTCGCGCCGAGCAGCGACAGCAGCCCGACGATCATAGCCACGTGCACCGCCAGCGCGATATTGGCGAGGAAGCCGAGGAAACCGTAGGCGACGAACATGAATGCCACGACGAGGATCGAACCGATGATGCCCGCGACCTTGCCCGCATGGATCGAATCCTGGCCCAGGCCCGGACCCACGGTACGCTCCTCGATGACCGTCAATGTCGCGGGCAGCGCGCCGGCGCGCAGCAGCACGGCGAGGTCGTTGGCGCTTTGGGCTGTGAAATTGCCGGAGATCTGGCCGGTGCCGCCAAGGATCGGTTCACGGATCTGCGGCGCCGAAATCACCTGGTTGTCGAGGATGATGGCGAACAGCTTGCCGACGTTCTGCGCGGTGGCCTGGCCGAAGCGGGCGGCACCCTTGGAATCGAAGCGGAACGAAACCACCGGCTCGTTGTTCTGCGAATTGTACGTCGCTTGTGCGTCGACGAGGTTTTCACCCGACACGATAACGCGGTTCTCGATCAGGTATGGAACCGGCGGATCGTCCTGGGAATAGAGCACCGACGAACCGGCTGGCGGGCGCCCCTTGAGCGCGTCCTGCACCGGCATCGACTGGTCGACCATCTGGAAGGTCAGCTTCGCGGTCTGGCCGAGAATTTCCTTCAGCCGCTGCGGATCCTGCAGGCCAGGCACCTGGACGAGGATGCGGTCCTCGCCTTGCCGCTGCACGATAGGCTCGGTCGTGCCGAGTTCGTTGACGCGGCGCTCGACCACCTCGATCGATTGTGCCAACGCGGTCGACGTGCGGTATTTGATGCCGGCGTCGGTGACGGTGAACTTGAGCAGGCCCGGCTCGGAATCATCGAGCGCCATTTCCTGGATGGAACCGCCGGTGAACAAGCCGGCGGCGACAGGATCGGTCAAAGTCTTCAATGCCTTCTTGGCGGCATCGAGCTGGGCGGGATCGGTGATGCGGACCTGCAGGGTCTTGCCGGTGCCGGCAAGACCGGTATAGCCGATCTTGGCATCGCGCAGCAGTGTGCGGATTTCGTCGCGCGTCGTCTCCAACCGATCCTTGATCAGATCGTTCTGGTTCATCTCCAGCAGGATGTGCGAACCGCCCTGCAGGTCAAGGCCGAGCGTCATCTGCCGCTTCGGCACCCAACTGGGCAGCTGAGCCAGCGTGCTGGCGGGGAACAGGTTGGGCGCGGCGAGGATCACTGTGGCGGCCACGGCCAGCCAGATCAGGATCATCTTGAAGCGCGAGAAATAAAGCATAGGGCGTCGTCCGTCAGAGCGTGTCCGCGGATCGCTCCGCCTTGAATCTGGTTATTTCTTGGCGTTCTGGTTGGCGACCGGTTCGCCCTTGACTCGCACATCGGCGATCGTCGAGCGCAGCGCCGTCACCTTGGTGCCGCCGCCAAGATCGATCTCCAGCTCGTTGTCGTCGATCACCTTCGTCACCTTGCCGACAAAGCCGCCGCCGGTGACGACAGTGTCGCCGCGACGAACCGCCGCCAGCATCTCGCCGCGCTTCTTCAGCTGCGTGCGCTGCGGGCGGATGATCAGAAAATACATGATCACGAAAATCAGGACAAACGGCAAAATGCTGATGAACATATCGGGAGAGGCGCCGCCGATGCCTTGGGCGTATGCCGGTGTCACGAACATCGAGGTACTCCTGAATTTTGAAAAACAGCCACCAAACGATCAAGCGGGATTTGGCGGCCCCTAGAAATTTGGCCGGAATATAGTCGGTAAAGTTGTCAATGCAACTGCGCGGCCGGGCAAATCGGCTGCTTTTCCGGCCTGTTTAGCCGTGTTAGAGCAGGATCGCGAAAACCGCGAGCCAGTTTTCGGAAAAGATCACGCTCGAACAAATGGTTGCAACCGGTTTCGAAACCGCCGGAATCGAACCGGACCTACCTGCCACCGCAAAAACCGAAGCAAAAAAGACCCGACATGACCGATACCAGCATCGACGCCCTGAACCAGAAACTCGACCGCCTGATCGAGGCGGTCAGCCGCCTCGCGCCGCCGCCGGCGCCTGAAACCGACCTCAACGTGGCCGACTGCTTCGTCTGGCAGGCCGATCCCGGATATCTGGAGCCGGTGCGCAAGGTCAACCGCGTCGATATCGGCCTGATCCGCGGTGTCGACCGCGTCCGCGACATCCTCGTCGACAACACTGAGCGCTTCGCCGCCGGTTTCGCCGCCAACAACGTCCTGTTGTGGGGTGCCCGCGGCATGGGCAAATCGTCGCTGGTCAAAGCCGTACACGCGCAGATCAATGCCAAGGCGAAGCACGGCCTGCCGCTCAAGCTGATAGAAATCCACCGCGAGGACATCGACACGCTGCCGAAGCTGATGGGCCTGCTGAAGGCGGCCCCCTTCCGCGTCATCCTGTTTTGCGACGATCTGTCCTTTGACCATGACGATACGTCCTACAAGTCGCTGAAGGCAGCACTCGAAGGCGGCGTCGAGGGCCGTCCGGCCAACGTCATCTTCTACGCGACCTCGAACCGCCGCCACCTGTTGCCGCGCGACATGATCGACAATGAGCGCTCGACCGCCATCAACCCATCGGAAGCGGTCGAGGAAAAGGTCTCGCTATCCGACCGTTTCGGGCTGTGGCTCGGCTTCCATAAATGCTCGCAGGACGAATATCTCGACATGGTCAACGGCTATGCCAGCCATCATGGCCTCGACATCGACCCCGAGCAGTTGCGCGCCGAAGCGCTGGAATGGGCCACCACACGCGGCAGCCGCTCAGGCCGCGTCGCCTGGCAATTCACCCAGGATCTGGCCGGCAGGCTCGGCAAGCCATTGAAGGATTGAGGCGATGGATCGCGCCGCCAACCCGATCGACCGACCAGGTCATTTGGGCGGCTGCGTCCGTCGCAAATCGCGCGGCGTTTGACCGATCTCGCGGCGCATCCAATGCGCCAGGTGTGACTGGTGCGCGAAGCCCGTCATTTCAGCTACTTCGCTTGTGCTGAGGTCGCCTCGCTGCAGCAGAACGCGTGCGCGTTCAACGCGACGCCGTAACACATAGCGGTGCAAGGTGACGCCCGTCGCCACTTTGAACCATGTCCGCAAATGCGAGCTGCTCGCGCCGGCAACGCGGCTTAGTCGATGAATCGAAAGCGGCTCGTGAAGAGACGCCTCGATGTGCTCCAGCACGCGTTTGAGCTGGGTATCCGACAAACGGTTCGTTCGACCGATATCAGGTTCACCAAGGCCGAGCAGCCTCACCGCCAGTGCGGCGCCAATGCTGTCGGCAAACAAAGGGCCGCTTGGCGAATCTGCATTCAGTTCGCTCTCGAGCGCCCAGGCGAGATGTGCGATGCGCTGGTCGCGAAGCAGGTGGCGCGTGTCGAGCCGCAATGCTTGCCCCTTGCCGCCAAGCTCCGCCACCACCCTTTCCATCAGCGCTGGCTGCAACGCAATCTCGATCGTGTCGAACGGGGTTTCGGCCTCGAAGCCGCCCTCCTGGCCGGCTGGCACCAGGTCGATATCCCCGGCGCGCCTGACGAAATATCGCCCAACCTGATCGCAGTAGGAGCGTGTCGCCGCGCTGGCATGCACCATGATGCGATGGTGTGGAGCCCGGGACAGGCGGTGGACTCCGGCTTCGATATGCCGGGAGGCCATTGTTACATCGGACACGGCTTGAGCCGGAGCGTATTGCGACTGCATGCTCTCTCTCGATTCATGGCAAAACCTGTCCGAGATTTGGCAATTCCCGCGCGATTTTCAATGCCGTCGACCTGTACTCACGCCTCTCCATCAAACTTGGACGAGAGGTTACACCATGAGTTTCTATGTTGTTGTCGGAGCGGGCCCGGTCGGTCGCGAAACCGCTCGCCTTCTTGGCGAGGAAGGACATGATGTCGTTCTCACCAGCCGAAGCGTCGGCTCGAACGCATTGCGGAACGTGCGGCCCATGCAGGCCGATGCTACCGATGCGTCGGAACTCGCGCGTGTCTGCCAAGGCGCCGATGCCATCTTCATGTGCGCCATGGCCACCTATCACAGGTGGCCAACCGATTTTTTCCCCATCATCGACGGCACCGTGCGCGCGGCCGAAGTGGTCGGCGCGAAACTCATCGTGTTGGGCAACCTCTATGGCTATGGGGAAAATGCCGATAGCCCGCTTCGTTCCGACCTGTCCCTGGATCCTACTTCGAAGAAGGGAACGGCCAGGACGATCATGTGGCAGCGAGCCGCCCGTGCCGACGTGCCGGCAATCGAAGTGCGGTCCAGCGACTATCTCGGCCACGGCGCGATCAGCTACTTCTCGCTGGTCGCCCTGCCCTCCATCATCGAAGGGAAGCCTACCGCTTTCATTGGAAACCTCGATGCGACGCATGCCTGGGCCTTCACCAAGGACGTCGCCAGGACGCTGGTCGCGGCTTCCCGCTACACGGGCGAATGGGGACGGGCGTTTCACGTCCCCTCGCAATACGCCTCACCCCGGGAGCTCATCCAGAAAACCGCTGCGATGCTTCGACAGGAGGTCTCGGAAATCCGTTCTTATTCGATTGCCGAGATGGAAGCATTGGGTATGCATGAGCTCATCGAGATGAGCTATCTTTTCGAGAACCCCTTGCTGGTGGATTCTTCCGACGCCGAGGTGCTTCTCGGTATCAAGGCCAGCAGCCTTGAGGTCATGATCGCCGACACGCTGCGTGATCATCTCCGCGCTTGAGGGCCGGCCTTCGACAGAACTGAAAAAGCCCGCTCCTTGCGGAACGGGCTGAGCCGGCGGGCTGGACTGGAGGTCAGGCGGCCCACATATCGCTTTTTTTCTTCTATTCGAGATAGCCTGACGGATCGACCGGGGCGGAGTTCTTGCGCACTTCGAAGTGCAGCTTCGGCGAATCCGTCGTGCCGCTCATGCCTGAGAGCGCGATTTCCTGGCCGCGCTTGACCTTCTGGCCGCGCTGGACCTCGATCGAGCTGGCATGGCCATAGACGGTGACCAGGCCGTTCTCATGGCGCACCAGCACCGTGTTGCCGAATTCCTTGAGGCCGTCGCCGGCATAGATGACAACACCGTTCTCGGCCGCCTTGACCGGCGTGCCCGTGGGCACGGCGATATCGACGCCGTCCTTGCCGGATCCGAAACCGGAGATCACCCGGCCGCGCACCGGCCAGCGCATCTTGCCGATGCCGGTGGCATCGGGTGCCACCGCGTCGTCGTCCTCAGCCTGCTGGATTACCTTGGCGTCCTTCTTCGGCGGCGTGTAGGAGGCCAGCGTTTCCGAAGGCGTGGCCTTTGCCGGGACTTGCGTTGTCGCGGTGGTCACCGGATCGACCTTGGCCGGCTTGGCGCTGGCGACTGTCGCCGTTCCGCCGCCCGGCACCTTCAAGGTCTGGCCGATTTTCAATATGCCGTCCTTCATGCCGTTGGCCTGCTTCAGCGCGACCACGCCGCCGCCGGTCTTTCTGGCAATCGAGGACATCGTGTCACCCGACTGGACCGTATACGTACCGGCGGCGCCGGTTGCCTTGGCCATCTGCGCCGGCTTGGGTTCCTTGGGCTGGTTCGCCGTGGCCGACGCATCGACCTGGGCGGCGGACTTGCCCTCCTTCAGCTTAGGCTGCTGCGGCAGCACCGCCACCTTGTCCGGCGCGCTGGCCGGCAGGTCATGCTTGCCGTCCTTTGCCGGCTTTGCGTCGGCGACCTTCGGCTCGGCCTTGCTCGAATAGGCATAGGCCGGGATGAAGATCTTCTGGCCGGTCTTCAGCCCCTTGGTCGGGCTCAGGCCATTCACCTTCATGATGACATCGGCCGGCACCTTGTAATGCGCCGCCAGGCCGGAAATGGTCTCGCCGTCCCTGACGGTGATTTCGGTCGCGTGCGGCGTGCCTGCCTGGGCCATCCTCGGCTCGTCGGGCTGGGCATTCTTGAAAGGCTTGGCGGCCGGCGCGACAGTGCCAGTCGTCGTCCTGTCGACATGAGGAGCGGGCCGAACCAAGGCCGGCGCCGATGCGACACGCACCGGATTGGCGGCAGGCGCGAGCGCTGGAGCCGGCTGCGCTTGCGCGGAAGCCGGCGGCGGCAAAGGCCGGCTCGAAACCGGATCGAGGCTGGAACGGCTCACCGACTGCGTGTGGCTGCCATCAAGCGGAGCAGCCGAGACGTCGCCCGGATAAGGCTGCACCGCATCCTGCTTGTTGATGATGGCACGTTGATTGTTGGTCGAGGACGTGAAGACGTCGTCGACACTGTTGAACCGCGAAGCCTGGGAACTGCACCCGGCCGCCGCGCCTGCAATCATCAGAACAGCGCAGCCCCGCGCCAGATTGCGACTATTTGTCTTCAAAACACTGAGTTGCATCGCACTAACCCGCACAAACGCTGCACCAACTGGACAGGATTAAAGCGCGTTAATGTTACTGGCCGGTTAACCCATTAGAATCCGACGAAAATTTTCTTAAAACATTTGGGGATGATCAGCGGCACGATGGCGAGCCCGAAAGAGATCCGGCGGCCGGCCGGAAACTAGATAACCGCTGCAATGCTTCGCAGGATCGGCTGCAGCCGCACGAGGCCGATATCCTCGCGCTCGAAACGGCTGCCGACCTTGGTGAGCTTGGCCAGCACCTGCTCGCCCTCCTCCGGCCCGATCGGCGCGATGACGATGCCGCCGCTCGACAATTGGTCGAGCAGGAAGCGCGGCAAACTGTCGAATGCAGCCCAGGCGACGATGCGGTCAAACGGCCCTTCATTGGGCAATCCGTTGGAACCATCGGCCTGCCGCACGATGGCATTGCCGATGCCGAGTGCCTCGAAACGCTGCCTGGCTTGCTCGACCAGCGTCTTGTACCGATCCACGGTCACGATCCGCGCCGCCAGCCGCGACATGACAGCCGATGTGTAGCCGGAACCGGTGCCGATCTCGAGCACGCGGTTTCCCGTTTCAATGGCCAATGCGGCGATCACCGCCGCCTGCAGATCCGCCCCTTCGATCGCTTCGCCGCATTCGATCGGCAGCATGCGGTCCGACCAGGCGATCTGGTGGTATTGCGCTGCCAGGAAGCCGCGTCGCGGCGTTGCCTCGAAAGCCGCGATCAGCGCCTTCGGCACCGTTCCCCTGCCGCGCAGGCGCAGCAGGAAAGCGGCAAATCCTTCGCGATCATCGATTGGAAAGCCCTGATTCATGCAAGCGCCTTGCTCAGTTGGTCACGGATCTCATGCGCGGTAAGGTCAAGCTGCAGCGGCGTCACCGACACCAGCCTGTTGCGCAGGGCAAAGAGATCGGTGCCCTGCTTGCCCTCGACCGGCTCGCGGCCGAAGCGCAGCCAGTAATAAGGCAGGCCGCGCCCGTCGCGGCGCTCGTCGACCCACAGGCTGTGCACCAGCTTGCCCTGCGTGGTGACCACCGTGCCGGCCACTTCCTCGGGAAGGCAGTTGGGAAAATTGACATTGAGCAGGACGCCGTCCGGCAGCGGCGTCGCGACGAGCTTCTTCAGCAGTGCCGGCGCCAGCGCTTCGGTGGTCTCATAGGGGACGACGCGATCCTCGCCGACAGTGCTGTAGCCCTGGCTGAGCGCTATCGACCGGATGCCGAGCAGCGCGCCTTCCATGGCGCCGGCGACGGTACCGGAATAGGTCACGTCGTCGGCGATGTTGGCGCCCGAATTGATGCCGGACAGGATCAGGTCGGGTGCACCGGGCAGGATCTTCTTGACGCCCATGATGACGCAATCGGTCGGCGTGCCGCGCACGGCAAAATGCTTCTCGCCGATTTTCCGCAACCGCAGCGGCTCCGAGATCGACAGCGAATGCGCATAGCCCGACTGGTCCTGTTCCGGCGCCACCACCCAGACATCGTCGGACAGGGTGCGGGCGACGCGCTCGAGCGAGGCCAGGCCCTCGGCATGGATGCCGTCGTCATTGGTCAGAAGAATGCGCATTATTTCGATTCGATCTTTTCCAGGCCGCCCATGTAAGGCCGCAGCACTTCAGGAATGGTTACGCTGCCATCCTCATTCTGATAGTTTTCGATGACAGCTATGAGCGCGCGGCCGACAGCGGTGCCCGAACCGTTCAGCGTATGGACGAAGCGGTTGCCCTTGCCATCCTTGTCCTTGTAACGGGCATCCATGCGGCGCGCCTGGAAATCGCCGCAGACGGAGCAGGACGAGATTTCGCGATAGGCGTTCTGGCCGGGCAACCAGACCTCGATGTCATAGGTCTTGCGCGCGCCAAAACCCATGTCGCCGGTGCAGAGCACCATGGTCCGGAACGGCAGCTCAAGCCGCTTCAAGACTTCCTCGGCGCATTGTGTCATCCGCTCATGCTCGGCGAGTGAGGATTCCTGGTCGGTGATCGAGACCAGCTCGACCTTGTAGAATTGATGCTGGCGCAGCATGCCGCGCGTATCGCGGCCCGCCGAGCCTGCCTCCGAACGAAAGCAGGGCGTCAGCGCCGTGAAGCGCAGCGGCAGCTTTTCATGCGCGGTGATCTCTTCGCGCACCAGGTTGGTAAGCGGCACTTCGGCGGTCGGGATTAACCAAAGTCCCGTTTCTCGTGCCGACTCTTTGCGTTCAAACTCTTTTGCCATTTCGATGAATCGATCG
Source organism: Mesorhizobium sp. B2-4-13 (assembly GCF_006658535.1). Lineage (NCBI taxonomy): Bacteria > Pseudomonadati > Pseudomonadota > Alphaproteobacteria > Hyphomicrobiales > Phyllobacteriaceae > Mesorhizobium > Mesorhizobium sp. B2-4-13. Next base: position 287,737 of record NZ_VFVB01000004.1, on the reverse strand, counting down.
TGAAACGATTCGAAACGCCCTTTTGATGCGTCGAAATGCGTCGCCAAACTATCAAACAGCTCTGAAGTCCAACGAACATCAATACCCCGACCCAAGGCCTGCCGCATCAAATCGTCGAACTTCTTGTTAAATCCACCCAACCAATCATTTTCTTGGCCAAGAGCAGTATTCACACCGGAGAGAGCATTGGTCGAAATTTTGAGGCGCTCATACTCGTTCAATATTGAAAATAGGTCTTCTCGGAATTTTGGAAGTTGACCGGTTCCAAAAAGAACATGATCCCGTACCATCAGAGGCGGCTGAACCTCCTCATAGCCGTGCTCGGTCGTGTGCAGGTCGAGCATGAACTGGCCGATGGCGCGTTCCATCCGCGCCAGGCCACTCCTGAGCACGGTGAAGCGCGATCCCGACAGTTTCGCCGCGCGCTCGAAATCCATCATGCCGAGCGCTTCGCCGATCTCGAAATGCTCCTTCACCCAGTTCGGCCGTGTCGGCACCTTGCCGACGACATGCTTGACGACATTGTCGTGCTCGTCCTTGCCGACCGGCACGTCGTCGAACGGCACATTCGGCAGCACCGCCAGCGCATCGTTCAGCGCCTTGTCGAGCTCGCGCTCGCGCGCCTCGCCGTTCTGGATGAAGGTCTTGATCTCGCCGACTTCGGCCTTGAGTTTCTCGGCAAGGGCGGCATCGCCCGAACGCATGGCGTTGCCGATCTCCTTCGAGGCGGCGTTGCGGCGCTCCTGCCTGGTCTGCAGCTCGGTGACATGTTCGCGCCGCGCCTCGTCCTTGGCGATCAGCCCGTCGACCGTGGACTGCGCCTCATCCGCCGACCACGAGCGCTTGATGAGCGCCTCGACAAGGGCCTTCGGGTTGTCGCGAATCCATTTGATGTCAAGCATGGTGTCCGTCCTCAAGCTGGGTTTGAGGGGCGTAAACCGCATCCTTGATCGATGCAAGATGGGCCGGGCGGCGGTTGTCGTTTTCCGCCGCCGCCGATGCCCTACCAGGCCGCCGGCGCTGGCGGCTCGTCCGGCGCCTTGTCGGCCACGGTCTCGCCGGCTTCCTGCTTCTCGCGCGCAAGCCGCTGTTTCTCCTGGTCGCGCTCGATCCACCGCGCGGCCCAGATGGAAACCTCGTAGAGAAGGATGGTCGGAATGGCCAAGCCGATCTGGCTCATCGGATCCGGAGGTGTCAGCACCGCGGCAACGATGAAGGCGATGACGATCGCCCATTTGCGTTTTTCGGCCAGCGCCTTGGACGACAGCATGCCGACGCGCGTCATCAGGCTGGTTACCACCGGCAGCTGGAACACCAGGCCGAAGGAGAAGATCAGCGTCATGATCAGGCTGAGATATTCCGACACTTTCGGCAGCAGCGAAATCTGTACCTGGTCGTCGGTGCCGACCTGCTGCATGGCGAGGAAGAACCACATCACCATCGGCGTGAAGAAGAAATAGACCAGCGAGGCGCCCATCAGGAACAGGATGGGCGATGCGATCAGGAACGGCAGGAAGGCATTGCGCTCGTTCTTGTAGAGCCCGGGCGCAATGAATTTGTAGATCTGCGTGGCGATCAGCGGAAAGGCGATGACCATGCCGCCGAACATGGCGAGCTTGACCTGCGTGAAGAAGAATTCCTGCGGCGCGGTATAGATCAGCTCGACCTTGTGCGGGTCCAGCCCTGCCCATTTCGTCGCCCACTTGAAGGGGACAACCAGAAGGTTGAACAGCCTCTTGGCAAAGAAAAAGCAAACCAGGAAGGCAACGAAGAAGCCACCGAGAGACCAGATCAACCGCCTGCGCAGCTCGATCAGATGCTCCATCAGAGGCGCCGACGATTTTTCGATCTCGTCCTTTTCCTTGTCCGAAACGCTCACTTGGCGGCTCCAGCCGTCTTTTTGGCTACCGGCTTCTTGGCCCCAGCAGGTTTCGGTTCGGTTTTCGCGGACGCCTTGGCTGCAGGCGCCTTGGCGACGGCAGGCTTCGTCACAGCCGCGGTTTCAGGAACTGCCGCTGTCGTGGCCTTTGTCGACGCCTTGGGCGTGGGTGCGGTTTTTGCCGCCCCCGCGGGTGAGGCTTTTGCCGCCACCACCTTAATGGATGGCGCTTTTGAAGCCGGCACCGCCTTGGCGGTTTTCCTGGATGCCTTCGGTTCCGTGGAAGCCGCCACCACCGATTCATCGGTCATCGCCGGGAAAATCGATGCCGGTGTCGTGACTTCCGGGCCATTGACGCCAGGCATGGTCGTTGCACCGTTCTTCAACGGCTCGGCCGCTTGTGGCGTCGCCGCGGCAGGGGCCGATGGATCGGCGGCCGGCTTCGGCTTCATCGCCGCGTCGACGCCGGCGCGCACATCGGCTGCCGCCTGCTCGAACGGATTGAGCTGCTTCTTGATCTCGGCGACTGGGCTGAGACCCCGGAGTTCGTCGACCGACTTCTTGACGTCGTCGAGCTCGGCTTCCTTCAAGGCCTCGTTGAATTGCTTCTGGAAATCGGCGGCCATGGCGCGCAGCTTCGCCGTCGTGCGGCCGAATGTGCGCAGCATGTTGGGCAAATCCTTCGGCCCGACGACCACGATCATGACGATCGCGATCACCAGCATTTCGGTCCAGCCGACTTCAAACATGGCAATCTGTTCCGACTAGAACTTTTGGCTCAGCTCTTGCTGGCCTTTTCCTTCGCGGCCGAAACGGTCTCATCGGCACGGTGTTCGACGGTGCGCTTGTCGTCGGCAACGTCGTCGTCGGCCATGCCCTTCTTGAAGCTCTTGATGCCCTTGGCCATGTCACCCATCAGCTCGGGAATCTTGCCGCGGCCGAACACCAGCAGCACGATCACCAGCACGATCATCCAGTGCCAAATCGAAAATGAACCCATAACCAAATCTCTCTCGAATGTTTTCCCTGGCGATGATCTATGCGTTTTCGCTTTGGGATTCAAACACAACCGCGACAGAGTTTATGAAAGGCCGACGGATGTCACGCATTTTCGGCGATGCGGCCCGCTACCAAACGGCGCATGTAAAGCCGGAAAGCAGCTTTTGAAAGGCGCTCGTGGTCAATCTTCCGTGACGCGCGGCGTCAGCAGACCGAGCTCCTCGAGGTCGATGTCGGTCAGCGGATCCTCGTCTTCGGTCAGCGCGTCGGGATCGGCCGGCGGTTGCGGGATGGAGAAATTCGACGGCATGCGGCCCGAAAGCAGGCCGGCGCCCTTCAGTTCCTCCATGCCTGGAAGATCACGGATTTCCTCGAGTGCGAAATGGTCGAGGAAGGTTTCGGTTGTGCCATAGGTGACGGGGCGGCCGGGCGTTTTGCGGCGGCCGCGCATGCGCACCCATTCCGTTTCGAGCAGCGTGTCGAGCGTCCCCTTCGACGTCTCGACACCTCTGATGTCCTCGATCTCGGCGCGCGTCACCGGCTGGTGGTAGGCTATGATCGCCAGCACCTCGAGCGCCGCCCGTGACAGCTTGCGCTGCTGCACCGTATCGCGGCTCATCAGGAAGGCCAGGTCGCCGGCGGTTCGGAAGGCCCAGGCATCGCCGACCCGCACCAGATTGACGCCGCGCCGGGCGTAGATCTGCTGCAGCTCCCTCATGGCTAGCGCGACATTGATGCCATCGGGAAGGCGTGCGGCAAGCTGCTTTTCGCTGACTGGTTCGGCGCTGGCGAACACGATCGCCTCCGCCATGCGCACGGCTTCCGCCATATGCAGACGCTCGGCCGGGTTTTGCACCTGCTCGGCCACATCCTCGGAGAACAACTCCTGCCCAGGCTCGTCCTCGACCTTGAACTGGATAACCGAAGCGTTGGCGCGTTCGCTCATGATGCCACCTCGACTGCCTTGATTGCTTGCGTGCGGCCGCGCAAATAGATCGGGGCAAATGTCTGATCCTGCCGCACGTCCATCGTGCCGTCGCGCACCAGTTCCAATGTTGCCGCGAAGGAACTGGCGATCGCCGTGCGCCTTTCCTCGGGGCTGGTCATGTACACGATCAGGAAACTTTCCAGTGTCGTCCAGTCGCTTACAGCCCCGACAAGGCGGGTCAGGATGTCGCGCGCGTCCTTGAGCGACCAGACACCGCGCCTGGCGATCGTCACGTTGTTGATCGCCTGCTTCTGCCGCTGCTGGGCATAGGCCGTCAGCAAGTCGTAGAGCGACGCTGAATAGGCGTTGCGCTTCTCGATGATCACCATTTCCGGCATGCCGCGCGCGAACACGTCGCGACCGAGCCGGTTGCGGTTGACCAGACGCGCAGACGCGTCGCGCATGGCTTCGAGCCGCTTCAGCCGGAACTGCAGCACCGCCGCCAGTTCCTCACCGCTTTCGCCCTCCTCGCCCGGCTGCTTAGGGATCAGCAGCTTCGACTTGAGGAAGGCCAGCCAAGCCGCCATCACCAGATAGTCGGCGGCAAGTTCGAGCCGCAGCGTCCTCGCCGTCTCGACAAAGGTCAGATATTGCTCGACCAGTGCCAGGATCGAAATGCGCGCCAGATCGACCTTCTGGGTACGGGCAAGATGCAGGAGAAGGTCGAGCGGGCCTTCGAAGCCGGCCACGTCGACGACCAGCGACGGGTCGCCGGTGACGCGTGAATCGTCGTTCTCGGCCCACAGGCGGTCCATCGGTGCGGCCTTCGGAGCCTTGCTTTCCAATGCTTCCGCCACTGCCCTGTCACTTCCCTCGGCTATGCCACCGCGTCGAAATAGGTGGCGAATTCAGCGCGTATCTCGGTTTCTTCCACCGTGTCGCTTTTCTTTATATAGGTCATTGCTCGCTTGGCGCGCTCCAGCGACTTGCCTTCAAGCCCTTTGGTGCGCGATGCGATTCCCGCCATCTCCTCGAAAACGCCGTTGCAGTGAAGGACCAGATCACAGCCGGCCGCAAGGATCGAGGCGGCCTTTGTCGGGAAATCCCCAGAAAGTGCCTTCATCGAGGTGTCGTCGCTCATCAAGAGCCCGTCGAAGCCGATCTCGCGGCGGATGATCTCGTCGATGACCTTGCCGGAAGTCGTCGCCGGGTTCTTGGGATCGATGGCGCTGTAGACGACATGCGCGGTCATGGCCATCGGCAGATGGTTGAGTTCGCGGAACGGGGCAAAGTCGTGCCGTTGCAGATCGCTGAGCGAGGCGTCGACGACAGGCAGCTCGAAATGCGTGTCGGCAAACGCGCGGCCGTGCCCCGGAACATGCTTCATCACGGGCAGCACGCCGCCCGACATCAGGCCTTCGGCCGCGGCGCGGCCGAGTTCGATGACCGGACGCGGATCCTTGCCATAGGCGCGCGCGCCGATGACATCGCTGGCCCCTTCGATCGGGACGTCGAGCACCGGCAGGCAATCCGCCGATATGCCGTAGCGCAGGAGGTCGAAGGCATGCAGCCGCGCCATCAGCCAGGCGGCGCGCGCGCCTGCGTCGTGATCGTCGCGCCAAAGCGCCCCCAGCGCGCCACCGGCCGGATAGTTCGGCGCCAGCGGCGGTCGCAGGCGCTGCACCCTGCCGCCTTCCTGGTCGATGAACACCAGCGCGTCCGGGCGCCCGATGCAGTCGCGCATCTCGGCGACGAGATCGCGGATCTGCTCGGCCTCGCCGATGTTGCGGGCAAACAGGATGAAGGCCCACGGGCACTCATTGCGATAGAAACGGATCTCTTCGCGGGTGAGCGTTTTCCCGGCACAGCCGAGGATCATGGATTTTGATTCGGTCATTTCAGGAGTCTAGGGCTTCGCGAGGTCAAAGGGAATCATCCCTGACCGCATGGCCGGCTGCAAAACAGGCTTCCACATGAAAAAGTCGGCGCGGCCTTGGGCCGCGCCGACTTTAAGAGATTGGATCGACGTCTAGAGCATGATGCCGAAAAGTGTGAAACGGTTTTCGTACGACATGCTCTATTTCTTTGATTTAGAGACGGATTCAGATTTCGGGTCGACTCGACCTGAAATCATCCGGCTCTAGCGCGATACGAAGCAGTTGCCGCCCGCGGTCTTGTAGCTGGTGCACAAATTGATCGCATCGTTGCGCGACTGAGCTGGAACGCGCACGCGGTAGAACGTGCCCTTGCCGGCGATCTCGGCCTTGACGATGTTGGCCGTGCGGCCGGAGAGCACGCTGCCGTAGCGGCGCTGCAGGTCCTGGTAGGTCGACTGGGCACTCTCTACCGTCGGCTGAGAAGCGATCTGCATCGACCACGAACCGCTGCCGGTCGCGGTCGAGGCGGGATCGATGGAAGCGACCTGATCTGGCTTGACCTCGCCGACCACGTCGACCGGCTGGTCGGACGGACGCTGCGGCGCGATCGCAACCTTGGCCGGCGTGTTGGCCGACTGCGCCTTGGCTTCAGCCTTGGCAGGCTTGGCCGCGGGCTTCAGAGCCGGCTCATCGTCGGCCTGCGCGGCGGCGGGCGCCACGGTGCCAGTCTGGTCGGTGCCAGTCTGGGCGGTACCGGTCTGGGCGGCGCCAGTCTGGGCGGCGCCAGTCTGGTCGGCATTGGCCAGCGCGGCAGGCGCCACATGCTGTGGTGCCGGATCGGTCGGCTCCGCCGCGGCGACCTGGGGTGTCGCCGGTGCCGGATCCTCACGCGCCACCAGCGAGCCGTCGGACTTGACCACCATGGTCCTGACCTTGCGCGGCGCAACGGCAACGACATCGTTGCTGGTGCCCTTGTCGGCTTCCTGCAGGACCTGCGCGATGCGATCCTCCGACTTCGGCGTGGGCGCCGCTATGTTGGCGGGGGCCGCACCAGCGGTCGAGACGTCGCCTGCGCCATCCGTACCGGCGGCGGCGTTCTGGTCGGGAGAAAGATCGACGGCGCGGGCCGGGTCCTTCGCCTGCACGTCCACCGGCTCCTCGGCGTTGGTGACGAGCTTCTGCTGGACCGGCTCGGCCGGCTTCGCGCCCTTGACCACCGCGTCATAGACCTTGTTGTCCTGGTTCGGCACCACGGTGCCACCCGGATTTTCCGGCTTGATCTTGATCGGTGAATTATCGGCCTTGACGATCACCGGAGCCTCACTGCCGCCCTTGCCGCCGAAAGACAGCGCAAAGGCGCCAAGGCCGCCCGCGACCGCCACGGCACCGACAATCGCCGCGATGAAGAGGCCGCGCCGGCCGGACGACCGGGCGGCTTCCCGCTCGCCGAGACCCGGAACCGACATCGCTTCGTCCAGTTCGGGATCGTAGTCGAGTTCATCGACGGTGAAATCGTCCGCCTGCGAGATCGGCTGGCTGCCGGGCAGATCATCGAAGCCTTCAGCAGCATCGGCATAGGTCGAGGCCGTCGCCGCGCGGGCAGGCATTTCCGCCGGCCGTGCCGCATAGGTCCGCGCTTCCGGCTGATAGGCCGGCCTGGATTCTTCATATCCCGGATTGACCGCGTCATATCCCGGATTGACCGCGTCATATCCCGGATTGGCGTTGCCATATCCCGGATTGACCGCGTCATATCCCGGATTGGCGTTGCCATATCCCGGATTGGCGTTGCCATATGCCGGATTGGCCGCGCCGTATCCCGGATTGAACCCGGCATTGTAGGATTCGTCCGCATAGGCGGCGCTAGTGGCAGAAGCAGGCGCGACCTCCACCGAATTCATTTCAGTCAGAAGGCTGGCGAATTCGGCGTCGAGATCGTCATAACCGGATGCTACCGGCTCATCATCCTCGAAATGCAACTCTGGAATGTCGAGATCGTCGGCCAGCGCCACGACGCGCTCCGGCACATCGACCGTCTCGACATCGGGCATCTCTTCATAACGCGAAGACTGCTGCGCCTGCGGTGCCGACGGAGCCACGTAGGGAGCGGCTGCAACCGGCTCGGCCGGATGGTAGGACGGCACCGCGGCCGTTTCCGGTGCTGCCGTCCAGGCCGCCATCGAGGCGGCAGGCTGCGCGGCAAATGCCGGCTGCTGGGGAACCGGTGTCACGCGGCTCCACGAACGGGCCGGCTCCGACGGCGCGGAGCGTTCCGCCAGCCAATCGAGCGAATCAGCTTGATCCTGCGGGGAAGCTGTTTCGTCACGCGGGTCGACGCCCTTGGCCCGGGTGGCGTCGATGGTGTCATTGTCGAAATCGACCTCGCCCTGTTCAGCGGTCTCCGAGCCGAAATCATGGTCCCGAAGCTCATCGAGCAGCAGGTCGTCGAGGTCAACGTCAGCGGCATGGGCGGAACCGGACTGATGCACATCCTCGGACGCTGCTTCATCGAGATCCCAGTCGAGATCACCAACAAGATCGACAGGTTCCTCCGCGGCCTTTGCAGTCGAGACGAGTGGCGGCTGAACAGGCGCGGCGGCCGGCTGGGGCACGACCAGCTGAGCCATGGCCGGCTCCCTGGCCGACGGCAGGGTGCGCGCAGTCATGGCGCCAAGAAGCGCGTTCAACTCGTCTTCGAGGCTTCGTTCGTCCGTGATGGGCGCCTGCACTGGCGACGCGATGGCTGCCGCGGGCGCCATCGGCTGCGCGGGAGCCGCTGCGATTTCGGCGACGGGCTCTTCGGCGGGCTCGGCAAACGCCTCGTCCAAATCCAGGTCGAAAGCATCATCCGAAATGGCTTCAGCGCCTGGAACCTCGTCCTTCATGCCGATGACATCGGCAAGCAACTCACGCGCTCGCGGCTCCTCAAAAGCCTCTGGCTCATCGGCCTGAACGTCAAAATCCACGTCGACATCGGCCATGGCATCGTCGAACTGACCAACGAAATCCTCGCCGGAGATCGACTGGGTCTCATCCGCGGCGGCCGGCGCCGGCTCTGGATATTCGGCAGCAGCCACTTGGCGCTGATCCGCCGAATGGTCGTCGAGCATCAACTCGTCCTCAAGCGAGATCGCAACGGCATCGTCGAATTCTTGATCGGAAGCCGGCTCGGCCGCTGCCGCCACTTCTGCAACCGGCGATTCAACGGCATACCGGGGCTCGGCGGCGTCGTCCTCGATATGGAAATCCCGGTCGAGGGAAGCGGCAAGCTCGTCTTCCATTGGCAGATCGTCGTCAAGGGCCGAAACGTCTTCGAGCGAGCTGGCCACGGTATTGTCGAAATCGATGTCGACGGCAGGCTCGACGGACGGCACGGCTTCCGCGGCGCCGGCATGGCTGGCGGCCACCGTCCGGTCATCGAGCTCAGCCATGTCCAGGTGAAAATCGTCATCAAGCGACAGCGCGAGATCGTCATCCGACACATCGATTGCCACCGGCTCGAATGCCGGCTCATGAGCCTCGACAAGCGGAGCGGCGACGCTGTCGGCAGCGTCGAATTCGCCCATCAGTTCCTTCTCGAGATCAATGTCGAAATCGCCCTCTCCCGCAGCCTGATCGGCGACCATGGCTTTCGGCTCGGCCGGCGCCTGCGGCTTGACCGGCTGGCGGGGGTCGAATCCCATGATCCTGGTCAGTTCCGCGAACGGATCATCGGCGGCGATGTCGTTGTTGTCGGCTACTCTCAGCTGGGTTCTGTCTGCCATTATTGTTCCCGAACTCGCACTCATTCGGACGCCATGGACGTCGCGCAGGGTTGGCCCTTACCAGCGCAATGTGGGCAAAAGGTGACAGGTTTTTTAGTCAAACCTAACGCATTTCGGTGGGCGCGGCGGCCCCGATCAACGTCAGGCCGGACGTCAGAACATCCGAAACAGCCTGCACCAGCCCTAGTCTGGCATGCGTCAATTGTCGGTCGTTAACCTTAACAAAACGTAAGTCCGGATTATCCGTACCCCGGTTCCAGTGTCCATGGAAACTGGAAGCCAGATCATAAAGATAAAATGCCAGCCGATGCGGCTCGAGCGCAAGAGCGGCGGACTCGATCAGGCGCGGATATTCCGCAAGCTTCCTGATCAAGCCGATTTCCCCTTCGTCGGTCAACGACGTTGACGCTGCCGCCAGGCTGTTGCGGTCGAAATTCGCCTCGCCCAATTGTTCGCTCGCCTGCCGGAACACCGAATGGCAGCGCGCCGAGGCGTACTGCACGTAAAACACCGGATTGTCCTTGGACTGTTCGGTCACCTTGGCGAAGTCGAAATCGAGCGGCGCATCGTTCTTGCGATAAAGCATCATGAAGCGGATCGGATCGCGTCCGACTTCTTCCACCACCTCGCGCAGCGTCACGAAGTCACCGGACCGCTTCGACATCCGCACCGGCTCGCCATCGCGAAACAGCTTGACGAGATTGCACAGGAGAACGGTGAGCTTGACGTCGTCGCCGGCAATGGCCCGCGCCAGGGCTTCCAGGCGCTTGACGTAGCCGCCATGGTCGGCCCCGAGAACATAGATCAGGTCGACGAAGCCGCGGTCGACCTTGTCCTTGAGATAAGCCACGTCGGCCGCGAAATAGGTGAACGAGCCGTCGGACTTGACCAGCGCCCGATCCATGTCGTCGCCGACGGCGGTCGAACGGAACAGCGTCTGTTCGCGGTCTTCCCAGTCGTCCGGCTTCTCGCCCTTGGGCGGCGGCAGCTTGCCCTTGTAGATATGGCCCTTCAGCGTCAGGTCGTTGATCGCCGAGCGGATCTTCCTGGCATTGTCGGCATGCAGCGTGCGTTCGGAGAAGAACACGTCGTGATGCACGTTGAGCAGTGCAAGGTCCTCGCGGATCATCACCATCATCGCATCTATGGTGCGATCCTTGACGATGGCCAATGCCTCGTCATCAGGCATCTGCAGCAAGGAACGGCCAAACTCCCTGACCAGAGCCTCGCCGACGGAGACCAGATAGTCGCCGGGATAAAGTCCTGCCGGAATCTCGCCAATATCGTCGCCAAGCGCCTCGCGATAGCGCAACATCGCCGAGCGCCCGAGCACGTCGATCTGCGACCCGGCGTCGTTGATGACATATTCCTTGGTCACGTCGTAACCGGCGAACGCCATCAGGTTGGCGAGCGCATCCCCGACGACGGCGCCCCGGCAATGGCCGACATGCATCGGCCCGGTCGGATTGGCCGAGACATATTCGACATTGGTTTTGCGGCCGGCGCCGATCGTCGAGCGGCCGTAGTTGGGACCCTCGCCCAAAAGCGCCGACAGATGCGCCTGCCAGAAACCGTCCCGGAGCCTGAGATTGACGAAGCCGGGACCGGCGACCTCGGCGGCGGCGACATCCTGGTCGGCCCGCAGGGCGTCCGCCAATCTCTCGGCCAGCGCGCGCGGGTTCTGTCCGGTTGGCTTGGCCAGCACCATCGCCGCATTGGTCGCGAGATCGCCATGGCTGGCGTCGCGCGGCGGCTCGACGGCGATGCGCGACAGATCAGGCGAAACGCCGTCCTGGTCCTTCAGGTCTAGCGCTTCGACAGCCTTTGTGACTCGCGCGGTGAAATCGGCGAAGATGTTCATGGTGTATGCTCGGTGGCTTTATGACGAATCCGGCCCTTTGGCCGGCAAATCGAGCCCGCCCTAGCTCAAATCCGGGGTGCGGTCAAACAAACGCCTGTGTTCCTTGAGCGCGTAGGTGTCGGTCATGCCGGCCAGGAAATCGGCGACGCTGCGCGCTTTGATGCGATCCTCGGCGCGGTCCAGCCCTTCGCGCCAGCCGTCCGGCATGGCGCGCGGGTCGGCAAAATAGACGTCGAACAGGTCCCGGACGATCTGCTCGGCGTCCGCACGCACCCGCATGACCTCCTCGTGCCGGTAGAGGTGCTTGTAGAGGAAGGCCTTCAGTTCCTTCTCGGCTTCCGCCATCTCGATCGAAAATGTTACCATCGTTTCGCCCGCCGCCCTGACCGCGTCAGCGCTCAGCGGCCTGATCCGCTCCAGATTGGCGGTGGTCGACTTGATCACATCCTCGACCATGGCCGTGATCTGGCGCCGCATCAATTCGTGGCCGGTGCGCACGTCATCAAGCCTGGGATAGCGCTCGCGCACAGCTTTCAGGATCGTTCCAGGCAGCGAAACGGCCTTCAGCATGTCAAGCGTCAGCAGCCCTGACCTCAGCCCATCATCGATATCATGCGTGTTGTAGGCAATGTCGTCGGCAATCGCCGCGCACTGCGCTTCGATGCCGGCGAACCGGTCTAGCTCGAGATCCTGTAGTTGCGAGTAGTCGCGGATCGCCTGCGGTACCGGCCCTTTCAGGCCTTGGCCGCTACTGTCGGTGAGCGGACCATTGTGCTTGACCAGGCCTTCCAGCGTTTCCCAGCTCAGATTGAGCCCGTCAAATTCAGCGTAGCGCGCCTCCAGCCTGGTCACGATGCGCAGCGATTGTGCGTTGTGGTCGAAGCCGCCCCACGCCGCCATCTTTTCGTTCAGCGCGTCCTCGCCTGTGTGGCCAAAAGGCGTGTGGCCGAAATCATGCACCAGCGCCACCGCTTCGGCGAGATCCTCGTCGCCGCGTAGCGCCCGCGCCAGGGCACGTGCGATCTGCGCCACCTCGATCGAATGGGTCAGTCTTGTGCGGTAGTGGTCGCCTTCGTGCGCGATGAAGACCTGCGTCTTGTGCTTGAGCCGCCGAAACGCCGTCGAATGGATGATCCGGTCGCGGTCACGCTGGAACGGTGTGCGGGTCGGACTTTCCACCTCGTCGAACAGCCGGCCGCGCGAACGTGCGGGATCCGTGGCGTAGGCCGCGCGTGGCCGATAGCCAAAACCGATGTCGCCAAGCTCATTTGTCATGGCTGATGCTGCCGCAGTTGACTTGCCCCGTCGCGCTTCATACCTATCATGTGAAACCGAAAGCAAGGTGACGCCCATGGGCGCGGATGCCAAGACTGCCATGAAAGTCGATATGACCGAGGCCGCGGCCAAGCGGATTGCCAGGATTGTTTCGGCCGAAGCCGGCAAGACGGCGCTGCGTGTGTCCGTCGAAGGTGGCGGCTGCTCCGGCTTTTCCTACAAATTCGATCTGGTCGACACACGCAATGACGACGACGTCGCCATCGAGAAGGATGGCGCCACGGTGCTGATCGACGACATGTCGCTGGTCTATATGGGTGGCTCGGTGATCGATTTCGTCGACGATCTGATGGGACAGTCGTTCCAGATCAGGAACCCGAATGCGGTCGCCTCCTGCGGCTGCGGCACCAGCTTCTCCATCTAGGACCGAGATGCCCGCAACTGGCGCGGTTCGTCAGGTTGCGCTCTCAGCCGGTCGCGACCTCGACGCGACGCTGGCCTTTTGGCGCGACGTCCTCGGCATGAGCATTCATGCCCGCTACGATCCGCCCGGCATCGCCTTCATCATGGCAGGCAATGTCAGGCTGTTGTTTACCGACGGCATCCCGGCCGGCACCCTCTATCTCGACATGTCAGGCCTCGAAGCCTTCCACGCCGAGGCCAAGGCAGCCGGCATCCCCTTCACCGCGCCGCCGGCGCTCGTCCATCGCGACACCGAGGGCCAGTTCGGCCCGGCGGGGGAAAGCGAATGGATGGCCTTTATAAAGGACCCGGCAGGCAATACGATCGGTTTGGTCGAACGCCGTCCGCCGCAGGAACAATGAGACCGTCATGAAAATCGTCACCTGGAACATCAACGGCGTGCGCGCCCGCATCGGCAACCTGACCCATTGGCTGACCGAGAGCGCGCCCGACATCGTCTGCCTGCAGGAGATCAAGACGGTCGACGAGCAGTTCCCGCGCGCCGAGATCGAGGCGCTTGGCTATAATGTCGAAACCCATGGCCAGAAGGGCTTCAACGGTGTTGCCCTGCTGTCGAAGCTTCCTTTCGACGAGGTCATCAGGGGCCTGCCGGGCGACGACATCGACGAGCAGGCCCGTTTCATCGAGGGTGTTTTTTCCACCGACAAGGGCGCGCTTCGTGTCGCCTCGCTCTATCTGCCCAACGGCAACCCGATCGATGACGAGAAGAAGTTCCCCTACAAGCTGTCGTGGATGGCGCGGCTGGAGCGGTGGGCGCAGGAGCGCCTGAGGCTGGAAGAGGCGTTGGTGCTGGCCGGCGACTACAATGTCATCCCCGAGCCCATCGACGCGCGGTTTCCGGAGAACTGGCTGGGCGACGCGCTGTTCCAGCCGCGGACGCGGCAGGCTTTCCGCCGGCTGCTGAACCTCGGCTTCACCGAAGCGGTGCGCGCGGTCACCGATGCGCCTGATACCTACACATTCTGGGATTATCAGGCCGGCGCCTGGCAGAAGAACAACGGCATCCGCATCGACCATCTGCTGTTGTCGCCGGAAGCCGCAAACCGGTTCTCATCGGCTTCGATCGAAAAACATGTGCGCGCCTGGGAAAAACCGTCCGATCACGTCCCGGTAGCGATCAACCTCGCGCTGCAGCCGGCCGGATAACCAGAGAAACCCTCATATCGCCACATTCCGACGCATGATGGGAGATCATCATGGCGGCCGGGGTTCCCATGACCATTCGATTTGCTCTTTGTCCGATCGGCTTGGCACTCGCCACGGCCGCGATCGTGCCGGCCTTCGCCGCGCAGGAATGTCTTGCCAATGGAAAATCCTATCCGGTCGGCCAGGTCGCCTGCCTGACGGTCGCCGATCAGAGTCATTTGGCTCGCTGCGACATGGTGCTCAACAACACGTCGTGGACAAAGGTCGGCGATAGCTGCCCCGCAAACACGATGGCGCCGCACCTGCACGTCACGCCGATCTCCACACCCGCGCCAAGCATGGTGCCGACGGAGCCAACCGAAAACTGATTTTCTGGTTCCTCGAAAGAACCTTACTGATCGACGTTGCTGCCCTTGGTCAGGATATCGTCGGCCAGTGAGATCGCGGTTCGACGGTCGGCTTCGCCGGCAGCGGCGAAGGCCTCTTCCTGCATGCCGCGAATCCAGGGCTGATCGGCCGGGGAAGCACGCTCGAGGGCCGCTGTCATCATCGCCAGACCGCGCACGACCTTGCCGCTCTGGAACAACAGATGGCCAAGCGTCGCCTGCGCGCCGGCATGGCCCTTCTCGGCGGCGAGTTGGAACCAGCGCCCGGCCTGCTTGACGCTGGCTTTCACGCCGCCTTCGCCCTTCAGGAACATCTGCCCCATCTCGAACTGGGCGTTCGGATTGCGGTAATTGGCGGCGGCGCGCATGTAATATTCCTGCGCCGCCACCTCGTTCTCGCTGACCGGGCTGCCGGGAATGCCCTTGCGCAGATAGTCGCCCAGCGCCACCAGCGCGTCGGAGACGTAACTTTCTTCCGGAGAGCCGGGCTCGACGTCCTGGTCTACGATCTCCGAGAAGAACTTGAACGCCTCATAATCGTCGCGGGCCACGCCGTCGCCTTCGGCATACATGCGGGCAAGCTTCCAGGTGGCGCCGATCTGGCCGTTCTCGGCGGCGTATTTATAGGCCTCGGCCGCCTGTTCCTTGTGGCCGTTCTTGTAGGCGGAGAAGCCGAACTGGAACACCGCCCAGGGGCTCGACTGCGGCTTCACTCCGGTCTTGTCGTCGAACACCTTGTCGTCGAAAGCCACGGCCTGGCCCACGGCGCCAAAGATCGCAACCGCGACCAGTGCCGGAAGGACAGATGACCTCAGCAACTCTGGTGTTGACTTCAACAACTCAGATATCCGCATAGCAGTGTGTTTCTTTCGCACCGCCCGGATGGGTGACCGCGCCATCCCGGGCGGACCCTACCGTCTGTGCGTATTTCCATATCGCGCCCGACTGATAGTCGGTCGTACGCGCCTTCCATGTCTTCGCCCGAGCCGCCAGCTCGCTATCGGACAGCGCCACCTCGATCGTGCCCTTCACCGCGTCGATCGTGATCACGTCGCCATCCCTGACGAGACCGATCGGACCACCAACCGCAGCTTCCGGCCCGACATGGCCGATGCAGAAGCCGCGTGTCGCGCCCGAGAAGCGACCGTCCGTGATCAGTGCCACCTTGCCGCCCATGCCCTGGCCGTAGAGTGCCGCCGTCGTCGACAGCATCTCGCGCATGCCAGGGCCGCCGCGCGGTCCCTCATAGCGGATGACCAGAACCTCGCCTTCCCGGTAGTTGCGATGCGTCACCGCTTCGAAACATTCCTCTTCCGAATCGAAGCAGCGCGCCGGGCCGGAGAATTTCAACTCCGCCATGCCCGCGACCTTCACGATCGCGCCTTCGGGGGCAAGGTTTCCCTTCAAGCCCACGACACCGCCGGTTTGGGTAATAGGTCTGTCGGCCGGGCGGACCACATTCTGGTGTTCATTCCAGGCAACGTGCTCCATATTTTCGGCCAAAGTGCGGCCAGTGACCGTCAGGCAATCGCCATGCAGATAGCCATGGTCGAGCAGCGTCTTCATCAGCAGCGGAATGCCGCCGGCCTCGAACATGTCCTTGGCGACATATTTGCCGCCCGGCTTGAGATCGGCGATGTAAGGCGTCTTCTCGAAGATGCGCGCCACGTCGAACAGGTCGAATTTCAGTCCGGCCTCATGCGCGATCGCCGGCAGGTGCAGTGCCGCATTGGTCGAGCCACCGGTGGCCGAGACCACGGTCGCCGCGTTTTCCAGCGCCTTCAGCGTGACGATGTCGCGCGGGCGGATGTTTTTGGCGATGAGCTCCATGATTTTTTCGCCGGAGGCGAAATTGAAGCGGTCGCGCATTTCGTAGGGCGCCGGCGCGCCGCAGGAATAAGGCAGCGCGAGGCCGATCGCCTCGGCGACCGTGGCCATGGTGTTGGCGGTGAACTGGGCGCCGCAGGAACCGGCCGATGGACAGGCCACCTGTTCTATTTCAAGCAACTCGGCATCGCCGATCGTGCCGACCGAATGCTGGCCGACCGCTTCAAACACATCCTGCACGGTGATCTGACGGCCGCGATAGCTGCCGGGCAGGATCGAACCGCCATAGATGAATATCGACGGCACGTTGAGCCGCACCATGGCCATCATCATGCCGGGCAGCGACTTGTCGCAGCCGGCGAGACCGACCAGCGCATCGTAGCAATGGCCGCGCATGGTGAGCTCGACCGAATCGGCGATGACCTCGCGCGACACCAGCGACGACTTCATGCCCTGGTGGCCCATGGCGATGCCGTCGGTGACGGTGATGGTGCAGAATTCGCGCGGCGTACCATTGGCGGCGGCCACCCCTTTCTTGACCACCTGCGCCTGGCGCATCAGCGAGATGTTGCAGGGTGCCGCTTCGTTCCAGCAGGAGGCGACGCCGACCAGCGGCTGCGCGATCTCGGCCGCCGAGAGGCCCATGGCATAGAGATAGGACCGGTGCGGCGCACGCGCCGGACCGACAGTCACATGGCGGCTAGGGAGCTTAGCCTTTGAGATGACCTTGGCGTCCATTCTCTTCCTTGCCGCGGGCGGTGCGGCCTGTCCCATCGCCGAGCCTTTTGGCGCGTGTCCCGAGACAAGGTTCGAGGTGCGCCGGGTTTATGGCGGGAAATGGGCAATTTCCTCGACCTGACTTCTAGCGCGGGGGTTGTTCAGAAAGTGTTGCCAAAACGTCACAATCGCACGAGGCGGCCACAGTGCGGCTTATATACAACGCAGCTTGGATGACGGCGCCGCCGATAAACCCGGCTCAAACGAAAAGGCCGGGCAATGCCCGGCCTTTTATTATAGTTTTCAGAGATTTAGAACTTGATCTTGATTCCACCCGATAGCGCCGTGACCAGATCGTTGCCGAAGTCGTAGCTGGCGTCTTCGCCAGCAACGTAGCCGTTTTCTCCAGCCAACGTGCCGGAATGGCCGCTGGTCAGGACGCCAACCGCACCCGCCAGACGTACTTCGATATTAGGCCGAGGCGTATAAGCAACGCCGCCGCCCAGCGTCCAAGTATCGGTCTGCGCGCCGTAACCATGCGAGGTGCCACGATCCCAGGAAAGCTGACCGGCAGCGCTCCACTGATCGTTAAATTTGTGACCGACACCGCCGGTGACGGTCCAACCGTCGCGATACATCAGGTCGAGTGAGGTGACTGCACCCGGGGAACCGGTAAAGCAAGACGCGGATGGAACAAAACGAGTCGGGCAGATCGGAACGCTTTGCAGCACACTCCAATTGACCCACTTGATCGAGCCGAAGGCAAGCCAGCCGGGTGCGATGCCAGACTGAAGTTTCAACTCCAACGAGTCTGGCATGTATTGCGTCGAGCCATAAATCGGCTCAGACCCAAGTGGCGTCGTGAGTGTGCCGGTGATGTTGTCAAGTTTGACCTGGGAATTGTAGACCAAGCTCGCGCGAAGAGCGATATCGGGGATTTCGTATGCAACGCCGGCTCGCCAGCCCCATCCATTGGCCTCCAGGTCGACGCGGCCAATCGGTGACGGCCCAATTGGATTGAAACCAACCAGGCTCTCCTTGAAGCCTGAAATATCCTGGTAGAACACGCCGCCGATAAAACGGAGTTGGCCCTTGCCGACATCGAACTTGTAGGAGCAGGTACCAGCGTAGTTATTGCTCTTGATATCCGTTTCGACGTTGGAAAACGCGCCATTCCAAGACGTACCAGGCGCTGTGTGGGCACCCCACGGCTGTGAATAGTCGACCATGCAGTCGACTCCCTGCACGACCTGCACCTTCGCCCCGATACGGGGTACCCAATAGCCCTCGGCGCCATCCGCCGTCGAACCGAGAAAATTGAAGCCACCCGGACCCGTCGCATTCTTGTACTTGCGATCCGGCATCACATAGGTCGCTTCGGCTTCAGTCGCGAACGGCGCCGGATCGAACAACAGGTCGATGTCGTAGCCGCCGCGCTCCAGGCCGCCTGCATGCGCCGGATGGATAACCGAGCCCACCAAAGCCAGCGAAAAGCATCCTGCTCCCAGCAGTGCTTTCAGACGCGAATTGTTCATGGATGTCCTCCCCGAATAACCAGTGCATCAAGCTAGAACCAATTCGGGTTAACGGTGCAATAACGAATTCTTGGGGCGTACATGTACATGCTTGCCAAACGCATTTCCGACAAAATGCTGAGGGCCACCGCGGGGCGGGAAAACGGCTCTAGGCGTGCCTATCCGACCACGAAATGAAGAAAAGCCGCCTCAAAAGGCTCAAAAAACAGCCATTTTTAGGGAGTTTCGGCCCCATTGTTACATTATGGCAACAATGGGGCTAAAACTTCCGTTTACGTCAACATTAACGCAACGGAATGCCTGCTTTCGAGGCAGAAGTACTGCCATTTTAGACGGGGCTAAAGTCCTCGAATCTATCCCTCAACCTGCGTCGCGAACCCTGGTCAGCGCCACCAAAAGCTTGTCCTGCGCGTCGCGATATTCGGCGAGCTTTTCCCGCTCGCCTTCGACGATCTCGGCCGGCGCACTGGCGACGAACTTCTCGTTCGACAGTTTCTTGTGCAGGCGCGCGATTTCCTCGGTGACCTTGGCCAGTTCCTTCTGCAGCCGCGCGGCCTCCGCGGCGAGGTCGATCAGGCTGCCCAGCGGCAGGCAGATCGTCGCCTCGTTGAGCACGATCTGTGCCGACCCCTTGGGTGCCGCATCGGCAAGCGAGATGTCGCCGACACGCGCCAGCCGCTTGATCGCCGACTCCTCGCGAACCAGCCGCTCGCGCGTCACATCGTTGGCGCCGACCACCACCAGCGGCGCAATGGCTGCCGGCGGCACGTTCATCTCCGAGCGCACCGAGCGGATGCCGGAGACGAGATCGACCAGCCAGTTGATGTCGCCAGCCGCTTCATGGTCCTCGAAATCCGGCGACGGCCATGCGGCATGACACAGCAGCGAGTCCCGATCCCTGCCCTCGCCCGCCGTCTGAGCCCAGAGCTCCTCGGTCATGAACGGCATCATCGGATGCAGGAGCTTGTAGATCTCGTCGAGCACGAAGGCGACGCAGGCGCGGCTTTCGGCCTTGGCGGCCTCGTCCGAGCCCATGAACACCGGCTTCAACAGTTCCAGATACCAGTCGCAGAACAGGTTCCAGACGAAGCGGTAGGCGGCTCCAGCCGCCTCGTTGAAGCGATACGAGGTGATGCCGTCGGTGACCTCGCGCGCGGCGCGTGTCAGTTCGGTCAGGATCCAGCGGTTGACCGCCAGCTTGGCGTCGTTCAGCCAGAAATCGTCGTTGCGGGCGACCTCATTCATCTCGGCGAAGCGCGTCGCGTTCCACAGCTTGGTACCGAAATTGCGGTAGCCGGCGATACGCGCCGGATCGAGCTTCACGTCGCGCCCCTGTGCCGCCATCACCGTCAGCGTGAAGCGCAGCGCATCGGCGCCATATTCGTCGATCAGGTCGAGCGGATCGATGACGTTGCCTTTCGACTTCGACATCTTGGCGCCGTTCTTGTCGCGCACCAGCGCATGCATATAAACGGTGTGGAACGGCTCCTCGCCCATGAAGTGGAGGCCCATCATCATCATGCGGGCGACCCAGAAGAAGATAAGATCGAAGCCGGTCACCAGCACGTCGGTCTGGTAATAAGTCTTCAGCTCCGGCGTCTGCTCCGGCCAGCCCAGCGTCGAGAAAGGCCACAGCGCCGACGAGAACCAGGTGTCGAGCACATCCTCGTCGCGGGTCAGGATCTCGCCCGGCTTGAAGTTCTCGAGCTTGTCCTCGACCCAGGCCTTCCATGGCCCTTCCAGCGCCAGATAATATTCGATGGCGGCGCTCAGCGCCTCTTCCTCGGTCTTCTCGACGAAGACACGTCCATCTGGCCCGTACCAGGCCGGAATCTGGTGACCCCACCAGAGCTGGCGCGAAATACACCAGGGTTCGATATTCTCCATCCACTGGAAGTAGGTCTTGTCCCAGCTGCTGGGGATTATTTTGGTGCGCCCCTCGCGCACCGAGGCGATCGCCGGCTTGGCGAGTTCCGCCGCGTTGGCGTACCACTGCTCGGTCAGGAACGGTTCGATCGGCACGCCGCCACGGTCGCCATGCGGCACCGCATGGCGGTGCGGCTCGACCTTGTCGAGAAAGCCGCCGGCCTCCATCAGCTCGACGATCTTCTTGCGCGCAATGAAACGGTCGAGGCCGTCGAGCTCGTCCCAGACGGCCTGGCGCTCCGGCGTCACCTCGACGCCGGCGAGGAAGTCCTCATTATCCCTGAGCTTGATGGCCGCTTCGACGGTCAGGATGTTGATCGCCGGCAGCTTGTGGCGCTTGCCGACCTCGAAGTCGTTGAAATCATGCGCCGGCGTGATCTTGACCGCTCCGGACCCCTTTTCCGGATCGGAATACTCGTCGGCCACGACAGGAATCTTGCGCCCGACGATCGGCAGGACGACATTCCTGCCGACGAGATGCTGGAACCGGTCGTCCTCTGGATTCACCGCGACAGCCGTGTCGCCCAGCATTGTCTCGGGACGAGTCGTCGCCACGATGACGAAGGTTTTTGGATTCTCGGGATCGAACGCAACGCCTTCGACCGGATAGCGGAAGTGCCAAAGATTGCCGTTGACCTCCTGCTGCTCGACCTCGAGGTCGGAGATCGCGGTCAGCAGTTTCGGGTCCCAGTTCACAAGGCGCTTGTCCTTGTAGATCAGCCCTTCCTTGTACAGCGTGACGAAGACTTCGAGCACGGCCTTGGACAGGCCTTCATCCATGGTGAAGCGTTCGCGCGACCAGTCGGCGGAAGCGCCGAGACGTTTCAGCTGGTTGAAGATCGCGCCGCCCGATTCGGCCTTCCACTCCCACACTTTCTCGATGAATTCCTCGCGGGTGAGATCGCGGCGGTGGATCTGCTTCTCCATCAATTGCCGCTCGACCACCATCTGCGTGGCGATGCCGGCATGGTCCATGCCGGGCTGCCACAAGACGTTCTTGCCACGCATGCGCTCGAAGCGGACCAGAATGTCCTGCAGCGTGTTGTTGAGCGCATGGCCCATATGCAGCGAGCCGGTGACGTTGGGCGGCGGAATGACGATGGTGAAGGCCTCGGCCCCCTCCTCCGCCCCAGCGCCGGCGCGAAACGCGTCGGCTTCCTCCCACACCTTGGCGATCTTCGGCTCGACGGTTTTTGCGTCGTAGGTCTTTTCAAGCATGGGAAAACGGTCCGCGCTGTCGGGAATTTTGCTGGTTCGGTGTAAATCGGAAGGTCTTGGCCAAGTCAACCGCGAGGGACGGCTGGGCTCATCACAAGCAGATAGGCGTCGGCCTATTCATTTCAACGGACGGGCCGTGGGCGTCTTGACGCCAATCGATCGCTGGACCGAGCCCCGGGGCTCGCGCACCTTCATTTTCAGCGACTCCGACGGCAAGTTGATCGCCTTCACCAGTTCGGTGACCGGCGGTTGACCTCGCCACCACGAGAAACGCCGCCTCGGCGGCGGCCTTTCTTCGGGATGCAAGCCTGGACGTTATTGCGCTCCGCGTGCCACGCGCTCGATCTCTTCTCGCACCAGCCTTTCGACCAGCGTCGGCAGATTGTTGTCCAGCCAATCCTGCAGCATCGGCCGCAGCATTTCTTCGGCCATCTCGTCGAATGTCTTCTTGCTGCGGCTGGCAAAGGCGTCGGACAGTTCGCCGAAGGCGGCCGCGACCTGGCGGCCGGTATGTTCGGATAGAATCGCGGGACGCACCGCGGGCGTTTCGTGCGCCGCCGCGCGCGCCTCACCCGTACCCGTTGGAGCATCGCTTGAAGGAGCCGGGTCGATCGTAGGTTCCGCCGCCACTGGTTTGCTTGCCGAAACCTCCGGCTGTGCCGCTGGCTTGCGGACGCTACGGTCCGGCATCGCCTTGGCTTGCTCGCCAACCGCCGCGATCTCGCGCCGCCAATCGGCGACGATGGCTTCACTTGTCGCAACCTCCGCGGGAGCCGCTGGCGCGTCGGCGGCAGGCTCGGCGGCAACCCGGGCGCTGACCTCGGCCAGGGTCATCGGCGTCCTGCCCGGAACCGGATCGGCACGCGGCGGCGCGTCCATGCGCGCAATCGCCGGCTGCGCCTGGATTTTTTCGGCCACAGTGACCGGCCCCCTGACCTCGGGAGCGGCATGCAGTTCGGCGCGGAACGCATCGATGTCGGCGGCCGCGACAGCGCTCGGTGCCGGCTCCAGGTCCTGCTGCAATTCGTCGGCCTCGCCGTGCTGCTTGCGGCCATTGTCGCTGTCTTCGATGATCCTCCTGATGGAAGCCAGTATCTCTTCCATGGAAGGTTCGCGCTGTGCGCTGCTTGCCGTTGCCATCGTCACATCCGCCGCCCTTGTGACCCGTTGCAGATTTTCCGCTCCGGCAAAAGCCGGATTCGAATCATGGCGACAGCGTAACCGACGGATCGCCGCACGAGAATCCCCAATCTGGGGACATGTGGGATTTCAACAGATTAGAGCAAATCCGCCAAAGCCGTGTGACGGTCCCGTCAGCCACCGGCCAAGGGAGAACGATGGTCCAACGGTGTCGATCGAATCCTAGCCAGAAAACGCCGATCGAGCGAACGGCCTAGCGGCCGTCCGGCGTACGCAGGCCGATCCACTTGTCCTTGACGGCATTGTAGTGCTCTTCGGGCCTATACTTCGTCACCTGCAGCGCAAGCCGGTCGACAGACAGGCGGCCAATCGCCTGAAGGATGGCATAGCTCGCCACGACAACGTCGTGTTCGGAATTGGCCTGGTTGATCTTGGCGGTAATCACGGTGGCCTGCGCATTCAGCACGTCAAGCGTCGTGCGCTGGCCGACA
Organism: Mesorhizobium sp. B2-4-13; assembly: GCF_006658535.1. Classification (NCBI taxonomy): domain Bacteria; kingdom Pseudomonadati; phylum Pseudomonadota; class Alphaproteobacteria; order Hyphomicrobiales; family Phyllobacteriaceae; genus Mesorhizobium; species Mesorhizobium sp. B2-4-13. The sequence goes on along the minus strand of NZ_VFVB01000004.1, from coordinate 264,285 downwards.
TTGCGTTCCTCGATGACGCCGTTCAGCGCCAATTGTGCGGCGTCGATAACCTGCCTGTTGGCGGATACGCTTTGCTGCGCGGCGGTGTATTGCGACCATGCCGTGGCGATGGCCTGGCGCACCTGGTCGCGGGTAACGTCGACCTGGATGCGTGCTTGCCCCAGCGATTCCTTGTTCTGCCGCACGACCGCCGACGTCCGGCCGCCGGAGTAGATTGGAATGGTCAGCGTCGCGCCGATATTGGCCGAGGTCGAATTGCCGTTGGAACCGGTGATGTCGGGAATGGACTTGCGGTAATCTTCCGAAACGCCGGCCGAAGCCGACAGCTGCGGCAACAGCGCGCCTTCAGCCGATTTGACTGAAAACGCTGCGGCGTCGACCAGATGCTGGGTGGCAAGGATGGCCGGGTGTTCGGCCGAGCCGACGGCGATCGCCGCGTCGAGGCTCGACGGCAGCAACCGGCCCAATGGCGAAGCGGGCCTGAGCTTGCCAGGCTCGTCACCGACGACCTGGTGATAGGTCGCAGCGCTGGCCAGCGCCTGTGCGCGGGCCGCGCTCAGCGATGCCACCGCGGAAGCTCGTGAGGCATCGGCCTGCGCGACATCGGTGCGCGTGCCTTCGCCGACTTCGAAGCGCGAGCGCGCGGCGCGCGCCTGCTCGCTCAGGAACTGCAGGTTCTGCTCGGTCAGCACCGCGATCTGCCGGTCGCGAATCACGTCCATATAGGCCATGGCCGCGTTGAACAGCGTGTTTTCCTCGGTATTGCGCAGGCTTTCTACCGACGCTTTGACCTGGGATTCGGCGGCCGCGACATTGTTCCTCGTCTGAAACCCGTCGAACAGCGATTGATTGATCTGAATGCCGTAGCTGCCGCTTGTCAGTTTCGAACTGCCGCCGCCATTTGCCCGGCGCGTGTTCGTATAATCAATGTTGGCTGAACCGGTAACCGTCGGGCGCCAGCCCGACTTGGCGATGGCCACACTCTCGTCGGTGACACGCACGCCGGCGCGCGATGCATTCAGCGTGGAATTGTACTGATAGGCTTTTGAAAGCGCGCCGGTGATGGTTTCAGCCGAAGCAGCCAGTGGGGATAGCGCGGTCGCCGAAACAAGGACGGCGGTGAAAAGTGACTTACGTACTGACGGCACGGTGTATCCCTCATTCGTTTTCCATGGGAACCGCGCCGCGCCGGCTTCTCCTTCCAGAGCAGGCGGCGTGGCGTGTTTATGTTCCCTGTCGCTCAGCCCAAAGTGCCCCCAGTCTGGGATCAGCAACGATCGTTCAAATGCAAGCGACCATGACAAGGTCTTTGCTGCAAGGCAAATCATTCAGAATTCGAAAGCATGCTCACGTTCGAACCCGGGTAGTGGCTTAATTGCCGCATTAAACGCCCTTCTCCCGGTTACAACCCCCCCGGCTTTGACAAAAAGTCGCGCCACGCCTGAATTGCCCTGGCCCTCGACCGCCACCAGGCGGCCGCCTTCGGCGAGCTGGTCGAGCAGCGCCGACGGCACTTTACTGACACTGCCGCCGATGAAGATGACCTCGTAAGGCGCCTTCGCGGCATGGCCTTGCGCCAGGGCGCCCTGAACCACGGTCACATTGCCGCAGCCAAGCCCGGACAGGGTCGACGCGGCGGTTTGCGCCAGTGCCGAATCGCTTTCGAGGGCCACGACGGATCTCGCCAGGCGCGACAGGATGGCCGAGGCATAACCGGTGCCGCAACCGACATCGAGCGCCGAGTCGGTCGGGTTGATCTCGGCCAGTTGCATCAGCTTGGCCAGTGGCGAAGCTTCCATCAGGTAACGCGGGCCATCGGCGCTGTCGGCGATGCGGATGTCCTCGTCGATATAGGCCAGATCGCGCTGGCGATCGCCGACGAAGACCTCGCGCGGCACGGAAAGCATCGCGTCGAGCAGCGGCGCGCTGGTCACGTCGGTGGTGCGAACCTGACCATCGACCATCTTGACGCGAAGTTCGGAAAAATCAGCGCTCATGCTCCAACCAATCTGCTTGCCGCGCCAGAATCGCGGTTCATTTCGACCGGAACTTCAGGCTCCGGCGCTGACGCGCTGGAGCCCGGGTATTGGAGGCCTCGCCCGGAATCGAACCGGGGTGCAAGGATTTGCAGTCCTCTGCGTAACCACTCCGCCACGAGGCCTCATTGCTCCCGGCGTTCCACCCGGTTCCAATAGGTTGCGGCGAAAATGCCGTCAAGCGGCCACGCGCATTCCAAAACGGTTTCCTTGCGCCGGCTCCGCGCCCTGTTGATCGCCGTCAGAGCCGCCCACTCACATTGGCAATCCGTTAAGCATGGCAAATGATCGAGCGAAACTCCGCGCACCGGCTTGCGTTGAGACACAGGGAGGACTGCATCATGGCCCTGGCCAAACCGAAGGACGAAACCGAAAGCGTGCCGCTACTGGGATGCGAGGAATTGGTGCGCTATGCCATCGACTGCCTGAGAATAGAAGGCACCGGCAGGCTTTCACCCCGCGACCGGGCGCGCCTGGCCTCGGCTTCAGCCGTCCTGAAGGAGATCAGCGAAGATCTGAAAGCAGGCCAGCAACCGGATTCGGAGGAATCCGGCACCGACACGGAAAAACAGCGCGACGATTGATTCTCGTCGAAGGCGATCGCCATGCGACATGCATCGGTATCGGCCGCTCAATTCGGCCGGCGTCGCCGCTCCCACCAGACGACCAGGCGGCGCCGGTGGCGGCGCACCATGGCAATTTCGTAGGAGAGCACCAGCAATCCGAGCGGCACCATCCAGAAGCCGAGGATCGGCAAGAACCCGAGGATGCCGCCAAGGGTCAATAGCACGCCGATCGTGATTCTGAGGCCGCGCGACTGCGGCATGGTGAATTCACGCCCGAACACCGAGATCTTTCTTGCGGGTATCGGGTTTTCGTCCGCTGCCGTCATCGTGAAGAACTGCCTGTGTTAGGGCTCGACAATTTCATTTTACGAAAGCCGCGACCGCCCTTTCGGTTCCGCGCTCGTCGCCAAGACGGCTAATATGAGGGTGGGCAAGGCCGATTGCGAGAAACGCCTGAGCGAAAAAGTCTCGGAAAAATGCGAAATGCTTCTTTGCAAAGCCGAAACGGGTTTGCTATAGGCTGCGCCACTTGCTCAAAGAGCCTCCGTTCCCCGGTAGCTCAGTGGTAGAGCAACCGGCTGTTAACCGGTTGGTCGCTGGTTCGAATCCGGCCCGGGGAGCCAATTTCTCAAAAGACCTCTCTGCCTGCCATCGTCGGCACCACGCGACATAGTGGGGTTTGCCGTGGCTGTGACCCGTCCTGCTAACCCGTATGGGACTGCGGGCAGCGACACCTCTAGGCAGTGCCGCTGCCGTTGTCGCAGCTAGGCGGCCACCCCACCGCGGCCAGATTTGGTGCCGCTCATCCAGGGCAGCGGAGCAAGCGGCTCCTGCAGCATCTTGACGGATCTCGCGAACCCAGCGACGGCATCGCGCGCGACCGACAGTGGTATCTGGCCATCGTAAGCACGCTGGCAAGCCCGGAACGCCGTTTCGAAAATCGGGCCTCGACGCTCCCGCGGCCACTCATCCAGGAAATCGAACGCATCCTCAAGGCTTCCTATTTCTTGGATGAACTGGCCATCCTTGACCAGCACCGGTCGATCGAACGTCCTGTCGCTCATATAGTCCTCCATTCGGTCGAGCGAGTTGGTTTGCTTCAGCTTTTTACGCGACGGCATGCTCAGGCTCCGCGAACATGCCGCCATCCCCGCATCTGGGTGGGACTCCGGCGTATGCCGGAACCGGCGGCGGATCATCGTCATCGTCATCTCGCCAGGGGTATCGCAGCCAGCTGCGCCTGGTTTTGTTGCGATGCCGGTTCGAGGATGGACCGCGATCAAACGGCGCTCTGGCCGGCGGCTTGCGCGCAATCTCGTCCAGGGTGTGGAGCGCACGAAGAATCTCGCTGACCTGCGCCATCGCACCGTTGTCCAATTGACGCAGGGTTGGATTGTCAGGAACCGCATGGGCGTCCGAGGCCCAGAAGGCGAGCAGAGCCCTCTTCTCGCCGATCGTCATGTTCTCGTTCAGGACGTCCTCGGGCGTACGCAGCGCAGCGAATTCCGCTGCGTAATCCGTCGGTTTGGATTCATGAAAACTGTAAGCTTGGGATCTCATCTCCGTTCTCCGCGATCTGTGCCTCCCGGCCGAGCCGGGAGGCGGACCACAGACTGAGGTTTCCTGTATCAGGCCACCTTGCGTTGCGGCTCGGCATCCACATCTATGGACTGCTTGTTGCCGCCATCCTGAAGCGGAACCGCTGCGGCGTTGGAACCGATCTCGATGCGCCGGGGCTTGAGTTCCTCGGGCACTTCGCGGACCAGGTCCACCGACAGCAGGCCATTATGAATATTGGCCGCCTTGACCTTGACGTGGTCTGCAAGTTTGAACACCTGCTTGAAGTTACCTATCGCCAGGCCCCGGTGGAGGATCTCCCGATGTTGCTGATCGGGCTTTCTCTGTCCGATGACGGACAATTCAGGGCCGTTCTGCACAAGTTCCACTTCGTCGAGACCGAAGCCGGCGACGGCCATCGTGATACGATAGTCGTTGTCGCCATTCTTCTCGATGTTGTAGGGCGGCCAGTCGGAGCGCACGCTGTTTTCGAGCATGTCGAAGAGCCGGTCGAAGCCGACCGTGGTGCGGTAAAGAGGCGAATAATCAAAGCTTCTCATAGCCATATCCTCCGTGAAGCAACATGGTTTACGGGTCGCCGCAGCGTCGCCGCGACGCAGTATGTCGAGCCGAAGCCTCGACGGAAAACGATCTGGGAATCATGATTTTTTTGTTCAAGAGGTCGCCCGAAATTTTTTTGAAGCAGCACCATGGCCGTTCATGACCGGGCATGCATCAGACCTTGCAGGACAGCCTTCCGGTTGGAAGCGGGTGAGGAACATGGCCCGGGTGGTGGATCAACTGCCCGTGCAAATGCACGCCAGGTTCGGCCTCTGGTCACGAGCGGCCTTGCACGCTGCCGCCGCCGCGCGATAGATGCGTCGGTCAAGGGAGGACATCATGCGGAAAATCCTGGCATCAGCATTGCTGCTCACGGCAGCATCGTTCGCGACCGGCGCTCATGCACTGGACAGCAGCGGAACCCCGGTCGTCGTGACGCCACTCGCATCACGTACCACCACTGCATCCGGGCAGCCGATCACGCTGCCGCGGAAGAACGTGCAGGTGCTGGTCTCGACCTATGACATCGCGCCCGGCGCGACCTTGCCGGTCCATCGCCATCCCTTCCCGCGCTACGCCTATGTCCAGGCCGGAACGCTGAAGGTCACGAATGTCGAAACCGGCAACAGCAACACCTACAAGACTGGCGATTTCATCATCGAAATGATCGGGCAGTGGCACCAGGCCACCAACATTGGCGACGGGCCGGTCAAGCTCCTGGTGATCGATCAGGTCGAGGAAGGCGCCAAGAATACCGAATTGCGACAGTAGCCACCAGGTTGCATAGGTGCTCCCGGCGGGGCGGGAAGGCAATGCGCCGCCCGCCCCTCGCCTCGTGGACCCAGCCCCCCATGTGAACCCGGCGCTCAGCCCCAGGCGCCAACCGGCTGCCGGGTCGTCGCGTTCAGCCTATTGAAGGCGTTGATCAGGGCGATCTGGATGACCAGTCCGGCAAGGGCCTTCTCGTCATAATGCCGGGCCGCCTCCTCCCCGATATCGTCCGGCACCGCGTCCGGTCGGTCGGCGAGCCTTGTGCCGGCTTCTGCCAGCGCCAATGCCGCGCGTTCGGCGTCGGTGAAATAAGGCGTTTCCCTCCAGGCAGCGAGGGCAAAGATGCGCTCTTCCTTCTCGCCGGCTTTCTTGAGCTCGCGCGCGTGCATGTCGACGCAGACGCTGCAGCTGTTGATCTGACTGGCGCGCAGATGCACGAGCTTGCGTGTCACATAGGGCAGGTCCGCTGCCTCGGTCGACTTGTCCAGCGCCAGAAACGCCTGCAGGGCGCCTGGGATGAGCATCACCGGGTTCTTGATTCTCGCTTGCATGTGTCTTTTCCTTTTGAACTGTTCTCCGGGCGTGTTTTCCCGGCCCGGACGCCTCGCATCCAGGGTTTCGAACTTGATGAAACTGTTAGCTGCCTGCCGGGTGTCAGGCCTGGTTTGAGGTAACCTGTTCGAGCCGTTCGAGAATGCGCGGCCAGCCACTTCCCATGCCGATATAGCCACGCTCGTCGGCGGGCCGGAATCCCGACTGCTCCATTCGCACCCGGGTCGCCGTCCCCTCAGGTTTCAGTGACCACGTCACCACGGTTTTCAACCCACTGTCCGATTCCGTCCCATCGCCCCAGCTATAAGCCAGCAGCCGCGGCGCCTCGACTTTTAGCACCACACAGTTCGTCACCCCGGACCATCCGGGAACTGGTGTCGCACGGAATGTGAAGCGATGCCCCTCTTGGGCAGCGAAATCATTCTGCATGAGCCATTCGCCGACGAGTACCGGCAGGGTCAGTGCGCGCCATATCTTTTCCGCCGAATATGGAATCAGCCTTTCGACGACGATCGATTTGGTTTCCGTCATGCCTTGCTCCTCTCGTTGCTGTCGTGGTGCCCCGCGCAAAATCATAACCCATCAGCTATGTATAACCCATAACCCTGCAGTTATGTGACTGTCAAGAATGGAATCTGCCGTCTGGTCCAAGTGGCGGCGTAGCGTTCACGCTTCCGCGCCAGGCGCCCGGGTGCTAGGGCTTGCGCAACACCATGGATTGGATCGCCCCTTGACCCCAAAAATTCGCCCGCCGCTTATAGAAATCTGTGTCGAAGGCATTGATGGCCTGCTCGCCGCGCAGGCCGCCGGCGCCGACCGGATCGAACTCTGCGCCAGCCTTGTCGAAGGCGGCACCACGCCGAGCCTCGGCACCGTGCGCGCCGCTCTCGACCAGGCGACCGTGCCCTTTCATGTCATGGTGCGGCCGCGCGGCGGGGATTTTCTCTACAGCGAGACCGAATACCGCTCGATGCTTGCCGACGTCGCCGCGCTTCGCGAACTCGGCGTGCCCGGCGTGGTGTTCGGCTGCCTGAACGCCGACGGCGCCATCGACGAGCAGCGCATGCGCGAATTGACAGAGGTGGCGGGCCCCTTGAACGTCACCTGCCACCGCGCCTTCGATATGACTCGCGATCCGGCCGAAGCCCTGGAAGCGCTGATCCGCTGCAGGGTTGGCCGCGTGCTGACCAGCGGCCAGCGCGACACGGCGATCGAAGGCCTGGCATTGCTGCAAGAGCTGGTCCGGCTGGCCGGCGAGCGCATCATCATCCTCGGTTGCGGCGGGCTCGATCTCGGCAATATCGCCGAGGTGCGCGCAAGGACTGGCCTGGCCGAAATGCACTTCGCCGCCCTCAAGGACGTGTCGAGCGCCATGCGCTACCGCAATCCGAAGGTCGGCATGGGCGGCTCCGATCTCGACCGCGAATATCGCAACACGCTGACCGATACAGCGCTGGTGGCGGCGACAATCGCGGCGGCCAAGGCATGACCTCGCCCATTGACCGCATTGCGCAGGCCGACGAAGCGGCAATACTGGCGCTCAACAACGAGCACGCCGCCGAATTGTCGTGGCTTGAAGCCGAACGGCTGTCGTTCCTGCTCGCCGAGGCCTTTTACGCGCGCCGCATCGGCGATCTCGAAGCCTTCATGATGACCTTCGACCAGAATGCCAACTACGACAGCCCGAACTTCGTCTGGTTTCGCGAGCGTTACATCAGCTTCATCTATGTCGACCGCGTCGTCGTGGCGGCGCACGCAAGAGGCCGCGGCCATGCTCGCCGGCTCTATCGGAACCTGTTCGACCATGCACGGAGCGCCGGTCACGCGCTGGTCACCTGCGAGGTCAACACCGACCCGCCCAACCCCGCCTCGGATGCCTTCCACGCCGCACTCGGCTTCGTCGAAGTCGGCGACGCGGTGATCCATGGCGGCAAGAAAGCGGTGCGCTATTACGTCAGGCAGATCGCCACCTGATCGGGTGGCACCCGCCGACTCACCTGGACGTTGCGCCACCCCGGAAAACAGCTAAGCGCTATCTGACGAAAAGGGACCTCGCGGTCGTACGGCTATCGTCTGGCCACCATCAAAACAATCGGGCGGCTCACCAATTGCGGTTGAGCCATTCGCGTGCTGGGCGCTCGATCAGGTAGTAGCTGCAGAGCGCGCAGGCAAAAACCCCGGCCAGCATCGGCCATGGATTGCTGCCCTGCTCGTAGACGAATTTGTAGAAGGGCTGCTGCCACAGATAGAGCGAATATGACCATAGACCCAGCGTCGTCATCGGCAGGGACGACAGCCATCCGGACAAGAACCGCGTGCTGAAATCCAGCGCGTTGACGGCAATCGCCAGCAATGGCACCGCGGCCAGGTAGTGGATCGGTGTCGGTACCGAGTCCATGAACAGGCAAACCGCGCCGACGGCCGCCGCAACGGCGACATAAGGCCCCTTCAGCAAGGTCGGCAGCTTGCCGTCCGCTTTGAGCAGGCAGATCGCGGCCGACAGCAGGATCGAGGCGATGTGCACGTCGGTGCGCCAGTACGTGGCTTCATAATCCAGGTGCAGGAACCAGTAGGAAACCGCGCCATTGACCATGGCCAGCAGAGCCAGGACCAGCAGCAGCGGGATGACACGGCTGCGGCTGGCAATCACTGCGCTGATCGCCGCCAGGATGATATAGGCATGCTCTTCGATGCAGAGCGACCAGATGTGGTCGAGTGCGCCAGCCCGATTCAGGAGAATTCCGGCATAGTTGTAGGTGAAGGTCAGCGCCGTCAGGGCCGCCTTCCATTTGAAGGCGATGAACGTGCCTGAGAGCGCGATCATGGCGACGATGACAAAGACCAGAAGCGCCGGATAGATGCGCGAGAACCGGCGTTTGAAAAATTTCTTCAGCGGATAGCGTTCGATGAACAGGATTTCGGCCATCAGCCGGCCGCTCAGCACGAAGAAGAATTCGACGCCCAGCACGCCCAGATTGATCCCGGGAACGGGAAAAAAATGCCCGATCAGCACGAGCGCGATCGACAGACCGCGCCAGCCATCGAGATAGGCCAGTCTTGTCCTGGCCGGTCGCTCGACGATCGCTCGGGGCGGAGCCAGATGGGTCGCGGAAATTTCGGACATGCCGATCCCTTCGCATTGTAATGCGAAAGGCACGGCTATTCCCGAACCCGGCTCGCATTCCCGCCCTGATCTATACTGCAGCGCAATATAAGTTTGTGCAAGTGCGAGATTGCCGCCGATGCATGTCCCCCGCAGCATGGGCCGGAATTGCTTCAAGCAAGAGTGGAGACGCGGCGGCCGGGAACTGGGCAACGACAGTCGCCGGGAGTGAAAAACGGGGCCGTGACAGCCCGTTCCCCCGTCCGTAATCGATCTTGCGTCAGGCGTTGGCTGCCGCCACCGCGCGCTTGGCCATGACTGTGATCAGATTGGCACGGTAGTCTGATGAAGCGTGAATGTCGCTCATCAGGTTCTTCGCCGGAACTTTCACACCATTGAGCGAAGCGGCATCGAAGCTCTTGGCAAGTGCTGCCTCGATCTCCTTCGAGCGGAAGACGCCGTCGTCGCCGGCGCCGGTGACGGCAACACTGACGCCGTCCTTGCCCTTGGCCACGAACACGCCGACGATCGCGTAGCGCGAGGCCGGATTGCGGAATTTTTCGTACGCAGCCTTCGCCGGTGCCGTAAAGGAGACCGCCGTGACGATCTCGCCGTCCTTCAAGGAGGTTTCGAACAGCCCCTTGAAGAACTTGTCGGCTGACATCTCGCGCTTGTTGGTGATGATGGTGGCGCCGAGCGCCAGAAGTGCGGCCGGATAGTCCGCCGCCGGATCGTTATTGGCGATCGAACCGCCGATCGTGCCCTTGTGGCGTACCGCCGGATCGCCGATCAGCGACGCCAGCTGGGCAAGTGCCGGGCAGGCCTTGCGCAGCTTCTCGTCATTGGCGACGTCGAAATGCGTGGTGGCAGCGCCGATCGTGACCGTCTTGCCCGACACCTTGACCCCCTGCAGTTCCTTGATGCGGGACAGGTCGACCAGATCGGACGGCGCCGCCAGCCGCGTCTTCATGGCGGGGATCAAGGTCATGCCGCCGGAAAGCAGCTTGGCGTCGCCGCTCTTCACGAGCTTGGCGGCTTCAGTGACCGAGGCGGCACGGTGATAGTTGACTGCGTACATGGGATCCTCCCCCTAAGTGGTTAGTCAGCAGTGAGTAGTCAGTAGGGAGCAGGGAATGGCCGCCGCCGGAGATGGCACGCTGCCCTACTCGCTACTCACTACTTTCCCAGTCACTCATTTCGCGGCGCGGATCGCGGCCCACACGGTGGACGGTGTGGCCGGCATGGCGATATCGACGATGCCGATGGCGTCGGTGATGGCATTGATCACTGCCGGCGGTGAGCCGATGGCACCGGCCTCGCCGCAGCCCTTGATCCCGAGCGGGTTGCTCGGACATGGCGTGTTCGACGTCGAGACCTTGAACGACGGCAGGTCGCCGGCACGTGGCATGGTGTAGTCCATGTAGCTTGCCGTCAGCAGTTGCCCGCTGGCGTCGTAGTGAGCGCCTTCCAGCAGCGCCTGGCCGATGCCCTGGGCGATGCCGCCATGCACCTGGCCTTCGACGATCATCGGATTGATGATGTTGCCGAAATCGTCCGCAGCCACGAACTGGACGATCTCGGTCGTTCCGGTTTCCGGATCGATCTCGACCTCGCAGATATAGCAGCCCGCCGGGAAGGTGAAGTTCGCGGGATCGTAGAACGCCGTTTCCTTCAGGCCTGGCTCCATGCCGGCCGGCAAATTGTGCGCGGTATAGGCGGCCAAAGCCACCTGGAACCACGGCAGGCTCTTGTCGGTGCCGGCGACCTTGACCTCGCCGTTCTCGATGACGATGTCGCCCTCGTCGGCTTCGAGCAGGTGGGCGGCGATCTTCTTGGCCTTGGCCTCGACCTTGTCGAGCGCCTTGGCAATCGCCGACATTCCGACCGCGCCCGAGCGCGAGCCGTAGGTGCCCATGCCCATCTGCACCTTGTCGGTGTCACCGTGCACGATCGACACCGAATCGATTGGCACCCCGAAACGCTGGTTGACCAGTTGCGCGAAGGTCGTCTCGTGCCCCTGCCCATGGCTGTGCGAGCCGGTCAGCACCTCGATCGTGCCGACGGCGTTGACCCTTACCTCAGCCGATTCCCACAGGCCGACGCCGGCGCCGAGCGAGCCGACCGCCGCCGACGGCGCGATGCCGCAGGCCTCGATGTAGCAGCTCATGCCGATGCCGCGCAGCTTGCCATTCCTGACCGAATCCGCCTTGCGCATGGCAAAGCCGGTATAGTCGGCGGTCTTCATCGCCGCATCGAGCGAAGCGCCATAGTCCCCGGCGTCATAGTTCATGATCACCGGTGTCTGGTGCGGAAACGTGGTAATGAAATTCTTGCGCCTAAGGTCTGCCGGCGAGACGCCGAGCTCGCGTGCCGCCGCTTCCATGGTGCGTTCCAGAAGATAAGTGGCTTCCGGCCGCCCTGCCCCGCGATAGGCATCGACGGGTGCCGTGTTGGTATAGACAGTGCGCACATTGGCGTGGATGGCCGGGATGTCATATTGGCCCGACAGCAGCGTTGCGTAGAGATAGGTTGGCACGCAGGAAGAGAACAGCGACATGTAGGCGCCGAGATTGGCGATCGTATCGACCTTGAAGCCGGTAATCCTGTTGTTCTTGTCGAATGCCATTTCCACCGTCGAGACGTGGTCGCGGCCATGCGCGTCGGTGAGGAAGCTCTCGGTGCGATCGGCGACCCATTTGACCGGCACTCCGGTCTTCTTCGAGGCCCACAGGCAGACGATCTCTTCCGGGTAGATATAGATCTTGGAACCAAAGCCGCCGCCGACATCCGGCGCGATCACGCGCAGCTTGTTTTCGGGCGCGACATTGTAGAAGGCGCTCATCACCAGCCGCGCGACATGCGGGTTTTGCGATGTCGTCCAGCAGGTATAATGATCCTCGGCCTTGTCGTAATGGCCAAGTGCGGCGCGCGGCTCCATGGCGTTCGGCACCAGCCGGTTGTTGACGATCTTCATGCGCGTAACATGCGCAGCCGCCTTGATGGCGGCGTCCGTGGCTTTGGCATCGCCGATCTCCCAGTCGAAGATCAGGTTGTTCTCGGCTTCGGCATGGACCTGCGGGGCGCCCTTTTCGAGTGCCTTTGTCGCATCGACGACCGCCTTCAATTCCTTGTAGGTGATCTCGACCGCCTCGGCCGCATCGCGTGCCTGGCCCTTGGTTTCCGCCACCACCACCACGACCGCATCGCCGACATAACGGACCTTGTCGACTGCCAGCGGCGACCATGCGCCCATCTTCATGGGCGTGCCGTCCTTGGAATGGATCATCCAGCCGCAGATGAGGTTTCCGATGCCGTCGGCCTTGAGTTCCTTGCCGGTCAAGACGCCGATGACGCCCGGCATGCCTTGAGCCGCTTTCACGTCGATCTTCTTGATCTGCGCATGGGCGTGCGGGCTGCGCACGAAGGCCGCATGCTTCATGCCGGGCACCACCATGTCGTCGACATAGCGGCCGGCGCCGGTGATGAACCTTTTGTCTTCCTTGCGCGCGACCCGAGCGCCGACACCTTCGATACCCATGCAGAGATTCCTCCCGAAAAGTGAATAGGAAGTGTGAATAGGAAGTGTGAATAGGAAGTAGTAGTGAGGACAGCCGCCGGTTCAGACCGATTACTGACTATCGACTACTCCACTCCTCTTTCCCTCATGCCGCTTGCTTCGCCTTGCCCTTGGCCCCCTTCGACATCGTCGTCGATGCGGCGAGGATGGCTTTCACGATGTTGTGGTAACCTGTGCAGCGGCAGATATTGCCTTCGAGTTCTGCCCGCACCGTGGCCTCGTCGAGGCCTTCGGGGTGGCGGTTGATCATGTCGGTCGCGGCCATGATCATGCCCGGCGTGCAAAAGCCGCATTGCAGACCATGATGTTCCTTGAAGGCTGCCTGGACGGGATGCAAGTCGGCGCCACTGGCCAGGCCTTCGATCGTAATCACGCTCGACCCCGAGGCCTGGACCGCGAGCATGGTGCAGGACTTCACCGCCTTGCCATCGACATGGACGACGCAGGCGCCGCATTGCGAAGTGTCGCAACCGACATGAGTGCCGGTCAGGCCGAGGTTCTCCCGCAGGAAATGGACGAGCAGCGTTCGATCCTCGACGGCACCGCCGACCCGCTTGCCGTTCACCATCAACGAAACGTCCGACATAGCCCCTCCCTGGGTGTCAACCTTGGTCTTACGCTGCCGACGCGCCGCTGGCACTTCGGCCACGTGCTAGTCGTACACCGCACAACGCACAAAAAACAGCACGACGGAAAAGGCGGATCATTGTACTTTCGGTCATGGCCAGGGCACCAAAGTGCATTCCTCCGGCCCCATTGCCAAAACGCCTTCTGGCGGCAACAATGCCCTCGTCGCCCGCGCGCCAGAAGCACTTGAAAAGCCGCGCACAAGAAGGCGTCGGAGGAAATGCGGGAGGACCGCCGCTGACAAGTTCACGGACGCGCTACGCATGCGGCTTGTCGGCGCTGACCACGGACCAGCCCGACCCGGATGTCTTCGCACGAGCGGTAGCCGCCGAGGCCGCCGCCATCAATGCCGGCTTTGCCCTCGTGTTCTTTTCCCAGAGCCTGATCGAGGCCGGCGCCCTGTCACGGGCACTCTCGGCCCACGCGCCGTGTCTCCACCATGCTGGCTGTTCCACCGCCGGCGAGATCACGCCGCAGGGGCTCGAGGAAGGCCATATGCTGGCGATGCTGCTGCCCTCGGCGTCCTTCACGGCGGTCAGCACGATGATCGACAATCTGTCGACATCGGGCATGGACAGGATCACCGAAGAAGTCGAGGCCCTGCGGCGCACGCTGCGCGCCCGGCTCGGCGGCGAGCAGACCAGCAACACCTTCGCGCTCTGCTTCATCGACGGGCTGTCCTATGCCGAGGAAGCGGTGAGTTCGGCCATCCACTGGGGTCTCGACGACATACCGCTCCTCGGCGGCTCGGCTGGCGACGATTTGAAATTCGAGACGACGCGTCTGATCTCGAACGGCAGGGTCACCTCCGACAGCGCCATCATCGTGCTGGTCGCCACGGAAATTCCGTTCCACGTCTTCAAGACCGACAATTTCGTTCCCACCGACGAAAAGCTTGTGGTGACCGCGTCCGATCCGGATCACCGCGTCGTGCGGGAATTCAACGCCACCAATGCGGCGGAGGAATATGCCGCTTCGGTCGGGATCCTCCCACAGACCTTGACACCGTTGAGCTTCGCCTCGCATCCAGTGGTGGTGAAGGTGGGCGGAGAATATTACTGCCGCTCGATCCAGAAGATGCACGCGGATGGCTCGCTGTCGTTCTTCTGCGCCATCGACGACGGTGTCGTGCTGTCGATCGCCCAGCCCAAGGACATGGTGGACGCGACACGAGCGGCATTGCGCGAGGTCGAGGAAAGGCTGGGCGGCATCGATATGATCCTTGGCTTCGACTGCGTGCTGCGCCGGCTGGATGCGCGCAACCGCCAGGTCTTTCGTGACATTTCGGAACTCTACCGGATCAACAATGTCATCGGCTTCGGCACCTATGGCGAACAATACCGGTCGATGCACCTCAACCAGACTTTCACCGGCATCGCTTTCGGCGACCGCCAGGCGGCTGAATAGGGCGGCGCAACAGCATGCCGCTCAGGAACATAAACGATCTCGACAGGCTGAAGAAGATCAACGCCGCCCTGGTCAGCCGCGTCGAGCGCTCGATGGACCAGCAAGGCAATGCCTTTTCGCTGTTCCAGACGGCGATCTCGTTGGAAAGCCGGGTGCGTACGCGCACCGAGGAACTGCATTCGACGTTGCGGCGGCTGGAGCAGTCGAACATCGATCTCAGCGCCGCCAAGGAAAACGCCGAACAGGCGAACCTGTCCAAGACACGGTTTCTGGCCGCGGCCAGCCACGACGTGCTGCAGCCGCTGAACGCCGCCCATCTCTCCGTCTCAGCCCTTGCCGAGGTGCAGACCAGCGAAGAGGGAAAGAAGCTCGTGCGGCAGGTCGAGCGCTCGCTGGAAACGATGGAAGACCTGCTGCGCACCTTGCTCGACATCTCCAAGCTCGACGCCGGCGTGGTTCAGCCCGACATTGGCGACGTCAGCCTGGAGGCGCTGTTCTCGTCGCTGCGCTCGGATTTCCAGCCTGTGGCGGAATTGAAGGCGCTGTCGCTGAAATTCCGGCCGGTCAATGCCGTGGTCCGCTCGGACAGGACGCTGCTGCGCCGCATCCTGCAGAACATCCTTTCTAACGCGCTGGGCTATACGCGCTCGGGCGGCGTCCTTGTCGGCACACGCCATCGCGGCGACACCATCCGCATCGATGTCGCCGACACGGGCTGCGGCATCCCCGAGGATCAGCGCGAAGCGGTGTTCGAGGAGTTCCATCGCGGGACCTTGCCGGCTACCGCCGAACTCGACGGCGGCGGTCTTGGGCTGGGGCTCGCCATCGTGCGCCGCATGGCCGGCGCGCTCGGCCATCCCGTCACGTTTTCATCCAGGGTCGGCCGCGGTACCATCTTCCACATCGATGTCCCCGTCGGCCTCGGCGCGCCGGCCGATGCCATCGCCAGCGCCGCCAGCATGGAGCGGCCGCGCGGCTACGGCCTGTTCGGCACCAAGGTGCTGCTGGTCGAAAACGACGCCGAAGTGCTGGAAGCCATGACCTTCCTGCTCGAACGCTGGCAGTGCCTGGTACGCGCGGCGACCTCCACCGCCGATGCGCTGGACATGCTTGGCGACACCGACTGGCTGCCCGACATCGTCATTGCCGACCAGCATCTCGACGGCGGCGATCTCGGCACCGCCACCATATCGGAGGTCCGCGACTATCTCGGCCGCGCCGTGCCGGCGCTGATCGTCACCGCCGACAGCTCCGAAGCCGTGGCCAAGGCAGCACGGGCCGGCGGCATCGAACTGATGCGCAAGCCGGTGAAGCCGGCGCAGCTAAGGGCACTGCTGGCGCATCTGCTGGCATAGCGGGAGGGTTGGCTCAAAACCCTACCTGATCCCGGAACAGCTCGGCGCTGTCCAGCTTCGACACCTCGATCACCGCTTGCGTGCGGCTATACACATTGAGCTTGCGCAGGATCTCCGACACATGCGCCTTCACCGTGGTCTCGCCGACCTGCAGCTCGTAGGCGATCTGCTTGTTGAGCAGGCCCTGGCGCAGCATCTGCAGCACGCGCAATTGCTGCGGCGTCAGCTTGGAAAGCCGCTGCACCATATCGGCGCGATCGGTGCTGTCCGCGCCCGGCGGCAGGCCCTCATAGGTTTCAGGCACATAGATCGCGCCGTCCATCACCGAGCGAATGGCGGCGGCGAGATCGCTCTTGCGCGCCGATTTCGGAATGAAGCCGGCAGCGCCGTAGGACAAGGCCTCGGAAATGATGCGAGGCTCCTCATAACCCGACACGATCACCACTGGCAGGCGCGGATAGCGGGTCCTGAGCTGCAACAACCCCTCGAAGCCGTGCACGTCGGGCATGCTGAGGTCCAGAAGCGCAAGGTCGAAAGGCTTTGCGTCGGCCAGCAAGTCCAGCGCCTCGGCGATCGAGCGCGCTTCGACTGTGTCGACCTCGGGATAAGCCATTTGAACGGCGCTGTGCAGCGCCTCGCGAAACAGCGGATGATCGTCGATGATAAGGAACCGGACGCGATCGGTAGGGGCTGTCATAGGGCTCGTTCCGGTTTACCGGGCACACCATAGTCTCCTGACCATGGCCGGATTATTGGCAAATAGTCTATCGCCGTCGAACAGGTTTCATCGCTGCAAAAAAATGATCGGAAGCCTGAATTCCTTATACAGCCTAGGCGAAGCCCATGCTTTATCAAAAGCGACGCCTTGCCCGCCCCTGGAAATCGGCCGAATGTGCCGCCGACTCCCCGCCAAACGCAGAGACCGCCATGACCGCCTTTGTCCTTCCCGCCCCGCCAACGCCTTCCGTCGCCATTGCGGGTTCCGGCGAACGCTTTGCCGTGCGGCGCATTTTCTGCGTCGGCCGCAACTATGCGGCACATGCGCGCGAGTTCGGCAATGACGATCGCGATCCGCCCTTCTTCTTCACCAAGCCGGCCGACGCGGTGGTCGATTCCGGCACTGATATCCCCTACCCGCCGCTGACGGAAAACCTCCACTTCGAGATCGAACTGGTGGTGGCGATCGGCACCTCAGGCTTTCGCATTTCCCGCGACAAAGCGCTGCACCATGTCTGGGGCTATGGCGTCGGCATCGATCTCACCCGCCGCGATCTCCAGGATGCCGCCAAGAAGGCGGCGCGGCCCTGGGACTGGTCAAAGGCCTTCGACCGTTCCGCGCCCTGCGGCCCGCTGGTTGCCGCACGGAAATCCGGGCACCCGGCCAAGGGACGCATCTGGCTCGCCGTCGACGGCGCGGTGAAACAGGATGCCGACCTCGCCGAACTGATCTGGCCGGTATCGGACATCGTCTCGATCTGCAGCGAAGGCGTGGAATTGCAGGCTGGCGACCTGATCTTCACCGGCACGCCCGCCGGTGTCGGCGCGATCAAGCCGGGTGAAACGATATCAGGCGGTGTCGACGGCATCGGCACGATCGAACTGACCATCGGCCAGCGGAAGTAACGCATGAGCGACATTGTCTTGCACAACTACTTCCGCTCCTCCACCTCGCACCGGGTGCGGATTGCCCTGGAGACGAAAGGGGTCGGCTATGACTACATCCCGCATCATCTGCGCCATGGCGAGCATCTGGAGGCGGCCTATCTCGCGGTCAATCCGCAGGGGCTGGTGCCGGCACTGATCTGGAGTGACGGCATGCTCCTGACGCAATCGCTCGCGATTATTGAGTTTCTCGACGAGACCATACCTGACCCCCCGCTATTGCCGAAGGATCCGCCGAGCCGGGCACGAGTGAGAATGCTGGCGCAGATGATCGCCTGCGACATCCACCCAGTGAACAATCTGCGCGTGCTGACTTCGCTGCGCACCCTGTTCGGCGCAGGCGACCAGGACGTCGCCAACTGGTTCCGGCATTGGGTCAATGAAGGATTTGGACCGCTCGAAAAATTGCTCACCGCGTCGCCCGAAACCGGCGCATTCTGTCATGGCGAGGCGCCGGGGCTGGCCGACATCTGCCTTGCCGCGCAAGTCACCAGCAACGCCCGCTTTGGCGTCGACATGACGCCCTACCCGACAATCGCTCGCATCAACGCCGCCTGCATGGCGCTTCCCGCCTTCCAGAAAGCCGCGCCGCAAAACCAGATCGACGCCGAGTAAGATCTCACCGGCCAACGCGCAGCGTCAGCGCCCAGAACAATAGCGCCATCAAGCCGATGCCGGCGCCGAGCAATGAGACACCGCTCCAGCCGGCCGCGGCATAGGCCATGGTCGAAGCGATCGAGCCGAGCGCACTGCCGACCGAGTAGAAGATCATGTAGCCGCCGACCAGCCGGCTGCGCGCATCCGGCCGGCGGGTGAAAATCAGGCTCTGGTTGGTGACGTGGACGGCCTGGATTGCCAGGTCCAGCATGACGATGCCGGCGACAAGCAACCATAGCGACGTGCCCATGAAGGCGATCGGCAGCCAGGCCGCCGTCATCATAAGCAGGCTGAGACCAGAGACCAGTTGACCATGCGCGCGATCGACAAGGCCGCCTGTCCATCGGGCCCCCAGCGCGCCGGCGACACCGGCAAGGCCGAACAGCCCGATCACGGTGTGCGACAGTGAAAATGGCGCCGCGCTGAGCGGCAACACCAGCGGTGCCCACAGCACGTTGAAGCTGGCGAAGATCAGCAAGGCGAGCACCGCGCGCACGCGCAGCAGCGGTTCCCGCACGAATAGCAGCACCATCGAGCCCAACAGCCTGATGTAGGATGTGCGCGGCCGCTCTGCCTCATGGCGCGGCAGGATGGTGTGGAGAACAACCGCCATGACAAGTGTAAGTCCGGCCGAGACAAGATACACCCAGCGCCAGCCGGCGAGATCGGCGACGAGGCCGGCGACGAAGCGGGCAAGCAGGATGCCTGTTATGACGCCGCTGGTGACGGTGCCGACCGCCCGCCCCCGTTGCGACGGCGCGGCGAGGTCGGCCGCGTAGGCAACCAGTACCTGCACCATCACGGCAAGCAGCCCGACCGCCGCGAGGCTCGCCAGCAGCATCGCCGCATTCGGTGCAAGTCCAACGGCTATCAGCGCCACGGCCGAAAGGATCGCCTGGCCGGCGATCAGCTTACGGCGATCGAACAGGTCGCCCAGCGGCACGATGAAGAACAGGCCAAGCGCATAGCCGACCTGCGTGACCGTCACCACGATGCCGATCGAGGCCGGCGCAATGGCAAAATCATGCGCCATGGCGTCGAGCAGCGGATGGGCGAAATAGACATTGGCGACGCTCAGGCCACAGGCGATGGCGAAGACCAGCGCGGTCATTGCGGACAATCCCGGTGTGACTTGCCTCGGCTCTTCGGGCTGCGCCGCCTTCGCTGCCGCGCCGTTCACCACCTGTATATTCATGAGGCTCTCCAGAAAAGGTTTCAATTTGAAACCACTTGTGGGATAAACAAAACAGTTTTATCTTGCAACCAAAATGAACAATCTGGACCAACGAAAGCCATGGTGAAACGAACGAGCCACCAGAGTGCGGATTGCCTGATCGCGCGACCGCTGGATGCGATCGGCGACTGGTGGTCGCTGCTCATCGTGCGCGACGCGTTCGACGGGTTGCGACGCTTCGGCGAGTTCCAAAAGAGCCTCGGCGTTGCCAAGAACATCCTGTCGGCGCGGCTCCGAAATCTGGTTACGCACGGCATCCTCGAAACCGTCCCGGCCCCCGACGGCAGCGCGCATCGTGAATATGTGCTGACGCAAAAAGGACGCGGCCTGTTTTACGTGCTGGTCGCCTTGCGGCAATGGGGCGAGACCTATTTCTCCGGTCCGGGCGAGCCCTACACCTTCATGGTCGACACGGAGAGTGGCCGGCCGATAAGGCGCCTTGAAGTGCACGCAGAAGACGGCCGCCTGCTTGCCCCCGGCGACACACGGCTTGCCGATTTCCGCAGCCAGGAAAACAGCTGACCGCGGGGTCCGCGGACTGGCCAGCCCGGCGGAATCGATTTCCGCTTGACCGAACAGGGAATCGGCTATCGTTTCCCACAGTGCGTGCCGTCTCAAGGGTGGAGTGAACGATGAAAGCTGTCGTCTTCGAGAAATTCGGCGAAGCGCCGACGATCCAGACCGTGCCAGATCCCAAGCCAGCGGCCGATGGCGTCGTCATCAAGGTCGAGGCGACCGGGCTTTGCCGCAGCGATTGGCACGGCTGGATGGGCCATGACGCCGATATCCGCCTGCCGCATGTGCCGGGCCACGAACTGGCCGGCGTCGTGGTTGCCGCCGGCAAGCACGTCACCCGCTGGAAGGCGGGCGAACGCGTCACCGTGCCGTTTGCCGTCGGCTGCGGCCACTGCTTCGAATGCACATCAGGCAATCACCAGGTCTGCGAACACCAGTCCCAGCCTGGCTTCAACGCCTGGGGCTCATTCGCCGAATATGTCGCTATCGAACACGCCGACACCAATCTCGTGCGCCTGCCCGACGAAATGGAATTCGCCACCGCCGCCAGCCTCGGCTGCCGCTTCGTCACATCGTTCCGCGCCATTGTCGATCAGGGCCGGGTAAAGCCCGGCGAATGGGTGGCGGTGCATGGCTGCGGCGGCGTCGGCCTGTCGGCAATCATGATCGCCAGTTCGATGGGCGCCAACGTCATCGCCATCGACCTCACCGAGGAAAAGCTGGACTTCGCCAAACAGATCGGCGCCGTGGCGACCATCAACGCTTCGACGACGCCGAACGTCGTCAAGGCCGTCAAGCAGATCACCAATGGTGGCGCTCACATGTCGATGGACGCGCTCGGCCATCCGACGACGTCCTTCAACTCGATCGCCAACCTGCGCCGGCGCGGCCGTCACGTGCAGGTCGGCTTGATGCTGGGCGAACACGCCCGCCCGCAGGTGCCGATGGACAAGGTGATCGCCTTCGAACTCGAAATCCTCGGCAGTCACGGCATGCAGGCCTATCGCTACCCCGCGATGATGGAGATGATCCGCCACGGCAAGCTCAAACCCGAACTGCTGGTCGGCAAGAAGATCAGCCTCGACGAAGCGCCAGCGGCCTTGATGGCGATGGGCGGATTCGAGGGTATCGGCATTGGGGTGGTGACGAAGTTCTCGTGAGGGTCGGCATCGCTATGCAGCCGCACGACGCGGCAAATCCTGCTTGGCAAACTTCTTCGCGCCGAAAACGCAAAGCACCACGCCGAGCGTGACGACGATCATCATCGGGCTGACCTGTTCATGCAGCAGCGTCGCCGCCAGTGCGAGCCCGAAGAACGGTTGCAGAAGCTGCAACTGCCCCACCGCCGCAATGCCGCCTTGCGCTAGGCCGCGATACCAGAACACGAAGCCGATCAGCATGCTGAACAGCGAGACATAGCCAAGACCAATCCAGGCATTGGAGCCTACGCTGGCGAAGGATGGCGGCAGGGTCGCAAAGGTCAGCACCAGCATGACCGGCAGGGACAGCACCAGCGCCCAGCAGATCACTTGCCAGCCCCCGAGCTTGCGCGACAGCGCGGCACCCTCGGCATAGCCAAGGCCGCAGGCGACGATGGCCGCAAGCATCAGCCCATCGCCAACCGGCGAAGCCGTCACGCCTTGCGCAAGCGCGAAGCCCGCCACCAGCGCACTGCCCAGGCATGAGAACAGCCAGAAGGCCGGCCGGGGCCGTTCACCGCCGCGCAGCACGCCGAAGATCGCGGTCGCCAGCGGCAGCAGGCCGACGAAGATGATGGAGTGGGCCGAGGTGACATGCTTCAGCGCCAATGCCGTCAGCAAGGGAAAGCCGACGACCACGCCAAGCGCAACGATGACGAGCGACAGCAAGTCATGACGCCCGGGGCGCTTCTCGCGGAACACAAGCAGCAGCGCGAGACCGAGCAGGCCGGCAATAACCGCGCGGGCCGACGTCAGGAATATCGGGTCGAGATCCATCACCGCCACGCGCGTCGCCGGCAACGAACCGCTGAAAATCAGCACGCCGATAAATCCGCTCACCCAGCCGCTCGCCGTCTTGTCCATCGCAGGCTCCGTTTGTTTCGCCCCTCTATGGGGCCCGCGGCTATGGCGCCACCAGAGACAATGCAGTACAATTCGATAAAACTGTCATGGTTTTCTGGAAGGTACAGATGGACGAAGCAGTCAGGCTCGACAGCGGCGGAACTCTCGTCGAAGGGGTCATGGCCGCCATCCGGCAGCGGATTGCCGCGCGCAGCCTGACGCCTGGAGCAAGGTTGCCCTCGATCCGCGCTTTCGCCAAATCCATGCAGGTGTCGAAATCCACCGTGGTCGAGGCCTACGAACGGCTTGCCGCCGAAGGCGCGATCCGTTCGCGGCCCGGTTCCGGTTTCTATGCCGCCGGGTCGCTGGCACCGCTGTCGCTCGCCGAGATCGGTCCCCGGCTCGACCGTGCCGTCGATCCGCTCTGGGTCTCGCGCCAGTCCCTGGAGGCTGGCGACGAGGTCCTGAAACCCGGCTGCGGCTGGCTGCCGGCTTCATGGATGCCACAGGCCGGGCTGCGCCGGGCATTGCGCACTGTCGCGCGTGCCGACGATGTCGCGCTCGCAGATTACGGCACGCCGCTCGGGCTGCCGCCGCTGCGGCAATTGCTGGCGCGGCGCATGGCCGGGCACGGCATCGAAGCCTTCCCCGACCAGATCATGCTGACGGAATCGTGCACCCAGGCCATCGATCTGCTCTGCCGGTTCCTGATCGAGCCGGGCGACACAGTGTTGGTCGACGATCCCTGCTACTTCAATTTCCATGCTCTGCTGCGCGCCCACCGCGCCAAGGTCGTCAGCGTGCCCTACACGCCGTCGGGGCCGGACATCGAGCTGTTCGCCCAGGCGCTGGCCGAACACCGGCCGCGCCTCTACATCACCAACTCGGCCATCCACAACCCGACCGGCGCGATCCTGTCTCCGGTGACGGCCCATCGTTTGCTCAAACTGGCCGACCAGTCGGATCTGACCATCGTCGAGGATGATATCTTCGCCGATTTCGAGCACATTCCCGCCCCAAGGCTAGCGGCGTTCGACGGCCTTAGTCGCGTCGTCCAGATCGGCAGTTTCTCCAAGACGCTGTCGGCGTCGGTCCGCTGCGGTTTCATCGCCGCGCCCCGTGACTGGATCGAGGGCCTGACCGACCTCAAGATCGCCACGACGTTCGGCGGCGGACGGCTGGCGGCCGAACTTGTGCTGACGCTGCTGAAGGACGGCAGCTACCGAAAGCACATGGATTTGCTGCGCGCCCGCCTTTCGCGGGCCATGGGCGAGACCAGCGCCCGGCTGAAGGCGATCGGCATCACGCCCTGGATCGAGCAGCCGGCTGGGCTGTTCCTGTGGTGCACCCTGCCGGAAGGCGTGGACGCGGCCGAAATCGCCCGCAGTGCGCTCGCCGACAACATCGTGCTGGCGCCCGGCAATGCGTTCAGCCTGTCGCAGTCCGCCAGCCGCTTCCTGCGCTTCAACGTCGCCCAGTGCGCGGACGAGCGGATTTTCAAGGCGCTCGAAACGGCGATGACTCGCTGATATGGGAACCACCAAGTCAGCAGACAAATAAGCCGCGACAACACCTCGTTGTTGCGGCCTTCTGCCCCATCAAATCAGACCATCCATGAAACGGCAGAACGCCGCCAAATCTCACCATTTGCGCGGATGCTCAATCATGCCTTTTCCGAAATGCCATACCCAGATCTGGGCCTATTCCTTGCCGCACAAGAACAGCTGAAGGAACGACGCAAGGGGCCTGGCGGGCGCCGTTCAGGCCCCTGCCCGTTTGCGGCGCTCGTAGAGCATGACGAGTGTTTCAGCCATCAGCGCCGGCTTTTCCTCGCCTTCGATCTCGACCGTGTTGGCTGCCTTCATCAGATACTGGCCCGGGCCTTTGTCTTCCATGGAAAGCAGCGTCGTGCGCAGGCGAATGCGTGCGCCGACCTTGACCGGCGCCAGGAAACGCACCTTGTCGAAACCATAGTTGAAGGCGGCCTGCGTATTCTCGGGCACGATACCCATTTCAAGGGCCAGCGCGCCGATGATCGACAGTGTCAGATAGCCATGCGCGATCGTGGTGCGGAACGGGCTTTGCCGCCGCGCCCGTTCAGGATCGACGTGGATCCATTGATGGTCGCCCGTGCATTCGGCGAACTGGTTGATACGGTTCTGGTCGACCGTGGTCCATTCCGAGACGCCGAGCTCCTGTCCGGACATCGTTCTCAGCTGCTCGTAGGTTGGCGGCGTTTTAGGCCGTACTTCCGTCATGCCTGCTTTCCCGATCGCTTCCAAAGCTTCCGGACCACGAACCGGCGGCCTCTGTCAATTCGTCCCTCGCAAATCCGTTCCGGCGGATTCGCGCTCACTCGTGCCATGTCTTGCCATGCGATGGCAGGCGAATTGGGACTTTTCCGACCTTTCAGACTGCCGGGAGCTTATGGCGTGGCGCTAATGCAACTGTGCGAAGGGTTACGGTATCGGGAACGGGGTGTGCCCGGCCGAGAGCGGAACGACAGCCCATGAGAACCTACTTCTGCCCGTAACCGGCGCGGACCTCCTCCATCGCCTCCTTGATGCGTGCGCGCAGGATGTCGATCGATTCGGTGCCTGATTTCCTGGCCAGCTCAGCCACTTCACCGGCGTTCTTGAGCGCCGCCTCAAAGGATTTTCTAGCAAACTCGGTCTGCTTGGCCATCAACTCCTGCGGATTGCCCGGTGCGCGGTAGCTCTGCGCCATGTCGGCGATCTCGCGCAGCGTGTCCTGCAGCATTTCGCGTTGCCGAGACAACAGCGAGGACGTCCCAGCCGCCCCGGCACGCGCGGATTTCTCCAAAGCTTCGAGATTCTTGCGGTGATGCGCAAGAATCGCTTCGACATCCACATTCGGCACCTTCAGGTCACGGCCGAACCTGCCGAACATTTCCATGAAAGAATCGGATTCCGATTGTCTGGCCATGATTGTCATCTCCCCTTTGCCGCGATCGCGGACGCCCTCATCGAGGAGAATAGCACTCGAACGCCTCGTGTCCATTTCGAACACGGGCCTAGGCGATCGCTAGGGATCAATTGACCGGGAGCAGCAGCTCGATCGTGTAAAGCACGATGCCCGCCAGCCCACCGATGATCATGCCGTTGAAGCGGATATATTGCAGGTCCCTGCCAATGTTCATCTCGATCAGGCGTGTCAGTTGGGCAAGGTCCCAGCGCTTGACCTGGTCGGCGATGAATTTCGACACACCGCTCTTCTGGCTTTCGACGAAGGAGGCCAGCGCCACCACGAATCCTTGGTTCATGTCGGCCCGGATCTGCGCGTCTCCGGCAAGATGGCGGCCGACTTCGACAAACATGTTGGCCAGATGCTCCCTGATCAACGAATTCGGCGCCTTGGCGTCCTGCTCGATGAACAGGCTGAGGCTCTCCCACATATCGCCGGCCAGCGCCCTGATTTCGGGTCTGGCGAGGAAGTCGCGCTTCATTTTCTCCGCTCGCCTGGCATATTGCTTGGACGTGCGCAGCCGCTCGACGAAACTTTGCGCGAAACGGTCGAATTCGGCGCGCATCGGGTGATCTGGATCGGCACGCACCTCGTCCAGCAAGGAGCCAGCCGAAGCGACGATCTTCTTCAGGAGATAGGCGTCGGCCCGGAACAGGTTGAATAGCGACGGGAGTTCCTCGCGGATCTTGTCGCGCATCGTCGCCAGCGCCTGTTCGTCGTTGAGGAACCGGCCGATGACCTTGATGAACTCGTCGAACAGCTTCTGGTGGCGGCGGTCGTCGGTGAGCGCGGACAGAAGTTCGGCCGCAAGTGGCGCCAGCGGCACCTTTTCGATCTGTTCGAGCATGCGGCTGGTGACGAAGCCGCGCAGACCGGATTGTTCGACGGCGGCAAGCGTCTGCGGCACCAGCCGCACGACGAAGCGCGACAGGCCGGCGGCGCGTTCGGCATCGGCCAGCCAGTCGGCCACGAGCGCCGAAAAATCGACCTCGGCGAGTTTTTCACGCACCGGTTCCGGCGCCAGGAAATTGGCCTCGATGAAACGGCCGAGATTGTCGGCGATACGGTCCTGGTTTTCCGGGATGATGGCGGTGTGCGGGATGGGCAACCCGAGCGGCCGTTTGAACAGCGCCACCACCGCGTACCAGTCGGCAAGGCCGCCGATCGTTGCCGCCTCGGCGAAGGCGGCGACGAAGCCGAGCCATGGATAGCTGCTCTGGAAGGACTTGGCCAAGGCAAAGACCACCAGGCAGAGTGCCAATGCCGCCGTGGCGACGAACTTTGTCCGCCGCAGCGCGGAAAGCTTGCCGCCCGCGTCGGCATCGAACCGCACTGGCGCCAGGGATTGGTCCGATTGAGCCATGCCGCTCCTCGTCTATTAGGCCTATCTAGTGCCGCGGCCGCCGGAATGCCCGTGGCAGCCGGTTTGTCTGTCCCGGCTTTTGCCCGGCGGCGCACATAAAGTTGACGAGTTTATTCATCTATGATGCCCGGCTAGTCTGGAATTATTCCAAGGTATAGGCCATATTCCGCCGAGACCAGTGCAGCGATCCGGATTCCGGACGAGGCCGCGCCAGCAAAGTTTAGAATCTGGCGTGGTTGCATCATATCAGCGCCGAGTGAGGACAAGATGCGGCTTACGCGCCAAACCAACTATGCCATGCGCATTCTGATGTATTGCGCCGCCAACAATGACCGGTTGAGCCGCATCCCGGAGATCGCGGCCGCCTATTCGGTGTCGGAACTGTTCCTGTTCAAAATCCTGCAGCCTCTGGTCGAGAATGGCATGGTCGAGACTGTGCGCGGCCGGAACGGAGGGGTACGGCTCGGCCGTGCCGCCGAATCGATAAGCCTGTTCGACGTTGTGCGCGTGACCGAGGAAAGCTTCGCCATGGCGGAGTGCTTCGAGAACGATGCCGCCGAATGTCCCCTGGTCGACAGCTGCGCGCTGAACTCCGCATTGCGCGAAGCGCTCAACGCCTTCTTCGCCGTGCTTGCCCGCTACACGATCGCCGACCTCGTGGCGGCACGGCCGAATGTGCGCGCCCTGCTCGGCATCGACATGCTGATGGAGCGCCGCGCCCCGGCGGCCTGATCCCTGCCGCATCGTGCAGTGTCGGCTGAATATCAGCTGACCGACGATTGCGGGAGCACGAACGGCATGTTGCCGGCCGGCAGCACGCCGACCTTGAGCCGGCAATCGAACACCTTCTCGATCAGGTGGTCACTCAGCACGTCGCGGGGCGAGCCGCTGGCGGCCAGCCGGCCGCGATGCATCACGAAGATGCGGTCAGCGTACATGGCCGTCAGATTGAGGTCGTGCAGGATCGCTACCACGCCCCCGCCCCTTCTGGCGAAGTCGCGGGCGATGTTCATGATGATCAGCTGGTGCTTGATGTCGAGGCTGGACACCGGCTCGTCAAGGAACAGATAGCGCGGCTTGCCGTCGAGCACCGGCGCCCAGACCTGGCACAGCACGCGCGCAAGCTGGACACGCTGCTGCTCGCCACCGGAAAGTTCCTGGTAGAAGCGGCCGGCAAAGCCGTCGAGATCGACCCACGCCAGCGCCCGTTCCGGCAGGCGTCCGTCCTCGCCCGGCAGCACGCCCGAACAGCCACCGACCAGGCCAAGCCTGACGACCTCCCTGACAGTGAAAGGAAACGACAGTGTCGTCGCCTGCGGCAACACAGCCCGCTGGACGGCGACCTCCACCGGCTTCATCGCTGCGAGGTCGCGGCCGTTGAGGACGACGCTCCCGGTATAGCCGAGGTCCCCCGACAATGCCCTCAGGAAGGTCGTCTTGCCCGAACCATTGGGGCCGACGATTGCGGCCACCTCGCCCGGCCTCGCATCGAAATCGACACCGGCAACAATTCTCTTGCCGGCAATATCGACCGAAACATCCCTCGCCTCGATCATTCCAGCCTCACAAATCGATCACGCCGCGCCTGCGCAGCAATATCCACAGGAAGAACGGCGCGCCTGATATCGCGGTGACGATGCCGATCGGCAGCTCGGCCGGCGCCACGATGGTGCGGGCGACCGCATCGGCGAGCAGCAACAACGAGGCGCCGAGCAGCGCCGAGGCCGGCAGCAGGTAACGATTGTCGGGTCCGATCAGCAGTCGCAGCAGATGCGGCACGACGATGCCGACGAAGCCGATGCCGCCGCTGACGGCGACGGAGGCGCCGACCGCCGCCGAAACGCCGATGATGGCGGTGTATTTCAGCCGCTGCACCGGAATGCCGAGATGGCCGGCGGTCGCTTCGCCCAGCGCCAGCGCGTTAAGGCCGCGGGCCAGGAACGGCATCGCCGCCAGTGCCAGGACGATTATGGGTCCTACGGAAGCTATCTTGGCCCATGTCGCACCGCCGAGCGATCCCAGTGACCAGAAGGTCAAGTCGCGCAGCTGGCGATCGTCGGCCATGAATATGAGGATTCCGGTCAGCGCCATGGCAAGTGCCGCCAGGGCTATGCCCGCGAGCAGCATGGTGGCGACCGAGGTTTGCCCACGTCGCGTGGCGACCTGATAGAGCGCCAATGTGGTGACGAGACCGCCGACGAACGCCGCAAGCGGCAGCGCCAGCGTTCCGAGCAAGGCGGTCACCGGCGCCAGCACGGTCCCGCCAAGAACGATGATGACCACCGCGCCAAGGCTGGATCCTGCGGAAACGCCGATCAGACCGGGGTCGGCGAGCGGATTGCGGAACAGTCCTTGCATGACGGCGCCACAAACCGCGAGCGCCGCACCCACCAACATGCCGAGGATGACGCGTGGCATGCGGATGTCATGGACGATCAAGCTGTCGCGGGCGTTGAGCGCCGCATCGCCGGGGACGGAGCCAAAGAGCCAATCCCTGAAGACGGTCACGGCGGATGCATCCGATGCGCCGGATGTGAGCGAAAGCAAGATGGCGATCGCCAAGCCCAGGCACAGCAGAAGGATGACGGCACGGGCGCGGCCGGAACGATCCCCTTCGGATGCCCTAATCGCCTTCGCCGGACCTGCGATCGACTGGTCGGCCATGATGCTCAGTCCGTGACCTGTGCGCCATAAAGCGAAACGGCGAGATCATGGATCGCGTCGGCCGTGCGCGGCCCGAAGCCGAGTAGATAGGCGCCATCGATGCGGATCAGCTTGCGCGCCGTTCCGGCCGGCGTTGAGGCGATGGATGGATTGCCGAACACTTCGTCGTCCGAGACCGGCGGCCCGGCATTGCTCATCATCAGGATCACGTCCGGCCTTGCGGTGATGATCGCTTCGTCCGACATTTGCTTGTAGCCGGAAAAGCCTTCCACCGCATTGACCCCGCCCGCCAGCTTGACCATGCCGTCGGCCGCGGTTTCGCTGCCGGCCGCCAGGATCTTGCCACCCTGCGTCGAGAGAATGAACAGCACGCGCCTGCGCTCCTTGATCGAGGCTGTCCGCTTTTCGGCGGCTGTGAGTTTCGCATCGAGCGCCCTGGCCAGCACCTCGGCCTTGGCCTCGACCCCGATCGCCTTGCCGACAATGCGGACCTTCTGGAGGATGCCTTCGCGGTTGTACTGCTCGGGCACTTCTATGAACGGAATGCTCGTCTTCTTCAGCACGTCGACGGCTTCCTTGGGACCGCTGCCGTGCAATGCCAGTATGCCCGTCGGATTGACCGACAAGACGCCTTCCGGCGACAGCTGGCGCATGTAACCGACATCAGGCAGGTCGAGCGCGGCCTTTGGATAGAGGCTGGTGGAATCGCGCGCCACCAGATGCCTCTCCTCGCCCAGCGCATAGACGATCTCGGTGATGGAGCCGCCAATAGCGGCGATCTTCGAAGGATCGGCGAACACCGAAACGCCTTCGGTGGCGCCGGCTGGTTGCAGCGCGGCGAAAGCCATGGAAAGGCCGATTGCATAACCGACCCTCGATCCGCGCAGGGCGGACGGCCTCGAAACAAACCGCATCGCACTCTCCTCAGGCTGCCGTCGGGTTCGGAATGCGCGGCAGGTGCTCGGCCAGAAAACGCCAGTCCTCGCGCTCGCTTTCGCCTTCATGGCGCTTGCCGAAGAACTGGATGATCATGTCGCCATTGGCGGCATAGACCTCGAGCGATGTGACATGGCCGTCCTTGGTCGGCTTGCGCACCGCCCAGACTTCATGGATGTGGTCGGTGCGCAGGTGCAGGTGGAAGGTCTCGTCGAGCACGTTGATCCACGGCCCCATGGGCTTGATCGATTTGATCGGCCCGGAGTGGATCTGGATGCAGCCGCGGTTGCCCACGAAGCACATGATCGGCATCTCGCTTTCGGCGGCGTGATGGAACATGGCGCGCACCGCGTCATTGTCGAGCAGCCAGGCGTAGTCCTGGCCAACCATGCGCACTGCCTGGCGGCGGCTGAGCTTCAGCGTCTTCAGCATGCCGAAGAACTGGTGCACGTCCGTCAGCCGGCTCCAGCGGTCACGCAGGTCGTCCAGGCTCGCCGTCGATGCCCCGGCCTCGCTTTCCTCATCGAGAACCGGCCCCGAAATGTCGATCGTCGGCTCCTGGTTCCGCGATTCCAGCGAGGCGACCAGTTTCTGGTAGGCATGGAGGCTGGAGGCCGGGCGCAGATGCACCTTGTGCACCGCGTCGCCGGCCGCATCGAAGAACTGCAGGCTGCGGCGGATGTCGTCGCCGTCGCGCTTCTCCACGGCAAAGCCATGCGCCCAGATTTTCGGAAAAATGCGCAGGTCGATGTTCTCGCCGAGCACTATGGCATTGTGATTGCCGGTGACGACCTTGTCATAGACGCCGATCTTCTCGTGTACGGCGCTTTCGTTGCGGGTCAGCGCCATAACCTCGCCAATGGCCTCGAGACCGGTCAGAAGGTCGTTGACGCGGGGTTCGACGCGGACGATGCCGTCGCCGCAATGGGCGGCCACCAGCTCGGCCTCTGAAATGCCGAGCTGGGCGGCCAGGTCACGCTCGCGCGCTTTCGGATTCTCGGTCCGGGCCCGCCGGATCTCATGCGGAGCGGGTTTTACGCGCTGGTCCATGTCTTTACCTCTGATGCCTTGCCTTACTTGTTGAGAATGAGCTTGCCCTGGCGGGTGATCTTCAGCCGGTAGAGCGCGCCATGATGCTCGATGCCGATTTCGTGCTCGCCCTGGAACAGCGTGTTGCTGGACAGCGTCCGCATCGCCAGCGAGACCCGATCGAAACGGGTGGAGGTATCGTCGGAACGGCGGACGCGATAGCGAAACTCGTTGGGATTGTGCGTGTTCATCTGGGTCGATCCCTTTCCTGTGCCGGGCATCTGGCTAGGCGTTGCGAATTGCCGATTCATTTCTTGACTTGAATAATCATGTTTACTAGTCAGTGCAATACCGGACTAAATGAGTCAACATTTAAGATGCCGGATACGATCAAAATGCCAGCAAGCCCCGGGCCAGCCAGCATGGAACCTGGGATTTGGAGTTGGGGCATGGGGTTGATAAGTTGGGAACGGCGCGGCCGGTCGGCGGCGAACGGTGCGGCGGCTTTGCTCGCAAGCGTGGCGGCGATCGCTCTATCCGCGCCATCGGCGCACGCGCAACCTGCGACGCAGGCGGCGAGCGAGCAGACGGATCAATCGAAGAAGACTGACCAGCAAAAGGCAGCCCCCGCGGTCGCTACGTTGCTCGACAGGATCCTGGTGCTCAGCCGCACTGGCGAAACGGCGATACAGTCGCTGGCCTCGGCCAGCCATGTCGACCAGGAAAAGCTCGATCGCCGCATGGCGACAACGCCGAACGAGATGCTTTTCGGTGTGCCTGGCGTCGCTGCGCAGGCCGACGCCAGGCGCGTCAGCACCAGCATCAACATCCGCGGCCTGCAGGATTTCGGCCGCGTCGCGGTGATCGTCGATGGCGCGCGCCAGAATTTCCAGCGTTCCGACCACGGCACCCAGTCGCCCTTCTATATCGATCCCGAGCTCGTCAAATCCGTCGACGTGATCCGTGGTCCTGTCGCCAACACCTATGGCTCGGGCGCCATTGGCGGCGTCGTCTTCTTCGACACCAAGGATGCGGTCGATTTCCTCAAGCCCGACGAGACGTGGGCCGGTTCCGTCACCGGACGCTACGAGAGCAACGGCAAGGGCTGGACCACGAGCGCCACCGGTGCCTATCGCATCAATGAGAACTGGGACGTGTTGGGCAACATCGTTTACCGCGACTACGACAACTACAAGGACGGCGACGGCGACACGGTCAACGGCACCGGCTTCGACGTGCTGAGCGGCCTGCTCAAGACGACGATCCGGCCAACCGAGAACAGTGAGCTCAAGCTCGGCTGGGTCGGTTCGAGCGACGGCTGGAACGAGACCAGCGGCGGCCTGCCGGTCAACGATGTCGACCTGAAGTCGAACACCTTCACGGCCCGCTACAACATCACGGACGAAGACAAGAGCTGGCTCGATCTCCACATCAACACGTCCTACAACAAGACCAATCTCGACCTGACCAGTCTCGCGCCGCAGAACCGCTTCGATCCGGTGACCGGTCTTCCCGTGGTGCTGCCGGCAGGATCACTGTCGACATTCGATGTCGGCACGACCGGCATCGATATCTGGAACACGTCGCGGTTCGAAACGAACGGCATCGCGCATGAACTGACCTATGGCGGCGATTGGGTCGGCGACAACGTCAAGACGGGTGGCGCGGCCGGGGGCGACAGTTTCTACACGCCGTCGGGCAAGCGCAACGTGTCCGGCGCCTACGTCCAGGACAAGCTCACCTGGGACTGGCTCGAAGTCGTCGCTGGCCTGCGCTACGACAGCTACAGCCTGAAGGATGACATGCATGATATTTCCGGCGACAGGCTATCCCCGCGCGTCACCGTCGGTGTCTCGCCGTTCGAGAGCGCCAGGCTTGCCGGCCTGCAATTCTACGGCACTTATGCGGAAGGCTACCGCTCGCCCTCGATCACGGAAACGCTGATCAGCGGCAATCATCCCGCCGGCGTCAGCTTCCCGTTCCTGCCCAATCCAAATCTGCGGCCTGAAACCGGCAAGACGACCGAGTTCGGCGTCAACTACAAGCAGAACGATATCTTCGAGCCGGGCGACGCCTTGCGCCTGAAAGCAGCCTATTTCAACAACGATGTCGACGACTATATCGACGGCGTAACGCTGTCGCCGTTCGCTCCAGGCAGTGGCTGCCCCTTCGGCCCCGGAATCCCGATCTGCTTCCAGTACCAAAATTTCGCCAAGGCCAAGATCAACGGTTTCGAGCTGGAAGGCGTCTATGACGCGGCATGGGGCTATGCCGGCTTCTCGGCCTCGATCACGGATGGCCACACCGTTTCCTACAAGGGTGTGGAAGCCGACCTCGCCACTATTCCCTCCTCTCAGGTCACCGCTCAGCTTGGCCTGCGTTTCCTTGAGGACAAGCTGACCGTCGGCGGTGAGGTGCAGTATAACGGCAAGCCGAAGGGCAATGCCGTTGCGACGGACTACACACTGGTCAATGCCTTCGCCAGCTATCAGGCGACCGACAATCTGAAAGTCGATTTCCGCGCCGACAATCTGTTCGACGTCAAATACGCCAATCCGCTGAACGGCAGCACCACGGTTGCGGTCTACGAACCCGGTATCACGCTGAAGCTAGCGGCAACCATGCGCTTTGGAGGCTGACCATGACGCCCTTGACGGCATCCCTTCGTTTGCTGACCTCGACGCTGGCGATGTCGCTGACGACAATTCCGGCGTGGGCTGAGCAGTCCGCGCCGGTCCTGACCCTCGAACTCAATGCCGCGCAGCCTTCCGGCAAGGGCTGCCGGCTGACCTTCCTGGTCAGCAACAATCTCGGCGCCGACCTGACCAAGGCGGCGTTCGAGATCGCTCTGTTCAACAAGGCCGGCATCGTCGACCGGCTGACCGTGCTCGACTTCAAGGACCTGCCGCACGGCAAGACCAAGGTGACACGCTTTGACCTGGCCGGCACCGACTGCACCAAGGTCAGCCGCGTGCTGGTCAACAGCGGAACGGATTGCGCTGGCACGGGCGTCGAACCAACTGCCTGCATGCGCAAGCTGAAGACGGACACCAGGACCGGCATCGCTTTCGGCGTCTGAAGTGGGACCGCATAAGAAAAGACCGTGGCAGGGCCGCTGGCCGGCTTCGATTGCTTACCGGTTGAGGCAGCCGATCTTGATTTGACAAGTCTGCGCGTATCGCTGCAATTTCGCGCCCGCGACATGCAGGAAATCAATCCACTCCCCGACGCTGGCAGCGAGTTGGCAATAGCGCCGGCAGAGCGACTTGCCCAGGCACGACCGCAAGCCAGCAACGGCAAGTGGCAGGCTGCGATCGCCATCTCCTGCCTGCTCCATGCCGGCGTGGCGGCGGCTTTTCTGATCTCGTCCGCCGGCAAGTTCGATTCCAGGGAGGCAGAGCAGTCGGAAGGCGGCGATCACAAAGGTGACAAGGTCGCCGGCAGTGCATTGGACAAGGACCCGGCGGCAATGAATGTCACGCTGGTGCCGCCCCCGCCGACGGCCAAGCCTCATCCGGCAAAGGCGGCCAGACCGGCGCCGACCGCACCTTCACAGCCCGCGCAGGAACCGGTGACACACGCTCCCGAGCCTGCCCGTGACGCCGCGAAGCAGGCTTCGGAGCCCTCGGCGGAACCGGTCAAACAGCTCGTGGCCACGCCGGACATACTGGTGGCGGCAACCCCGCGCCCGGATGACCAGAGCGTGGCTGCCAGGACAGAAACGCCGGCACAGCCGAACGCCCAGGCCGGAACCACCGAAATTCCTGTCACCGTTCCGGACCAACCGCCGATCCCCGTTGCAAGGCCAACTCCGGCGGCTGCCCCTGCCACTGCTGGAGCAGCGAATGAACGGAGCGGCACGGCCGATGGCCAGGACCGGCTGGCGGAAGCGGCCAGCAAGGGCAAAAGGCAAAAAGACCAAGGCAGCGCCGCGGAAGACAGCTACCGCGGCAACGTCTTTCGAAAACTCGGCAGCGTCAATCGTACTCTCCCGCCTTCGCTGCAACTGGCCGCGCGTAACAATGCGGTTGTGGCATTCGCCATAGGCAGGAAGGGCGACATAGACCAGTTGCGCATTCTGGAAAGCTCAGGATCGCCGACTTTCGACGAGGCCGCGCTTGGCATCGTGCGCAAGGCCGCTCCCTTCCCTCCAATTCCGTCACAGGCATCGAACCCGAGCTTGGAGTTCGAGGTCGGCATCGGCCCGTTTTGACTAGGCCCGGGACAAACGTTGCGGCGCAACCATCAACATCCGCGTGAAAGGGACCCCATGTACATCGCCATGAACCGCTTCAAGGTCCAGACCGGCTCGGAGGGCAACTTCGAAGCCATGTGGAAGAACCGCGACTCCAGCCTGGCCGAGATGAAGGGTTTTCGCGAATTTCACCTGCTGCGCGGCCCGGTCAACGAGACCGAGGGCTACACGCTGTTCGCGTCGCACACGGCGTGGGCAAGTCACGATGATTTCGTCGCCTGGACCAAGTCGGAGAACTTCCGCGCCGCCCACCGGAATGTCGGCACGACGAAAGTCCACTATCTCGGCCACCCGCAATTCGAGGGCTTTTCCGTCGTCGAGGGCGCGTAGATGCCGACCTATGCGGCGGCCAAGAGGCTGGCATTGCCACCCGCGGCGGTCGTGTCGACGCAGACCGCCCGCTCATGCGCATAAGCCGCCGGATAAAGCACCTCGCTGACCAGCGGGACGATCGGCCCGCTGCGCTCGGCGATGACCTTGCGCACGATGCGCGCCGCCTCGGGCGTGCCTGAAAAAGCAACCACATCGACGCGCAGCGAGCGCGCCTCGACAGGATCGGGGCGGCCGTCGATGGCCGCCAGCGGCAGGCCTTTGCCGGTCAATGCCGAGAGCGCCGCCGGTGCACCCGGCGCAACAGCCAGCACCGCATTGCCGGCGGCGAGCGCCTGGATGGTCTGCGCCAGCAGCGTGTCGCCGTCCGGCCCCAAGCACAGCACCCGGCCGCGCGGCGACAGCGACAGCGTGTTGGCCTCGCCGGTCGGCCCGGGCAGATCGACCTGGCCGAAATCAATGCTGGCGGCGGCACCGATCGCGGCCGCGCCCTTGCCGCGAAGATGCTTCCTGAGGATGGCGACCCGGTCCGGCCGCGTCGACCAGCCGCCGAGAGCGGGATCGGGCAGATTGTCGGCCAGTTCGGTCGCCGTCACCTTATGGCCTTCGCCGACTTCCGTGCCCGCTTCAGGCCCTTTGCGGAAACGCCTGAGATAGTGCGGCCCGCCGGCCTTTGGCCCGGTGCCGGACAGGCCCTCGCCGCCAAATGGCTGCGAACCGACGACAGCGCCGATCTGGTTGCGGTTGACATAGATGTTGCCGGCATGGATGCCGTCGACGAAATGCTGCACCCGGCCCTCGATACGGGTGTGCAGGCCGAAGGTCAGGCCGTAGCCCTTGCGGTTGATGGCGGCGATGACGCTGTCGATCTGGTCGGCGTCGAAGGTCGCGACGTGCAGCACCGGACCGAACACTTCGCGCTCCATCTCCTCGATGCCCTTGACCCGGAAGACATGCGGCGCGACGAAGCGGCCATCCTTGGGCGCCTCAAGTTTAGCGATCAGCCGGCCCTGCAGGCCCATCGTCGTGCAATAATCGCGGATCGAACTTTGCGCGTCATCGTCGATCACCGGACCGACATCGGTCGAAATCCGCCAGGGATCGCCGACATTGAGCGCCTCCATGGCGCCTTTCAGCATCTCCAGCATCTTCTTCTCGACGTCTTTCTGGACATAGAGCACGCGCAACGCCGAGCAGCGCTGGCCGGCACTCTGGAAGGCCGACGCGAGGATGTCACGCACCGCCTGCTCAGGAAGTGCCGTGGAATCGACGATCATGGCATTGAGGCCGCCGGTCTCGGCGATCAGCATGGCGTCCGGCGCCGCGGTCTCGGCCAATTGCTTTTCGATCAGCTTGGCGACCTCGGTCGAGCCGGTGAAGCAGACGCCGGCAATACGCGGGTCCGCTGTCAGCGGACCACCGACCGACGGGCCGTCCCCGGGCAGGAGTTGGATGACGTCTTCCGGCACGCCGGCCTCGCGCAGCATCTCGACGGCGCGGAAGGCGATCAGCGGGGTCTGCTCGGCTGGCTTGGCGATCACTGAATTGCCAGTGACAAGTGCTGCCGCGATCTGGCCGGTGAAGATGGCGAGCGGGAAATTCCACGGCGAGATGCAGACGATGGCGCCGCGCGCTTGCGTGCCCGTTTCGGCGTTCGCCGCCTCGGTGGCGTAATAGCGCAGGAAGTCGACCGCCTCGCGCACTTCGGCGACGCCGTCGGCCAGCGATTTGCCGGCCTCGCGCGTGGCGAGCGCGAAGAACTCGACGGCATTGGCCTCGTAAAGATCGGCGGCACGGTTGAGGATAGCGGCACGCTCGGCGACCGGGCGTTTTGCCCACGCCGGCTGCGCCTCGACAGCGATGCGCACGGCGGTTGCGACCTGCTTGGCGGCGGCCTCGTGAACCGTGCCGACCACCTCGGAAGGCTTTGCCGGATTGAGGATCGGGCGCTGCTTGCCGTAGCCGGCGGCGCGCGTGATCGGCTTGGCGTGCCAGCGATCGGGACCCGCAAATGCCGCTCTGGCCTGCTCGATCGCCGCCAGCGTCACCGTGTCGGTGATGTCGAATCCCTTCGAGTTGCGGCGCCCGATCCCAAAGATCTGGGAAGGCCGGGCAATCGCCGGATTGGCGGCGGGACCCTGGCTTTCAACCGTTTCCAGCGGATCGCGTGCGATATCCTCCGGCTCGACCTCCTCGTCGGTCAATTGGTGCACGAAGGAGGAGTTGGCGCCGTTTTCCAGGAGCCGGCGGACCAGATAGGCCAGCAGGTCCGAATGCGCGCCGACCGGCGCATAGATACGGCAACGCGTGCCTTCGGCCTTGCGCACCGTTTCGTGCAAAGCCTCGCCCATGCCATGCAGGCGCTGGAATTCGAAGGTGTCGCGACTGTCAGCCATCGACAGGATGGCGGCGACGGTGTGCGCGTTATGGGTGGCGAACTGCGGATAGATGCGGTCGGTCATGCCAAGCAGCTTTTTCGCGCAAGCCATGTAGGAGACGTCGGTGTTGGCCTTGCGCGTGAACACGGGATAACCGGCAAGCCCGAGTGTCTGCGCCCGCTTGATCTCCGTGTCCCAATAGGCACCCTTGACCAGCCGGACCATGATGTTGCGATTATGCTTGTTGGCCAGGGCATAGAGCCAATCGATGGTGAAAGCCGCGCGCGGACCATAGGCCTGCACGACGACGCCAAAGCCGTTCCAGCCGGCGAGTTCCGGCTCGGCCAGCACCCGCTCGATCACGTCGAGCGACAGGTCGAGACGATCCGCCTCCTCGGCGTCGATGTTGAGCCCCATCCGCGAATGCCGTGCGGCCAGGGCCAGCGACAACAGCCGCTCGGCCATCACAGGCAGCATCTCTTCCTTTTGCGCTTCTTCGTAGCGGGGATGCAGTGCCGAAAGCTTGACGGAGATGCCATGGTTCTGGCGGATATCTGGCCCGTTCGAGCCAGCATCGAGCGAGGAGATGGCGTCGGCATAGGCCTTGTGATAGCGCAGCGCGTCCGCCTCGGTGCGGGCCGCCTCGCCCAGCATGTCGAAGGAGTAGAGGTAACCCTTCTGCGTCATTGGCCGGCCGCGCTTGACGGCTTCCGCGATCGTGCGGCCAAGCACGAACTGCTCGCCCATCTCGCGCATGGCTGCGGCCACTGCCTTGCGGATGACCGGTTCGCCCAGCCGGCGCACCATCGAACGCAGCGTGCCTTCGATACCGCCCTCACCTTCATCGAGCACGCGGCCGGTTAGCATCAGCGCCCAGGTCGAGGCGT
This sequence comes from Mesorhizobium sp. B2-4-13, assembly GCF_006658535.1. Lineage (NCBI taxonomy): Bacteria > Pseudomonadati > Pseudomonadota > Alphaproteobacteria > Hyphomicrobiales > Phyllobacteriaceae > Mesorhizobium > Mesorhizobium sp. B2-4-13. Next base: position 225,235 of record NZ_VFVB01000004.1, on the reverse strand, counting down.
TGACGAAGATCGAACTCGAACCGCCCGAATGCGCCGACCAGTCGTGCGGCGCGATCTTATCGGCGATGAGATCGTCCATCGTCTCTGTGTCGGGTACGCGCAGCAGCGCCTCGGCCAGGCACATCAGCGCCACGCCTTCCTTGGTGGAGAGGCCGTAGGCCGAGAGGAAGACTTCCATCAGCCGGGGATCGGACGAACCGCGCACCGCCCGCACCAGGTCGGCCGCACGCGCCGAGATCGCCTTACGGTCTCCGGCCGAAAGCCCGGCCGCCTCGGCTAATCGCTTAACCGCTGCGTCTTCGTCGGGCAAATAATTGGCGCGGATCTGCTGGCGGATGGCGTCGAGCGGCATGGCGGTCCTATGAGCAAGCACAAGGGAACGGGCCGGCGGTCACCGGACCGAATGGCGCAAGCTAGCACAAGTGCCAGATTTCAGGCGGTCTGAAAAAATCGACAGGGCAGCTCAATTGATCTATCATGTTGCCGAAAAATTGCTCATTCGGGCTGCAGTTTCGATGACAGAAGATCAATTGGACCGCATCGACAGGAACATCCTGTCGGCACTGGCCGGCAATGGCCGGCTTTCCATGTCGGAACTGGCGGTCAAGGTCGGCCTGTCGAAGACACCGGTGCAGGCGCGGGTGAAGCGGCTGGAGAAGGACGGCTATATCAGGGGATACCAGGCGATCATCGACCGCGAACGCATGGGCGAAGGCCATGTCGCCTTCGTGCAGGTGAAATTATCGGACACCCGATCCGCCGCGCTCGATGCCTTCAACCGCTCCGTACAAGCCGTGCCGGAAATCGAGCAGTGCCACATGATGGCGTCGAGCTTCGACTATCTCCTTAAGGTCCGCACGAAGGACATCGCCGCCTATCGCCGCGTGCTCGGTGAGCGCATCTCCGCCCTGCCCCACGTCGCCCAGACCTCGACCTTCGTGGCGATGGAGACGGTCAAGGACAGGTAACCTATTCCGATAGCGTCTTCAGGAACGCCACCAGTGCGGCGCGCTCGCGGTCCGAGAGCTCCAGCGGGTGAATTTCAGAACTGCCCTCGACGCTTGGCGCAGCCTTGGCATAGTGAGCGACGACCTCGTCGAGCGATGAAAACTGCCCGGCGTGCATGTAAGGCGGCCGCGTCGCCGCACCGCGCAGCGACGGCGTCTTGTAGGCGCGCACAAGTTCCGGCGCATCCTTGACCATGAAGCGCAGCTCGCCGCAGGCACTGGCCTCGCCATCGCGATAGGCTCCGAAGCAGTTGAACGGGTCGGCCTCGACCTGGGCCACCGCATCGACGCGCCCACGATCCGCCGGCAGGCCGGCAGCAGGCGGTACACCCGTGTTGTGAAAACCGTTGTCGCTGAAGCGCGGGCCGTTGTGGCAGCTCACGCAATTGGCCTTGCCGACGAACAGTTTCAACCCAAGGATTTCCTCCGTGGAAAAGACGGCATCGCCTTTCGGCTCGGCGCCTGTCGCAAGGTCCAGCGCAAAGCGGTCAAAGCGTGTCGGTGCCGGCTCGATCGAGCGTTCGAAAGCGGCGATCGCCTTGCCGATATTGGCATAGACGCCGTTGATTGCGTCGCGCTGCGCATCGCTCATCGCGTTCCAGGCGGTTTTTTCGGCATCGCTTCCAAGCGGGCTGGCATTTGGCGGAATGCTGGACAAATCAGGCAATGGCCCGAAGATGCGCTCATAGCGTTCGCCGAAACGCGCCTTCATGTAATGCGCGTAGGCAGCACGGTTTCCCGCCTGTTCCAACGGGTTTTCGAGCGGTGTCAGCGCCTGCGCCCACAGGCTGTCGCGCCGTCCATCCCAGAAGAACCAGGGGTCGCGCGCCACGCCGGCCAGCGGCATGGTGCGCCGGTTGGTGTGGCCGACTCCGACCGCCTGCGGCAGGTCGTCCTGGAACTGCCGGTCGATCTTGTGGCAGGTCGAGCAGGACACCGTACCGTCGCGGCTCATCCCGACGTCGAAGAACAGCGTCGAGCCGAGCGCCGCCGCGGCCGGCTCATCGGCGAAGCGGTTGGTGGTATCAGGCTTCAGCGCCGGCAGCGTATTCAGCGCGAGCGATGCAATCGTCTTCTTCTCGGCATCGGAAAAATCCGGCTTGCCACAACCGGCAAGGATGGCTGCCACCGTCAGTGCCAAAAAGCAGAAAAAGCGCCTCATCGACCGCTCACAGCACCACGTTGAACAGCACAGTGTCGGAGCCCGCGCCGGACGATATGGCGAAACGCAGTTGCCACCAGCCGCTCATGGTGAATTTCACCCCTTCGATGCGGTAGCGTCCCTCGCCTAGATAGTCGGTCGCCTGCGGGCTGGTCGGCAGACCGTGATTGTGTTGCGGCATGCCACCGGAGATGGCAATCGCGGCTCGCTCCACCGAGGCCCCCGTCTTTGTCTTCAGCGTCAGAAGCCAGGATTCCAGTTCGCCCTGCCGCACGACGCCCCGTTCCGGCACGAAACTCGCTACGTACAACCCGTTGTCGGTTTTTTTCGTCCGCGAGACATCCGGGCCGGCGGGCTGTGCCGAATGCGGCGCGGTCAGATAAACGGCCGCGAGAACGCCGACCAGCAAAGCAGCCAGACCAAGACCTGCCAGGAGATAACGCCATAACGATGCCAAACCGGTTCCTCTTTCGCAGATAACGTCCTGCCGGGCGGATCGCATCCCGCCAGCCTGTGGGAAAACGCTGTGGCGGAAAAAAGCCTGCTTGCCAAGCATGGCGCTGCGTTCGGCAAAAAGCTACAGCACCGAAAGCACTGGAGGATTGCAGATGGTGGGAAACGGCGTCGCCTCGATCGGCGAATGCATGCTGGAACTGTCGGGCCAGACCGGGCCGAACTGGCGCATGGGCTTTGCCGGCGACACGTTCAACACGCTGTGGGCGCTGCATGCCCTAAGCGCTGACCGGCCGGCAACCTATGTCTCGGCCTTCGGCGACGACCCTTTCTCGCAGGGCCAGATCGACTTCTTAGCCGAAAACGGCATCGGCATCGGCTCCAGTCCGGTCATACCGGGCGCGCGCCCCGGCCTCTATGCCATCGCGCTGACCGGCGCCGAGCGCTCCTTCACCTACTGGCGCGGCGACGCCGCCGCCAGGCAGCTCGCCTCGGACCCGGCGGCACTGGCGAAAAACCTGGAAAATCAGGCGCTTGTGTACTTCTCCGGAATCACTTTGGCAATTCTCGATGAGGCCGCGCGCCAGACGCTGCTGGCCGCAGTGGCAAAGGCGCGCGCGGCGGGCTCGCTGATTGCCTTCGATCCCAACTATCGGCCGCGGCTCTGGCGTAACCGCGAGGACGCGCAAGCAGCGATTGCCCGGGCGCTTGCGGTTACCGACATCGCGCTGCCGACGTTCCCGGACGAGCAGATGCTGTTCGGCGATGACACACCGCAGGCGACCGCCGAGCGCCTCGGGCAATTGGTCAAGGAGGTCGTGGTCAAGAACGGCGAGGCACCGGCGTTGATTGGCAAGGGTGGAGCGCTGCGGGAGGTCGCCGCAATCCACGTGCCTGCGCCCGTGGACACGACCGGTGCCGGCGATTCCTTCAACGGCGGCTATCTCGCCGCACGGCTTGGCGGGATTGCCCCGGCGGACGCTGTCCAGCGTGCGCACCGCGTCGCCGCCGCCGTCGTGCAGGTCCGCGGCGCATTGGCGCCGTTCGAGACGCTACGGGCGGCGTTCGGCCAGTCCTGAAAAAGTCAGCCCTGCCGGAACCGATATTCCGTCACGTGGTGGTAGATCGCGCCAGGCCATAGCGTCGCCTGCGGGAAATACGGCCGGTTCGGCGCGTCGGGCCATATCTGCGGCTCCAGACAGAAGCCGCTGAAGGCCTTGTAACCCCGCCCTTCCAGGCCGGTGCGTGGCGTCACATATTGCCCGGTATAAAGCTGGACGCCGGGCTCGGTGGTCCAGACTTCCATCTCGATGCCGGAACTCGCCCCTTGCACCCAAGCTGCCTGCTTGAGCGGACCGCGCGCCGCGGCCAGGCAGAAATTCTGGTCGTAGGGTAACTGTTCGCCCTCGGTCTCCATGCGCAGCGGCCGCGCCTGGCGAAAATCGAAGGGCGTGCCGTCGACCGGCTTGACCACGCCGGTCGGGATCATGTCGCCGTCGACAGGCAGATAGGCGCCGGCGTTCAGCATCATCCTATGGTCGAGAATGTCGCCGGCACCGCCATCGTCGAGGTTGAAATAGGAATGCTGGGTGAGATTGCACGGCGTCGGCTCCTCGCAGGTCGCCGTCAGTTCGACGCTGAGCGTGCCGGGAATTTTCAGCCGGTAGGTGCAGGTAACGTCGAGCGCTCCGGGAAAGCCCATCGCGCCATCGGGATCATGCAGCGTCAGCGTGACGAAGTCCCTGCCATGCAGCGAAACCGTCCATGGCCGGTGGGAATAGCCTTGCGAGCCGCCATGCAGCATATGCTTGTCCAGGAAGTTGCGCTCGGTTTGATAGCGGTTGCCGCCAATTGTGAAACGAGCGTCGCCGATGCGGTTGGCGTAGCGCCCAACCACCGCCCCGAAGAAGGCAGTATCGGTCTCATACGCTTCCAGAGTGCTGTAGCCGAGAACCAGCGGCGCGTCATGCCCGGCCAGGCGCAGGTCCTGGACGATGGCGCCGAGCCCGATGATGTTGGCGGTGAGGCCGCCGCCCCTGATCGTGAAGCGGCGGACCGGTTCGCCTGCCTGCGTCGTGCCGAAAACCTCGCCGTCCTTCATCATCATGCCCGCAAACGTCAGTGGATCCAAGGACTTCGGCTGGTTCTTCAGCCTCGAGGCAGGTTTACGAGCCTGCCTCCGGACTAGCCTATCAGAGGCCGAGGCCGCCGATGCACACATATTTGGTATCGAGGTAATCCTCGATGCCCTGATGTCCGCCTTCCTTGCCAAGTCCGGATTCCTTGACGCCGCCGAACGGTGCTTCAGGTGTGGTGATCAGCCCTTCATTGACGCCAACCATGCCGTATTTCAGGCCTTCCATGACCCGGAAGGCGCGGCCGAGATCGCCGGTGTAGAAGTAGCAGGCAAGGCCGAACTCCGTGTCGTTGGCGAGCGCCACGGCCTCTTCCTCGGTCTCGAACTTGAACACGGGAGCGACCGGCCCGAAAATCTCTTCCTTCATAAAGCGCATTTTCGGCGTCGCGTTGGCGATGACCGTCGGCTGGAAGAACGAACCGCCGAGCGCGTGGCGCTTGCCCCCGGCGACGACCTTGCCGCCCTTCGCCGTGGCGTCGGCAATCAGCTCCTCGACCTTCTCGACCGCTTTCTCGTCGATCAGCGGCCCCTGCTGGACGCCCTCTTCCAGGCCGGAACCGACCTTCAGCCCGTTGCTGGCCGCGGCGAGTTTCTCGACGAACTTGTCATAGACGCCGGCCTGGACCAGGAAGCGGTTGGTGCAGACGCAGGTCTGGCCGGAATTGCGATATTTGGCAGTGATCGCGCCGGCCGCGGCACGCTCGATATCGGCGTCGTCGAAAACGATGAACGGCGCATTGCCGCCGAGTTCCATCGATACCTTCTTGACGGTCACCGACGATTTCTGGATCAGGATCTTGCCGACTTCGGTCGAGCCGGTGAAGGTGATCTTCTTGACCAGCGGATTGGCGCAAATCTCGTCGCCGATCTCGCCGGCGGCGCCGGTCAGGATGTTGACGACGCCCTTGGGAAAGCCGACTTCCTCGGCAAGCGCCCCCCAGGCAAGGCCGGAATACGGCGTCTGCGAGGCCGGCTTGACGACAGCGGTGCAGCCCGCGGCAAGTGCGGGACCGAGCTTGCGGGCCAGCATCGAGGAGGGGAAATTCCACGGCGTGATGGCGGCGATGACACCGACTGGTTCTTTCGTCACCAGGATGCGGCGGTCCGCCCATGGCGAGGGCACGACATCGCCATAAGTGCGGCGGCCTTCTTCGGCGAACCACAGGATGTAGGCGGCAGCCGAACCGATCTCGCCCTTGGATTCGAACAGCGACTTGCCCTGCTCGATGGTAAGCAGTTCGGCCAGCACGTCCTGATTGTCCATCATCGCGTCATGTAGCTTGCGCAGCAGTTTCGAGCGCTCGAGCGCGGTCGTCTTGCGCCAGGTTTTGAAAGCTTCATCGGCGGCCTCGATGGCGCGGCGAGTTTCTGCCTTGCCCGACTTCGGTACGGTGCCGATCTTGAGGCCTGTAGCCGGATTGTTCACATCGACCGTCTGGCCGCTGTCGGCCTGCACCCATTCGCCGTTGATGAGATTGGCCTGCCGCATGAAATGGCTGGTTTTCTGAAGCATGGTCTAGCCTCCGTTCGGCGCTCACGGGCCGCTATCTGGATGTCTTCGGTAAAGCGCAGGCAGGGCCGCGCGCTGGAGCCATTGCTCTTAACCTAGGGAAAGCCCCGCAAGCAATCGCAAGATGGCATATAGGGGTTGGACCAGCACAAGACGAGAGCGCGTTGGCGTACGGCGTCGCCAACCTTATCCGAAAACATGCAGGACAACCGTCAGCCAGAAAGCGGTGGTGATCGCCGCGCAGGCCGTGGCGATGGTCATCTGGTTCGATGCCAGCGCCTGGCCGGTGTTGAACTGCACCGCGATGAGATAGGAATTGATGCCGGAGGGCAGCGCCGCCACCACGACCGCCACCTTGGCGGTCAGTGGCGGCAGGCCGAGCAGCCAGACGAAGGCAAGAACCAGTGCCGGCATCAGGAACAGTTTGAGCGCCGAAAGCGCCAGCGCCGGCCGGACATTGCCTGATATCCCGAAGCGGCGCAGGCTGAGCCCCATGGCAAACAGCGCCACCGGCCCGGCCGTATCGGCCAATGCATCCACCAGGCGCATGGCGAGACCAGGCAGCGGGACGCCGCTGAGCCGCCATGCCAGCCCCAGGACAATGCCGATGATCAGCGGATTCATGAACAGCCGCCTGAGGAAACTTCTGATAACGCGCAAGGGATGCACGTGTTCGCCGCTGCCGCGCCCGAACATCTCGAACAGCACGATCGAAGCCATCATCATGATCGGCAGATGCACCGAGACCAGCAGCGACAGCACTTCAAAGCCGCTCGGACCGAATATGCTAAGGATGAAGGGAGCGCCGAGCAGCACGACGTTGGAGTAGGCAGACGACACCCCGCCGACGACCCCGGCGCGCGCATCGCGACCGAAGATCCGCGTGGTGACGACATGGCCGACGGCCCAGGTGATCGCCACGGCGGTGAAATAGGCCCCCCATAGCGGCCATGGCGCCACGCCATGAAAATCCGCCGTCACCATGGTCTGGAAGAGAAGCAGCGGCATGGCCACGCTGACGGCAAAGTCGGATATCCCCTCGCCGCTCGCCGGTCTCAAATAGCCCGTGAGCCCGGCGAGATAGCCGAGCGCGACAAGACTGAAGACGAACAGGACGGTTTCGGTAAGCGGAGACATTTTTCAGGGATAGGCGAGCCACGGTCGCTGCGCAATCGCACCCTCGATGCCTGCCGCACCAATCCGTTTCCTGCCGATGCCATGGGTGCGGCGTGCGCCAACCCACTCGGCCGAGCCGATCGGAACTGGCGGGCTGGAACCGCAAGGCCAATGCGAGCCTCGGCACGGTGATCGGCTTCGCCGCGGAACCGACCGTTCGGCGATGTATGGCGTCGCTGGTGAAAACAGCCCTACGCGGCGGCTCTGCCGCATCATCTCGCGGCGATGAAGAGTACCGAGTTCCGCTCGGTGATCGATCTGGTGAAGCAGCAGCTCGCTAAAAAGTGAGGCGTGAGACGTGGCTGACGCCCGGCTTGTCTTTGTGCCTGCTTTCCAATCCTTATATGCGAATGGTTGGAGCCCGACACGGGAGCATGGAAGGGTGGCGATGATCCGGTTAGCCTTGGCGTTGTTCCTGCTTGTCGTCCCCGCCGCCGCGCACGCGACGGACGCCGGCTGGGCGCTGCTGCGCGATGGCGGCCATGTCGTGCTGCTGCGCCACGCTATGGTCACCGGCACCACCGACCCGGCCAATTTCGACATCGGCAATTGCGCCACCCAGGTCAATCTGTCGGCGCGCGGCAAGCAGCAGGCAAGCAAGATCGGCGCCCTGTTTGCCGCCCGCGCGGCTCCCATCGAGCGCATTTTGTCCAGCCGCTATTGCCGCTGCCTCGACACCGCGCGCACCGCTTTCGAAGCCGAGCCGGAGCTGTTCGCACCGCTCGATCTCCTGAAGGGTGACGATGCGCAGAAAGCAGCGCAGATCGCCGCCATCATGAAGGAAATCCGCGCCTATTCCGGCTCCGACAATCTGGTCCTGGTCACCCATCTCGAAAACATCGTGGCGCTGACCGGCGTGTCGCCGCGCGAAGGCGAAGCAGTGGTGGTCGAGCCGCAAGGCGACGGCTTGCGCGTACTCGGCCGCGTCACCTTCTGAGACAACTGCTCCCGAACGCGGGCGCGGCAATGAGTGTTGCCGAAATGCCACCGCCGAAAGAAGCCGCGAATTCGGCACGACAATGTCGCTTGCGACAACCCGTCGCAGGGGCTATAGGCGCGCTCCCGGTCACGAAAACCGAAGCGAGCACAACGGTTGGAGCTTTCGTCTCCGCCCGTGCAGACGGCTTTGCCGCCCTGTATACGGCGCCGCTTTGGGGATTGGGATCGCGGATGTAGCTCAACTGGGAGAGCGCCGGACATAATCCGGAGGTTGTGGGTTCGAGTCCCGTCGTCTGCACCACGGATAGCTCAGTTGGTAGAGCATCAGACTCATAATCTGATTGTCGAAGGTTCGATTCCTTCTCCATTGGCTCGATAAGCCAGCACCCTGCCAGGTGTTATCTGAAACGGTCCGGGGACTGGAATGCTGAAGACGTGACGGACGGCCGAAGCCTTCGGGCCAGGACGTATCGAAAGGTCCGATGCCATCGGCTCGCGGCCAGGCTCGCGGTGATGGTCAAGGCGCAGTGTCGCCGGCAAGGGAGGCTCGCCTCCGGCGCCCGCTTCGCTGCCCCGCGATCCGCTCCCGCAGGCCCGCCGCGCATCGATGCCACCAGTCCCCGGATCATTCGTGTCCGGAATTGGAAGTGAAACGAGAAACGAAGGGAAGATCGACGCATGACGTGACGCCTCGCATGGGGCCATGCCCGACAGGAGTAAGACAATGACTATTCTCGATACAGTTCTTGGGCGCGAGCGGGTCCTCGTTAGGGAAAACGAACGTGCCCTCACTCTCTACAAGGGAGAGATCAAGGCTGTCCTGCTGCCGGGTGAGCACTGGCTCGCCAACCGGAACCAGAGCCTTGAGGTGTCCCGGCACGATCTGAAGAGCCCGGAATTCGTTTCGGCGTACGAGAAGGCGTTGTTCGACAAGCTCCCGGACGTGGCCGCGCGTCATTTCACCGTCGTGCGCACCGGGCGCACGGAAGTTGCCGTCATCGAGCGTGACGGCAACCTGCATTCCGTGCAGGCCCCCGACCGTAAGCTGGTACTGTGGACCGATGCCGGACCGTGGAAGGTGACGGTGATCGACACCTCGGCCGATCTTGCCATCGATCCGGCTGTCATGCGCCGGCTCGGCCAGGCTCGGAAGGCGGAATTGATGTCCGTTCACCCGGTTGTCGACGGCCAGGCCGGGCTGCTGTTCATCGACGGTGTCCTTGTGCGGACGCTTGCCGCTGGCGTGCACGGCTTCTGGAACGTCGGACGGATGGTGCAGATCAAGGTCGTCGACCTCAAGCGCCAGTCGCTCGATGTCGCCGGGCAGGAAGTGCTGACCAGGGATCGCGTCACGATCCGCGTCAACATCGCGGCCGAATACCGGGTCATCGACCCGGTCAAGGCGGTGAGTGCGGTGAAGGACTTCTCCGAGGCCCTCTACCGCGCCCTGCAGTACGCGTTCCGCAAGACGCTGGGCGCGCTCACGCTCGACCAGATCCTCGAAAAGAAGGTGACGGTCGACGAGGAAGCGGCGGCCAAGGTCCGTGCCGACATGGCCGAGATCGGGGTCGAGGTCAGCGATATCGCGCTCAAGGATGTCATCCTGCCGGGTGAGATGCGCGAGATCCTCAACCAGGTGGTTTCGGCCGAAAAGCAGGCCGAGGCCAACGTCATCCGCCGCCGCGAGGAGACGAACGCCACGCGTTCCCTGCTCAACACGGCCAAGGTGATGGCGGAGAACCCGGTGATGCTGCGGCTGAAGGAGCTCGAGGCTCTGGAAACCATCGCCGGCAAGGTCGAGCGGCTGACCGTCCACAACGGAACGGTCGGGCTGCTGAACGACCTTGTCAAGCTCCGCGACAGCTGAGCTTACGTAGCGTCAACGGAAGGGCCGCCGAGTCGACCGGCGGCCCTTCTTGCGTTTCCTGGGCATCCTACCCATCTGCGCCCGGCTTAACAGGCCTTTTCCTGCCGGGAAAAACCGATTAGACAGCGCCCAAACGAATGCGGACAGATTCCGCCCGCAAAGAAGGAAAAGCCCCTTGTCTACAACGTTCGACAAAGTCGCCAAGATCATTGCCGACACCAGCGAGATCGATATCGACACCATCACGCCCGAGAGCCACACCATTGACGATCTCGGCATCGACAGCCTCGACTTCCTGGACATCGTGTTCGCCATCGACAAGGAATTCGGCATCAAGGTGCCGCTGGAAAAGTGGACCCAGGAAGTCAATGACGGCAAGGCTTCGACCGACGATTACTTCGTCATGAAGAACCTGTGCGCCAAGATCGACGCGCTGGTTGCCGCCAAGACCGCCTGAGGTCATCAGGGCGCGTGACTTGACGCGCTCCGTCACCTGACCCACAAAGCCGCTCATGAGCAGCCCCCACCACGTCGTCATCACAGGTATCGGCCTTGTTTCCTCGCTGGGGGAAGGTCCCGACGCCCATTGGCAAAAGCTGGCGCAACCGGGCCGGGAGCCGGTGCTCGAGGCCGGGCGCTTCGCGCCCTACACGGTTCATCCACTACCCGAGATCGACTGGAACCTGCAGATCGCCAAGCGCGGCGATCAGCGGCAGATGGAGACATGGCAGAGGCTCGGCACCTATGCGGCGGGCCTCGCGCTCGACGACGCCGGCATCAAGGGCAATGACGAACTCTGCACCACCATGGACATGGTTGTGGCGGCCGGCGGCGGCGAGCGCGACGAAGCGGTCGACGCCGACATTCTAGCCGCTTCGGAAAACCGCAACGACCGCGACGTGCTGCTCAACGAGAAGCTGACCACCGAATTGCGACCGACGCTTTTCCTGGCGCAGCTTTCCAATCTGCTCGCCGGCAACATCTCCATCGTCCACAAGGTGACCGGCTCGTCCAGGACCTTCATGGGCGAGGAAGGCGCTGGCGTCGCCGCCGTCGAGACGGCAGCCGCGCGCATTCGCTCCGGCCAGTCGACGCACATCCTGGTCGGCGGCGCCTTCCAGACGGAACATTCCGACATGCTGCTCGGCTACGAGCTGGCCGGTTACCTGCATCGCGGCCCGTGGAAGCCCGTCTGGCAAAGGCAGGGCGCCGAGGGCGGCGGCGTGGTCTCAGGTTCCGGCGGTGCCTTCCTGGTGCTTGAGCAGCGCGAACACGCGGCAAGCCGCGGACGCAAGATCTACGCTGAACTCGGCCCCGTCGTCTCCGGCCGCGCCAGGCGCGCGCGCGGAGAACTCGACGCCGAGATCGCTCTCCTGCTCAAACAGGCGCTGCCGCTGAACGGCAAGCTGCTCGCCATGTCGGGAGCATCAGGCGCGCATGCGGCAACATCAGCCGAAAAGGCGGCGCTCGACGCCAATCCGGCGATATCGGCGCGCGGTTTTGCAACGTTGACCGGGCACATGAAGGAAGCGCAGTTTCCCTTCGCCGTGGCGCTGGCGGCACTGGCGGTCGACCGCAAGGCCGCCTACCCTGTCTTTGACGCCACGGCCGAAAAGCCATTCGAAGGCATTCCCGCGAGCGTCCTTGCAACGGCGATCGGCTATCACCAATTCGAGGGCATGGCGCTGGTCAACGCCGCTTGAGGCGGCGTCTGGCGAACGCACTGCAGAGATAAGAGGGCTCCCGGATGGCCAATTTCAGAGATCACATGGGCAGGCCCGTCGTTGCCGTTACCGGTATCGGGGTGGTGACCTCGCTCGGCGTCGGCAAATCAGACAATTGGGGCGCGCTGACCTCGGGCAAGTCGGGCATCCACCCGATCACCCGCTTCCCGGTCGATCACCTCAACACACGGATCTCCGGCATGGTCGATTTTCTGCCGTCGAGCTCCAAGGGAGCAAGCCTCCTCACCTATGAACTGGCGGAAACCGCGGCGCAGGAGGCTGTTGGCGAAGCCGGCCTGAATTCCGGCGATTTCGGCGGCCCTCTCTTCCTCGCCTCGCCGCCGGTCGAACTCGACTGGCACGACCGCTTTTCGCTCTATAATTCCGACAAGCAGGATTCCGGCGCCGAAAGGCTGCTGCGCGTGGCGCGCGGCCTGAAGGAACTCGATCTCTTCGAAACCACCCAGTTCGGCTCGATCGCCGACCGGCTCGCCGACCGGTTCGGCACGCGTGGCCTGCCGATCACGCTCTCGACGGCTTGCGCCTCCGGCGCCACCGCCATCCAGCTCGGCGTCGAGGCGATCCGCCGTGGCGAATGCGACCGCGCGCTGTCGATCGGCGCCGACGGCTCGGCGACCGCCGAGGCGCTGATCCGCTTCTCGCTGCTGTCGGCGCTTTCCACCCACAACGACAATCCGGAAAAGGCTTCCAAGCCGTTTTCCAAGGACCGTGACGGCTTCGTGTTGGCCGAGGGATCCGGCGCTCTGGTACTGGAATCGCTGGAGGCGGCGCTTGCCCGTGGGGCCGCCGTTCTCGGCATCCTCAGCGGCTGTGGCGAAAAGGCCGACGATTTCCATCGCACACGCTCCAAGCCGGATGGATCGCCGGCGATTGCCGCTGTCCGGGCCGCACTTGCGGATGCGGGTCTCGGCGAAGACGAGATCGACTATGTCAACGCACACGGCACCTCGACGCCGGAAAACGACAAGATGGAGCACCTGTCGCTGTCGACGGTGTTTGGCGAGCGCATCGGCTCAATGCCGATCTCGTCCAACAAGTCGATGATCGGCCACACGCTGTCGGCGGCGGGCGCGGTCGAAGCGGCGTTTTCGCTGATGACGATGCGCGAAAGCGTCATTCCTCCGACCATCAACTATGACAATCCTGACCCGGCGATCGTGCTCGACGTCGTGCCGAACAAGAAGCGCGATGCGCAGGTTCGCTCCGTTCTGTCGAACTCCTTCGGCTTTGGCGGCCAGAACACTTGCCTTGTCATGGCGCGGGAACCGGTCTAAGCGAGCCCTTTCCGCTTAACAGAACCAACAGGCTCCATGCGCGCACTGCAACTTATCGAGGACCGCCGCCTTGAAACGGTGGACCTGCCACCCCCGCCGCCTCCCGCGGTTGGCGAAGTGACGCTGCGCATCAAGGCGGTGGCGCTGAACCACATCGACGTCTGGGGCTGGCGCGGCATGGCCTTCGCCAAGCGCAAGCTGCCGCTGGTCGTCGGCGCCGAGGCCTCCGGCGAGGTAGAGGCGGTCGGTCCCGGCGTTTCCAGCCTGCTGCCCGGACAATTGGTATCGATCTACGGCGCACGCACCTGCGGCCTCTGTCGTGCCTGCCGCGAAGGCCGCGACAATCTGTGCGAGCATGTTTCGGGCGTTCACGGCTTCCATCTCGACGGTTTCGCGCAGGAGAAGATCAACCTGCCGGCGCGCCTGCTGGTCCCCGCCCCGCCCGGTGTGACCGACATCGGGGCCGCCGTGGCGCCCGTTACCTTCGGCACCGTCGAGCACATGCTGTTCGACAATGCCAGGCTGCAGCCCGGTGAGACGATCCTCGTCCATGCCGGCGGATCCGGCATCGGCTCGGCGGCCATCCAGTTGGCCAAGCGGATGGGCTGCACGATCATCACCACAGTCGGCTCCAACGACAAGATCGACAAGGCCAAGGCGCTCGGCGCCGACCATGTCATCAACTACCGCGACGATCGTTTCGAGGGCGTCGTGCGCAAGCTGACGAAGAAGAAAGGCGTCGACGTGGTGTTCGAGCATGTCGGCACCGACACCTTTGCCGGTTCGATGCTGTGCCTGAAGCGCGGCGGTCGCCTGGTGACCTGCGGTTCGACCTCCGGCGTGTCGACTCAGATCAACCTGATGCAGCTCTTCCAGCAGCAGTTGAAACTGCTCGGATCCTTCGGTTGCCGGATGGAGAACATGGCCAACGCCATGCAGAAGATGGCCGCTGGACAGGTCGCTCCGGTGATCGACACCGAGGTCGGCTTCGACGATATCGATGCCGCGCTGAAGCGCATGGAAGGCCGCGACGTCTTCGGCAAGATCATCCTGCGCGTCGCCTAGAGTCGTATGATTTCAGGTCGAATCGACCTGAAATCTGAATCCGCCTCTAAATCAAGGAATAGAGCATGATGTCATCCGAAAACCGCTTCACACTTTTCGGCATCATGCTCTAGAGCCTCGATTTCCGTGCTCAAGAAGCTTCGCCGCGATCTGAAATTTCGCTATGGCAGACAATTGCGCCAGGTGAATTACTGGTTTGTTGCGCGTCTCGCGATGGTCATCATGTCGCTGCTGCGCCTGCTGCCGGTCGACAGCGCGCTGAATTTTGCCGATCGCACCGCACGCCTCATCGGTCCAAGGGTCGGACGCCACCAGGTCGCCCTCGACAATCTGCGCAAGGCCTATCCGGAAAAGAGCGAGGACGAAATCCGGGCCATCGCCTCCGACATGTGGGGCAACATGGCCCGCCTTGCCGCCGAATACATCTTCCTCGACGCCCTGTTCGACTATGATCCAGCCGCCGGAAAGTCCGGCCGTATCGAGGTCAAGGGAACAGAGCATTTCGTGGAGATCGCGGCCGAGAAGCAGCCACACATCGTCTTCACCGGCCATCTCGGCAATTTCGAGCTGCTGCCGGTGGCGGCCGCGACCTTCGGCATGAACATCACGGCGCTGTTTCGGCCGCCCAACAACCCCTACCTCGCCGACTACATCCTTTCGACAAGGCGATCGACCATGGGAGGCTTGCTGCCTTCGATGGCCGGTGCCTCGTTCGCGCTGGCGGGGGTGTTGGAGAATGGCGGCAATATCGGCGTTCTCGTCGACCAGAAATTCTCCAACGGCCTGGACACGACCTTCTTCGGCCGTCCCTGCCAGAGCAACCGCGTGCTCGGCACCCTTGCCCGCCACTATGACTGCGACGTCTATCCGGCGCGTTGTATCAGGTTGCCGGGCAACCGCTTCCGGCTCGAGATCGAGGACAAGCTGGTTCTGCCGCGCACCGCCGACGGCAGCGTCGATGTCCACGCCACCACCCAGATGCTGAATGACGTCGTCGAGCGCTGGGTCCGAGAGGATCCAGGCCAATGGATGTGGTTCCACAAAAGGTGGGAGATCAGCAACTGGCGGCGAAAAAACCGCACCAAGCCGGCTCCCGTCTCAAACACCTGAGCAAGCCGCTGGCGGGAACGTGCGTTCCTCCGCCAGCAAGCAAAGCCCAGTATCAACAAATCGCCAATTGCCTAATTGGTGACGACAATGCGCGTATTGCCGAAGCCCACTTCGCGGACCATCGAATAGAAGGCCGCGGCATTGGCCGTATGCAGCCTTACGCAGCCATGCGAAGCCGGACGGCCGAGCTGCCTGACGGCGCCCGTTCCATGGATGGCATAGCCGCCACGGAAGAACACCGAGTACGGCATCGGCGACATGTCGTACTTGCGCGAATACCACATCCGCGCCGTGCGCTGCGGCCGGTAGGTGCCGCGCGGCGTGAAATAGCCCGGACGGGCGGTCGAGACAGCCCACCGATAGACAGAATCGCCATAACGAACCGTCATCGTCTGCGACGACACGTCGATGTTCGCCACCAATGTGGCCGCCTGACTTGCCGCCGATGCGCCAAACAGCGCAACGACCAATACTGCTGCCTTGAGAAATGACATTTTCATGCGATCAAACCCCTTTGATTGCCCTTGCCTGCTCGCCATCACGTTGTTTTTCACCTTTTTAATGGCGGTGAACAGATAACACACAGTCTTTGACCAATTCGCCAATCCAAAGCAGTGAATTTGAACGATTTCCCGCGATAGTTGCCACAACGACACGTTGCACGGGTTTGATCACGGGCTTGCAAAACCACTGGGATCGCTGCTCAACTCGCGGCATGAACGGGCGACTCCTCAAGGCAATCGACATCAGGCGCGACGAGTTGGTGGCGCTGACCGCCGACCTGATCCGCTTTCCGACCATAAATCCACCCGGCGAAGCCTACGGGCCATGCGCCGACTATATCGGTGCGCGGCTAAGGAAGAGCGGCTTCGAGACCGAGTTCATCCGCGCCGACGGCACGCCCGGCGACACCGATCGCTATCCGCGCATCAATGTCGTTGCGCGGTTTGATGGACGGTCACCTGGTGCCTGCGTCCATTTCAATTCGCATATCGACGTTGTCGAAGCCGGCGACGGCTGGACCGTCGATCCGTTCGCCGGCATCGTCAGGGATGGCAAGGTCTATGGACGCGGCGCCTGCGACATGAAGGGGGCCTCGCCGCCTCCATCATCGCTGTCGAAGCCTTTTTGGAAGTCTTTCCCGATTTTCCCGGCGCCATCGAGATCTCGGGAACGGTCGATGAGGAATCCGGCGGCTTCGGCGGCGTCGCCCATCTGGCCGGGCTCGGCTATTTCTCGAAACCCAGGGTCGATCACGTCATCATTCCCGAGCCTCTCAACAAGGACCGCATCTGCCTCGGCCATCGCGGCGTCTGGTGGGCGGAGATCGAGACCAAGGGTGAAATCGCGCACGGCTCGATGCCGTTTCTCGGCGACAATGCGGTGCGCCATATGGGCGCGGTGCTGCAGGCATTCGAGGACGAACTGTTCCCGGCACTCGACCTCAAGGTCACGCGCATGCCAGTGGTGCCGGAAGGCGCCAGGCGCTCGACCATGAACATCAATTCCATTCACGGCGGCCAGACCGAGGATTTCCGCCCCGGCCTGCCCTCCCCCAACGTGCCCGATTCCTGCCGTCTGACCATCGACCGCCGCTTCCTTCTCGAGGAGGATCTGACCACGGTCAAAGCCGAAGTGACCGGCATTCTCGACCGGCTGAAGCGCGAGCGCAAAAAATTCGACTACCAGATCCGCGATCTGATGGAAGTACTGCCGCTGATGACCGAGTGCGACGCGCCCGTCGTCAAGGCGGTGGCGCAAGGCATTCATGCGATCTTCGACCGCGAGCCCGACTACGTCATTTCGCCCGGCACCTACGACCAGAAGCACATCGCCCGCATCGGACATATCCACGACTGCATCGCCTATGGCCCGGGCATTCTCGACCTCGCCCATCGGCCGGACGAGTGGGTCGGCATATCGGACATGGTGGAATCGGCCAAGGTGATGGCGATCGGGCTCAACGTGCTGCTGCGCGGCACGGCCACGGGATAACCCCTGCATCGCGATAAGCTTCGGCCCGCCGACAGGGCTGGCACGACAAAAACATTCCCAGCCATCCTGCCTGGCAGCACGAAACGCAATTTACTCCCACGCGAAATCACGCTTCTATCGCCCGGCTTGAGCACGTGTCCTGAACGCATGGGGAGTTGCACGATGAGATTGTGGAAAACCATTCTGGCCGCCGCGGTTCTCGCATTGGCCGCTGGAACCTCCGCCTTTGCGGCCCGAACCGACCTGGTCATCGGCATTCCGCTCGAACCGCCGCATCTCGACCCAACCGCTGGTGCCGCTGCGGCGATCAAGGAAGTGCTCTACGCCAATGTCTTCGAGGGCCTGACCCGGATCGGACCCAATGGCGAAGTGCTGCCGGATCTGGCGGAAAGCTGGACCATTTCCGATGACGGCAAGGTCTACACCTTCAAGCTGCACACCGGCGTCAAATTCCACGACGGCGCCGATTTCAGCGCCGATGACGTGAAATTCTCGCTCGACCGTGCCCGCGCCGACAATTCGGTCAACGCGCAGAAGGGCCTGTTCGCGGCCATCGACAAGGTCGATGTCATCGATCCGGCGACGGTGAACGTCACGCTGAAAAACCCGCAAGGATCCTTCCTTTACAATATGGGCTGGGGCGACGCGGTGATGGTGTCGCCGAAATCCGCCGCCACCAACAAGGAAAACCCGGTTGGCACCGGCCCGTTCAAGTTCCAGAACTGGGCCAAGGGATCATCGATCACGCTGGTCAAATCTGGCCATTACTGGGGCGCTCCGGTGTTCCTCGACAAGGTCGAGTTCCGCATCGTGCCCGATGCCGCGGCCTATGTGCCGGCCCTTTTGTCCGGCGACATCCAGGCCTTCCCCTTCTTCGATCCCGACAGCCTCGCACAGGTCAAGGACGATCCGCGTTTCAAGGTGGTGATCGGTTCGACCGAAGGCGAGACCATCCTCTCGATCAACAACAAGAAGCCACCTTTCGACAAGCTGCAGGTCAGGCAGGCGATCTCCTACGCGCTCGACCGCAAGGCGATCATCGACGGCGCCTCGGCCAGCCTTGGCCTGCCGATCGGCTCGCATATGTCGCCGGCCAACAAGGATTATGTCGACCTCACCGGCCTCTATCCGCACAATGTCGACAAGGCCAAGGAACTGCTGAAGGAGGCCGGGCTGGAGAACGGCTTCAAGGCAACGCTGAAACTGCCGCCGCCCAGCTATGCACGGCTCGGTGGCGAGATCATCGCCTCGCAACTTCGCGATGTCGGCATCAACCTGGAGATTATCCCGGTCGAATGGGCGCAGTGGCTGGACCAGGTGTTCACCAAGAAGGATTACGACCTGACCATCGTCTCCCATACCGAGCCCAACGACATCGATATCTATGCGCGCAAGGACTATTACTTCAACTACGACAATCCGACCTTCGACAAGGTGATCGCCGACCTCAACCTCACCTCCGACGAGGCCAAGCGCAAGCAACTGCTTGGCGAGGCCCAGAAGATCCTGGCCGACGACGCCGTGGTCGGCTTCCTCTACGAATTGCCTAAGGTCGGTGTCTGGGACGCCAAGCTGCAAGGCCTGTGGGAAAATGCGCCGATCCAGGCCAATGACCTGACCAAGGTGAAGTGGAGCGAGTGAGGTTCGTGGTGCGCGCGCCACTCCCTCGCCTTCCATGAACGCCTACCTCCTCAAGCGCCTCGCCGTCGCCTTTGCCACGCTGGTGCTTGCCTCGATGGTGGTGTTCGCCGTGCTGGAGATCCTCCCCGGCGATCCGGCGCGGCTGATGCTGGGCATGAACGCCAGTGCCGACCAAGTGGAGCTCTTGCGCAACCAGATGGGCCTCAACGCGCCGATCGTCCTGCGCTATCTGCACTGGGCCGGCGGCTTGCTCACCCTCGATTTCGGCCGCTCCTATACCTACTCGGTCCCGGTCATCGATCTCGTGCGTGAACGGCTGGCCGTCTCGCTGCCGCTGGCGCTGATCGCGCTCGCGCTCTCCACCTTGATCGCCATTCCGGTCGGCCTGTTTTCGGCCAGCCGGCGCGGACGGGCCGGCGATACGATTTCAATGGGCGTCGCGCAGCTTGGCGTTGCCGTGCCCAATTTCTGGTTCGCGCTGATGCTGATCTATGTCTTCGCCGTCTGGCTGCGTCTGGTCCCGGCCGGTGGTTTTCCTGGTTGGGGCGCCGGCGCCTGGCCGGCACTGAAATCGCTGCTGTTGCCGGCGGTGGCGCTTGCCTTGCCGCAAGCGGCGATCCTGGCGCGCGTCACCCGCTCGGCGCTGATCGAGGTGCTCAACGAGGATTACATCCGCACCGCCCGCGCCAAGGGCCTGCCCTATCGAGCCGTGCTGTGGCGGCACGCGCTGCGCAACGCCATGATCCCGGTGCTGACCATCCTTGGCCTGCAGTTCGCCTTCCTGCTCGCCGGCACCATCCTCATCGAAAATGTCTTCTATTTGCCCGGGCTCGGCCGGCTGGTGTTCCAGGCGATCACCCAGCGCGACCTGATCGTCGTCGAGAGCGTCGCCATGCTGCTGGTCGCCGCCGTCGTTGCCGTTAACCTCGTCGTCGACCTTTCCTATGCGGTGGTCGATCCCCGCCTGAGGACCCGGCAATGACGCTGCGCATCGACATCCCCGACGAGACGTTCCGCGGCGTCATGGCCAAGGCGTTTGGGAATACCGCTTTCGTTACCGGTTTCGTCATCACCGTGCTGATCCTGGCGATGGCGGTCGTCTCCTATGTCTGGACACCCTACGATGTGACGAGGCTGGTCATTGCGGACAAGACGCAAGGTCCCTCGCTGGCGCACTGGTTCGGCACCGACCATTTCGGCCGCGATATCCTGTCGATGATCATGGTTGGCGCCCGCAACTCGATCGCCGTGGCGCTGGTCGCCGTCGGGATCGGCATGGGTGTCGGCGTGCCGCTTGGCGCCTTCGCCGCCGCGCGCGGCGGCCTCGTCGACGAGGCGCTGATGCGCATCAACGACCTCGTCTTCGCGTTCCCCGCGCTGCTGTCGGCCATCATGATAACAGCCATCTTCGGGCCGGGCGCCGTCAATGCCATCATCGCCATCGGTATCTTCAACATTCCGGTGTTCGCCCGCGTCGCCCGCGCCGGCGCGCTGGCCGTCTGGCCGCGTGAATTCATCCTTGCCGCGCGCGCCGCCGGCAAGAGCAGCACGCAGATATCGATCGAACACGTGCTGCCCAACATCGCCACGCTGCTCCTAGTGCAAGGCACAATCCAGTTCGCGCTGGGCATCCTGGCCGAAGCCGGGCTTTCCTATCTCGGCCTCGGCGCTCAGCCGCCGATGCCGAGCTGGGGCCGCATGCTGTTCGACGCCCAGACGCGCATGGTGGTGGCGCCGTGGATGGCGATCTTCCCCGGCATGGCGATCGTCGTCACCGTGCTCGGCCTGAATCTTCTGGGCGACGGCATCGCCGACATTATCGACCCGAAATCGCGGCGGCGGCGATGAGCCTGCTCGAAGTCGATAATCTGTCGCTGGTCATCGGCGACACACAGATCCTGAAAGACATGGAGCTCTCCGTCGCGCCCGGCGAAGTGATGGGGCTGGTCGGCGAATCCGGCTCCGGCAAATCGATGACCGCGCTGACGGTGATGCGGCTCCTGCCCCATGCCGCACGCGCCACCGGGCGCATTACATTCGACGGCATCGATATTCTCGGCGCGACCGAGGACCAGATGTGTGCCTTGCGCGGCGACGACATCGGCATGGTTTTCCAGGAGCCGATGACGGCGCTCAATCCGGTCAAGACGATCGGCGAACAAGTCGCCGAAGGCATACGCTGGCACACCAGGGCAAGCCGTGCCGACGCCGAGGAGCGGGCGCGAAAAATGCTCGACCGCGTCGGCCTGCCCGAAGCGAAATTCCCGCTGTCGCGCTATCCGCACGAATTGTCGGGCGGCCAGCGCCAGCGCGTCGTCATCGCCATCGCCTGCGCGCTGAAGCCGAAGCTGCTGATCGCCGACGAGCCGACGACGGCGCTCGACGTGGTGCTGCAGGCACAGATCCTCGACCTCCTGCGCGATCTCGTGACGGAGAACCGCATGGGCCTGCTGCTCATCTCGCATGATCTCGCTGTCGTGACAGAGATGGCCGACCGCATTACCATCCTGCGCCATGGCGAGGTGATGGACGCCGGCGACACGGCCCGCACGCTCTCGGAACAGTTCCATCCCTATACGCGCCAGCTGGCGCAGGCCTCGATGCATGTTCCGGCGCGCGCCAAGCCTCATCGTGTCGGGATGGACCAACCCTTGCTGCAGGTTGAGGGCGTCAGCCGCGACTACCCCGGCCGCCGCATCGCGCTGTTCAGGCGCGCGCCCGACATACGTGCGGTCGACGATGTCTCCCTGTCGATGGCGCCGGGCCAGTCGGTGGCGCTGGTCGGCCGCTCCGGCTGCGGCAAGTCGACCCTTGCCCGCATGATCCTGGCGTTGGACCGGCCGAGTTCGGGCGTGATCCGCTTTCGCGGCGAACCCATCACCGGCAGGAGCGAGGCCGAGCTGAAGCCGGCCAGGCGCGATATGCAGGTTGTCTTCCAGGACCCCTACGGCTCCTTCGATCCGCGCCAGAAGGTCGAAAAACTGGTCGCCGAACCCCTGCATGTCCTGGAGAAAAAACCGACGCGCGCCGAGCGCCGCGAGATGGTGGCGCATGCGCTGCACGAGGTCGGCCTCGACCAACGCGACATGCACAAATATCCGCACGAATTTTCCGGCGGCCAGCGCCAACGCCTGTCGATCGCCCGCGCCATCATCACGCGCCCCAAGCTTGTCGTCGCCGACGAGCCGGTCTCGGCGCTCGATGTTTCGATTCGTGCACAGATCCTGGACCTCTTCGCCGGACTCAACCGGAAACTCGGCATCGCCTATCTCTTCATCACTCATGACCTGGCCGTCGCCCGCGCCATCACGGATGAGGTGCTTGTCATGCATGACGGCGAGATCGTCGAGCGCGGCAGGACGAGCGAAGTGCTCGATCAGCCACAATCAGAGGCGGCCAAGGCGCTTGTCGCTGCGGCGCCGGATCTGCGCCGGGCGATCGCGAAACGGATGCAGGAACAGGGGTGAGTTGCCGATCCGCCTGCTACTCTTCCGGCTTCACCACATCGACCGGGCTGATGTCGAGCAAATCGAGCGTGCGGCGCAACAGGCGCACCTCGGTCTCGGCCAGTTGCGAATCCGCCTTGGCGATTTCCGCCATGTGCTGCGCCAATTGCTTGCGCCGCCCGACGTCGAGGTCGCGAAACAGCGCGATCGCCTGCGAGCCGTTGGTCTCGTAGCCGAATTCGTTGAGATATTCGATGACCGCGTCGATGCTGGTTTCCGGAATGCCGAAAGCATCCTTGCAGATGCGCCGGAAGGCGATCATCTCGCTCTCGCTCACCGTACCATCGGCCAGGATCATCCGGAACAGCATCAGCAGTTCCGCCGACAGGACGGGATCGTCCGCGACCTTGCGCACGCCCGGGTCGCCGTCGAAGATCGAGCGTATCTGGTCCAGCAATGCGAATGCCATGAACGGCCCCTTTCCGATTCCTCGTCAACAGAATTAGCGCGGAATCGGCCTTGCGCAAACGGGGTGGCCGTGGTCGAACGCGCGCTGCAGCCGACGGACATCTCGACGTATCAGATGATCGACCTCACCGCCCAGACCATCGCCATGCTCGCTTTCGCCGCCTTTGCCGCGGGCTTTGTCGATTCGATTGCCGGCGGCGGCGGGCTGATCACCATTCCGGCGCTGCTGCTTGCCGGTTTTTCGCCGGTCGAGGCGCTTGGAACCAACAAGCTGCAAGGCATGTTCGGCTCCGGGTCGGCGACGATCCACTATGCCTCGAAAGGCCATGTCGACCTGCGCCGGCAGTTGCCATCGGCGCTGCTTGCCCTCGCTGGCGGCGCCATCGGCGCACTGCTGGCCACGATCGTGCCCGGCGACCTGTTACGCGCGGCCCTGCCGCTGGTGCTGATTGCCATTGCGCTCTACTTCGCGCTCAAGCCCAACATGAACGATGTCGACCGGGCCGAGCGCCTGTCGCCCTTCCTGTTCGGCGTGACCGTGGTGCCGGCCATCGGCTTCTATGATGGCGTATTCGGGCCGGGCGCCGGTTCCTTCTACATGCTGGCTTTCGTGACGCTCGCCGGCTACGGCGTGCTCAAGGCAACGGCGCACACCAAACTGCTCAATTTCGCCTCCAACATCGGCGGCTTCATCATCTTCGCCGCCGTCGGCGTCATATCTTGGAAGATTGGCCTGATGATGGGCGTCGCCCAGTTCCTCGGTGCCCGCGTCGGCGCGAGCTTGGCCATGCGCATCGGCGCCAAGCTGATCAAGCCGCTGCTGGTCATCGTCTGCGTGGCTCTGGCGGTGAAGCTGCTTGCCGATCCGGCCAACCCGTTGCGCGTCATGATTGGTCTGTAATCACGCGCCTGTTACAATGCTGATGTTCGAATCATGTTGGAGGAGCCAGACATGAATCTCAGCGCGCCTACCCAGATTGTTTTCATCATCTCCGTTGTCATCGCCATCATCGGCATTCTTGCCGCGCTTGGCGTCCTTGCGTTCATTCCGATCGCATCGGTGTGGATTGTGCTTATCGCCTACATCGTGCTGGCCGCCGGCTGCCTGATGCGCGGCGCCTGACAAGTTTCCCTCGACAAGCGGGGACTGAGAGCGCCCGGCCAAGCCGGGCGTTTTTGATTCTAATGCGGGCTCTGCTAGATTCGCTTGGCGGAAGGATGGGCAATGCCAATCGAGATGTCTGGTCGTTCGGCACGTACTGGCCGAAGGCCAGCGAGAAGGCCTGACCTTCAACGCGCCAGCGAAAAAATCGCGTCGCAGTCGAGATGGGTCTCCAGCTCGGCCGCGACTTCGTCCAGCGCCCGCTCGACTTCGGCACGATAGTCGAGGTCACCGCCCTT
This sequence comes from Mesorhizobium sp. B2-4-13, assembly GCF_006658535.1. Lineage (NCBI taxonomy): Bacteria > Pseudomonadati > Pseudomonadota > Alphaproteobacteria > Hyphomicrobiales > Phyllobacteriaceae > Mesorhizobium > Mesorhizobium sp. B2-4-13. The sequence goes on along the minus strand of NZ_VFVB01000004.1, from coordinate 200,839 downwards.
GATGCCTAGGCTTTCGAGGAATTTCCCGCGAAAGCCGTCGGCGCCGAACAGGCCATGCATGTAAGTGCCGATCACCTTGCCGTCTGCCGAGATCGCGCCATCCTCGGCGCCATTGATGATCGCCGACGGCCGCCTGGTGTCGGGGCCCGTGGTGCGGCCGAGATGGATTTCGTAGCCTTCGAGCGGCAGGTCGAATTGGATCGAGCGCGCGCTGACATTGCGCACCGTCTTTTCGGGCTCCATCACCGTCTCGACATCGAGCAGGCCGAGCCCCTCGGCTTCCATGACGGAGCCTTCGATGCCGTCGGGATCGCGTACCATGCGGCCGAGCATCTGGAACCCGCCGCAGATGCCGACGACATGGCCGCCGCGCTTGCGGTGCGCCGCAAGATCCCGATCCCAACCATTCTCGCGAAACTTCAGGAGATCGCCGATCGTCGACTTGGAGCCGGGAATGACCACCAGCCCGGCATCGGGCGGCAGCTTCTTTCCCGGCGGCACGAACACCACTTCGACCTGCGGTTCGGCCTTGAGCGGGTCGAGATCGTCGAAATTCGCAATGCGGCCAAGCATCGGCACCGCCACTTTGAGCGCGCGCGCCTCGCCGGATGCCAGCCGCTCCAGCACCACGGAATCTTCCGAGGGTAGCCGTGCCGCGGCCTTCAGCCACGGCACGACGCCGAAACAGCGCCAGTCGGTGAACTTCTCGATCGCCTTGATGCCGTCATCGAACAGCGAGACATCGCCCCGGAACTTGTTGATGAGATAGCCGACGATCATGCGCCGGTCTTCTTCCGGCAGGATCAGATGCGTGCCCGCGACCGAGGCGATGACGCCACCGCGATCGATGTCGCCGACCAGCACCACCGGCACATCGGCGCGCGTGGCAAAGCCCATATTGGCGATATCGCGGCTGCGGAGGTTGATTTCGGCCGGCGAGCCGGCGCCCTCCACGATGACGAGGTCGGCGCCCTCGCCGACCTTGCCCCAGGACTCCAGCACTGCATCCATCAGCCGGCCCTTCAGCGCCTGGTAGTCGCGCGCCCGCGCCTCGCCGAACACCTTGCCCTGGACGATGACCTGCGCGCCGACATCGGTCTGCGGCTTGAGCAGCACCGGGTTCATATGCACCGATGGCGGCACGCCGCAGGCGATCGCCTGCAGCCATTGCGCGCGGCCGATCTCGCCGCCACCGTGGTTGTTGTCGCCGGGGATATCGGCGACGGCGGCGTTGTTCGACATGTTCTGCGGCTTGAATGGCCGCACCTTCAGGCCACGCTTTTTCGCGGCGCGGCAAAGGCCTGCGACCAGCACCGTCTTGCCGACATCCGACCCTGTGCCTTGCAGCATGATTGCCCTGGCCATCAGCCTCTGACCTGCGTCGCGGTGCCGGTGATCGTGGATTTTTGCGCCAACGGCCCGCCGCGCCAGATATAGAGCGCCAGCAGCGGCTCCTTGCCCGTTCGCATGGCATGGTTGACGTTGGAGGCATGGTGGACGACCTCGCCGGCCTCCCGCCTGCGAAAACCGCTTTCGCCCATGCGCCATTCCGTACCGCCGGTCAGCGGAATATAGATTTCCTCGGCGACGTGATGATGGTCGGGGTAGACGATCCCGGGTCCAAGAATCAGCAGCCCGGCGGCAGCCTCTTCGTTGACGAAGTGCCCACGCGTGCCGAAGATTTCCAGCCAGCCGTAATTGTCGATGAAGGCCCTGCCGAAATCAGCCTCGGTGTAGGTCTGTCCCCAATGCAGTTCGTTGCGCTGCTCGGCCAGCAATCGCACCAGCGGCCTCGCATCCGGCGGTGCCAGTCCGGCCCCGCGATCAAGATGGCGCAGGCAGCCAAGCGCATGCGGCTCCAACTTTCGGGCCGGCATGTCCCAACCTATGCGTGCCACGGCGTCGCGCACCAGAGCGTCATCGACGGAAGCGAGATAGGCGTGGAACTTTTCCAGCAGCTCATCGAATTTTGTCGTCACATCTTGCTCCGGGCATGCATTGGTGCACAGCCGCTCCGCGATAGGTCGGGTTGCGCGGCGGCATCATTGGTCTAGATTGATGCGCGCGCAAAGCCAAAAACGACAGGCCAGCGGGCTAGCTGGCCAGCCTACAGGGAGCACGCCATGGACGCCGCGGTCGATGCGAGCACCAGCCAGTTCGAACTCAATGAGGAACAGCGTGCCATCCAGGAGATGGCGCGGGCCTTCGCCGCCGATCGCGTGGCGCCCAATGCGCTCGACTGGGACCGCAGGCGACATTTCCCCGCCGATGTGATTCGCGAGACGGGGCCGCTCGGCCTCGGCGGCATCTATGTCAGGGACGATGTCGGCGGTTCCGCGCTCGGCCGGCTCGACGCCGTACTGATCTTCGAGGCGCTGTCGCACGCCGACCCGGCCTTTTCCTCCTTCATCTCGATCCACAACATGGTGGCCTCGATGATCGACCGGTTCGGCAATGATGAGCAGCGCCAGCGCTTCCTGCCGAAGCTCACCTCCATGGAATGGCTGGCGAGCTATTGCCTGACCGAGCCTGGCTCGGGTTCGGATGCGGCGGCGCTGAAGACGCGCGCGGCGAAAAGCGGCGGCGATTACATCCTCAACGGCGCCAAGCAGTTCATCTCCGGCGCCGGCGACAGCGATGTCTATGCCGTCATGGTGCGCACCGGCGCCGACGGCCCGAAAGGCATCTCCACCATCGTCGTGCCCAAGGATGCGCCCGGCCTCTCCTTCGGCGCCAATGAGCACAAGATGGGCTGGCACATGCAATCGACCCGCCAGGTCATCTTCGAGGATTGCAAGGTGCCGGCGGAGAACCTCTTGTCGGGCGAAGGCGCCGGCTTCGGCATCGCCATGGCCGGGCTCGACGGCGGCCGGCTGAACATCGCCGCCTGTTCGCTGGGCGGCGCCCAGTCGGCGCTCGACAAGGCGCTGTCCTATACCGCCGAGCGCAAGGCATTCGGCTCGAAGATCAACCAGTTCCAGGCGCTGCAGTTCAGGCTGGCCGACATGGAGACAGAGTTGCAGGCGGCGCGCATCTTCCTCTATGCGGCGGCCTCCAAACTCGACCGCAAGGCGGCGGACGCCGGCAAATGGTCGGCAATGGCCAAGCGCTTCGTCACCGACACCGGCTTCAACGTCGCCAACGACGCGCTGCAACTGCTCGGCGGCTACGGCTACCTGCATGATTACGGCATCGAGAAGCTGGTGCGCGATCTCAGGGTGCACCAGATCCTCGAAGGCACCAACGAAATCATGCGCGTCATCATCGCGCGCGCCCTGATCGGCCGCTGACGCCAGCAAACTCCGGGAGAGAGACTATGACGACGATCGCCTTCATCGGCCTCGGCAATATGGGCAATCCGATGGCCGCAAACCTGGTCAAGGCTGGGCATGCCGTGCACGGTTTCGACCTGATGCCGGAAAACCTCGCGGTCGCGCGCGAACATGGCGTCGTCGTTATGGCCAATGCGCTCGCGGCGGTGAAGGATGCCGACGTGGTCATCACCATGCTGCCGGCCGGCAAGCACGTGCTGTCGGTCTATGGGGACATTGCTCCCAAGGCCAGGAACGGCGCGCTGTTCATCGATTCCTCGACGATCGACGTCGAATCGGCGCGCAAGGCGCATGCGATCGCAGCAAAGCACGGCCTGCTGTCGATCGACGCGCCGGTTTCGGGCGGCACCGGTGGTGCCACGGCCGGTACATTGACCTTCATGGCTGGGGGAGCCGACGATGCCTTCTCGGCCGCCGAGCCGATCCTGAAGCCGATGGCCGGCCGCATCGTCCATTGCGGCGGTGACGGCGCCGGACAGGCGGCGAAGATCTGCAACAACATGATCCTCGGCATTTCGATGATCGGCGTCGCCGAGGCGTTCGTGCTGGCGGAAAAACTCGGCCTGTCGCATCAGGCGCTGTTCGACGTCGCCTCGACCTCGTCGGGCCAGTGCTGGTCGCTGACCACCTATTGCCCCGTGCCTGGCCCGGTTCCCACTTCGCCCGCCAACAGGGATTACAAGCCCGGATTTGCGGCGGCTCTTATGCTGAAAGACCTGAAATTGTCGCAGGAAGCAGCGCTTGGCGCGGGCGCGGTGACACCGCTTGGCGCAGAAGCGGCGCAGCTCTATGCCCTTTTCAACGCCCAGGGCCATGGCGGCGCCGATTTCTCCGGCATAATAAATTTTCTGCGCGGCAACTCGGCGTAAGCAGCGGATTTGGTTTAGTTTTTTTCGGGTTCTTCGGACCAAGGGCCGCAAATTTAGATTTGCTTAAGCTCTCGATAACTCCGCGGTAACGATGTCCCTATAAAACAGATTGCGAGGCGGACATATCGCATCCGCCCGGCGCTCCGGATCAGGTCTCGCGTACCGGAGCCCGTAAGTTTCGCAAGTGTCTTCGTAGCGAAACGCCATGCGTATCTGGCAAAGCCGCGTTCCCGATGGGGCGCGGTTTTTGCGTTCCGACCCCTTTATTACCGACGATCCGTCTATATGCCGATCGCCGCACCCGGGATCGGCACATGGTCTTCATTGGTCAGCACGATCGGTGCATCGACGCCGTCGACGCGGACCACGAGCAGGCGCGTACTCCATGTGCCGGCATTGCGAACCAGATGGGAATATACGGTGCCCTTGCCCTTGGCGCCGTGGACGGGAATGCTGAACTGGGCGTCGCCCGCGCCATTCGCATTGACGTTGAGATGACCGCCGACCCAGAAATTGTCGGCCAAATCGTCGCCGATGGCGGCCTTGACCCGACCATCGGCGCGGACGGCGTCCATGGTCATGCGGTAGGCGTCGCTGCCTTTGAGCACGAAAGGGATGCTGCCGACCATCGTCGCACAACCGCCGATACTGACCACCCATACGGCAAGGCCGGCAATCGCCCAATTGCGCTGCGTCTTGCGGAACTGCTCGGCGTCGCGCCAAGCCCGGTTTTGCCAAGCCCAGCGGCTGCCGCGCGCGCCAAGCACGAAGATCATGATGAGGTTGACGACCGGGATCAGCGCCAGCAGCGCGATGAAGGTGCTGTTGCCGATGCCCCAAATCCAGTTGAGGAAGAAGGCGCCCCAGTTCCAGCGATCGAGTTCGGCTGGAATTTCAGCCGGTTGGTTGAGCGGTTGTCCGGCCATGTTGTTCCCCATCGGCGTGTATGCCGATTGGTTCTAGCGCAAGACTTCGACGATGCGCAAAAAAGTTCCGGGGCTTCCGCCTCAACCCTTTGTGGAAAGGCGGCGAAAATTTGCCCTCACCGCGCGGCCGGCCGGCTTCAGCGCTGCGCTGATCGACCGTTCGGCCGCGACGCCGTTGAACAGCGACGGCGTTCGACCCGAGAGAACCTCCGGCCAGAAACGTGACGCCGATTGCAGGAAAGACATTTGCGCCGCAAGCGCGCCCTCGGCCATGGCGACGGTCTTCTCGCTGACAGCCATTGCCGTCTCCGCGCTCCAGGGCTCGCCGCTTCGCGCCTCCATGGCCATCAGCGGCAGCCGCATCATCACCACCAGCGGCGCCAGCATCAGGTCCGCGCCAAGGCTGGCCGCCTCTTGCACGCGTCGGCTTTTGCCGGTCTTTCTCATGTGGGCAATCCCCTGTCGCGGCCGGATCGGCCGCCCCTTACATTACGCGCCGAAGGCGAAATTCGTTCCCGCTCATAGCGCATATTTCCGGGATTGGGCGTTTCTTCGCAAAAACGCCCAATCGAGGTTTGCTCCTATCGCTTGCGCAGGTCCGCCTGTGCCAGGTCGAGCGCCTTGCCGATGCGCTCGCAAGCCATGTCGATCGTATCGCGGGTCCAGATCAGCGGCGGCGACAGGATCATCGTGTCGCCGGTGGCGCGCAGCATCATGCCGTTGGCGATCGCGTGGTCGCGCACCGTCACCGCGGCACTCCCCGACGGCAGGAAGCGCTCCTTCGTCGCCTTGTCCTTGACGATCTCGATCGCGCCCATCAGGCCGATCGAGCGCACCTCGCCGACCAGATCATGCCCGGCAATACGCTCCTGCAACGCGCTAGCGAAATAAGGTCCGGTGTCGTTCCTGACACGGTCGACCAGCCCTTCCCTCTCGATGATCTCCAGGTTCTTCAAGGCCACGGCGCAAGCCACTGGATGCCCCGAATAGGTGTAGCCATGGTTGAACTCGCCGCCCTTCTCGACCAGCGTCGAGGCAATGCGGTCGCCAACCAGCAGCGCCGAAAGAGGCTGATAGCCCGAGGTCAGCGCCTTGGCCGTGGTGATGGTGTCCGCTTCGATGCCGAAGGTCTGCGCCGCGAACCACTCACCTGTGCGGCCATAGCCGGTAATGACCTCGTCCAGCATCAAAAGCACATCGTATTTGCGGCAGATGCGCTGCACTTCGGGCCAGTAGCTCGCCGGCGGTATCTTGACGCCGCCCGCGCCCATCACCGGCTCGCCGATGAAGGCCGCGACCTTGTCGACGCCGGCCTCGAGGATGGCGTCCTCGACGGACTTTGCCGCGCGCAGGCCGAAATCGTGGTCGCTTTCGGCCGGCAGAGCCAGCTCGTAGGCATAGGGCATCATCACATGGACGATGTTGGGCACCGCACCGTTGAGCTGCTTGTGCATGGCATCCATGCCACCGAGCGAAGTGCCGGCAATGGTCGAGCCGTGATAGGCCATCTTGCGCGAGATGACGCGGTTCTTCTCCGGCTTGCCCTCAAGCACCCAGTAATGGCGCACTAGGCGCAAGGCGGTGTCGTTGGCCTCCGAACCGGACGAGCCGTAAAACACCTGGTTCACGTTGCGTGGTGCGATCTCGGCCAGCTTCTTCGACAACAGCACCGGCGTCGGCGTGGAGCATTTGAAGAAGGAATTGTAGTAAGGCAGTTCCTTCATCTGTGCATAGGCGGCCTCGGCCAGCTCGTCGCGGCCGTAGCCGATATTGACGCACCACAGGCCGGCCATACCGTCCAGCAGTTCCGTCCCTTCGGAATCGTAGATGAACGGGCCATTGGCGCGGGTGATGACGCGGGCGCCTGCCTCACGCAGCTCCTTATGATCGGTGAAGGGATGCAGGTGATGCGCGGCGTCGATCTGCTGAAGCTGCTTCAGCGAATAATTCTGATAGGTCATTGATCTGGTCTTTCCTCTGAAATCATTCCGGCGGTGCCGGGGCGAATTCGTCAGAGGACGGCAGGCGGCGAATAGCCGATGCGGGCGCACAGCCGCAAAAGCTCGGCGCGCAGCGTGCGTGACGACGGTGTCACCGCGACCCGGAATGCGCGAGCTGATAGTCTAGCGAGAGCCATGAAGGTACCTTAGAGCAAAGGGCGGTCGAGGTGAACCACCCTTTGCTCAGGGGTGCCATGGAATGAGGTCAGGCTTTTCCGCCCAGTGCCCGCTGCAGGAAGACATACTTCATCGCCGTCTGCGCCGCCTGCGGCCGGCGGTCGCCGCGCCCGCCATGTCCGCCCTCGGTCTCCTCGAAGAACAGCGTCCTGCCGTGTCCTGCCTCCTGCAGGCGGGCCGCCATCTTGCGCGCATGGCCGGGATGGACCCGGTCGTCGGCGGTCGAGGTCGTCAAGAGCACCGGCGGATAGGCGGCATCAGCCTTGACATGTTGATAGGGCGAATAGGCGGAAAGCCACTTGGCGTCTTCCGGCTTTGACGGGTCGCCATATTCGGCCATCCACGAAGCGCCCGGCGGCAATTCGGTGTAGCGCAGCATGTCGAGCAGCGGCACCTCGATGATGACGGCGCCGAAAAGCTCGGGATGCTGCGTCAGGGAAGCGCCGGTCAGCAGGCCGCCATTGGAGCCGCCTTGGATGCCGAGCGATTGAGCCGTGGCAATACCGCGCCTGACGACATCTTCGGCCACCGCCGAGAAGTCGTCGAAGCCGTTCTGGCGCTTGCCTTTCAGCGCCGCCTGGTGCCAGGCCGGTCCGAACTCGCCGCCGCCGCGAATGCAGGCCTGCACATAGGCATTGCCTTTCTCCAGCCACAGCCTGCCGCGCACGCCGGCATAGCCGGGCAACAGCGGCACTTCGAAACCTCCATAGCCGTAGAGTAGCGTCGGCACCGGACCGTTCTGGTCGCGCCGCCTGACGACGAAATATGGGATCATCGTGCCGTCCTTCGAGCGCGCCTCGAACTGTTCCGAGATCAGTGGCGAGGGATCGAAGCGGGCCGGCTGCGATTTCACGGTCGCCAGCGTCTCGCCATTGTCATCGGACCAGATGATCGAGCTTGGCGTCAGGAAATCGGTGAAGGAAAAGGAGACGGTGGAGCCGAAATGCTCGGCATGGCTGATACCGACAGTGCCGTTTTCAGGCAGCACGAGGGGTTTCAGCGACCAGGCACCGCGCTCGCGCTCGCAGACGAGAACCTTGCCGCGCACATTGTCCATCAAGCTGATGAACAGGCGGTCCTGCGTTCTGGCGAGCCCGGCAATGGAAACCCGGTGCGCCGGCGCCAACAAGGTTTCGATGGCGCCAAAACCGCCGGTTTCGATCCAATGCGCGAAGTCGAAGGAGTAAAGCCCGTCCGGCTGGCATGCGGTGCCGTCCGGTGCTGTCCATGGCGTGCGCACTCCGAACACCAGTTGATCCCTAAAGAGCGAGGTGTCAGTGACGTCGTCGGGCAGCGGGATGCGGCGGTTCTCGCCCGAAGGCAGGCGCAGGAAACTGTGTGATGCGAAGAAGTTGAGTGTCCTCGCTAGAAACAGGTGACGCTTCTCGCCGTCGAACTCGACACCGGCGCCAACGGCAAGATCCTCGATCTCTCCCGCGAAGATCGGGGTCGCCTCTTCCAGCCTGGTGCCCCGCTTCCAGAGCTTGACCACACGCGGATATCCGGACTCTGTCTTGTCGGCCTCTTCGAAAGCGGCCGAGACGATGACCGTATCCTCGTCCAGCCAGCCGAAGCCCGATTTCGACGCCGGCGCCTGAAAACCGCCTTCCACGAAGGACTTGGCCGCGATGTCGAACTCGCGCATCGCGCTGGCGTCACCGCCATCGGGCGACATCGAGACCAGGCAGCGGTTGAAATCGGGGTAGAGCCTGACGGCGCCGCCGAACACCCATTTTATCCCCTCCCTCGCAGCCAGCTGGTCGAAGTCGATGATTGTCTCCCAGTCGGGCTTGTCGGTCTTGTAGGAAGCGACTGTCGTGCGGCGCCACAGGCCGAGCGCATTGGTCTTGTCCTGCCAGAAATTGTAGACATGACCGGCGATCGCCGCGCCAACCGCGATATTGTCCTCGGCCGTCATCAGGTCGAGCGCCGTCTGGAACGACGCCTGATAGGATGGATCGCCCTGCAATTCCGCCACCGTGACCTCGTTCTGGCGATGCACCCAGTCGAGCGATTCCTTGCTTGTCCTGTCCTCCAGCCAGAGGAACGGATCGCCGGTCTTCTGAAAGGGCTGGGCTCTGGTTGTCGAAGCGGTCATGCAGGTCTCCGGGATTTTGAACGGCTTCGCCTACATTGCGTTGGCGGCGCTGACATTCAAGGTGCGATACGGCCTTTCGCGGCCCTTGCGGCGTTGCTTCACCGCACCCGCCGACGGATAATCGTCGCCAACGCAAGCGCGGCGCAGATCGCGCCGAGCGTCAGCGGCAGGCCGCTCGCACCGGTCACATCCATTATGCCGCCCGCTAGCGGCGGGACGACAATGCCGCCGACACCCCACATCAGGGAGAATGCCGCATTGCCGGCAACCAGCGCCGAACCGGTGAAGCGCTCGCCAAGTTCGATGATGGACATCGTGTAGATGCCGTAGGACACAGCTCCCCAGACGAAGACGCAAGGCCAGATCAGCGGCGTTTCGATCAGCATCGGCAAAAGCACGCAGCCAAACAGCGTCAGCAGGACGCAGATGAAGCGCACGAAACGGGCCGTCAGCCGCTCGGCCAGCAGGCCAAGCGGAACCTGCATGGCGATGTTGCCGGCGATCATGACCGATAGCAGCGCCGACATGCGAGCCTCCGCGATGCCATAATGCGTGCCGTAGACGGGCAGCAGCGCCAGCACCGCCTGCTCGAAGCCCGCGGCTACGACCACCGCCGACAGAAGCAGCCAGGCGAGCGGCATGAAACCCATCACCGAAACCTGATGCCCGGCCTCGTCTACTCTGGGCAGCCGTGGCAGAACCGACGCCAGGCAGATGCCGCAGAGCACGAAGGCGCCAATGCCGACAAGGAACGGCGGCCAGCCTTCTGTGCCAACGGCGAGCAGACAAAGCGGACCGGTCGCGAAGCCGGCGGAAATGATCGTCGAATAGAGGCCCATGATGCGGCCGCGCCGGGCCGGCGGCGCCAGCGCGATTACCCAGATTTCGCTGAGCACATAGAGCGGGTTGGTCACGACGCCGATCAGCAAGCGCAGCGGAAACCAGAGATAGACGTTCTGCGTCCAGCCGATCAGCGCCAGCACGACAGCCGAAAGCGCCGCGCAAGTCAGAGCCGTGCGCCCTGCTCCGAACCGCCTCGCCAGCGCTGGAATAATTGGCGACGAGACGATGAACCCGATCGGCGTCATCGCCGCCGACAGGCCGATCATCGCGGGCGAGACACCCTGGCGCTGCAGGATGAAGCTCAGCAGCGGATAGGACAGGCCCTGCGCGATGGCGAAAACGGACACGGTCGCGATCACACCGGTGATCGCTGCCCATTGCATCGTCTCGTCGCTTCTCGTATCCACCAGGTCCATGATCCATAACGCTGTCGCGGTTGCAGACTTAGCGGTTCGGCCCGGCGGCGGTAAGCCCCGCGGCCCGGACGGATGCCCGGCTCCAGCCAGACCCTGTCAGGACCCTCCGCGGTTGGCCGATCTATAAAGCGCGAACGCGACCAGCAAAGCGTCGAGGCCAATGATCACGGTTGGCAAACCCACCGGCCCGATCGCCTGCATCAGCAGGCCCGCGCCCGGCGGACCAACGATACCGCCGACACCCCATAGCAAGGCGAACGCCGCATTGCCGGTGACCAGCAGCGAACCCCTGAAGCGGCTGCCGAGTTCGACCAGCGCCATCGTATAGACACCGTAGCCCACCGCGCCCATCACCAGAAGCACGCCCCAGATCAGCGGTGTGGTAATCAGCAGCGGGAGCAGAACAGCGCAAACGGTCGTCGCCACCGCGCAGGCCAGGATCATCGGTCGGCCACCGAAGCGTTCGGCGAGCAGGCCGAGCGGGATCTGCAGAAGGATGTTGCCCAGCGACAGCGACATCACCAGCGCGGCGAGCACCGCCTCCGGCAAGCCATAGCCGGCCCCAAACACGGGAACCAGGGCATAGGTGCTTTGCTGGACGGCGGCCGAGACCAGCACCGCCAGCAGCAGCGCCGGCGCCAACCGGGCAAAACCGACAAAGCTGCCGGCAGGCTGGCCGTCATCTTCGAAACCGGCGAGCTTCGAGGAGACAAGGCGCAAAATGACGGCGCAAAGCACAAACCCGCCAATGCCGACACTGAAAGGTGCCCAGCCCTCGATACCGACCAGAGTGAGCGTAAAGGGGCCGGCGGCATAGCCGGCGCCCATCAGTGTGTTGAACACGCCCATCACTCGCCCGCGCCGCGACGGCGGCGCCAGCGACAGCGCCCAGACTTCGCCCAGCACATAGAGCGGGTTGATGACGATGCCGATGATGAATCGGATGACGTACCAGGCAACCCAGTCTTGCAGACAGAAGATGGCCAGGAAGCACATCGCCCCAATCAGCGAGCAGCCAACCGCCAGGTTTCGCGCCCCGACCAGCCGCACGGCAGCCGGCACGAAAGAGGCCGAAAGAATCAGGCCAACCGGCATCATCGCCGCCGACAAGCCGATCAGGGCGGGCGACATGCCTTGCTTCTGCATCAGGAGCGTGAACAGCGGCGAGCTCAACCCTTGCGCCGCTCCGAACATGGCTAATGCGGCGGTGACGCCCGCGAGCGCCGCCCATTGCGTTCCCGCTTCGCCTTCGCTCGAGCCGGTCGCGACCATGCCGTCATCCATGTCAGTGCGGCCACCGGCCAGCAAGCACGACTAGCTACTGGTTCGACCAGAGGAAAGGAAGAGCCGAACCGGAGATCCGCTTGCACCACGGAAATCGACCGGCCGACCGACGCCAATCGGCCTCGAATGAACGAACCTGCGATGCAGGACGCGACGGCTATGGGAAGTAGCGGGCGATTGCACCTTTCTTGCCGTCCGCATAGGGCTTCAGCCACTTGTCGTTGATGGCAATCCCGTCCGCGTCGGAAGGCCCCTTGCCGATCGTCCTGCGCCAGGCCCGGAACTTATAGTGGTCGAAGACGTCGAGCATGTGCACGGCATAGGCCGCGGCAAAGGTCTTGTCGCCTTCCACGATGACCAAATTCTCGTCGTTTTCGTAGGACGCCTTGTAACCGAGGTTGTGGCTGCCGGTGATGACGGTGGCGTTGTCCTCCATCGGATCGATGATAACGATCTTGTCGTGCACGATCGCGTGGCCGACGGTGAGCACTTCGGCCTGGAAATCCGTCGCGATCGTGGCCCCGGTCAGGTTCGCCGCCCGTACGATGGAGACATTCGGGGCCTCCCAGACCTTCTCCGGATAGACAAAGGGCGACTTGCCGTCCTTGTTCGACTTGTGGGTGACCGGATCCCTAGTCGAAGCGACATAGTTGGGCATGGCCGTCTCGTCGCTGATCGCGCCCTGCACGATGAGGTTCGGATCGGCTTTCGCCGCCGCAACCGCCTGGTCTACGATCGAATTTTCGCCGAGCAGCGAAGGGTTGAACACCAGGAACAGAACGGCGCGCTTCGCCGCTTTGATGCGGCCAAAGACGTCTTGGAGGTCGACCGGACGTACCGAAATGTCCTTCTTGTTGCGGTTCGGGTCGTTGGGCGAAAACCACACCGTCATGCCGTCCAACACCGCCGAGGCGCCGTTGAGCGGGTTTCGCATGTGGTTCTCCTTGCGGAACGGCACGCCCTGCGTCTGCGCGACGTGGCCGGCAGCACTTTCCGAAGCCGGTGGCGGAAACCCATCGGCTTTCATGCGTTCCCAATAGCCGTCGAACACCTCCGCCATCGCCGGATCGTCGCGGACAAAAGCGTTGTTGGACTGGCCGCATATGCCGGTCGACGTCCAGTTGGTACTGCCGGTCATGACCGCTTGCGGGTTGCCCTGGATGTCGCGGTAGACGGCGAACTTGTTGTGGCCGATATGGTTGTTGTTGAACAGGCGGTCCGTCACCACGACGCCCGCATCGTGCAAACGCTTCCTGTAGGGTGCGTTGCCGGCATCCCAGGCCTTGGTCTGGTCATCCCTGCCCGAATTGGAGAGGATGACTTCGACTACATCCCTGGCCGCGATGATGGCGTCGCACAATTCGTCGTCGCCGAGCTCATAGAGCGCAAGCCTGACCGTACCGCCTTCGGCCTTGGCCCGTTTCAACAGGCTGGTCAGCACGTCAGGCACGTCGCCATGCAGATAGGCGCGGATCTTGCTGGTCGGGTCTTGCAGCACCGCCCTGATCTTGTCGCGCTGGCCGACCTTGATGCCGGCTTCCGCCAGCGCATGCGACATCCATTGCGTCGAAAGCACGCCGTTGGTGAAGGCAACGCGTGCCTTGCCGAACATTTGGCCCAGGAAGATTGGCGGACTGACCGCGCCCTGCCCAAGATAGCCAAGGGGCCGCGCCGGTCCGGTATAGGCGGGTTTGCCGTCGACGACCTGATCGGGGCGCACCGGCACGGGATCGAGGCCCGCCTTCATGTCGCCAACGGGACGCACGCGGTAGGCGATCATTTCGCCGTCCGGCCTGACGTCTATGCTGTCGCGGCGGCGCCTGACAGTCAGATCGCGCCAGAATGTCTTCTGCACCGGCCAGACACCGGTATCCTGAGGAATCCATCGGGGATTGCGCTGACCCTTGAAGGGCACCCAGGACGCAAGGCAACGCTCCTCGCCTGTATCGGGATAGAGGCGCACGATCTCGAAACCGAGGCAGCCTGGGATCATCCCGTCAAGATCCCAGGAAAGGAACGCGACTTCGTTGTTTGTCGCGGCACGCACTTTGACGACGTCAGGCATGGCGTCCCTCCAAAAACAGTTCAACGCGCAAGTATGTCAGAAGTAAAAGACGGTACTGTAACGCCTCTTTAAATCTGCACCATCCGACGGCCTCACTCAGACGCCTGCCGGCGCGCCGGCGTGGCCAGGGCGGATGTCGCGCCCACCTGGCTGCCGTTCCGGCATGTCGCTTCCCTCGCTCTAGTGGTCGCCGCCTCCGCAATGGCCGGAGGGGCGCCGGTCCATTATGCCGCCCGTTATCGCATCCTACGAGGACCATCATGACCGCCGCCCTACAACCCTCAGAACCGGCATTGGCGCCCGACCGTGCCCGCCGCGGCGGTCGCGCCGGCAAGCGCGCCGGTGGCTCGGCCGCGTTCGAGCAGCCGGCTTTCCGCCAACTGAAAAATCCGCTGACGCCGACCAAGCTGGTGTCCGAGGACGAGCTGGAATCGATCCACCTCGCCTCCTTGCGGGTGTTGCGCGAGATTGGCGTAGACGTCCTGCACGACGAAGCCCGCAGCATCATGAAGGCTCATGGCGCCGACGTACGCGAGGGCTCGGAGCGCGTGCGCTTCGACAGCGACATGATCCTGGAGCTGGTGTCGAACTGCCCGTCCGAATTCACCATCCATGCCCGCAACCCCGAGCACAATGTGCGCTTTGGCGGTGACAATCTGATCATCTCGATGATGGCCTCGGCGCCCAATTGCTCCGACATCGATCGTGGCCGCCGGCCCGGCAACCAGCAGGATTATCGCAATTTCCTGCGGCTGGCGCAGATGCACAACATCCTGAATTGCACGGGCGGCTATCCAGTCGAGCCGACCGACATCCACCCGTCGGTGCGCCATCTCGAATGCATCCGCGACCTCGCCACGCTGACCGATAAGGTGTTCCACATCTATTCGCTCGGGAAGGAGCGCAATGTCGACGGCATCGAGATCACCCGCATCGCGCGCGGCATCAGCCATGAGCAATTGCTCGCGGAACCGTCCGTCTTCACCATCATCAATACCAATTCGCCGCTCAAGCTCGACGTGCCGATGATGGAAGGCATCATCCAGATGTCGAGCAAGGGCCAGGTCGTTATCGTCACGCCCTTCACCCTCTCGGGCGCCATGGCGCCCGTCACCATCGCCGGCGCGCTGGTGCAGCAGAATGCCGAGGCGCTGTCCGGCATTGCCTTCGCCCAGATGGTCAGGAAGGGGGCGCCGGTCGGCTATGGCGGCTTCACCTCCAATGTCGACATGAAATCCGGCTCACCGGCCTTCGGCACGCCCGAATACATGAAGGCACAGCTCGTCGGCGGCCAGCTCGCCCGCCGCTACAACATCCCCTACCGCACCTCCAACACCTGCGCCGCCAACACCGTCGATGCGCAGGCAGCCTATGAAAGCGTGTTCTCTCTGTGGGGCGCCGTCCAGGGCGGCGGCAACCTGATGATGCATGCGGCCGGCTGGCTGGAAGGCGGCCTGCGCTGCTCCTACGAGAAGACCATTCTGGATATCGACCTGTTGCAGATGGTGGCCGAATTCCTGACCCCGCTTGACCTTTCCGATGAAGCGCTCGGCTTCGACGCCATCCAGTCGGTCGGCCCCGGCGGCCACTTCTTCGGCACCCAGCACACGCAGGACCGCTACAAGACCGCGTTTTATTCGCCCATCCTTTCGGACTGGCGCAATTTCGAGACCTGGGCGGAAGCCGGCTCGCCAACGGCAATGGAAAAGGCCAACAAGGTGTGGAAGGAGCGGCTGGCCTCCTATGACGAGCCCTACATGGATCCCGCCATCCGCGAGGAGCTCAACGCCTTTGTTGCGAAGCGCACAGCCGAAGGCGGCGCGCCGACCGATTTTTGAGCGGCAGTGTTCGTTTTGATGAGCCGATCATTCGTATGGATTCGATGAATAGTCGACCCCCACTCCGTCGAGCTTCGCTCGACACCTCTCCCCCGATCGACGGGGGAGAGGAAAAGCGCGAGCCTAGCCCAGTTGGCTCCCTTCCTCTCCCTCCGGAGGGGGGAGAGGTGGCGCTGCGAAGCAGCGACGGAGTGGGGGAAGGCGCTCCTCAAACGCGCAGTCGCCGAAAAACAGGCACAACCCAGAGAGCCAGAAAACTCAGGCAAGGCGACAATCAAGCGGAAGCACTGCTTTGGCTCGAACTAAAAGCCCGCAAGCTTGGCGGCTACAAGTTCACGCGACAGTTCTCTATCGAACCCTACTACGCTGACTTCGCCTGCCGCGAAAAATGGCTTGTTGTCGAAGTCGACGGACACCAGCATGCGGACAGTCCCTATGACCGCCGCCGCGACGACTTCATGCGCGCTCAGGGCTATTCGATCCTGCGCCTTTGGAGCCATGACGTCGTGAAACATCGCACTTCCGTCTGTGAAACCATCCTTGCCGCGCTTGACGGCAAGCTGATCGAAAACATCGCTGTATCCGACCTCCGCTTTGTCTTCGTGTCCCATTCCTCCGATTCAATCTCTTCAAAAACGGAACTATCCTCATGAAATCCCATGCAAAAGCGGTTGTCATTGGCGGCGGTGTCGTCGGCTGCTCGGTGCTCTACCACCTGGCCAAGGCCGGCTGGACCGACATCATGCTGATCGAGCGCTCGGAGCTCACCTCCGGCTCGTCCTGGCATGCGGCCGGCGGCTTCCACACGCTGAACGGCGATCCGAACGTCGCCAAGCTGCAGGCCTATACGGTCCAGCTTTACAAGGAGATCGAGGAGATTTCGGGCCAGTCCTGCTCGCTGCACCTGACCGGCGGCGTGATGTTGGCCGATACGCCCGAGCGCATGGACTTCCTGCGCCTTGCCCACGCCAAAGGCCGCTATCTCGGCATGGACACCGAACTGATCACGCCGTCCGAGGCCAAGGCGATGTTCCCGCTGATGGACGAGACCAATTTCGTCGGCGCCATGTGGGATCCGGTCGAAGGCCATCTCGACCCCTCCGGGACCACCATTGCCTATTCCAAGGCGGCCAAAAAACTCGGCGCCGAAATCGTGCTGCGCAACCGCGTCGTCGACCTGACACAGCAGCCGGACGGCACCTGGAACGTCGTCACCGAACAAGGCACGGTTCACGCCGAACATGTCGTCAACTGCGGCGGCCTGTGGGCGCGCGAGATTGGCCGCATGGTCGGCGTCGAGCTGCCGGTGCTGGCCATGGAGCACATGTATCTCTTGACCGAGCCGATGCCGGAGGTCGAGGAGTTCAACAAGTCGACCGGCCGCGAAATGATCGGTGTGCTCGACTTCAAGGGCGAGATCTACACCCGCCAGGAGCGCAACGGCATCCTGCTCGGCACCTATGAAAAGGCCTGCAAGCCGTGGTCGCCGGTCAACACGCCGTGGGACTTCGGCCATGAACTGCTGCCGCCCGATCTCGACCGCATCGCGCCGTCGCTGGAAATCGGCTTCAAGCATTTCCCCGGCATCGAAAAGGCCGGCATCAAGCAGATCATCAACGGCCCCTTCACCTTCGCGCTCGACGGCAATCCGCTGGTCGGCCCGGTGCAGGGCCTGACCAATTTCTGGTGCGCCTGCGCCGTCATGGCCGGCTTCAGCCAAGGCGGCGGCGTCGGCCTGGCGTTGTCCAACTGGATGGTGCATGGCGATCCGGGCTTCGACGTCTGGGGCATGGATGTCGCCCGCTTCGGCGAATGGGCTGGGCTGCGCTACACCAACGCCAAGGTGCGCGAAAACTATTCGCGCCGCTTCTCGATCCGCTTCCCCAACGAGGAACTGCCGGCTGCCCGCCCGGCGCAGACGACGCCGCTCTACGACACCATGCTCGCCAACAATGCCGTGATGGGCGACTCTTGGGGTCTCGAAACCCCGCTCTGGTTCGCGCCTAAGGGCAGCGAGCCGAAAGACGTCGTCTCCTTCCACCGCTCCAACGACTTTGGACCGATCGGTGAGGAAGTGCGCGCCACGCGCGAGCGCATCGGCGTCACCGAGATCGCCAACTTCGCCAAATACGAAGTGTCGGGGCCGGGCGCGGAAGAGTTCCTCAACCGGCTGATGACCAACCGCATGCCGAAGACCGGCCGCATCGTGCTGACACCGATGATCAATGAGTTCGGCAAGCTGATCGGCGACTTCACCATCGCCAAGGCCGGTGAAGACCGCTTCATGATCTGGGGCTCTTCGGCAGCGCAGAAATACCACATGCGCTGGTTCGAAAAGCACCTGCCCAAGGATGGTTCGGTGCGCATCCACCGTTTCGACCAGACACTCGTCGGCCTGTCGATCGCCGGCCCGAAATCGCGCGACCTCCTGCAGAAGCTGGTCGATATCGACATCTCGACCAAGGCTTTCCGCTTCATGGATTTCCGCGAGATGGCGGTCGGCGGCGCGCCCTGTATGGTCAACCGCATCACCTATACCGGTGACCTCGGCTACGAGATCTGGATGGCGCCAGCCTATGAGCGCCTAGTCTACAAGGCGATCAAGGACGCCGGCGAGGAATTCGGAATCGTCGATTTCGGCATGCGCGCCTTGCTGTCGATGCGCCTGGAAAAGAATTTCCCGACCTGGTTCCGCGAGTTGAGGCCGATCTACGGGCCGTTCGAAGGCTCCATGGACCGCTTCATCAAGCTCGAGAAGAACGACTTCATCGGCCGTGAAGCCGCCGCCAAGGAACAGGCGCAAGGGCCGAAACTGCGCCGCGTCTCCTTCATCGTCGATGCCGCCGATGCCGACGTGATGGGCGACGAGCCGATCTGGGCCAAGGTCGACAAGGATTACGGCACGGTTGAAAAGCCGCATGGCTACGGCGCGCCGCGCTTCGACACGTCAGGCAAGGAAATACGTGGCTCGAAGGCCGCCGAAGGTGCGTCGGCCGTGCGCGGCATCGTCGACGGCGACTGGCGCGTGGTCGGCTGGGTGACATCGGGCGGCTATGCGCACTACGTGCAAAAGTCGATGGCGCAAGGCTATGTGCCGGCCGCCCTTGCCGAGGATGAAAGCGCGGGGCTGTTCGAGATCGAGATTCTTGGGTCTCGGCGTCCGGCCCGCATCAATGTCGAGGCACCCTTCGACCCAAGCGGCGAGAAGATGCGGACCTGAGGACGGGATGGACAGCGGGGCGCCAAAGGGAAGCTTCGGCCGACACCGCAAGATCATGCCGTTTGTATCAGGCTCGATCGAGGCGCTGCGCGACGCCTCCCGCGAGAAGGCGGCTTCGCTCAACCAGCATGTGCTGGGCTATGGCGCGCAAGCCGAAGCGGAATGGGCGGCGGCGGGTGTTAGCGCGCCCGACCTGCCGACAATGCGAAAATACCGGCTCGAGCGCATCCGCGCCGAGCTGAAGCGCCGCGGCTACGCCGGCGCCTTGCTCTATGATCCCGTCAACATCCGCTATGCGACCGACTCGACCAACATGCAGCTCTGGGTCGCGCACAATCCGACGCGGCATTGCTTCGTCGCCACCGAGGGTCCGGTGGTGCTGTTCGACTACTTTTCCTGCGAGCACCTGTCCGATCATTCCGGCATCGTCGACGAAGTTCGGCCGGCCGTGTCGTGGATGTATCTTTATGGCGGCGAGCTGACCGAGCAGAAAGTCCGCCGTTGGGCCGCCGGTATCGCCGATTTGATCAGGGAGCATGGCGGCGGCAACAACCGCATCGCCGTCGATCACATCAACCCGGAAGGCGTTGAAGAACTCCACCGCCTCGGCATTTCCATCGGCAATGGCGAGGCGGTGATGGAAAACGCGCGGCTGATCAAATCGCCTGATGAAATCCTTGCCATGCGCCGCGCCATCGTCGCTTGCGAGGCGGCGATGGGCGAGATGGAACAGGCGCTCAAGCCCGGTATCTCCGAAAACGAATTGTGGGCGCAACTCCATCGCGGCAACATCGCGCGCGGCGGCGAATGGATCGAGACGCGGTTGCTGACGTCGGGACCGCGCACCAATCCGTGGTTCCAGGAATGCTCGTCGCGGATCATGGAGGCCGGCGATCTCGTCGCCTTCGATACCGATTTGATCGGCCCCTACGGCTTCTGCGCCGATCTCTCGCGCACCTGGCTCTGTGGCGATACAAAGCCGACCAACGAACAGCGCGACCTGTTCCGCATCGCCGCCGACCAGATCGAGTACAACACCGCTTTGATGCAGCCCGGCGTTTCGTTCCGCGATCTGGTCGAACGCTCGGCTGTACCGCCTGGAGACTGCTTCCCAACTCGCTACGGCGTGCTCTACCACGGCGTCGGACTGGCCGACGAATATCCGACCTTGCCGCATGCCAGCGACTGGACATCCGATACACCCGACGGCCTGCTGGAACCGGGCATGGTGCTGTGTGTGGAGAGCTATATCGGCCGGCTTGGCGGGCGTGAGGGTGTCAAGATCGAGGAACAGATCCTGATCACCGACACCGGCAACGAAAAGCTTTCAACCTACCCGTTGGATTCGAGGCTGCTCGGCTAGCCCGGCAAGCGCTTCGCGCATCGCGCGCACGGTCTTTTCCGGCGTCGTCCTGGCGGTGATGTAGGGCAAGCCTTTGCGTCGCGCCGTCCAGCCGACGATCACGATCTTGCGCGCCGCCGGCTCGAAACGCCGTGCCAGCGCCCAGCTTTCGCAATCGATCGCGGCGACGTCCGCTTTGCCTTCGGCGACCGTCACGATCGAGTCGCGATGGCCGCCGCTTTCGCTGTGCGATGAAAATATGTCCAGGTTTTCGCCGGCCGCTTTCAGGTCGCGCGTCAGCGCGATGATGCCCGACATGGAATCGAGGCTGTTGAAGGTGAAGCGCCTGCCCCGGATGAGATCGAGCGGCAGCAAGGCCTTGCCATCGGTGGGCGACCGAACCTCCGGCCCCTCGCCCGACCGCATCACCAGCGCGCTCGAATAAAGTTCGCCCTGCCCGCCTTCATAGGCGTCATAGCTTGGCTGACCGACCACCTGCACATGCCGGGACAGACCGAGTTCCATCGGCCCCCAGCAGGTCTGCGCGAACAGCAGCGCCGGATGCATCCAGAGCTTGTGGAAATCGAGGTCGTCCGGCGGCAGCGTCGCCGGATCGGGCGCGACGAGTTTACCTTCGCCGTCCCGAATGCCGCCCGGCACCGGCGGCAGGTCGCCATTGCGGCGCACGATGGATTGCGGCGCATCGATACCCCTTCGCCGGAATGAATCGCGCAACGACGCCCATTGCGCGTCGACCTCGTCGCGCGCCTCCGGCCAGTCATACATCGGCAACGCCGCAATCAATTCGCTCATGCCGATATCAAACCACCATGCCGGGACAAAGGATCGCAAAAACGCGGCGCCCAATCAGAATTGGCCGACACGTTATCCACTCTACACGCGGATACTATTCCTTGGGCGGTTCGGCGGGAACCGGCGCGCTGCCAAGCCCACTGATGCTGCGCGCCCTGACGCGCGGCTTGAACGCCCTGCCCGGCTCGGGCGCGCGCCGCAGAACCGGATGCACGATCGGCTCCTTGGCCTTGAAGGCATAGGATCTGAGCAGCGCGAAATAGTTCGGATAGGCATAGCCATTGTTCATCCGCAGCCATTCCTCACGCCGGTCACGAAACAGCTTCGGCAGCCGGTACCAGGCGATGGTCGGGCTCTTGTGATGGACGAAGTGCAGATTGTTGTTGAGGAACAGGAACGACAGCGGCGAGCGCTCGACAATCACCGTGCGGCCTTCCGGATGCTCCGACCACTGGTGCTCGGCATAGGTGCGGATCGAGATCAGCGACTGGCCGAGCCAGACCGGCACCAGCACATAGAGCCAAACCGGCATGCCGAAGCCGAACTGCACGACCGGCAGCACCACGGCAAGGCCTATCGCATGCAGCAGCCAGGCCTTGCGGATCGCCTTGTCTCCGGCAATCACGTGCTTGGCGTCATCGATGAAGAAGCCGATGCAGGACAGCCATGGCCCCAGGACGAGGCGACCGGCCATGGTATTGTTGACCTTCAGCACGAATTTCATCAGCGGCGGCATTTCTTCGTGCATCCAGAGCGCCTGGTAATAGCTCTCGGGATCGTCGAGCGGATCGGTCAGCCGCTCGTCCGCGTGGTGGCGCAGGTGAATGGTCTTGAAACGGCGGAACGGCCAGGCAAGGCCGATCGGCAGGAAGACGAAAGCTTCATTGACGAGGCCGTTGCGGGTCGGGTGACCATGCAGCACCTCGTGCATAATAGAGGATTGCAAAGCCAGCGTGACGGCCATGACGATCAGTGCAGCTATGGGATATGACGGCCAGAGGAAGAAGCCGGCGGCCAACCATGTGCCGTAGCAGAAGAAAGCGAGAACCACGGTCGGCCATTCGATGGCCGATCTGCTGCTTCGACGGATGCTCTTGCCAGTCATGCTATCGACCACTGTCCTCAGTCGCCGGAACCCCAACCGGTTCCTGACAGCATTGTGTCAGGAGATATGATTCCACTCAACGCGACAAAGTGCACAAAATGTTGCGTCTGCGCATTCTTGGCTGCATATGTTATACATTGTAAACAGTCTTAGGGATTCGTTTACGCCTGAAGCGCTTCTTCGGCCGCTTCGGCGAAAAATTTTCCTCCCGATCCAAGGAGTGAGATGATGGACAAGCGCGACTTGTCGGCAATCTTCCGGGAGCGTCTGAAGCTCCTCCTGACACGCTCCGACCTCAACCAATCGGCTTTCGCGTCAGCAGTCGGCATCGACAGGTCGGCGCTGTCGCAACTGATGTCAGGTGCCTCGACCCGCCTGCCGCGCGCCGAAACCTTGCTCAACATCGCCGCCGAATTCAAAGTGTCGCTAGACTGGCTGCTTGGTCTTAGCCAGGACGAGGGCGTGACCGGCGAAATCCGCGAGAGCCTGGAGATCGAGGAAGCGCCCGACGGTTTCGACCGCACGCTGCTCGCCAAATGGTTCGCGGAAGCGGCGGGCACCAAGATCCGCTATGTGCCGGCTGGCATTCCCGATCTCCTGCGCACCCACGCGCTCGTCGACTACGAAGCCAACATCACCAACAGGAGCCGACTGGCGCAGGCCAGCGAAACGCAATACCGCATCGAGTACAACCGGCGGCCGGAAACCGACATGGAAGTCTGCATGCCGCGCCACACGCTGGAGATCTTCGCCCGCGGCCTCGGTGTGTGGGACCGTTTCCCGGCGGCCGACCGCCAGCAGCAGCTTGCCCATATGGCGACGCTGCTCGACGACCTCTACCCGACCTTCCGCCTGTTCCTTTATGATGGCCGCATGCGCTATTCGATCCCGCTGACCATATTCGGCCCCTATCGCGCGGCGATCTATGTCGGCGACATGTATGTGGTGCTGAACGCCACCCAGCCGGTCCAGGCCCTGACCCAACATTTCGACAATCTGATCCGCGCCGCCGACATCAATCCGCACGAAGCGGCCGCCTTCGCGCGCAACCTGGCCGGCATGTCGTTCGCATCAGGCTCTACCTGAGCGCTCAGCACCGCATTTTCATTGACTAGACATAAAGACTTCTTTATATCCTTATTCGAATTCTAAGACATGTTCAGGACACGAAAGCCAATCCGATGACGACGAGCAATCCGATCGATGCGCTGCTGGCTGAAAAGGGTGTGCTGCTGGCCGATGGCGCCACGGGCACCAATTTGTTCGCCATGGGTCTGGAGGCCGGCGAGGCGCCGGAACTGCTGAACGAAACCGCGCCCGACACCATCACCAGCCTGCACCAGAATTTCGTCGACGCCGGCGCCGACATCATCCTGACCAACTCGTTCGGCGGCACCCGCCACCGGCTGAAACTGCACCATGCGCAGGACCGCGTGCACGCGCTGAACAAGCGCGCAGCCGAGATCGCCCGCGCTGTCGCCGACAAGGCCGGCCGCAAGGTGATCGTCGCCGGCTCGGTCGGTCCGACAGGGGAATTGCTGGTGCCGCTTGGCGCCATGACCTATGACGAAGCGGTCGACGCCTTTGCCGAGCAGATCGAGGGTCTCAAGGAAGGTGGCGCCGAAGTCGCCTGGATCGAGACGATGTCGGCGCCCGACGAGATCCGCGCGGCGGCCGAAGCCGCCATCCGCGTTGGCCTGCCCTACACCTATACCGGCTCGTTCGACACCGCCGGCCGCACCATGATGGGCCTGCTGCCGAAAGACATCCACGGCGTCGCCGACGGCCTGTCGCAAGCGCCGCTCGGGGTTGGCGCCAATTGTGGCGTCGGCGCTTCCGACATCCTGGCCTCGCTGCTCGACATGACCGAGGCCAAGCCGGAGGCGACTGTCATCGTCAAGGGCAATTGCGGCATTCCCGAATTCCGTGGCACCGAGATCCACTATTCCGGTACGCCGGAACTGATGGCCGATTATGTCCGGCTCGCCGTGGATGGCGGAGCCAAGATCATCGGTGGCTGCTGCGGCACCTCGTTCCAGCATCTGGCCGCGATGCGCAAGGCGCTCGACGCCCACACCAGGGCGGATCGTCCGACCGTCGAAAAAATCGTCGAGCGCATTGGCCCGATGCGCAACAAGGTGGCGACGGCAAACACCGCCGAGACCAGCGAAGCCCGCCGCGAGCGGCGGCGCAGCCGCGCCTGACGCGATTCTTTTTGCGGTTATTCACTATTGTCGGCGTAGCTTGACTGCGCCGACTTGAAATCGACCACGTTGTCGCCGCGCATTGTTGCCAGCGCACCGGATGCGCTCGGATCAGAAATCTGCTCCAGCATGACACGGAAGCGGTCATTGGTCAGCGCCGACATGGCGGTGTGGCGCGCCTGCGCGACATCGTCGCTGATGCGTCTGGATTCGGCTGACGGGGCTGATAAACCCGCCGAAGCATCACGTGCCGGCGGAGTCGGGTTGGCGATGGTTGTGATTTTCAATTCCGGCTCCCTCAAGCCTTAGACATGACCGGTGTAGCGAGAGGAAATTGCGATCCGGTACCGGAAATGCCGAGCAATTTAACGATCCTGCGCGCTGCTCCTGGATCGGTTGAGATTCAGGTCAGGCCGAGCCGAAAACAGTGACTTCCGAGAACCGGAGCGGAGCGTACTTAAGTACGTGAGCACCGGAAGCGCAGGAAGCCACTGTTTGCAGGCCGGTCTCACCTGATTATCGAACCGATCCGAAAAAAGGCCGGCAAGGGCAAAGATCCCTCGCCGGCCTGCCTCACCCGCCCGTGGGCCGGTTATCAGAACGATCCCATCATCTGAAAGAAACCGGCCGTCATCGCCACTACCGGTTGCCGCCCAGCGCCGAGGCAAGGCGCACAAGCGAAAGGAACTCGGACCTGTACCCAAACGGGTCGGCTCCTCGGGCGGCAGTGGCAATCTCCATGATCTTGTCGTAGCCGAACTTCGCGGTCGCATCCTCGTCGCGCAGCTTCTGGCCGAAGGCCGCGACGGCGACGGAGAAACGCTGGTCGGTACTGGCCTGATCGAAGGACGCGACCTCGTTGGCCGAGGTCACCGGCGTGGTGATCAGCTTTGAGACGTCCTCGTTGGGCAGCTTGTAGCGGATCTTGACGAAGGCATATTCGTCCGCATTGGCGACGCCGCCATTGTTGACCGTCGCCTGGCCGTAGCGCAGCGGATCGATCTGCTCGCCGCCACCGCCTTTGGACGTGATCTCGTAGATCGCGGTGACCGAATGGCCCGAGCCGATATCGCCGGCATCGACGCGGTCATTGTTGAAATCCTCGCGGTTGAGCGCCCGGGTCTCGTAGCCGATCAGCCGGTATTCCGACACCTTGTCCGGGTTGAACTCGACCTGGATCTTGACGTCCTTGGCGATGGTGAACAGCGTCGAGGAGGCATCTTCGACCAGCACCTTCTCGGCCTCGGCCAGCGTGTCGATATAGGCGGCGGTGCCGTTGCCGTTCTGGGCAATGGTCTGCATCATTTCATCGTTCAGATTGCCGCGGCCGAAGCCGAACACCGACAGGAACACGCCGGTCTTGCGTTCGCTCTCGATCAGCCGCTTCAGGTCGTCATCATCGGTCTGGCCGACATTGAAGTCGCCGTCAGTGGCAAGCATCACTCGGTTGACGCCATCCTTGATGAAGGACTGCTGGGCAAGCTTGTAGGCTTCCTTGATGCCGGCCTCGCCTGCCGTCGAGCCACCGGGCTGCAGATTGTCGATGGCATTGAGGATCTTGTCCTTCTCGGCAACCTTTGTCGGCATCAGCACGGTGCCGGCATCGCCCGCATAGGTGACGATCGAGATGGTGTCGTCGGCCTTCAGCTTGCTGACCAGCAGCCGGAACGCCGACTTGAGCAGCGGCAGCTTGTCCGGTTCGTCCATCGAGCCCGACACGTCGATCAGGAAGACCAGATTGGCCTTCGGCTGCTCGGTCGGCTTGATGTCGAAACCCTTGATGGCGACGTGCATCAGCTTGGTGTGCGCGTTCCACGGCGTCGGCATGACGCTGACGGTCGAGTTGAACGGCGTTGAGGCCGATTCCGGCCCCTTCCAGTCATAAGGGAAGTAATTGATCATCTCCTCGACGCGGACCGCGTCGGCTTGCGGCAGGTAGCCCTGCTTCAGCGAGCCGCGCACGAAGGAATAGGACGCGGTGTCGACATCGATCGAGAAGGTCGAGACCGGGTCTTGCAGTGCCGCATGCACGGGATTGGTCTTGAAATCCTGGACGCGATCGCGGTTTTCCTCCTGCGGCGCGATCTGGTCGGCCGGGATGGCCGCCGGCTGCTGCGGGGCCATAAGCTTGGGCTCGGCAGCCTGGACGCGACTGGCCCGCGCGGCATTAGGCGCGTTTGGCATGAGGCCGGCACTCTCCCGTGAAACCTCACCACTGGGTGCGGGGGCCGGCCTGGAGGTTGGCAAAGTTCCATACTCCACCTCCTTGCCGCTGTAGGTCTTTAGGTCAAACCTCGACGATACAGTGGGGCTCACCGGCGCGCCCGGTTGTGCTGCGCCACCGGCGGCATCCGATTCGGAGTTCGGCGGTGCGGCCGGCGCAAGAGCATTGCTGGCGTCGCGGCTTTCCACATCCAAGTCTGCCTTCTTGTCCTTCTCCAGCGCCGTGGGAGCCTGTTTCGGCTCGGCGACGGTTGGCTTCTGCGTCGCCGGCTTGTCGGCCAGCGTCTCGGTGATCTTCTCGTCGCCGCCGAACGGCGACGGCTGTTCCCTCAGCAAATGGAAGGTGGCGTACCCAGCGATCGGCAGGGCGACGAGCCCGGCAAGGGCCGGCGTGGCAATGAGTTTCTTTTGCATGATCTCGCTCCAGAGCTTTTGTGCTCGCTCCGTGAGACGAAGGCCGCCAACCGATCCTTGGGTGACGGCGGAAATATTTTCCTGATCATAGGCGCGCAGGGCAGCTTCGAAGGCGCGTGCCTTCGCGCTCTCGCCCGGCGCCGGTACCGCTGCATTGCGCAGCTTTCTGAGTTCGTTGTCGTCGACCATGGTCACACTTCCCCGGCTGAACGCATCAACGTCTTCAGCCGTTTCTTCGCTTCATGGATGTGCCAGGAAACCGTCGTCTCCGAGATCGCCATCGCCTCGGCGGCGGCCGCGTGGCTCAAGCCTTCGCCATAGACAAGCATTACGGCACCGCGCTGCTTGTCCGGCAATTGCCGCACCGCCGCCCACAACGCCTCGGTCGGGTCTTCACCCTCGGCCGGGCCTTCGCTCGAAATCAGCGCGTGGACGCCATAGGCCTCGGTCTTGACCGTCTCGCGCTGGGTGTTGCGCATCGTGTCGCGCGCGGCGTTCATCGTCATGGTGTAGAGCCATGTCGTGAATGCGGCGCCGCCGCGATAATCGCGGATCGCCTTGCCCAGCCTGACACAGACTTCCTGGGCGATGTCTTCGGCATCGGCCTTCCTGCCGCACCAGCGATAGGCGGCGCGATAGACGAAGTCGTAGTGACGCTCCAGCAATTTGCCGAAGGCCCCCCTGTCTCCGCCCTTCGCCCGCCCGATCAGTTCGGCGTCGGAGGCTTCGCTCTCATCCAGCATCATCGCCATCATTTGCCTGTTGGACGAAGGCTAATGGCTAATCCTTGGGGTGATGGAAAGATTTTTCTCGAATTTGGACGTTCGCGTGTAGGGCGTGGCGAGTGAGGTCAGGCCGGTCTCACCTGAACGTCAACACGCCTGGCCCGCAGCCCAGCCAGACGACCACGCCCATTGGAAATTATAGCCGCCGAGCCAGCCGGTGACGTCGACGACCTCGCCGATGAAGAACAGGCCCGGCACCAGCTTCGCCTGCATCGTCTTCTGGTCGAGGCCGTTGGTGTCTACCCCGCCGAGCGTCACTTCGGCCGTCCGGTAGCCCTCCGAACCGGCTGGCTTGATGCGCCAGTCGTTGACCGCGGCCTCGACGGTTTTGATCTGGGCCTCGGAAAGATCGGCGAGGTTACCGTCCAGCCCGGTTCGCTCGGCTATCGCCTGTGCCAGCCGTTTCGGCAAATGGTTTGCCAGCACGGTCTGCACCGCTTGCCGGCCATTGCCACGCCTGGCAGCGCGGATGAGTTCAGCCACATCCATGCCCGGCAGCATGGCGATGCGGATCTCATCGCCCTCGCGCCAATAGGAGGAGATCTGCAGGACGGATGGCCCGCTGACGCCGCGATGCGTGAACAGCATCGCCTCGGAAAACCGCGTCTTGCCGCAGGCAATCTCGGCGTCGACCGCGTTTCCGGCCAGGGGCGAAAACCGCTCAAGCGTTTTTGCGTCGAAGGTCAGCGGCACCAGGGCAGGCCGTGTTTCGACGACGGCAAGGCCATACCGTTCCGCAAGCTCGTAGCCGAAGCCCGTCGCGCCCATCTTGGGGATCGACTTGCCGCCACAGGCCACGACCAGGGACTGGCAGGAAACCGAGCCCGTGGAGAGAGCGAGTTCAAACCCTTCCTCGGTTCTGCCGATAGCCTCGACGCGGGTCGACAATACCAGCTCGGCGCCCCTGCTCCGCATTTCCGAGACCAGCATATCGATGATCTGGCGCGCGGAGCCGTCGCAGAACAGCTGCCCCAATGTCTTCTCGTGGTAGGCAATGCCGTGGCGTTCGACCAGCGCAATGAAGTCGCGCTGCGTATAGCGGCTGAGCGCCGAGATGCAGAAATGCGGATTCCTCGAGATGAAATTCTTCGGGCTCGCATGGATGTTGGTGAAATTGCACCGGCCACCGCCGGAGATGCGGATCTTTTCGCCGGGTGCCGCCGCGTGATCGAGGATCAGCACCGAACGGCCGCGCTTGGCGGCTTCCACGGCGCACATCATTCCGGCGGCGCCGGCGCCGATGATCACGACATCATAGGATTGCATCAGGTTGATCGTTCCCGCGCGGCTCCCGCTCATTCAGCGAGACCGCCCTGATACCGCGAACGGATCGGGCAGCCAACAGGCGGGAATAGCCGCGCGAGACTCAGGTCAGTGTCTCGGCAAACAGCGCCGTCAGCCGTTTCCAGTGACGCTCGGCTCCCCCTTCGTTGTAGACACTGTGGTCGGGCACGCACCAGCCATGCGCCATGCCGACATAATTCTCCAGCAGATGGTCGACTCCCGCCGTCCTCAGCGCCTCGGCCAGCTTGGTCGACTGCTCCGGTGGGAAACTCCGGTCGACGCCCGCCATGCCGACATACACACGCGCCTTGATGGAGGCCGCCTTGCGGTGCGGGCTGTCGGCGGCATCGCTGGCGAGGTTGCCGCCATGGAAACTGGCGGCGGCCTTGACCCTGTCGGGGTAGGTTACAGCGGCGTTGAGCGCCCGCGCCCCGCCCATGCAATAGCCGACAGTGCCGATCGGTCCCGTGACGCCTTCGCCGGCGAGCGCGTCGACAAAGGCGGCGCTGTCGCTGATGGTCATTTCCTGCGTCGTGCCGGTGACCAGCGCCATCAGCGGCGCCCTGGTCCTTTCTTCGACAAAAGCGGTCTTGGCGTCGAACGGGCCATAAGGAGCATTGCGGTAGAAGAGATCGGGCACCAGCACCGCATAGCCCTCGCCCGCCAGCCGTTCCGCCATCAGGTCAAGCGCCGGGCGCGGACCGAAGGCGTCCTGGTAGAGAATGACGCCAGCCTTGGCTGAAGAAACCTTGGCCGAGCGGAACAGGCCTGCCTTCGCCACACCGTCACGGGTCTTGATGTGAAGGTCCTGCTTCATCATTGCGTGCTCCGTTTGCCAGATGCGCGATACATATCCGCGCAAGCCGCCACGGCAAGGCGTTCCCTGAGCCAGGCGGTCAACATTTCGTGCGGGATCGCGTGATGCGCTAAAGACCAGCGAACGCAGCCATGTGGAAGGCCTGGACCTCCGGCGGATAGCGATAGGACGCGCCATAGGGGCAGGCATTGCGATCGAGGCAACCGCCACTGCGGCACGGCTCGCCATTCGCCCCCCGCACATGCGCCAAGCAGGCCTGGTAGGCGAAACCATCCGTCGAATAAGCGGCGACCGGACAGGATTTCAGACAAGGTTTGTCGACGCAGGTGTCGCAAAGATGGATCGTCTCCCGAAATTCCGGAAGCGTTATCTCGTCCTCGAACAGCAGCGCGCCGCGATAAGCATGCCAAAGCCCGTATTGCGGATGCATGAGGATGCCGAGCGGCGACGGCCTCAGCCCTTCCGCCCGAACAGCCCATTGCTGGAACGGCAGGTAAGGTTTGTCCGACGGCGAAACGACGCGGGCACCAAACTCTTGCGCCACCTCGCCGATGACCTCCCGCGACCAGGTGTCGAGCGGATCGGCGATCGCCTGTGGCTGCTGGTCCCGCCAGCGCAGGAAATGCGGCCAAGTCGCGGCGCCCGCCTGCCCTACCAGCAGGACAGACTTTGCCGGCTCACCCGAGGCGCCATCAGGGCCACCCTCGTCATCGGGAAAGAGAAAGCCGCCACGCAGGATGAGGCCGTTGGCGCCAAGCGCGGCCGTGATCTCGTCGATCATGCCGCGCACGCAATCATCCCTTCTTGTCCGGATCGGAGAAGGCGCTCCGCCAGACTTCCTTGTGGATGATGTTGGCGACTTTAGCCCCGCCTGACTCGGGCTCCTTTCAGGTGAAGGCGTCGGGCATCGACCCCTTCTTCTTGGCGATGAAATCCTTCAAGGCTTCATCGATGCCTTCATCAAGGTGCGGCGCTTCGTAAGCCTCCAGCCAGCGCCGCGCCAGATCGTTGGCGCGCTGCGGTGCGGTCTTCTGGCCCTCGGCCAGCCACTGCTCGTAGGAGTTGTTGTCGGCGATCGACGAGCGGTAGAAGGCGGTCTGGAAATTGGCCTGGGTATGGTCGCAGCCGAGATAGTGGCTGCCTGGGCCGACCTGGCGGATGGCGTCCATCGCCTGGCCGTTCTCCGACAGGTCGACGCCCTCGGAGAATTTCTGGGTCATGCCGAGCTGGTCGATATCCATCATGAATTTTTCATAGCAGGAGGCCAGCCCGCCTTCGAGCCAGCCTGCCGAATGCAGGACGAAATTGGTGCCGGCGAGAATGGTCGAGTTCAGCGTGTTGGCGCTCTCATAGGCTGCCTGTGCGTCCGGAACTTTCGAAGCGCAAAGCGAGCCGCCGGTACGGAACGGCAGGCCGAGCCGGCGGGCCAGTTGTGCAGCGCCATAGGAGACCAGCGACGGCTCCGGCGTGCCGAAGGTCGGCGCGCCCGACTGCATCGAGATCGACGAGGCGAAGGTGCCGAACAGCACCGGCGCGCCCGGACGGATCAGCTGCGTGAACGAGGCGCCGGCCAGCACTTCGGCCAGGACCTGCGTCAGCGTGCCGGCGACCGTCACCGGGCTCATCGCGCCGGCCAGGATGAACGGCGTGACGATGCAGGCCTGGTTATGACGCGAATAGACCTTCAGGGCGCCAAGCATGGTCTCGTCGAACACCATCGGCGAGTTGGCGTTGATCAGGCTGGTCAGCACCGTGTTGTTCTCGACGAAGTCGTCGCCGAAGACGAGCTTGGCCATCGCCACCGTGTCCTCGGCGCGCTCCGGTGCGGTCACCGAACCCATGAACGGCTTGTCGGAATATTTGATGTGCGCGTAGACCATGTCGAGATGACGCTTGTTGACCGGCACGTCGACCGGCTCGCACACCGTGCCGCCCGAATGGTGGATCGACGGCGCCATATAGGCAAGCTTCACGAAATTCTGGAAATCCTCGATCGTCGCGTAGCGCCTGACGCCGTCGAGATCGCGCACGAAGGGCGGACCATAGACCGGCGCGAACACCGTCGCATTGCCGCCGATCTGCACCGAGCGTTCTGAATTGCGGGCATGCTGGGTGTAGATGGGCGGCGCGGTCTTCAAGAGCGAACGGCAGAGCCCCTTGGGAAAATGCACGCGCTCGCCCTTGACGTCGGCGCCGGCCTCTTTCCAGAGCTGCAGTGCTTCGGCGTCATCGCGAAAAATGATGCCGATCTCTTCCAGCACCGTGTCGGTGTTCTTCTCGATCAGCGCCAGGCCTTCCTCGTTCAGCACCTCGTAGACGTTGATCTTGCGCTTGATATAGGTGAGCTGGGTGCCGGGGCCGCCGCCTGAGCGCGCCGCACGCCTGGCCGCCGCTCCGCCACTGGCGCCGCGCCCACGCCGCGCGTTTGACGCTTCCTGGTCGACTGCCGCGTGTTCACTCATGATAGCTCTTCCCTGAATATGGCCCGCCTGACTATGGCTGGTCCGTAACCGTTGCGGCCGCATGACGCGGCTTGCCCGGATCGTAGCCATGCACCCTATTCGAAACGGCCCGTCCGCGCCAACGCCTGTCGCAAAATCGACAAGAAAACCGATAGATTTTCCAGTCGCTTTCCTTTTGCGGGAAGTCGCAAATCAGCTATGGATACCCGCCCGTTGCGGGTTAGGTATGAACACCATTATTTTGTGCCTTGCGACACAGTCGCGATGCCGTGAGGAGCTGGATAAAAATGTCCGACGACGAGATCATCCTTTCCGAGCTTTCCGACGACGAGCTGGTGCAGCAGATGCACGACGATCTCTATGACGGGCTGAAGGAAGAGATCGAGGAAGGCACCAACATCCTCCTCGAGCGCGGCTGGGCGCCCTACAAGGTGCTTACCGAGGCGCTGGTCGAAGGCATGCGTATCGTCGGCGAGGATTTTCGCGACGGCATCCTGTTCGTGCCGGAAGTGCTTTTGTCCGCCAACGCCATGAAGGCTGGCATGTTCATCCTGCGTCCGCTGCTCGCCGCCACCGGCGCGCCGAAACAGGGCAAGATGGTGATCGGCACCGTCAAGGGCGACATCCACGACATCGGCAAGAACCTCGTCGGCATGATGATGGAGGGTGCTGGCTTCGACGTCATCGATCTCGGCATCAACAACGCGGTCGAGAAGTATCTCGACGCGATTGAAAAGCACCAGCCCGACATCATCGGCATGTCGGCACTGCTCACCACCACCATGCCCTACATGAAGGTCGTCATCGACACGATGAAGGAAAAGGGCATTCGCGACGACTACGTCGTGCTGGTCGGCGGCGCGCCGCTCAACGAGGAATTTGGCAAGGCCGTCGGCGCCGACGCTTATTGCCGCGACGCGGCGGTAGCGGTCGAGACCGCCAAGGATTTCATGAAGCGCAAGCACAACGTGCGTGCTTCGGCCTGATCCAAGGCATCAGGGCGACGAAAAAGAAAAGCCGCGCCTTGCAGCGCGGCTTTTTTGTCCCCAGATGAGAGACGGCCGCCGATCAATTGGCGACGGTGTCCTTGACCGCCCTCGCCGTCGATTTGACATCCTTGCCGACACCCCGAACGGTGTTGGCGCAGGCCGTAAGTGCAAGAGCGCAGGCAAGGATAGCCATCGGCGCTATGCGTAGCAGTTTCATGGACGGTGTCTCCCTCGACAGATAAATTAGCCCCACAGCGAAAAGCCGGCTCGACTTGGTCAAGACGAAAAAAACAAAACCGAATCAGACAGACAGGCTGCTCGTCATCGCCTGCGGGATGATTGCGCGCGAGGTGTTGGCCGTCAAGGAACAGCTCGGGCTGGATCACCTCGAATTGACGTGTTTGCCGGCGGAGTTTCATTTCCATCCCGACCGCATCGCGCCGGCCATGGAAAAGGCGATCGAGAAGGCCAGGGCGGAAGGCTATGAACACATCTTCGTCGGCTATGCCGATTGCGGCACTGGCGGCCTGCTTGACCGCGTGTTGGAGAAGCATGGCGTCGAACGCATGGCCGGCCCGCATTGCTTCGCGTTCTATCAAGGCATGGACGCCTATGGGAAGGTCGCCGACGACGACATGATGTCCTTCTACATGACGGACTTCCTGTGCCGCCAGTTCGATGCCTTCTTCATGAAGCCGCTCGGGCTGGATAAGCACCCGGAGCTGATCAAGGACTATTTCGGCAATTACGAGAAGCTGATCTATCTGGCGCAGACCGATGATCCGGAGCTCGACAAGGTCGCGGAAAAGGCCGCCGCCCTGCTCGGCCTCGCCTATGAGCGCCGCTCCACCGGTTTTGGCGACCTGACGCCAGGCCTGGCGCGGGCGGCCGCGAACGCCTGACGGCTTCAGGCCGGGTCTTCGGCTGCCAGCGCCGCCAGCACGTCGGCAAAGCTCGTCCTGCAGGCAAAACCCAGCCTGTCCCTCGCCCGCGACGCGTCATAGATCCGGTCGATCGAGGAAAACATCGTCCAGCCCTTCCTCGCGTAGAGAGCGGGAAATTCAGGAAAATACCGCGCCACCACGGACGGCGCGTCCCTGATCAACGCCTCGCAATCTTCGGGTTGGAACGGCGTCGGCGCACAGATGATGAAGGTGTCGAAGCCGAGCTCCGGTGCCTTCTCCAAGGCGGCGACATGCGCCTGCGCCGCGTCCTCTACCATCAGCCGCCGAAACAGCAGTTCGTTCGCCTTGGTGTTGGCGTCCGACTGCTCGATGGCATGCGCCATGTCGTCGGCCTCGGGGAAGAAACGTGCCGTGCGCAGCACCACCACCGGCAGGCCGTGCTGGAGGTGGTAGAGACGGCAGAGATGCTCGGCGGATAGCTTGGTGACGCCATAGATGTTGCGCGGCTCGGGCGACATCGCTTCCGTCAGCCACGCCGCCTTGCGCGCACCGCCCTTGAAGCCGTCGCGTATCGCCTGCGAGATCATCAGCGAGGTCGTTGACGTGAAGACGAAGCGTTGCACATTGGCCGCCACCGCCGCGTCGAGCAGGTTTAGCGTGCCTTGCACGTTGGCCGCGATGAAATCGCTGTTGGCGTGGCTGTCTATGTTGGGCTTGTGCAGCGCGCCGCTGTGAATAATGGCCTCTATCCGGTTTTCTCCGACGGCACGCATGACGAGGTCACGGTCGGCAATCGAACCGACGATCCGCGTTTCGGCCGATGGAACGGGATCGAGGCCGGTCACGTCATGTCCAAGCTCACGCAGGAGTGGCGCCAGCGCGCTGCCCAGCCAACCCGACGATCCCGTAAGCAAGATTCGCATGCGTCACACCATGAGTTTTGACCGAGACGCTGTTAAGCACGGATGACAGGCGCCAGCGACCCGGTAAGTTATGCGCCAGGCGGCGGCAGCGCCGTTCCAGACAAAACAGGGAATTCTTTGATGATCCTTCGCTCATTGATCGCCGCCCTTGGTCTCCTCTGCTGTACTTTGCCCGCCCTTGCCGACGGACAAGTGCAAAAACTGATCACGCCTGCCGATAAGGCGCGGCTCGACAAATATGGCGACATCCGCAAGGCGGCGCTCGCCGAAGCAAAGGCGGGCAACCCCGCCGAGCTCAAGCAGCTCGACACGCTGTTAGCCAAGCCGCTGGTCGCCTTCTCCGATAAGGATCTCACGGGCAACTGGCGGTGCCGCACGATCAAGGCCGGCGGACTGAGCCCGCTCGTTGTCTATGGCTGGTTCAAATGCAGGGTCACCGATGATGGCTCCGGCTGGCGGCTGGAAAAGATCAGCGGTTCTCAGCGCACCCAGGGCCGCTTCTTCGACGACGGCGACAAGCGCTCGATCTATCTTGGCTCCGGCTCCGTCAACGACGATCGGGCAAAGCCCTATGGCAGCGGCCCGCAGACCGACCAGGTTGGTTACGCCTTCCGAAACAGCGCCAAGGAATGGCGCATCGAGTTCCCCGCGCCCTACTATGAATCGAAGCTCGACATCATGGAGTTCAAGCGCTGACCAAGTCTTCATGCGCTGACCGGGGTCTTCATGGGTTGGTAAGGCTTCCGGCATACCAAGGATTAACCCGCCCGCCCTAAGGTCCGGCCACATCAGCCGGTCCTTGGAGCACGGAAAGATCAATGGCAGCGTCGCAACCAAATCCGCGACCTATTGTGGTCGTCACCGGTGGCGGCGCGCATGTCTGGGCCATGATCAACGACCTCGCCGACCGCGTCGGCCCTGTCAGCGTCGTCCTCGAAATCCCTGAATCTAAAAAGCAATTGCTGCGCGGCCGCGCCCGACGCCAGGGCTGGATCTCTGCCATCGGCCAGCTCGGCACTATGGTGCTGAGCAGGCTCGGCAAACGGCTTAATGTCAAACACGCCGCCCGGTTGATTGCCGAGGAGAAGCTTGAAACGGAACCGCGGCAAGGCCAGGTCATCATCCATGTGGCATCCGCCAACGGGCCGGAATGTCTGCAGGCAATCGAGACGATCAAGCCCGGCGTCGTGCTGCTGAACGGCTGCCGGCTGATTTCCAGGGAGATGCTGGCCAAAATGCCGTGTCCGGTGCTCAACTATCATGCCGGCATCACCCCGAAATATCGCGGCATGAATGGCGGCTATTGGGCGTTGACGTCAGGCGATCCGCAGAATTTCGGCACCACCGTCCATCTGGTCGATGCGGGCGTCGACACTGGTGGCGTGCTGAAGCAGGTGCGCGGCGAGCCGAAACAAGGTGACACCATCTCAAGTTATGCGCTGCGCCAGGCGGCGTTTTCGCGCGACATCTGCGTCGAGGCGGTCAGCGACGCGCTGGCCGGTAAACTCGCAACGTTCGATCCAGGACTGCCATCGAAGCTGTGGTACCACCCGACGATCTGGTTCTACGTCTGGACAGGGCTGAGAACCGGCATCTGGTAACGCATCCAGCGTCCGGAACAGCGCAAATTCCACCGCCATTGCCGCTGCAGTGACCCCGTCGCGGCATGGGGCGCAAACGAATAAACGCACCTTTCATTTTACGACATCCGAATGCGTCGCTTTTGAATGCGCGCGCGTCGTCCCATAACAAGCGGGCCAACTGCGCTTGCGGCAATGCTCGGGGATCGAGGAGCGAGAATTCATGGCCGATCTTATCGTCGTCTACTGGCGCGACATTCCTGCCCAGGTCATCGTCAAGAAGGGCCGGCAGAACGCCAAGCGCGAACTACCGTTGCGCTTCACCGAGGCGATCGACATGTGCGCCATGCGCACCGGCGCCGGCGGCACGGACGACTATCTGGCCGAATGGCGCAAGGCTGATCCAGTTCCGGTCGGTGACGATCTCGAAGCCGAGGTCGAAAAGGCCTTCAACGAGATCGACGCGAAATATGACCGCGAGCGGCTGGTCGCTCTGGTCAAGGCCGGCGGCAAAGAAAATGTCTGAAACCACTCCCGTGAGCAAGGAAAGCGTGGCCATTACGCAGGCCACTCAGGTCAAGAAGGCGGCGCCGAAGTCCGACTACAAGCCGGCCGATGTCTCGCCGCAGCGGCGCGTACAGCGCTCCTTCGCGATACGGCTGTGGTCGATCAGGCATTCGCGCTTGCTCGAATGGTTCTACGCCCGCTTCGCCGACACCTTCTTGCTGCTGCACCCCTTGTGGAAGGGTATCGGCTATGGCCGTGTCGAGGCTCCAATCAAGTTCGTCGAAAAGCGCGTAAAAGGCTTCATGTTCGACTGCCGCATGTGCGGTCAGTGCATCCTGTCCTCGACCGGCATGTCTTGCCCGATGAACTGCCCCAAGCAGTTGCGCAACGGCCCTTGCGGCGGGGTGCGCGCCAACGGCAATTGCGAGGTCGAACCCGATATGCCCTGCGTCTGGGTCAAGGCCTGGGAAGGTTCGCAGAACATGGTCAACTCCGACAGGATCCTCACCGTGCAGAAGCCGGTCGATCAGTCGTTGCGCGAAACCTCTGCCTGGCTGCGGGTGACCGCGCAGGCCGCGGCAGCCCGTGAAGCCGCCGCTGCCGCGAAGACCGGAGCGTCCGCGTGACCGGCCGCCAGCTCGACGAAAATCCGGCCGGCATCCATTTGCCGCTCGATCCCCTGCCCGGCCACACCTCGCGCGGCCGGCTGGAGCGCGTGCTCAGGCGCGGCGAGTTCGCGGTGACGACCGAACTGAACCCGCCCGACAGCGCCGATCCGGAGGATGTCTACAACCGTGCGAAGATCTTCGACGGCTGGGTCGACGCCATCAACGCCGTCGATGCGTCCGGCGCCAATTGCCATATGTCGTCGGTCGGCATCTGTGCGCTTCTGACCCGCATGGGCTACGCCCCGATCATGCAGATCGCCTGCCGCGACAAGAACCGCATCGCCATCCAGGGCGACGTGCTGGGCGGCGCCGCGATGGGCGTCGCCAACATGCTGTGCCTGACCGGCGACGGCGTGCAGGCCGGCGACCAGCCGGGCGCCAAGCCGGTGTTCGACCTCGATTCCATGTCGCTGTTGGAGACCTGCCGCATCATGCGAGACAACGGCAAGTTTCTGTCCGGCCGCAAGCTGACGACGCCGCCGCAGCTGTTCCTGGGCGCTGCCGTCAATCCGTTCGCGCCGCCTTTCGACTTTCGCCCGATCCATCTCGGCAAGAAGATCGCCGCCGGCGCGCAATTCGTGCAGACGCAGTATTGCTTCGACGTGCCGATGTTCAAGACCTTCATGCAGAAGGCACGTGATCTCGGCCACACCGAGAAAGTGTTCATCCTGTGTGGCGTCGGCCCTCTCGCTTCCGCCAAGACGGCAAAATGGATCCGCTCCAACGTGCCGGGCATCCATATCCCTGACGCTATCATCAAGCGGCTGGAGGGTGCCCAGGACCAGAAGAAGGAAGGCAAGCAGCTCTGCACCGACATCATCAACGAGGTGAAGGAAATTCCCGGTGTCTCCGGCATCCATGTGATGGCCTATCGCCAGGAGGAATATGTCGCCGAGATCGTCGATGAATCGGGCGTGCTGAAGGGCCGCCAGCCGTGGAAGCGCGAGATCCGCCGCGACGACCAGATGGTCGCCGACCGGCTGGACCGCATCCTGCACGACGACATTACCGAAACCCAGGTGGACATGGTGAAGACCGCGCATTGACTTGCGCGGAGAGCGACCATTCGCTTGATCGACAAGAGATAACGATATAAAGAACTCTTTATATCACGACGGAGAGATTTCATGACCCGGACCATCGTCGCCTCGGCGACACGAGAAATCATCATCGGCTTCGACCAGCCTTTCTGCGTGATTGGCGAACGCATCAACCCGACCGGCCGCAAGAAGCTCGCCGCCGAAATGGTGGTTGGCAATTTCGAGACCGTCATCAAGGACGCGCTGGAGCAGGCCGCCTGCGGCGCCACCATGCTCGACGTCAATGCCGGCGTCACCTCGGTCAACCCGAACGAAACCGAACCTGGCCTTCTGGTGCAGACGCTGGAGATCGTCCAGGGCCTGGTCGATCTGCCGCTGTCGATCGACAGTTCCGTCACCGCCGCGATCGAAGCCGCGCTGAAAGTCGCCAAGGGCCGCCCGTTGGTCAATTCCGTCACCGGCGAGGAGGAAAAGCTCGAGGCCATCCTGCCGCTGATCAAGAAATACAATGTGCCGGTCGTCGCTATCTCCAACGACGAGACTGGCATTTCAATGGATCCGGATGTGCGCTTTGCCGTCGCCAAGAAGATCGTGCAGCGCTGCGCCGATTTCGGCATCCCGGCGCATGACGTCGTCGTCGATCCGCTGGTGATGCCGATCGGCGCGCTGGGCGATGCCGGCCGCCAGGTGTTCGCCCTGCTGCGTCGGCTCCGCGAAGAGCTCAAGGTCAACACCACCTGCGGCCTGTCCAACATCTCCTTCGGCCTGCCGCACCGCCACGGCATCAACGCCGCCTTCATCCCGATGGTGATCGGCGCCGGCATGACCTCGGCGATCATGAACCCGGTGCGCCCGCAGGAAATGGAAGCGGTGCGCGGCGCCAACGTGCTGAACGGCACCGACGAGAACTGCACCAAATGGATCAAGACCTACAAGGATTATAAGCCGGCCGAAGGCGGCCAGGCGGTGGCGGCGCCGACAGCGGTCAATGCGCCGGGCGAAGGCGGCGGCAATGGCGGCCGCCGACGCGGTGGCCGTGAAGCCCGCATGGGCCGGGGATAAGCGCGCAATCGTGAACTCGCCTGCAAACATAACCGATCCGCTCGTGCTGTTCATGCCGTCAGGCAAGCGCGGGCGGTTCCCTGTCGGCACGCCCGTGCTCGACGCCGCGCGCCAGCTCGGCGTCTATGTCGAGAGCGTGTGCGGCGGACGCGCCACTTGCGGACGCTGCCAGATCGAGGTGCAGGAAGGCAATTTCGCCAAGCACAAGATCACCTCCTCAAACGACCACATATCGCCCAAAGGCCCTAAGGAAGAGCGCTATGAACGTGTGCGCGGCCTGCCTGAGCGGCGCCGCCTCTCCTGCTCCGCCCAGATTCTCGGCGATCTCGTCATTGACGTGCCGCAGGACACGGTCATCAACGCCCAGACCATCCGCAAGGATGCCGACACCAGGGTCATCGCCCGCGATTCCGCGATCCGCATGTGCTACGTCGAGATCGAAGAACCAGACATGCACAAGCCGCTTGGCGATCTCGACCGCCTGAAGATCGCCCTGATGAAGGACTGGAACCTCAAAAGCCTGGACTTCGATTTTTATCTGCTGCCGCAGGTGCAAGGTATTTTGCGCAAGGGCAACTGGGCGGCGACCGCCGCCATCTACAAGGATACGGACACCGAGACAGCGCGCGTCATCGCGCTGTGGCCGGGCCTCAAGAACGAGGCCTATGGCCTGGCCTGCGACATCGGCTCGACCACCATCGCCATGCACCTTGTGTCGCTGCTGTCGGGCCGCGTCGCCGCCTCGTCCGGAACGTCGAACCCGCAGATCCGCTTCGGCGAGGATCTGATGAGCCGCGTCTCCTATGTGATGATGAACCCGGATGGCCGCGAAGGCATGACGGTTGCTGTCCGCGAGGCAATCTCCGGCCTCGTCGATAAGGTTTGCGCGGAAGGCAATGTCCAGCGCAACGACATCCTGGATTCCGTCTTCGTCGGCAATCCGATCATGCATCACCTGTTCCTCGGCATCGATCCGACCGAACTCGGTGGCGCGCCCTTCGCGCTTGCCGTCTCGGGCGCCGTTCGCATCAAGGCCTCCGACATCGGGCTGAAGCTCAACCAGGGCGCACGGCTCTATATGTTGCCTTGCATCGCCGGTCATGTCGGCGCCGACGCGGCGGCCGTGACCCTGTCCGAAGGTCCGCACCGCCAGGACGAAATGATGCTGATCGTGGACGTCGGCACCAATGCCGAGATCGTACTCGGAAACCGCACACGGGTCGTCGCTGCCTCCTCGCCGACCGGTCCGGCCTTCGAAGGCGCCGAAATCTCCGGTGGCCAGCGGGCCGCGCCCGGCGCCATCGAGCGCGTGCGCATCGATCCAGACACGCTGGAGCCGAAATACCGCGTCATCGGCTCGGAACTGTGGTCCGACGAGCCCGGCTTCCTCGACAGCGTGCAGGCGACCGGCGTCACCGGCATCTGCGGCTCCGGCATCATCGAGATCGTCGCCGAAATGTATCTCGCCGGCGTCATCTCCGAGGATGGCGTCGTCGACGGATCGCTTGCCGCGCGCTCGCCGCGCGTCGTTGCCAACGGCCGCACCTTCTCCTACGTGCTGAAGGAAGGCGAACCCAAGATCACCATCACCCAGACAGACGTGCGTGCCATTCAGTTGGCCAAGGCGGCGCTCTATGCCGGCACCAAGCTGTTGATGGAAAAACAGAACACCGAGCATGTCGACCGCATCCACTTCGCCGGTGCCTTCGGCTCCTTCATCGATCCGAAATACGCCATGGTGCTAGGTCTCATCCCCGATTGCGACCTCGACAAGGTCTCGGCCGTGGGCAACGCCGCCGGCGCGGGTGCTCGCATGGCGCTGCTCAATCGCGGCTATCGCCGCGAGATCGAGGAGACGGTGAGCCAGATCGAAAAGATCGAGACGGCGCTCGAGCCGAAATTCCAGGAGCACTTCGTCTACGCCATGGCGCTGCCCAACAAGGTCGACCCGTTCCCGAAACTGGCGGCGGCGGTGAAGCTGCCGCCGCGCAAGACGGTGAGCGAGGATGGCATCGCCGGAGATGCAGCACCGCGCCGACGCTCCCGCGAAGGTCATGCTGCTCGGCGCAGCCGCGAATAGACGCGCCGGCCACTCCCTCGATTTATTTGTATGCAAATGTTTCCGGATCGTCCGATCCGGAAACCGAAACGCTGTTTTCGCGAAATCCAGCAGATACATGCACAGCGCATTTACCCGCACATCGAACGGCGGCTGAGGACAGCCCTTGGCCATCGCCGTTCTTCAAGGGAGATGACAATGACGATGTTCGAAAATTTCGGCCGCTTGGGTGTGGCCATCAGGCAAGCCCACGCCAGGAACAAATCGATCCGCGCGCTGAACAGCTTGCCGGCGCATGTCCAGAAGGACATCGGCTGGCCGGCATCGCCGCCGAACGATCCGCAGGCCTCACTCGCCTCGCTGCTGCTAGGCTCTACGCGGTGACGACGTTCGCCGACAAATACAAATTGCTCGCCGTCCACCGGGGATCCCACACATCCCCGATGGCCACCAGCAACCGATTGCGCACGGCACTTTTGCCGCGGCGCCGACGACGCGCGGATCACACCAGCGTGTGGGCACGCCGTAAATCTTGACATTCTCGGCCAAGGCACGATCTTCGTTACAAGGGGAGTTCTCTTAGTCGGCTGCAGCCGAAGTTCGTGTATTCGCATGCCAAGTTTGAAAAGCCACGTTGTGTCCTTCGTGCTCAGGCACAGCCGCAAGCAAGCCTTTTCCAGCCCGGAAAACCTGCAGCGCTGGATCGTCGCCGCGCGCAAGAGGGAGGATCACCATCCGCCGGCCGCGCTGCATCAGCGTTTCGAAATCCAGACGCGCAGCGTGGACGGTTTTCCGGTCTACGAAATCGCCCCCAAGGCCGGAGAGCACAAGCGGATACTCTACCTGCATGGCGGCGCTTATGTCTTTGAGATCACGCCTTATCACTGGTATCTGATCGCCGACATGGCCGACCGGCTGGGCTACGGCATCACCGTGCCGATCTACCCCATCGCCCCGGAACACGATTTCCACGCCATGTTCGGCATGGTCGGCGCTGTCTACCGCCAGATGCTCGATGAGACAGAGGCGGAAGATATCGTCTTCATGGGCGATTCCGCCG
Organism: Mesorhizobium sp. B2-4-13; assembly: GCF_006658535.1. Taxonomy (NCBI): domain Bacteria; kingdom Pseudomonadati; phylum Pseudomonadota; class Alphaproteobacteria; order Hyphomicrobiales; family Phyllobacteriaceae; genus Mesorhizobium; species Mesorhizobium sp. B2-4-13. Next base: position 157,529 of record NZ_VFVB01000004.1, on the reverse strand, counting down.
GCGGCAACATGGCCGTGGTGCTGACCATGATGGCGGCGGACGAGGGTTTGCCGGTGCCGTCGCGCCATGTGCTGATTTCACCCGGCCTCGACGTCTCGCTCGCGAACCCCGAAGTGTTTGAGGCGGAGCGGAATGATCCATGGTTGGGCATCGCCGGCGGGCGTGAGGCAATCCGGCTCTATAGTGCCGGATTGGATCCGACAGACTGGCGTATCAGCCCGGTCTATGGCGATCTGTCGATATTGCCGAAGACACTGCTCCTGACGGGCTCCCGCGATCTTCTCACGCCCGACAATCTCATCTTTGCACAAAAAGCCAGCGCCGCCGGTGTCGAGGTGGAGCTGATCTACGAGGAAGGCATGTTCCACGTCTGGCCGCTGATTGACATGCCGGAAGCGCGGCGCGCGCGTCAGCACATCGTCGCGTTTCTCACGGACGACACCTACACTCGGGCTGAAAGGGAAACGGTCAAGTCGTCGACCAAAGCTTCATCCCAGTACACCAACCATTTCGGCCAGACGATCAATCGGCTCGGCGAACGTGACGAGATCGCCGAGCATTGAAACTCGGCCCCACGACATCGATCAGAACTTGCCGGTTTCCCTGAACACTTCGAAGGTCGCGCGGATGTGGTCGGCGACGGCCTTGACCGGCGCGCTGGCGTCCGGCGCCACCACCATGGCAAGATTGTAAGTGCCGATATCGGGCATTCCGTCCTTAGGGCAGAGTTCGACCATGTCGTTGCCCAGGAACGATCTCGGCAGCGGCGCGACCGCGAGGTCGGCCATGATCGCGGCGCGCTGGCCTGCGGTATGGGCACTCATATAAGCGACGCGATAGTTGCGGCCCTCGCGGCCCAATGCCTCGAGCGCGCCGGCCCGCCAGGCACAGCCCTCTTCCCAAAGCGAAACCGGCAGCGGTTCGCGCAGATGCGCGCAGCCGCCCTTGGCGCCGGCCCACACGATCGGCTCGGTCAACAGCACCTCGGCGCCGAGCGCGCTGGTCTTGTACGAATTGGTCAACAGCGTGATGTCGAGCGCCCGGTCATCCATGCGCCGGCGCAGATTGCTGCTCTGGTCGATGGTGACGTCGACGGCGATCGAGGGATGCGACTGCGCGAAACGCTTCAACACATGCGGCAGCACGCGCTCGCCATAGTCGTCAGGTGAGCCGAGCCGCACCACCCCGACAATATCGGGGATGATGAACTTCGACACCACCTCGCGGTTGATCGACAAAAGCCGCCGGGCATAGCCGAGCAGCATTTCGCCGTCCGTGGTCAGCGTCACCGAACGCGCGTCGCGCGCGAACACCGAGCGGCCGAGAATATCCTCCAGCTTCTTGATCTGCATGGAGACGGCCGACGGCGTCCGGAACACCGCATTGGCCGCGGTGGTGAAGCTGCCGGTCTCGGCAATCGCCACGAAGGTGCGCAAAACGTCGAGGTCGAGCAGCGGCAGCGGGTGATTGAGTGGGGCGTTCATGACGATCGACCTTCAATTTTTCTGATACAAAACATCATTCCATTTCGTTTGATTGAACATCAGACCGGGAGCATAGTCAACTCCATCGAAGCAGCATGCTGCCAAAAGCGGCCACGAAACGACCACGGCGCAGACCTGCATTCGACGTGAAATGAAGCTGAAACAGACCTGACGTAACGCATTGCCGGCGCCTGCCGTGCCGTAGCAAAGGAGATCGAAATGTCTATCCTATCGTCCCTCGGCCGCATCGCGACCGAATTCAACGCGGCCCGCGCCCGCTACCAGACCGAACGCGCCATCCGTTCACTGCCGATCGAGCTGCAGAAGGATATCGGCTGGCCGGAAGCTTCCGACGCCAAGACCGGCATTCGCAGCGGCGTCGGATCCTGGGCTGGAGCAAAGTAAATCGTGTGTACCCCGTGCTGAAGGCCTGCCGCGCAGCCCGCCCGGCAGGCCTTCTCTATTTTATTTGTATTCAAACGAATTCATGAGCCATGCCGCCGCTGCATGGCGCATATGAGCAAGCCGCATAGCAGCTCGATTTTTTGATTAACTCTCTGTAAATATTCATAAATCCTAGGCATATTGCTCGTAGCTTGCCAAAATATGTCGCATCCGGTGTCGCTTTTCATATCAAGCGCTTCGCTTTTGCGATTTAGTTCCTGCTCACACAAGCCTATATCACCGTCAGCAAACGAGCTGCCCCACTCCATCAAGCGAAGGCGACCCGTTTAGAGCGACGTGCGTCCTATTGGACGCACAAAGTACGCTCTAACACTTTGAGTCTGCGCATCGTGCTTTCCGAAAATCAATTCGATTTTCGGGCCAATGCGCGAGCAACCGATTGGAGATGATCATGAAGCTTTTTGCCCGCCTCTTCGCCCGCCGCGAAATGAACCTGACCACCGCTCTCGAGCGTCAGCGTCTTGCCAACACCATGCCCGGCCAGACCGGCGCCATGGCCGCGGCACGTCTCGGCTTCGTCGCCTGAACGAGCGCGGTTCCAGGAAAACCGTATTTTCCCGGCCGGAACTGCGTAGAAATCGAAAATACAAGACACCTCCAGAGCCGCGCCCCTGCCGCGGCTTCAGGGTTGACTGCCGCCGCCTCGGTCCGCCGAGGCGGCGTTTATTTTGTTGCGCTTCCATCGCCTTTCACAACCTGACGGTGGCCTGGTTCGAGCAGCACCGCGCGGCGATTGCCCATTTGCGACCCATGTCGCAAATTTAATCTTCCCAAAGCCGTCTAGACGATTGACAGGAATGGTTTTTCCTGATGACGCTATGCTATTCGCGACATCCTGTTCGCGTCATGGCCAGATGAGGTTCCCCGTGAACGCCGTCAAGCATCCGATCAAGCGATCGTTTGTGTTCTTCCTTATCCCCGATTTCACCATGATCGCTTTTGCGACAGCGCTCGACCCGCTGCGCTCGGCCAATCGGATGCTCGGCTACGAGGCCTATCGCTGGCGCCTCGCCAGCATCGACGGCAAGCCGGTGCGCGCCTCGAACGGCGTCGAGTGTGCGGTCAACACCTCGCTGGAGGAGGAACGCAAGAAGATGGCGGGGCCGGATCGCCCCAATATGGCCATCGTCTGCAGCGGCACCAATGTCGAGCGCTACCAGAACAAGTCCGCCTTTGCCTGGCTGCGCGAGGAATACAATCGCGGCGTCGCCGTCGGCGGCCTGTGCACCGGTGCACATATCCTCGCCGCCGCCGGGCTCCTGTCCAACAAGCGCTGTGCCATCCATTGGGAAAACCTGCCCGGTTTTTCCGAAGCGTTCCCGAAGGCCAATGTCTTTGCCGACCTGTTCGAGATCGACCAGAACATCTACACCTGCGCCGGCGGCACCGCCGCGCTCGACATGATGCTGAAGCTGATCGGCGACGATTTCGACGAGAACCTCGTCAACCGCGTGTGCGAGCAGGTGCTGACCGATCGTGTGCGCAGTCCGACCGACCGCCAGCGCCTGCCGCTGCGCGCCCGCCTCGGCGTGCAGAACTCGAAAGTGCTGACCATCATCGAGCTGATGGAGGCCAATCTGTCCGAGCCGCTGTCGCTGATCGAGATCGCCGACCATGTCGACCTGTCGCGCCGCCAGATCGAGCGCCTGTTCCGCACCGAGATGGGACGGTCGCCTGCCCGTTACTACCTCGAAATCCGCCTCGACCGCGCCCGGCATCTCTTGATCCAATCGTCGCTGCCGGTGGTCGAGGTGGCGGTCGCCTGCGGCTTCGTCTCGGCCTCGCATTTCTCGAAATGTTACCGCGAGCTCTACGCCCGCTCGCCGCAGCAGGAACGCGTCGACCGCAAGCAATTGCTGGCAGCCTGATCCCGATCAGGTCTCGGCCGACCGCACTTGCGCCGTCCGCATCGCCTCGACGCGGATGTCCTCGGTCAGCCGCGCCTTCAACGCCGAGAATTCGGCACTGGTCTTCAGCGTGTAGTGCCTAGGATGCGGCAGGTCGATGGAGACATCCGACTTGATGCGGCCGGGCCGCGCCGTCATCACGATCACGCGCGAGGCCATGAAGATCGCCTCCTCAATGTCGTGGGTGACGAACAGCACCGTTTTCTTGCGCCGTTCCCATATGCCGAGCAGCAATTCCTGCATCAGCCCGCGTGTCTGGTTGTCCAGCGCCCCGAACGGCTCGTCCAGCAACAGGATTTCGGGATCGTTGGCTAGCGCCCGGGCAATCGCCGTGCGTTGCTGCATGCCCCCTGAAAGCTGTTTCGGCCAATGGTTCTCGAACCCCTTCAGCCCGACGAGATCGACATAGGAAGCGACAATGTCGTCCCGCTCCTTTTCGGCCATCCCCCGTTCGCGCAGGCCGAAGCCGATGTTTTCGGCGACCGTCAGCCATGGAAACAGCGTGTAGGACTGGAAGACCATACCGCGGTCCGGCCCGGGCCGCGTCACCGTCTTGCCGTCTAGCAGAACTCGGCCTTCGCTTGGCGCCTCCAAGCCGGCGACGATCCTCAACAGTGTCGACTTTCCGCAACCTGACGGTCCCAAAACGGTGATGAAGTCGTTGGCCGCCACCGCCAGGTCGATTGGCATCAGCGCCTTGACGGGTTCTCCACCCCGCACGCCGGCAAAGGTTCGCGAGACACCCTCGATAAGAAGCTTGCTCACGCCAGGCTCCATGGAAAGAGCCAGCGGTTGAACGCCTTGAACGCAAAATCGGACAACAGCCCGATCAGGCCGATGACGATGATGCCGAAGATGATCTGCCCGGTCGCCAGCCGCGACTGGCTGTTGATGATCATGTAACCGATGCCCGACGATGAGCCGATCAATTCGGCCACGATGACATAGGTCCATGCCCAGCCGAGCACCAGCCGTAGCGTCTCGGCGATCTCGGGCGCATTGGCCGGCATGATGACCCGCCTGACGATGCCATTGTTGGTCGAGCCCAGCGTATAAGCGGCCTCGACCAGGTCGCGCCGCGTGGCCCCAACCTTGACGGCAATGATCAGGATGATCTGGAACACCGAGCCGACGAAGATGACGAGCAGTTTTTCCAGCTCGCCAATGCCGGCCCAAAGGATGAGCAGCGGAATGAAGGCCGACGCCGGCAGATAGCGGGCGAAGGAGACGAAGGGCTCCAGAAACGCTTCCACCGGCTTCCAGGCGCCCATGGCGATGCCGAGCGGCACCGCGACGACCGAGGCCAGTACAAAGCCGCCGAAGACCCGCCAGATGGTGATCAGTATGTCGAGCCAGAAACGATCCTCGACCAGCAGCCGCCAGCCATCCCGCAGCATCGACAGCGGATCGGCGAGGAAGATGCGGTTGACGTGGCCGCCAAGCGTGATCCAGGCCCAGAAGGCCACGAACAGCACGAAGAAGGAGATACCGAGCACTGTTCGCAGGCTCGGAGAGACAGGATGCAAGGGGCGCATCTTCGTCCTTTGTCAGCGGCAAGGCGGCGGCGCTCTGCGCCACCGCACGGTGCCCAAGGGTTGAACCGTCAATTCGCCACGGCGCTGGTGTCGGCCAGAGTGGCGACGTCGGGTGCCTCCTTGATCAGCCCCATTTGCAGCAGCAGATCGCCGGCGGTCTTGGAAAAGTCCTGGAATTCCTTGGTGAAGAACTGCTTGTTCTCGGCCTTGTCGGCCCATTTCAGGTACTTTGCCGAATCCTCGAATTCCTTGGCCGACTGTTTCACGTCGGCGCCCATGATCTCGTAGGATTTCTGCGGCTCCTTCTTGATCATGTCGAGGGCGTCGAAATAGCTGTCGGCAAGCGCCTTGGCGGCGTCGGGATTGGCCTTGAGGAATTCGGGCGTGCAGCCGACCGTGTCGAGAACCATCGGGTAGTCGAGCGTGGTCGCCAGGATATGCCCCTGGTCGGCCTTGTCGCGCACGGCCGAGATGAAGGGCTCGTAGGTGACGGCCGCATCGTTCTGGCCGGCGAGGAAGGCTTGCGCCGCCGCGTCGGGTTCGAGATTGACGACCGTGACATCCTTGGTCGACATGCCGTTCTTGTTCAGCACCCAAGCCAGCAGGAAGTAGGGCGACGTTCCAGGCGCCGAGGAAGCGACGGTCTTGCCCTTGAGATCGGCGACTGTCTTGATGTCGTTGCGCACCACAATGCCGTCGGCGCCATAGGATTTGTCGAGCTGGAAAATCTGCTTGGTGGTCACCCCGCTGGCGTTCCAGACCAGCCACGTCTCGACCGTGGTGGCGGCGCATTGCAGGTCGCCGCTGGCGATGGCGAGCGGACGGCTGGCCTGCGGCACCTTCTTCAAGGTCACATCGAGCCCATGCTTCTCGAACAGCCCTGCCTGCTTGGCGAGTGTCAGCGGTGCGAATCCGGTCCATCCGCTGATGCCGATGGTGAGCGATGTGGCGGCCATCGCCGGCGCGGACAAGCCCGCGGCAAGTGTCAATGTCGCGGCAAGTGTCAATGTCGCGGCAAGGACGGTTATTCTGTTCATATCGGTTCCCCTTTTGTTTTTCTGCGGGAAATTGTTCACAGAGGCCGATGGGCTTGTCAATCAACAGGACCGTGTTTGCGCGCAAAGCAGCCGGCAATCCGGTTTGGGATAGCGCTATCTGGCGTCGGGCATCCAGTTGCGGTTGCGCCACATTTTCTCGCCGACCTGGCAGTCGGCGATGGGCTTGTCCTGCGCCAGCACCACTGGCGGATGATCCGCCTCCTCCGCCGCCCATTGCCGTGACGCCGGGCCGGCAAGCTCCAGCACCAGCTTGCGGCGGATGGCTTCGGGAAATTGCGTCCAGTCGTTGACCGGGATCATGAAGGCGCCGGGACCGCCGATGACGCAGTCGCTGTAGTAGCGATCGAGATCGTTGACGTCATAGACGCCGGAAAAGCCGCCTCGGGTCATCAGCGGCAGGCCGTTGATGACTATGCCTTGCCTGACCACCCCGTCGCGGGCGAGATTGACCGGCGCGCCCTGGTTGTTTGGCCCGTCGCCCGAAATGTCGATGACGCGCTTGGTTCCCTGGTAGCCGCTTTCGGCGAAAAGGTCGCTGCCGAACTCCAGCGCGCCGGAGATCGAGGTGCGCCGCGCGCTGTTGGGCGGCTGAGCCGACAATTGCGCCACCACCCGCTCCGCATCGGCCCGGGTCGCGATCGCTGTCCACGGCACGATGACGCGTTGCCAGTTGGTGCCGGCCCATTCGACATAGGTGACGGCGATCTTGCCATAGGCGCCATCGGTAATCGCCTGCAGCACATTGTCGTGCGTCAGCGCCGCCGCGTAGCCATGACGCTGGATCTCGAGCTCGTCGGCTGACATCGATAGCGACACGTCCACCGCCAGCACCAGTTCGACGTCGACCGGCTCGTCTGCGCGAGACATTGTCGTCGGCCAGAGCGTCAGCGCCAGTGCGACGGCGCTCGAAAGCAGATGTCTTGCAGTGCCAAAACCAGACATGCCGCAAGGGTAAGCCAGAATCGACAGCTGAAAAAGAGAAAAGCCCGACCTGGGCCGGGCTCATCCGAACACGCGGGAAATTCTTGGCGAAGGCTCAGCTCCGCGGCTTGAGATTCTCCGCGTCGTAAAGCGGCTTGTAGCCGACGCTGGCGACCTCGACCGGATAGGTCTCGCCAAAATACTCCACGTCGAGCTTGCGGCCTTCCTGGGCATAGGCCCAGGGCAGATAGGCGAGCGCGATGTTCTTGCCGATGGTCGGGCCATAGGCGACCGATGTCGTGAAGGAGCGGCGGCCGAGTTCGTCGACCAGTGTTTCCCCGCTCTCGGGGTCCATCACCGGCATGATGCCGACCGGATAGCGGGCGACACCCCTGGAATCCCTGTTCTCGGTCATCACCAGCGTGCATAGCATCGCCGGCTGGTGCGCGCGCTCACGATACTCCAAGTGCTTGGCCTTGCCGCAGAAATCGTTCTCCTTGACCTTCGGGCGGGCGAGATCGGCTTCCAGCAGATTATACTCGGTCAAGAGGTCGGCGTTCTGCAGCCGCAGGCTCTTCTCCATGCGGCGCGTATTGGCGTAGGTCTCGACGCCGAATGGCATGACACCGGTCGAGCGCAGCGCGTCCCAGACGGCGAGACCATCCTCGTAGCGCATATGCAGTTCCCAGCCCTGCTCGCCGACATAGGAAATACGGAACGCCGTAACGTCCTTGCCGCCGATCCGGACCGGCTTGATCGCCGCGAACGGAAAATTCTCCGGCGAAAGCCCATCCGGGTTCTCGACCACCTTTTGCAACGTCGTGCGGGCATTCGGCCCCCAGATGCCGATGGTGACGTACTTCTCGGTCACGTCGGTGATGGTGACGTCGAACCCTTTGTCCTGGGCCGTGCGGCGCATGTACTGGTAGTCGCGCGGCCCGGCGTCGGCGCCGTCGATCAGCCGACAGCGGTCGGCCATGCGGATCACCGTGAAGTCGGCGCGCACCATGCCTTGCTCATCGAGGAAGTGGGTGTAGATGCCCTTGCCGATGTTGTTGTCGCCGCCGATCTTGGCCGCGCACAGCCATTCCAGCAGCGCGACATGGTCGGGTCCTTCGATGTCATACATCGAGAAATGCGAGAGGTTGACGATACCGCAATCCTCGCTCATCGCCAGATGCTCGGCGTTGGAGACGCGCCAGAAATGGCGGTTGTCCCATTCGTTCTCGCGCACCGGCACGCGGTTTCCATACTTCTCAAGCAGATGCTCGTTGGCGGCATAGCCGTGCGCACGCTCCCAGCCGCCCAGCTCCATGAAATAACCGCCGAGTTCCTTTTCACGCTCCCAGAACGGCGAGCGCCTGATGTTGCGGGCCTTGGAGAAGGGTTCACGCGGATGCACCGCCGGGTTGTAGACCTTCATCGCCGTCTCGGTGCAGCGATCCCAGATGAATTGTTCCTTGGTCTGGTGCGGATAGAAGCGCGCATAGTCGATGGCGTGGTGGTCGATCGCGGTGCGGCCATCCGTCATCCAGTCGGCGATCAGCTTGCCCATGCCGGGACCGTCCTTGACCCAGATGGCGACGGCGTACCACAGGCCCCTCACCTTCTGGCTCTCGCCCATGGACGGGCCGCCATCGGCCGTCACCTGCAGCAGGCCGTTGAAGGAATGGCTTTCGTTATAGCCGAGCTCGCCCAGGATCGGCGTCAGTTCCATGGCGCGCTCGAGCGGCGCCAGGATCTGCTCCATGTCGAGATCGCGCTGCGACGGCGACAGCCGTGCCTGGTCCTTCTCCAGCAGGTCGCGCGGATGGCAGAGGCGCGGATTGGTCTCTTCGTAGTAACCCCATTCGATCTGGCCGCCCTCGGCGGTCTTGGGATCGCCGGTGTCGCGCATATAGGCCGAGTTGCCCTGGTCGCGCAGCAGTGGCCAACCGATCTCCTTGCCGGTGCCGGCAAACTCGGTATACGGGCCGAAGAAGGTCAGCGGATGGTCGATCGGCATGATCGGCAGGTCCTCGCCGACCATCTCGGCGATCAGCCGGCCCCAGATGCCGGCGCAGACGATGACATAGTCGGCCTCGATCGTGCCGCGGTCGGTCACCACGGCACTGATGCGGCCGTCCTTGACCACGAGCGACTTCGCCGGCGTGTTGGCGAAGGATTTGAGCTTGCCTGACGCTTCCGCCTGGTCGACCAGCTTGCCGGCAACGGTCTGCGAGCGCGGAATGACGAGGCCGGCATCCGGATCCCATAGGCCGCCCTGCACCAGATCCTGTTCGATGAGCGGGAATTTTTCCTTGATCTCGGCGGGATCGATCAAACGGGCGCGCGTGCCGAAAGCCTTCGCCGAGGCGATCTTTCGCTTGATCTCATCCATGCGGCCGTTGTCGCCGACACGGGCGACCTCGAGGCCGCCGACACGCGCGTAGTGACCCATCTTCTCGTAGAAATCGATGGAATAGAGCGTCGTCCAGCACGACAGGAAATCGTGGCTGGTGGTGTAGCAAAAGTCGGAAGCGTGCGCGGTCGAGCCGATATCGGTCGGGATGCCTGATTTGTCGATGCCGACAATGTCGTCCCAGCCGCGCTCGATCAGATGATGGGCGATCGATGCGCCGACAATGCCGCCGAGGCCAATGATGACGACCTTCGCCTTTTTCGGAAACTCTGCCATTGCCCGCGACTCCAGAATGCTGTTGCGGGCGGCGTCGGCGCCCGTCTGATCGGCGCACAATATGCAGGCGACGGGGACGGCGCTACCGCCTGTTTGCGACACGCCTCGGATGCCGCGCGACCCCTCCCCAAATCAGGAAAAACATCTACCCGTCAGGCGAAAGCCCAGACGTCCTCGGCCTGGAAGCCGACCTGATAGCCCGCCGTCTTCAGCTTGACCACGACCTGTCCGATCTCCGGCGCGGGCAGCGCACCAACCTCGACCTTGATCATGCCGGGACGATAGCGCTTGAGGTCGAGCTGCTCGAACACGATCCAGTCGGCGCCTTCACAATCGACGAGGAAGGCGTCGATATGGGTGATGCCGTTGCGGTCGAGCAATGTCTGCAAGGTCTCCGACGGCACCTCGATGTCTTTCAGATGCGGCGCGAACTTGTTGAAATTGGCGTCGGCCTCGCCCCAGGCATTCTTGCCCGACATCAGGTTGGTGTCGGTCACCGACGAGCAGCCGATGAACTCGATCGGCAGCGTGCCGGCTTCGAGTGCGGCAGCGTCAAAGGTGTGGACGGTGATCGTGCCTTTTGTTCTCGTCACCGCGACGGGTTCGATGACGAAGCGGCCCGCGTCAGGGTAATTGGCGCGCAGCCGTTTCTGGTTGTACGGGATCGGCTCGACCAGCATGGCGCGGGCCTTTGGAATGCGGTGCAGCCAAGGCGTCACGTCATCGAACAGCGCGCCATCGCAGGCGCCGACATTGACCATCTGGAATGGCCGGCCGCTATCACTGAAGCGTGCCTTCAGCGCGGCCTTGGCGAGGAACTTGGTGCCGCGCAGCGACGGCCCGCGATCGAGCAGGCCGGCGGGAAGGCCGAGCGACAGGGCAATGCGCGCCAGGTTGGAAACTGAACTCATGATTTGTCTCCTGGTATGACGTGCAGGGCGGCGCGGTGCTGGCCGCCGGTGACCGCCGCCCACAACGCCATGAAGGGGGGTGCCAGCAGCAGGAATGGCGGGATCAGATGCGGGAAATAAATGCGCGTGTCGTGGATCGGGAAGACGCTGAATTTGGCGAGCGCACCGAGCACCAGCGCAGCAAACAGAATGCCCGCGCGGCGGCCGAGCCTGAAGCCGGCGCGGTCGGCCGCAAACCACCCGGCCAGCGCCAGAACCGAGACCCCGACCCAGCTGTTCAGGTTGACGGCGCGCAGCAGCGAGGCGGCAAACGCCCGGAGATAGGCGATGACGGAAAAAGCCGGCTCGAACCCGTCCATACTATAGTGCTGCCCGATGCTGGAAAACCACAGATGCGGCCACCAGCCGGGATGATGGGCCCAGTGCGAAATGGCAAAATACGCGGCGAGCGAAGCGGCAAACCCGACCAGCACGCCCCAGGCCTTCTGCCGGAACGGGACCAGCAGCACAGCGAAAACGGCGAGGAAAACTATGTTGTCCGGCCGCACCATGAAGGCGAGGAAGAGGAGGATCGCCGTGGCCACCTCGCGGCCTCGGACATAAGCGAAGAGACCGCCTAGCAGCAGCGCCGAGGTAAGCAGGTCCGGTGTCGAAGCGCGCGCGGCGTCGCCGAAATCGGCCATGATCAGCACCGCGCCGACCACCGGTGCCAACGCCAGTGCCTTTTCCGCACGCAGCCAGAGCAGCGTGATCGCGCCGAACAGCAGGACCGAAAACACCTGCACCAGCCGCATCGCCTCGACCGGCGACATGACGGAACTCAGCGTCGACAGGATTTCGGCATAGAGGAACTTGATCCGGTACATGCCGAGCAACGAATGGAAGTCGGCGGCGTTCTGCGTCATGTGGCTGCGGAAGCCACCGCCATCGTCGGTCAGCGCCTTGTAGTCGGCCGCCGAGACACTCGATTTGACGGTGCTGTAGGCATAATCATGCAGTGCCTGCGCATCGGGGTAGGTGCCCTCCTCCGATATGGCGAGATAGGGCAGCATGTCCCAGTTGGCGTCGGGCATCACCCAGGCCGTGAACGCCGTCAAAAGCATATAGAGGGCGAAGGCAGCCGCACCGATCGGAGCCGCCAGCCGCGCATAGGTCCCCTCGCCCCACGCCAGACCGGCCTCGGCGAGCCGGTCGAGTGGACTTTGCGGAGCGGGCGACTTGGTCAGCATGTCTTCTCGGCGAACGTTCGTTTCAACGGACTTGGCTTTTGACGAAATCCTTCACGATCGCCACGATGCCGCGCGACAAGAGACTGTCGAAGGCATCGACGAAGCGATCGACATGCTCGCGCTGGCAGATCAGCGGCGGCTCGAGCCGGATGACGTTGCGGTTGTATTCGGTGAAGGCGACGAGCACATCGTAGTCGCGCAGCAGCAGCGCGCCGACGAAACCGGACAGCGAACCCTTCAGCTTGTCGTCGAGCACGCTGACGATAGGGCGCAGCACCATCGGCAAGGTCTGCGAGAAGTCGTGAAACTCCAGCCCGACCATAAAACCCTTGCCGCGCACGTCCTTGATGATCTTCGGGTATTTTTCCCTGAGTGCCTGCAGCCGCTGCAGCAGGTACTCGCCGGTGACGGCGGCGTTGTCGATCAGCCCCTCGTCGTAAAGCACGTTAATGCCCTCGATCGCCGTGGCACACGCCTCGCCCATGCCGCCGAAAGTGGCCATTGCATGGATCATCGCCGTCTTCGGCGTGCCGTAGGCCTTCATGTAGATTTCGCGGCGCGCAATCATCGCGCCGACAGCGGCCTTGCCGGCACCCAGCGATTTGGCCAGTGCCGTCACATCGGGCACGACGCCATGATGCTCGAAGGCATAGAAGCGGCCCGAGCGGCCATAGCCGCACTGCACTTCGTCGGCGACCCACAGCACGCCATACTGGTCGCACAGCGCCCGCAGCTTCTGCCAGTATTCAGTCGGCGCCTGAATGATGCCACCGCCGCCCTGGATGGTTTCCAGCACGATGACGCCGATCTCCGGATCGGAGCGGAACAGGCGCTCGACGGCCTCGATATCGGCAAAGGGAATGCGCACCGTGTTGTCGGCCATCCTGAAGTCGGCGCGGTAGAGCTGGCCGTCGGTGATGCCCAGCACACCCTTGGTCTTGCCGTGGAATGAATTCTCGGCATAGACGATTTTCGGCCGCTTCGGGCCGGCGGCACGCTCGGCAAGCTTCACCGCCGCTTCCATCGCTTCCGAGCCCGACGAGCCCAAAAACACCATGTCGAGATCGCCAGGCGAACATTTGGCGATGTTGTGCGCCAACGCGGCGGCATATTGCGACATGAAGGCGATGGCGATTTCCTGCCGCTTTTCCTCCTGGAATTTCTTGCGCACTTCCAGAATGCGCGGATGGTTGTGGCCGAAGGCCAGCGACCCGAAGCCGCCGAAGAAATCGAGGATCTTGCGGCCGTTCTGGTCGATGTAGAACATGCCCTCTGCACGTTCGATCTTGATCTTGTGGAAGCCGAGCAGCTTCATGAAATGCAGCTGGCCGGGGTTGAGATGCGCCTTGAACAGGCCGGTCATCCCCGCGACATCCATCGCCTTGGCCTGCTCGACGCTGATCAGGTCGGGCTTGGCGGTGGTGGCGGGCGACAGTGTCGGCGCGCTGACCAGGGTGCGCGTATTCGTCTGTTCCGGCTTGGCCATGACGGTCATTTCAATCTCCTGTTCGCGCCCGCGACTGGCGTCGTGCGCAATAAACTGTTCGGCGCGCCCCTATTCGGCGGGGACATGTTTGGTGGCGACGGCGGGCCCGGCCTTCTTGGCGCGGTATTCGCTGTAGGCGGCGATCAGCATGTCTTCGTCGCGGTATTGCGGCACCCAGCCGAGCTGCCGTTCGGCCTTGGACACGTCGAGCACACAGTCCTCGTCGGCGATCAGATATTGCTCCGGATCCATGATCGGCATGTTGAAGAGGTCGAGCAGGTCGAGCGTGCGCTTGACCGCCCAGCCCGGGGTAGGCATCAGGATCGACTTCGAGCCGGCATGCCGGATCAGGTCCCCAAGCAATTTCTTCACCGGCGGCGGATTGAGCGACCCGAGATTATAGGCCTCGTTGGGCACACCGGCCTTCCACGCGGCGCGCGCCGCCTCCGCGCAGTCGAACACCGAGATGAACTGATAAGGGTTGCGGCCCGAACCGATCATCGGCACGGGAAAGTTCCAGTCGATCAGCTTGAACAGCTTTTCGAGGATGCCGAGCCGGCCGGGGCCGATGATCAGGCGCGGGCGAAACAGCGAGATCGACATGCCGCGCTTGCGCCATTCGCCGGCCAGTTCCTCGGTCTTCTGCTTCGACCAGCCATATTCGCCGAGCGGCGCGACCGGGTGCTCCTCGGTCATCGGCTGGGTGACGGTGTGACCATAGATCATGTCGGTCGTATAGTGGACGAGCCTGCGGGCACCAGCCTTGTCCATGGCCTGCAGGATGTGCTCGGTGCCGTGGAAATTGACCGGAAAGAAGAAGTCGTGCCGCTTCGCCCGCACCTGGATCGGTGACAGCATCTTGGCCGACAAATTGTAGACCATGTCGTCGGCCTTCAGCCCGACCGCGGCAACCGAGCCTTGGTCGGTGACGTCGCACTTGATGAAGCGGACAGTGCGGTAATGCGCAAGGTCGCTCCTGACGATGTCGGCGACGACAATCTCTTCACCGTCGGCCACAAGCTTCGGCGCTAGGTGACGGCCAACAAAGCCGTCACCCCCGAAAATCACATGTCTCATCGAACGATCTCGTTTGCTTGTATCTTGTCGGGCGTGATGGAAGCGCTCTGATCTTCATGCCCTCGCCCACTTTGCGCGATCAGCACCGTGCCGACGCAGATGCAGGCAATGCCGGCGATGCGCCAGCCATTCAGGTCTTCTCGGAAGACGAAATAGGCAAAGATCGCGACCGCGACGTAAGCCAGGCTCAGAAACGGATAGGCGAAGGAAAGCTCGACCTTGGAAAGCACGTAGAGGTGCGAGGCCATCGAAATGACGAAGGTGCACAGGCCAAGGAAGACCCAGGGGCTGAAGACGATCTGCAACAGCTTGATCAGCGGATTGGTGCCCTCGAATGAAATCGGTTCGAGCGACATCATGCCTTGCTTCAGCATCAGCTGCGCAGCGGCATTTGTCATGACCGTAAACAAAATGAAGACGATATATTTCATGTAGCCCGCCACCCCGTGATATTAGGTAATACAAATCTGAAAAGATTTCGTGAACCCACAAGACATTTTTGGGTAAATCTGGATGTTAAACTTTCGTAAACCACGATTCATTCTAAGTTTACCTATTCGGCTGCCTCTGCATCGCGCCGCCGCGGGTCGACAATCCCGGCCGTGCGCGCCCAGAAGTCGGACATGAAGGCGGGATCGCGCAGCGCTTCCAGCCTCGGCCACTCCGGGAACGAAGCAACGAAGGTTGCAGCACTCATGCGCGCATCCTTGTAAGGGTTGACCGCCCCACCAGCCGCGATCGTCATGCGGTCGAGTTCGTCGAGCAGGGCAAGTGTCGCCGCTCCCCTGTTGGGGAAGTCCAGCGTCAGCGTGTAACCCGGACGAGGGAACGACAGCAGCGCCGGCGAGCGGACCCCACCGAAGCGCTTCAAGACTGTGAGGAACGACCCCTGCCCGGCCTGCCTGGCCGCCGCGAGCAGTGCCGGCACGATTGCGCGGGCGGCCTCTTCCGGGACCACGCTCTGATGCTGGAACAGCCCCTTCGGTCCATAGAGCCTGTTCCAGTCGCGCGCACCGTCGAGAGGGAAGAAGAAGCCCTGGTATTCGACCTGGCGCGGCACCTTGGCCTGCCCCTTTTTCCACCTGTAGGCGGCGTTGAAAGCGGTCAGGAACGGCCGGCTGAGCACGTTGAAAGGCGGCTGGAGCGGAACGGAGAATTTCGCGCTCGCACGCGCGGCCGCGTGCGAGCCGTGCTCGGCGTGGTTGCCGGTAAACAGCAGCCCCCGTCCGCTGTTGCGGCCACCGGCGAGCTGGTCGATCCAGGCGACGGCATATTCATTGGCCTGGTCCGCCGCTTCGGCAAGGTCGAAATATTCGCGGAGGTCGCGAAACCGCGTCGTCTTTTCCACGATATCGAGCGACGGAATCCGCATCAGCCGGATCGAAGCCGAGAGGATCAGGCCGGTGAGCCCCATGCCGCCGATGGTCGCCCGAAACAGGCGCGGATTGTCGGTCGCAGAGCAGCGATAGCTGTGTCCATCCGACCGAAGCAGCGTGAAACTTTCCACATGGCAACCGAACGTACCGCGCCGGTGATGGTTCTTGCCATGGACATCGTTGGCAATGGCGCCGCCGAGCGTGACGAATTGTGTGCCGGGCACCACCGCCGGGAAGAAGCCATGAGGCGCGGCATGTGCAATGACATCCGCGAGCAGCACCCCGGCATCCGCTTCGAGCAGACCGCTCTCGGCGTTGAAGCCGCGAATGCGGTTCAGGGGCCGCATGTCGATGACGGTGCCGAGCTGGTTCTGGCAGGAATCGCCGTAGGATCGGCCGTTGCCATAGGCAAGCAGCGACGCTTGCCTGGCCTGGCCGCCCTTCAGCAGCGCAATGGCGTCATCGGCGTGGATCGCCCTTGCCGCTGGCGGCGTGGCAAGGCCAAAGCTCTGGAAGCGTTCCGCCATGCCTACCAGCCTCCGATGACCAGCAGCACCGCGCCGATCGCCACCACGATCTGGCTGCGCCAGTCGCGAATGATGAAGACGACCGGGTCGTCGTGCATTTCGTCGCGGCGCGCCAGGATCCAGACACGCATGGTGAGATAAAGCACGATCGGCGCCAGCGGCCAGATCAGCCAGGGATGCGGATAGAGTTCGCGCACCGCGACGCTGTCCATGTAGAGCGCCAACACCAGCGCCGAGGAGAACGCCGAAGCCATGCCGGCCTGGGCGACAATCTCCTGGTCTTCGGTGCGATAGCCGCGGCCGGCAATGCGTTCGCCGGGCGGAATGGCTGTGGTGCGCAATTCGACAAAGCGCTTCACCAGTGCCAGCGACAGGAAGAAGAAGATCGAGAAAGCGAGCAGCCAGAACGAGACGTCGACGCCCGTGGCGGCCGCGCCGGCCAGCACACGAATGGTGTAGAGGCCGGCAAGCGTCAGCACGTCGACCAGAAGCATGCGCTTGAACGACAGCGAATAGGCCGTGGTAACGACCATGTAGCCGCCGAGCACAGCCAGGAATTCAAGCGACAGGAACAACCCGGTGCCGACGCCGATCGCCAGCAGCACCGCGATTGCGCCAAGGCCGAACGGAATAGACAGCGCACCGCTGGCGAACGGCCTGTTGCGCTTGGTCAGATGCTTGCGATCGAGCGCAAGGTCGAAGAAATCATTGAGGATATAGATCGCCGACGCCACCGCGCTGAACGAGATGAACGCCAGCAGGCATTCCCAGATCATGTTGGAATTGAAATATTCGTGCGACAGCATCATCGGCACGGCGATCAGCGAATTCTTCAGCCACTGGTGGACGCGCAGCATCTTGACGATGGTCCGCAATGTCGGCTTGGGCGCCGGCATCGTTTCGGCGCCATGCGCCGCCTGCCAGCGCGCGGCATGACGGTCCGGCGCCACCACGATCGCGCTGCGTGCCGCGTCGAAGACCTGGAGGTCGTGGCGGCTGTTGCCGGCATAGTCGAAACCGGCATCGCCATAGGCCGCAAGGAGCGAGGCTCGCTTCTTTCCCGAAGTGAGATTGTCGAGACCCTCGGTGGCCAGTACCCGGTCGAAAATGCCGAGATGGACAGCAATGGCGTCGGCGAACTTACGCGGCGTGCCGGTGGCCAGCACGAGCTTGCGGCCCTCGGCGTGCTCGGTGCGGAGCCGGTCGAGCAGGGGCGCCCGATAGGGCAGCGAGGCGGGGTCGATGTCGATGCGTTGGGCGATCGCCTGCTTCAGCCGCGCCGGTCCGCCGGCCGCCCAGAAAGGCACCAGGAAGAAATAGAGTGGGTTCTTCTTGAGGAGGATGAACAATCCTTCCCACAAAAGGTCCGTCGCGATCAGCGTGCCGTCGAGATCGACCGCAAGCGGTATTGCGTTCCTGTCCGACCGCGCGTCCATGCCCGTCCTGCCCTGCCAGCGTCTGATCCGGAAACCCGAACCCGTTGAGCGCCGTATTTCGGCGTCTTGATGCTGGTATAGCGGGGATCGCCTAGCGAACATTAAAACGTACGGTTGCAAAGGGCTGCCGCCGCGGTATTTCCATCGTCATTGTTAAACAACAGCTACCGGAAACAATAAAAGGCCGAGCAAACGCCCGGCCTTTCCAATCATCACACCGAGATTACTTGATGCGGGCGACGCCGCCTGAAATCTCGACGGTTTCCGAACCGGTCAGGGCTTCAAGGTCGCCATTGGGCAAGGTGACAAAACAGCCGCTCTGGCAGAACTCGACGGTTTCACCGCCAGCCAGCGCAAGCTCGGTCTTGCTGCCGCCCTCGGTCACGACCAGCGTGCGCGTCTCGGCGTCCTTGTTGACCGCGCTGGCGGCATGGGCCGAGCCGCTCACGGCGAGCAAGGCCACGGCAGCGACGAGAGACTTCCACATTTGCAATATCGGTGTTCCCACCGCCTCTGTTGCATTTCCACAAGGCATTCTCGCCTTTGCATGGGAGCTTATATGAGATGGAAGCTGAACCGCAACTGAATGCCGCATTCATGCCGCAATTGGCTTTGGCTTTCGCACATACCCACCCTGTCAATCTGGCCGCGCGGCAATGCGGTGCTCTCGGCAATGGCAGCCCGGCAGGAGGATCCAGAGCCTAGTCCGGATCGGGTTTCTTCGACTTGCGCTGCTTCGGCAGCTTTTTCGCTTCGGCCCCGGCTTGCGCCTTGGCCTCTTCCCGTTCGGCGAAATCGGCCTCGATCTTGTCGTCGTCGGTCGGCCATGCCACGTGCTTCTTGGCCTCGACGACCGCGCGCGGCGTGGACGGGATTTCGATGTGCTGGTCGTCGAATCTTTCCAGCACGGTGAAGCGGACGTCGTTCTGCACGACGTTGCCGTTCATCACATCGGCCAGGAACACGCGGATCTCGAATTCGAGCGCGGCGGGTCCAAAATTGGAAAACAAGACGAAAGGCTCGGGGTTCTTCAGCACCAGCGGATGGCTGCGCGCGATGTCTAGCAGCACCGCGTGGACCTGCTTGACGTCGCTGCCATAGGCGACGCCCACCTTGATGTCGATGCGGCCGAGCTTGTTGCGGTGCGTCCAGTTGCCGACGGCGTTGTTGATCAGGTTCGAATTGGGCAGGATCACCGACTGCCGCTGAAAAGTCTCGATCTCCGTGGCACGCACGCTGATCTTCTTGACCGTGCCGCTGACGTCGCCGGCCACGATCCAGTCGCCGACCTTGAACGGCCGCTCGGCCAGAAGGATCAGGCCGGAGACGAAATTCGACACCACATTCTGCAGGCCAAAGCCGATACCGAGGGAAAGCGCACCCGCGACCAGCGCCAGGCTGGAGAGGTCGATGCCGGCCGCAGAGATGCCGACCAGCGCGGCGAGCGCAACGCCGGCATAGCCGACCGCCAGCCGGATCGAGTTGCGCACTCCGGTGTCGACCTTGCCGCGCGCCATGACCGAGCCGTCGAGCCAGCCCTGGAACCAGCGCGTCAGGAAATAGCCGATGACGAAGACGACGATGCCCGAAAGGATGCCGGTGACCGAAATGGTCACCGAACCGATATTGATTCCGGTTGCGAGCTTGTACGCCCACGCCTCGATATCGCCGGGCTGGAAGCCCCACATCAAAAGGATCAACGGCAGAAACACCAGCACGATCATCACGTTGATGGCGATGCTGACGACAAGACCGAGCTGGTCGAGTGCGGTATCTTCATAGCTGGAATTGGCCGACAGCCAACGCCCGACCGAGGTGTTGGCGAAAGCGCCCTCCTCGCCGATCGCCTGCGCCGACAGGAAGCCGATATAGGCCGTTATCAGCGCGGTGCCGGTGACCACGACTTGCAGCGAGACGAACAGGGCAAGGCCGATATAACCGAGCAGCGCCGCGACGATGGTGAAAAGCCCCAGCCCGAGCGAGGTGTAGCGCAGCCAGGCCGGCCACGGGCGCCAGCTTCCGTCACGCGCCCTGAACGGCCTCAGCATCGCCATCAGGATCAGGATGACGCCGACGATGATGGTGGCCACGAAACTGCGCGCGATGGTCAGCGACAGCGGCGACCCCATCTTGTCGTTGACGACCGACAGGAAGGTGTTGAAGCTGATGACTACGGCCATGGCGGTGGTCAGGCGGACCAGCCAGCGCGCCGGCCCGGTTTCGACGGGGATGAGCCGCCAGTTGGGCAAACGCGGCTCGAGTGCCGCGTTGGTCAGCCGATTGACACAGAACACCACGCCGATGACGGTGGCCAACGCATTGAGGAAGAGGCCGATATCGCCGCGCAACACGTTGTAATAATTGAAAAAGAAGATCGTCGAGCCGAGAAAGGCGGCGACCGCCAGCGTCGGCAGCAAGGTCGACCAGAAGGCCACCGACAGGCGGCTGAGATAGGATGGGTCCTCATTGGTCGGATCGGCCTCGAACACCCGCCCGAACAGGCGCCTCCCGCCGACCAGCAGCACCAGCGCCAGGCCGAGCGCCACGAAGGTGGCGGCCAGGATAGCCTGGAACTTGAACTTGATGGCGAAGCTCAGCCAGGACGACACCGCCTTGTAGAAATTGCCGAACTCGTCGCGCGCGTCGGAAAACACCTGCGGGCTCAGCGCGTCCGAGAGCACGTAGCGCTTGGTCAAAAGATTGCGGAACAGCGCGCTGCGCATGTTGCCGATCTTGTCGATCAGCCCGCTGATGCGGATCGACAAGGATTGAGCTTGCGCAATGACCGCGTTGATCTCGGCCTTTTCGGACGTCAGCCCCTCGCGTTCGGCGCTGACGATGTCGGGCTCAGCCGGTTGGCCGGCGGCGGGTGGCGGCCCGAGCTGTTCGAGCCTGCTGTTGATTTCGCCTAGGCGTGTGCGGAACGCCAGCGCGCTGGTCAGCGATTGCCGTGACAATTCCTCAAGTTGGAGGCGGATGTCGACAAGGTTGCTGTCGTCCTCGCCATCCTGCTGTATCTGCTTCTCGAAATTGTCGGCCTTGGTCGTAAGGCCCTGGATGATTTTCTGCTGGTCGGCGACCAGTCCGGCGGGCGCCTGGCCAACGCCTTGCGCCGCCGCCTCGAACGACAGTGGCGCCGAAACGACAAGCGCCAGGACCAGGATGAGGCGAAGCAATCGAAAAAACATGATGGATTGGCGACTCGCGGGCGGCAAAGGCATTCAAAAAGCCTGTCCTTGATAAAGACGGCCATATCATGGGGCAAGTCACCGCGACGATCGCGCTCATCAAGCGTCGGCCAGTCGAAAGGCGATGGCGCAATATTGGCTTTGTATCAGCCCCCTGCTCTATAGTCTGCCGCATCGCCCGAACCGGATGACAATGATGGCAGAGTACTCGGCCTTTTCGCTGCTTGCGAACGCGCTCAAGGGAAACAAGGACTGGAAGCCGGCCTGGCGCAAGCCGGATCCGAAGGCATCCTACGACGTCATCATCATCGGCGGCGGCGGGCATGGACTGGCGACCGCCTACTATCTAGCCAAGGAACACGGCATCACCAATGTCGCGGTGCTGGAGAAAGGCTGGCTGGGCTCCGGCAATGTCGGCCGCAACACCACGGCCGTTCGCTCAAATTACCTGCTGCCCGCCAACACCCGCTTCTACGAACATTCGATGAAGCTGTGGGAAAACCTGTCGCACGAGCTCAATTACAACGTCATGTTCTCGCAGCGCGGCTGCCTGAACCTGGCGCATACGCCGGCTCAGTTCGACGACTACGCAAGACGCGGCAACGCGATGCGCCATCTCGGCGTCGATGCGGAATTGATGACACCAGCCGAGATCAAGCGCCTGATCCCGGCGCTCGACATCTCCGACGGTGCACGCTTTCCCGTGGTCGGCGGCCTGATGCAGCGGCGGGCCGGCACCGCCCGGCACGACGCCGTCGCCTGGGGCTATGCCCGCGGCGCCGACCGGCGCGGCGTCGACATCATCGAGAATTGCGAGGTCACCGGCTTCCTGCGCGAGGGCGACCGGGTTACCGGCGTTGCCACCTCGCGCGGCGATATCAGGGCCAAGAAGGTAGCGGTCGCGGTGGCTGGCAGCACCGGACGGGTCATGCAACTGGCCGGCGTCGAGACGATGCCGATCGAAAGCCATGTGCTGCAGGCCTTCGTCACCGAATCGCTGAAACCCTTCATCGACACGGTCGTGACCTTCGGCATGGGCCATTTCTACATGTCGCAGTCCGACAAGGGCGGCCTTGTCTATGGCGGCGACATCGACGGTTACAACAGCTACGCCCAGCGCGGAAACCTGCCCATCGTTGACGAGGTGATGAGCGAGATGCTGGCGCTTTTCCCGGGCCTTGCGCGTGTGCGCATGCTGCGCTCCTGGGGCGGCGTCTGCGACATGTCGATGGACGGCTCGCCGATCATCACCATGGGTCCCCTGCCCGGCATGTATCTCAATTGCGGCTGGTGCTATGGCGGCTTCAAGGCAACGCCCGCTTCCGGCTGGTGCTTTGCCTGGACCATCGCCAAGGATCAGCCTCACGATTTCAACGCCCCGTTCACGCTGGAGCGCTTTCATCGCGGGCTGGTGATCGACGACAAGGGCCAGGGTGCAAACCCGAGGCTTCACTAGACAAGGCTTCATTAGGAACATTCCGTGCTGATCACTTGCCCCTATTGCGGCCCGCGCGATGTCATCGAGTTCACCTATCAGGGTGACGGCAACCGCGAACGTCCCGACCCCGCCTCGCAGAATTTCGAGGCCTGGAATGCCTATGTCTACGACCGGCTGAACCCGGCCGGCGACCACAATGAGATCTGGCAGCATTCCGGCGGCTGCCGCGCGCATCTCAGGGTCGTGCGCAACACGCTGACGCATGAGATTTCCAGTGTCGCCTTCGCGCACGGCGACCACGGCTCGGCCGCGCGCCGCAAGGCGGAGGACAAGCCATGAGCCCGCGCCGCACCGATACCGGCGGCCGCATAGACCGGCTGAAGACGATCCGCTTCACCTTCGACGGCGTTGCCTATGCCGGGCATGGCGGCGACACGCTGGCGTCCGCGCTGCTGGCCAATGGCGTCACCCTGTTCGGGCGTTCTTTCAAATACCATCGGCCGCGCGGCCTGCTGAGCGCGGGCGTCGAGGAGCCCAACGCGCTGGTCACGGTGCTGAAGGGCGAAGTGCGCGAACCCAACATCCCGGCGACCATGGTCGAGATCCATGACGGGCTGGTCGCCGTCAGCCAGAACCGTTTCCCCTCGCTTGCCTTCGACATCCATGCCGTCAACCAGCTCGGCGGAAAACTGCTGTCGGCCGGGTTTTACTACAAGACCTTCATGGGACCGGTTGTCGGCCCGCTGAAAGGCACGCGCTTCTGGATGTTCTGCGAGCATTTCATCCGCCGCGCCGCCGGCCTCGGCAGCGCCGGATCGGCGAAGGACCCGGCCCGCTACGAGCGCATGAACGCCTTTTGCGACGTGCTTGTGGTCGGCTCAGGACCGGCCGGCCTGATGGCCGCCAAGGCAGCCGCCGATCAGGGCGCCCGCGTCATCCTGGCCGATCTCGAGCCGCGCTTCGGCGGTTCGGCCAACTGGTCCGGCGAAACCATCGATGGCGCGCCCGCCGCTGATTGGGTGCGACGCACCGTGGCCCAGCTTGAGGCGCGAGACAATGTCCGGCTTCTGCCGCGCACCACCGTCTGGGGCTACTACGATAACAATACGCTTGCCGCGCTCGAGCGGGTCAGCGATCACAAGGCGCAGCCCGCCAAGGGGGAGCCGCGCCATCGCTACTGGGCGATCCGCGCCGGCTCCGTCGTGCTGGCCACCGGCGCCTTCGAAAGGCCGCTGGTGTTTCCCGGCAATGACCGGCCCGGCGTGATGCTGGCGCATGCGGCGGAGCGCTACGCCAACGAATTCGGCGTGCTGCCGGGGCAGCGGATCGTGCTGTTCACCAACAATGACAGCGCCTACCGCTCGGCGCTGGCGCTGAAGCAGGCAGGTGCGGCGATCGTTGCCATCGTCGACGTGCGCCCGCAACCATCCGCCGAGATGGGCGCGCTGGCCGGCGAAGCCGAGGCGGAACTGCTTTCCGGCCATGCGGTGGTCGCCACGGAAGGCGGCAAGGCCTTGTCCGGCCTCAAGGTTCAGCGCTTCGACATGGTCGCGGGCGCGCTGAGCGGCGACGCGCGCAGCATCCATGCCGATTGCCTGTTGATGTCCGGCGGCTGGTCGCCGACCATCCATCTGGCCAGCCAGGCCGGCGCCAAGGCTGAATGGAACGCGGCCCGGCAGGCCTTCCTGCCCCCCAAGCCGACGCAAAGCTGGATCGGCGCCGGCGCGTTCACCGGCAGCTTTTCGACGGGAGAGGCAATCGCCGAAGGGCGCGCCGCAGGCCTTGCCGCGAGTGGCGGCACCGCCACGCCGACGGCGCTGCCCACTGTCGAGGCAGCTCCCGGAGATCCAGATCCCGCGCCTGTGTTCGAAATCAAGGGCAGCGGCAAGAGCTTCGTCGACTTCCAGCACGACGTCACGGCGGAGGATGTCCGCCTGGCGCATCGCGAAGGCTTCGTCTCGGTCGAGCACCTGAAGCGCTACACCACACTCGGCATGGCCACCGACCAGGGCAAGAGCTCCAACGTCCCCGGCCTCGCCATCATGGCGGTAGCGCTGGGCAAACCGATCCCGGAAGTCGGCACCACCCGTTTCCGGCCACCTTTCGCGCCGGTGTCGGTCGGCTCGCTGGCAGCGGAGCGCTTCGGCGATCTCAAGCCCGAGCGGCTGACACCGATGCATGACTGGCATGTCGGCAATGGCGCGACCATGTACTCCGCCGGCCTCTGGTACCGGCCGATGATCTACGGGCTTTCGGGCGAAACCGTCGAACAGGCCTATGTGCGCGAAGCCAAGGCGACGCGCGAAAGCGCGGGCATCGTCGATGTCTCGACGCTGGGCAAGATCGCCGTGCAGGGTCCCGACGCCGCGGCGTTCCTCGACCGTGTCTACACCAACATGTTCTCGACGCTCGCCGTCGGCAAGGCGCGCTACGGGCTGATGCTGCGCGAGGACGGCTTTGCCTTCGATGACGGCACCACATGGCGCCTGGGCGAACAGGATTTCCTGATGACCACCACCACGGCCAATGCCGGCAAGGTGATGCAGCATCTGGAATATTTCCTCGACGTGATCTGGCCGGAACTCAAGGTCCACGTCACCTCGGTGACCGACGAATGGGCGGGAGCCGCCATCGGCGGGCCGAAAGCGCGGCAGATTTTGGCCGCCTGCGTCACCGGCACTGCCGTGGACAATGCCACCTTGCCCTTCATGGGCATCGTCCACGGCGAGATCGCAGGCGTTCCGGTGATGATTTGCCGGCTTTCCTTCTCCGGCGAAATGGCCTTCGAGGTTTATTCCGGCGCCGGCCACGGCACCCATGTCTGGGAAGCACTGGTCGAAGCCGGCAAGCCGTTCGGGCTGGTCACTTACGGCCTCGAGGCGCTGGGCACGATGCGCATCGAGAAAGGCCATGTCACCGGCGCCGAGATTGATGGCCGCACCACGGCGCGCGACCTGCATCTCGACTGGATGCTGTCGAAGAAGAAGCCGTTCATCGGCTCCGCGATGATGGATCGGGAAGGTCTCGTCGCGTCCGAGCGGCTGGAACTGGTCGGCCTGATCGCGCTCGACAACCGGCCGCTCAATGGCGGCGCGCACATTGTCGAGGACGTCGACGAAGCCAATCCGCACGGCTCGATCGGGCACATCACCGCCTGCTGCTATTCGCCGGCGCTCGGCAAGCATATCGCGCTGGCGCTGGTCAAGGGCGGCAAGGCCAGGCACGGCACGCGTGCGCATGTCTCCGATCCCTTGCGCAACCGCTTCGGGCCCGTGGAGATCGTCTCCAACCACTTCTACGATCCGGAAGGGACCCGCATGCATGGCTGAGCGTCAATCGCCCCTCGAGCCGGAGTTCCATGTCGGCTCGCACGGCAATTTCGAACATGGCGTCGAGATCCTGCTCACCGAAACCAGGCCGGGCTCGATCGTGCAACTCGCGGCATGGCCAGGCGAGGAGAAGAAACTGATGGAGGCCATCCGCACCGTCACCGGGCTTGCTCTGCCCGATGGCGCCGGCGGCGGCTCGAGCGACGGCGTGAAAGCGGTATTCGGCTTCGCGCCGGGAAAATTCACGGTGACCGATGAAGCCGAAGGACTGGCCCTAGCATTGACCAAGGCGGTAACGCCGGCGATCGGCACGGTGACGGACCTGTCGCATGGCCGCACCGCGATCCGCATTGCCGGGCCGAAAGCCGAATGGGTGCTGTCGAAATTCTTCGCCATCGACTTCGCCCTGCCTGCCTTTCCGGTCGGCGCCGGCCGCTCGACAACGCATCACGATGTCTTCGCCCAGATCCAGCGCACCGGCACCGACCAGTTCGACATCTATGTCTTTCGCTCCTTCGCGCGCTCGTTCTGGAAGGCGCTCTGCCACGCCAGCGAGGAAGTCGGTTACGAGGTGCAGTAGGCATGCGGTCTTAGAGCCGCGGCCTCTGGCCTCAATGCCGGCTGGTTCTGCCGCTAGAGAATCCTGCCGAAGGCGCCCAAGGTGGAAAACGTGGTCGTCCAACCGGCCCGAGGGGTGAAAATCCCGGTTTAGAGTCGGCATATTTGGTTCGAACATCCCCATGACCGCTGAACTATCCACCGGCGCTACCGATCGCGCCGATGTGCCGGCCAGAGCCGTGCTCCTGCTGCCGCTGACGGTCGCCTGCGGCGTGTTCATGACCAGCCTCGACCAGAATGTCGTGGTGACGGCGCTGCCGGGCATCAGCGAAAGCCTTGGCCGTCCGCCAAGCCAGCTCGGCCTGCTGATCACCGTCTACGTCGCCAGCCTGATCATCTCGATGCCGCTCGGCGGCTGGGCGGCCGACCGTTTCGGCCTGCGCAACGTCTATTGCTTTGCCTTGCTGGTGTTTGCCGCTTCTTCGGCCATGTGCGGGCTCTCGAACGACCTCTGGATGCTGGTTAGCGCCCGCGCGCTGCAGGGCTTCGGCGGCGCGCTGATGGGAACGCTCGGCCAGGTCGTCATCCTGTCGACCTTCCCGCGCAGCCGGACCTTGAAGATCAACATGTACATCTCGCTGGCCGGCCAGTCCGGACCGCTGGTCGGTCCGCTCGTCGGCGGCGCGCTGACCACCTACATCTCCTGGCGCTGGATCTTCTTCATCAACGTGCCGTTCGCGCTCGCGGCCGCAATTCTTGCCGCCTCGCTGTTCCCGACAATGACCAAGCCGGTGCGCACGCGGTTCGATTTTCCAGGCTTTTTGCTGGTCGGCAGCGGCATGGTGCTGCTGGTCTTCGGCATGGACTCGCTGGCGGCGAAAGACGCCGCCGGCGGCATGATCGCGGCCGAGCTTGCGCTGGCGCTCATCATCCTGACGGCCGCCTCCTTCTACTGCCTTCGCGTGCGCAATCCGCTGCTCGATCTCAAGCTCCTGCGCATCCGCACCTTCCGCATCTCGTTTCTTACCGGCGGCGGCCTTGACACGATCGGTCTCAGCTCCGTCGTCTTCCTGCTGCCGCTGATGTTCCAGCTCGGCTTCGGCATGAGCGCGGTGCAGGCGGGATCGCTGACCTTCGTGGCGGCGGTCGGTTCGGTGGGTATGCGTATCTTCATGCCACGCCTCCTCAACCGTTTCGGTTTTCGCCGCGTGCTGGTCTTCAACACGCCCGTCGTTGCAGCCATGGTCGCGGGCTTCGCCTTGGTGCAGGCAACGACCCCGGTCTGGATCACGCTCACCTATATCTTCGTCTTCGGCGTCTTCCGCTCGGTGCAATGGGCCTCAACCGGCAACCTCGCCTATTCCGACATCGCGCCCGAACAGCTCGCCCGTTTCAGCGCGCTCTACTATATCCTGTGGCAACTGGCGGTCGCCATCAGCGTCGGGCTGGCGGCTGCGATGCTGTCGTTTCTCGCCGGCGGCGGGCCGGCCGTCGCCAGCGACTTCCGGATCCTGTTCGTGATCGAAGGCGTCATCACGCTCTGCGCGCTATCAGCCTATCTCAAGCTGACGCCGCAGGACGGCGCCCATGTCAGTGGCCACGGCGCGCACATGAATACGGAATAGCGGGCTTGCGCCGGACGGGAGCCTATTCGCTGAACGTCACCCATTCCTCGAGCGGCTCACGCTCGGTGCGGAAGGCGTTCTCGGGCTTGGAAGTGTCTTCATAGCCGAGCGCCATGCCGCAGACGACGATCTCCTCGTCGGGAATGCCGAGCACCGGCCGGATCTGCCGGTGATAGGGCGCGAAGGCCGCTTGCGGACAGGTATGCAGACCCCTGCCCCGCGCCGCGACCATGATGTTTTGCAGGAACATGCCGTAATCGATCCACGAACCCTGGTTGAGCCGGCGGTCGATGGTGAAGATCATGCCGACCGGAGCGTCGAAGAAAACGAAGTTGCGGTCGTGCTGGGCGCGCATCTTGTCGACTTCCCTACGGCCTATGCCGAGCGCGCCATAGAGGCCGAACCCGTTGGCCCGGCGGCGGGTGAGATAAGGCTCGAAGAACTGGGTGGGATAATAGCGATATTCGTCCCAGTCGGCTTTTTCCGCGCGGATTCCGGAATTCATGATGGCATCCGTGATCCGCTGCTTGCTCCCGCCCTTGGTAACGTAGACGCGCCACGGCTGCATGTTGGTGCCGGAAGGAGCGCGCGCCGCAACAGTCAGTATGTCACGGATCGTCTCGTCGTCGATCATGTCGGGCAGAAATGCGCGCACCGAACGGCGCGACATGATCGCATCGTCGACGATTTCGGCGTCAACCGCGATTCGAGCCTTCTTTTCCAGCATGGGCCGTCCCTTAGCCGTGTTCTCGATCGGACGTCCCCACTCGCCGCTCGCGGCGGAGGCTTTGCATGAACCGTCAAAATCCTGCAAGCAAATCTTGAGCATTGGTGAAAATCTACTTGATTTTTTCATGAGCTTCATTTCTCATGAAATTCGCCTGAAAATTTTCATGAAGTGAGCGATTTGGCCTCCCCTACCGCACGAACATTGCAGGGACCTGGCGAACGAGTGCTGGCCGGCGACATCAGGGCGTTGCGCCGGGTGCGCGGGCTTACGCTGGCCGAGATCGCGCTGAAGCTGGGCCGTTCGGTCGGCTGGGTCAGCCAGGTCGAGCGCGGTCTGTCGACGCCGTCGCTCAGCGATCTCAGGGCCTTCGCCGAGTTGTTCGGCGTGCCGATCAGCCTCTTCTTCAGCCATGACGTGCCCGTGGAAAGCGAGCGCGGCGTCGTGGTACGCGCCGGCAAGCGCCGCACGCTTGGCACCAGCGAATCCGGCCTCGTGGAGGAGCTTCTGTCACCGGACCTCGGTGGTACCTTCGAGATGGTGCGGTCTGTCTTCGCGCCGGGCGCGGAGTTGAAGAACGAGGCCCGCCGGCCGACCGAGGAGGCCGGATACATCGCGTCCGGGCAGTTCGACATCGAGATTGCGGGCGTCTGGCACCGGCTTGGCGAAGGCGACTCCTTCCGCTTCGAAGGCAAGCCTTACCGCTGGCGCAATCCAGGCAGCGAACCGGCGGTTGTCATCTGGGTGGTGTCGCCACCGGTCTATTGATGCATGTCGCCGACGACATGCATCCATAAAGCAAAAGAAGCGCGGCGCGCTTGAAGATTGGGAGAAGAACATGGCGGGTTTGCCGAGCACGGCGCGCGTGGTGATCATCGGAGGTGGCGTTGTCGGCACCTCGTCGCTCTATCACCTGGCCAAGGCCGGCTGGACCGACTGCGTGCTCCTGGAAAAGAACGAGCTGACCTCCGGCTCGACCTGGCATGCGGCCGGCAATGTGCCCACCTTCTCCTCCTCCTGGTCGCTGATGAACATGCAGCGCTATTCGACCGAGCTCTATCGCGGCTTGGCCGACGCCGTCGACTATCCCATGAACTACCATGTCACCGGCTCGCTCAGGCTCGCCCACACAAAGGAACGCATCCAGGAATTCCAGCGCGCCAAGGGCATGGGCCGTTACCAAGGCATGGACATAGACGTGATCGGGCTCGACGAGATCAAGCGCCGCTACCCCTTCCTCGAAACGCATGAGTTGAAGGGCGCGCTGTACGATCCGAGCGACGGCGACATCGACCCGGCACAGCTGACGCAGGCGCTGGCCAAGGGCGCGCGCGACATGGGTGCGAAAATCATCCGGTTCTGCCCCGTGACAGGCGTGCGCCGCGAAAAGGACGAGTGGGTGGTCGAGACACCGCAAGGCGAGATCCGCTGCGAGATCGTCGTCAATGCAGCCGGCTACCGTGCCGCCGAAGTCGGCAGGATGTTCGGCCGCGAAGTGCCGATGATGGTGATGAGCCACCAGTACATTTTGTTCGAGGAAATCCCCGAACTCGCCGCCTGGTCGAAGGAACAGGGCAAGAAGCTGCCGCTGCTGCGCGACGTCGATATTTCCTATTATCTGCGCCAGGAAAAGGCGGGCATGAATCTCGGCCCCTATGAGCGCAATTGCCGCGCGCATTGGGCCACCCACAACGACC
The DNA here is from genome assembly GCF_006658535.1 of Mesorhizobium sp. B2-4-13. Taxonomy (NCBI): domain Bacteria; kingdom Pseudomonadati; phylum Pseudomonadota; class Alphaproteobacteria; order Hyphomicrobiales; family Phyllobacteriaceae; genus Mesorhizobium; species Mesorhizobium sp. B2-4-13. The sequence continues at coordinate 126,878 of NZ_VFVB01000004.1, read as the reverse complement.
CCATGCCGGACGACTTTTCCTTCCAGCTCTTCCCCGACGACCTCGACCGGCTGGAACATTATCTGGCCGACGCCGTCGCCCGTGTGCCGATCCTCGGCACCGCCGGCCTCTCCAAGGTCATCAACGGCCCGATCCCTTATGCGCCGGATGGCAATCCGCTGATCGGGCCGATGCCCGGCGTTCCCAACGCCTTCGAGGCTTGCGTCTTCACTTTCGGCATCGCCCAGGGCGGCGGTGCCGGCAAGGTGCTGGCCGAATGGGTGACGCAAGGCCAGACCGAATGGGACATGTGGTCGTGCGATCCGCGCCGCTTCACCTCCTTTGCTTCCGCGCCGGACTATTGCGTGGCCAAGGGCATGGAGATCTATGGCAACGAATACGCCATCCAGTTCCCGCGCCATGCCTGGCCGGAAGGACGTGACAGGAAACTGTCGCCGATCCACGATCGCATCAAGGCGCTGGGTGCCCGTTTCGACGCCTACAATGGCTGGGAACGCGCCACCTGGTACGCGCGGGACGGCGACGACGTCTCCGAGGAAGCCACGCTGACCTTCCGCCGCGACGGGCCTTGGCAGCAGCGCGTGCGCGAAGAGTGCCTGGCTGTCCGCGACGCTGCCGGCATCCTCGACCTGCCCGGCTTCTCGCGCTTCAATCTCGAAGGCCCTGGTGCCGCCGAATGGCTGAGCCGGCAGGTGACCGGCCTGGTGCCGAAGCCCGGCCGCATCGGCCTCGTCTATTTCTCCGATGACAAGGGCCGCATCGTCACCGAAATGTCGGTGGTGCGCCATGGCGAGGAGTCCATGACGCTGATCACCGCGGCGGTGGCACAGTGGCATGACTTCGAATGGCTGAAATCGCACATGCCCGGGGATGCGGCGTTCAAGCTGATCGACCGGACGGAAGAATTCTCCACGCAGATCCTGGCCGGTCCCAACTCGCGAAAAATCCTTGCCGACGTCTGTGACGCCGACCTGACCTTGCCTTGGCTGACGCATCAGGAAACCAGGATTGCCGGGCGCTGGGCCAGGCTGGTCCGCGTCTCCTTCGCCGGCGAGCTCGGCTGGGAGATCCACACCAGGGTCGACGACACTGCCGCGATCTTCGATACGATCTGCGCTGCCGGGCAGAATCATGGGCTGAAGCCGTTTGGCATGTACGCACTGGATTCGCTGCGGCTCGAAAAAGGCTACCGCACCTGGAAGGGCGACCTGTCGACCGACTATTCGATCCTGCAGGGCGGTCTGGAGCGCTTCGTCAAATGGGAAAAGCCCGATTTCCGCGGCAAGGCGGCCCTCCAGAACGAAAAACAGCAAGGCGTGAAGAAGCGCTTCGTCACGCTGGTGGTCGAAGATCCCGGCGACTGCGACGCACCTTACATGTCGACGCTCTGGCACGACGGCCAGATCGTCGGCGAGACGACGTCGGGGGGCTGGGGCCATCGCGTCGACAAGTCGATCGCGCTCGGCATGCTGCGCGCCGACCTGACCGAACCCGGCACATCAGTGGAGGTCGAGATCTTCGGCGATCGCTTCACGGCGGTCGTGCAACAGGACGAGCCATTGTGGGATCCCAGGAACGAAAGACTGCGTGCATGAAGAACGTTGTCCTCACCGATGGCGGCATGGGCCAGGAGCTGGTGCGGCGCAGCCAGTCCGAGCCGACACCGCTGTGGTCGGCCAGGGTGCTGATCGACGAACCGGACCTTGTGCGCGGCCTGCATGCTGAATTCATCAACGCCGGCGCCCGCGTCATCACCATCAACACCTATTCGGCGACGCCCGAACGCCTGGCGCGCGAAGGTGCGGAAGACCTGTTCAAGCCATTGCAGAAGCGTGGCATCGAGCTCGCCAGGCAAGCGCGCGACGAGGCCGGCGACGCGGCGATCGCCGGCTGCCTGTCGCCGCTCTTCGGCAGCTACGCGCCGGCGCTGACGATCTCCTACCAGGAGACGCTCGACATCTACCGCCGCATCGTCGCCGAGCAGGCGGACGGTGTCGACCTGTTCCTTTGCGAGACCATGGCGTCGTCGGAGGAAGCGCGCGCGGCGGTCACCGCCGCATCGGAAAGCGGCAAGCCTGTCTGGGTGTCATGGACGCTGGCCGATCACGGCACGCCGCGCTTGCGCAGCGGCGAGACGATTGCGTCGTCGGCCGATGCGCTCGGAAATCTGCCGGTGGCGGCGCGACTGCTCAACTGCTGCCGCCCCGAGGCGATCGCGGCGGCCTTGCCTGAACTGATCGAGCTCGGCGGCCCGGTCGGTGCCTATGCCAATGGCTTCACGTCCACCGAAGCGCTCAAGCATGGCGGCACGGTGGATGTACTGCATGCCCGCCACGACCTCGGTCCGGATGCCTACGCCGACCAGGCCATCGGCTGGGTGGAAGCGGGTGCGGACATCGTCGGCGGTTGCTGCGAGGTCGGTCCTGCCCATATCGCCGCCTTGCGCGACCGGCTGCAACAGGACGGCTACGCGATCACGGGAGTCTCACATGCCTAAACCATCATCGCGCATCACCGGCATTGTTCCATCGGGCAAGGACGGCTGGGAAGTTCATTTCGCCGCCTGGGCCCGCAAGGAAGCCGGCGAGGACATTATCATGCTGTCGGTCGGCGACCACGATTTCGACACGCCGTCGGAGACGATCGAAGCCTGCGTTGCGGCGGTTCGCGGCAGCAACCATCACTACACGCCGCTGCCCGGCCTGCCGCGCCTGCGCAAGGCGATGGCGGCGGCCTCCAGCGCCTGCACCGGTGTCGAGACGACGCCGGAAGAGGTCATCGCCACGCCGGGCGGCCAGGCAGCACTTTACGCGGCCGTGCAGGCCGTTCTCGACCCGGGCGACCACGCCATCGTGGTTGCCCCCTACTATGCCACCTATCCCAACACCTTCAGTGCCGCCGGTGCCAGCTTCACCGTCGTCGAGACACCGGCCGAGGATGGGTTCCAACCGCGCGCGGACATGATCCGTGCGGCACTCAAGCCCAACACGCGCGCCATACTGATCAACACGCCGAACAACCCGACCGGTGCCGTCTATTCGCGCGAGCGGCTGGAACAGCTGGCCGAAATCTGCCGCGAGCACGATCTCTGGCTGCTGTCCGATGAGGTCTATTGGACGCTGGGCGGCGGCGAGCATGTCTCGCCGCGCTCGCTGCCCGGCATGGCCGAGCGCACGCTGGTGATCAATTCGATGTCCAAGAGCCACGGCATGACTGGTTGGCGCATGGGCTGGCTGACCGGTCCGGAAAAAATGATCACACTGCTGATCAATCTCAATTTGGTGACGACCTACGGCCTGCCGGCCTTCATCTCCATCGCTTGCACCGAGGCGCTGGAGCAGCACCATGGCGTCAAGGACATCGCCGAACGCTACGCGGCGCGCCGCACCGTTCTGCTCGATGCCGTGCGCGGCATGAACGATGTCACCGTGCGCGGTTCCGAAGGCGGCATGTATGTCATGCTCGACATATCCGATGTCGAACCCGACGACGAGAAATTCGCCTTCGCCTTCCTCGACAAGGAGAAGGTCGGCGTCATGCCGGGCTCGAGTTTCGGCGAAGCCGCGGCCGGCCATATCAGAATTAGCCTGTGCCAGCCCGAACCCGTGCTCAGGGAAGCAGCCGCCCGGCTGCGCCGTTTCGTTTCCAGCTACCGTCGTGAGGCCGCATGACCGCCAGGAGCCTTCCCACGAAAGCCATCCCCACCAAGGCAAGGGCCGTCATCATCGGCGGCGGCGTCTCCGGCTGCTCGGTCGCCTACCATCTGGCCAAGCTTGGCTGGACCGACATCGTGCTTCTGGAGCGCAAGCAACTGACCTCGGGCACGACATGGCACGCCGCCGGGCTGATCGGACAGTTGCGCGGCTCGCAGAACATGACCCGGCTGGCGAAATATTCGGCCGATCTCTACGTCAAGCTGGAAGCAGAGACCGAGGTCGGCACCGGCATGCGCCAGGTCGGCTCGATCACCGTGGCGCTGACCGAAGAGCGCAAGCACGAGATCTACCGGCAGGCGTCGCTCGCCCGCGCCTTCGACGTCGACGTGCGCGAGATTTCTCCCAATGAGGTCAAGGAGATGTACCCGCATCTCAATGTCTCGGACGTGGTCGGCGCCGTGCATCTGCCGCTCGACGGCCAGTGCGACCCGGCCAACATCGCCATGGCGCTGGCCAAGGGTGCGCGCCAACGCGGCGCCACAATCGCGGAGAATGTGAAGGTCACCAAGGTCCATACGAAAAATGGCCGCGTCTCCGGCGTGTCCTGGGCGCAAGGCGAAGGCCAGGGCACGATCGAGACCGACATCGTCATCAACTGCGCCGGCATGTGGGCGCGCGACCTCGGCGCCCAGAACGGCGTGAACATCCCACTGCACGCCTGCGAGCACTTTTATCTGGTCACCGAGCCGATCCCCGGCCTTGGCCGCCTGCCGGTGCTGCGCGTGCCGGACGAGTGCGCCTACTACAAGGAAGACGCCGGCAAGATGATGCTCGGCGCCTTCGAGCCGGTGGCCAAGCCATGGGGCATGGACGGCATCCGCGAGGATTTCTGCTTCGACCAGTTGCCGGAGGACATGGACCATTTCGAACCGATCCTCGAAATGGGCGTTAGCCGCATGCCGATGCTGGCGACCGCCGGCATCCACACTTTCTTCAACGGGCCTGAAAGTTTCACCCCTGACGACCGCTATTATCTCGGCGAGGCGCCGGAGTTGCGCGGCTACTGGATGGCGACCGGCTACAATTCGATCGGCATCGTCTCGTCGGGCGGCGCCGGCATGGCGCTGGCGCAGTGGATCAACGATGGCGAAGCCCCGTTCGACCTGTGGGAAGTCGACATCCGCCGCACTCAACCCTTCCAGAAGAACCGCCGCTATCTCAAGGAACGCGTCTCCGAAACGCTCGGCCTGCTTTATGCCGACCATTTCCCCTATCGCCAGATGGCAACCTCGCGTGGTGTGCGCCGCTCGCCCCTGCACGAGCATCTGAAGGCGCGCGGCGCCGTGTTCGGCGAAGTCGCCGGCTGGGAGCGTGCCAACTGGTTCGCCCGCGAAGGCCAGGAGCGCGAATATCGCTATTCCTGGAAACGGCAGAACTGGTTCGACAACCAGCGCGAGGAGCATCTGGCGGTCCGCGACAAGGTCGGCCTGTTCGACATGACGTCGTTCGGCAAGATCCGCGTCGAGGGCCGCGACGCCTGTACCTTCCTGCAAAGGCTCTGCGCCAACGACATGGATGTGGCGCCGGGCAGGATCGTCTACACGCAAATGCTCAACCAGCGCGGCGGCATAGAGAGCGACCTCACCGTGTCGCGGCTTTCGGATACGGCCTATTTCCTCGTCGTGCCGGGCGCCACGCTGCAGCGCGACCTCGCCTGGCTGCGGCGGCATGTCGGCGACCAGTTCGTCATCATCACGGACGTAACCGCCGCTGAAAGCGTGCTCTGCGTGATGGGCCCGGATGCGCGAAAACTGATCCAGAAGGTCAGCCCCAACGACTTCTCCAACGAGAACAATCCGTTCGGCACGTTCCAGGAGATCGAAATCGGCATGGGCCTCGCCCGGGCGCACCGCGTCACCTATGTCGGAGAGCTCGGCTGGGAGCTTTACATCTCGACCGAACAGGCCGCCCATGTCTTCGAGGCCATCGATGAGGCCGGCGCCGATGTCGGGCTAAAGCTCTGTGGACTGCACACGCTGGATTCCTGCCGCATAGAAAAGGCTTTCCGCCATTTCGGACACGACATCACCGATGAGGACAATGTGTTGGAGGCGGGCCTCGGCTTCGCGGTGAAGACGGCCAAGGGCGATTTCATCGGCCGCGATGCCGTGCTGAAGAAGAAGGAGGCCGGATTGGACCGCCGCCTGGTCCAGTTCCGCCTCAAGGACCCGCAGCCCCTGCTCTTCCACAACGAAGCGATCCTGCGCGACGGCAAGATCATCGGTCCGATCACTTCGGGCAATTACGGCCACCATCTCGGCGGAGCGATCGGGCTGGGCTATGTGCCGTGCCAAGGGCAGAGCGAGGCGGATGTGCTCGCCTCGACTTATGAAATCGAGATCGCCGGCGAACGGTTTGCGGCTGAGGCATCGCTGAAACCGATGTACGATCCGAAGTCGGAACGGACGAAGGTGTAGCGGCGCTTTTTCCTTCTCCCTCGTTCACGGGGAGAAGGTGCTAATCTTTCAAAACCGCTCCAACTTCGCCCGCACCTTGACCAGAAACGCCGCTCGCGTCTTCGGCGTCGAGGCGTCCATCAAATAATGCGCCAGGAAGAACGTCTTGCAGCGCCTGGCACACAGCGCCCGCATGCCGCGCAGCAAGGTCTTGCGCCCGGGCTGGCCGACGACGACGCTCCACCAGGTCGGCGCGCCGCAAGTGGTGATGACGCCGACCTTGGTGACATGCGTCATCAGCGACTTGATCCCTCCCCTGCCCGCCGGTAGCTTGAAGGCGACATCGGTCGCCCACACCCGGTCGAGCCAGCCCTTCAGCATCGCCGGCAGTCCGTACCACCAGGTCGGGTAGACGAACAGGATCGCTTCGGCCCAGTTGAGCAGTTCGAAATGCGGTTTCAGCGCCGGGTCCTGCGGCGCCTGACTATTGTAGGTACGCCGCTCCTGGCAGCTCATCACCGGATCGAACTTTTCGGCGTAGAGGTCGAGCAGCCGCACGTCCCAGCCTCGCCGCGTCAGCACATCCACGGCGGTGTCGCGAATGGCGGCGCAGAAGCTCTCCGGCACCGGATGGCAATAGACGACAAGCGCCCGCATCAGAACGCATCCATGCTGGCCGCGACCTTCACCGTGAAGGACTTCCGGGTTTCATCGGTCGACAGGTTCATCGCGTAATGCGCGAGGTAGGTCACCGGTGCGCCCGGCTTTACGGTGGCGCGCAACATGCGCTTGATCAGTTTTCGCGGCGGGTCGCCCATCAGAAAGGCGCGGAACCGGCTGCCGCCATAGGTGGTGACCGCCGCGACCTTTCTTATGTTGTGCAGCGACGGCTGCACCTTGCCGTCGACCAGCTTGAACGACACGCCCGGCAGGAAGACGCGATCGAAAAACCCTTTCAGGATCGCCGGAAAACCGTAATTCCAGACCGGATAGGAAAGCACCAGCGCATCGGCCCGCAACAGGCGCTCGACGTATGGCGCCGCAGGATCCCCGGGACCGCGGAAATTGTGATAATCCAGCCTCTCCCTGCGCGTCAGACGCGGATCGAAATCCTCGCCATAGAGATCGCAGTCATCGATCGAATGGCCAGCCATCGTGAGCCGCTCGACGATCATCCGGTGCAGGCCGGCATTGAAGCTGGTCTCGACCGGATGGGCATAGAGGACGAGGATGTTCATTACCCAGCCTTTTGCAGCCCCTTGAACAGAAAAGTCCGGCCCGAACGGTAGTCATAGTCCGGGTTTTCCCAGGCGATCATCTTGCCGGGATTGAGCAGGCCTTGCGGGTCGGTCTCGCGCTTGAACGCGAGTTGCACCGCGTCGGTCTGCTTCATGCCGCCCTCTTCCAGCGTGTAGCGGTGCGGGTTGAAGATCGGGCAGCCATTTTCCTCATGCAGGCGGATGATCTCGTTAAGCCGCGCCTCGGTGGTGAACTTGACCAGCGGCAGGCCGAAGCAGGTGATGTTGCCATCCAGCCGCACGAATTCGAGATGCGAGAACACTTCGCCGGGAAACATCGCATCCATTTTCTCTACCAGCGCCAGCTGGTTGGGAAAGGGATAGAGCGACTGCAGGTAGGTGACGGCGGGGTCGACGCGCAGCGCCCGGAGCGTCGTGTGGTTCCAGGCCAGCTCATAGGCCGGCGGCAGGCCCTTTTTCTCCTCCGGCGTCGCCGTGGTGGCGTTGTAGATCACCTCACCCCCGGCGCGGCGCGTAAAGGCCAGAAAAGCATCCAGCCCATGTTGCGCCACCATGACGACGCAGATGCTTTGACCTTCCCTGAAGAATTTCTGGTGCCGCTTGAAATAAAGCTGCGGCACGGGTGCCGCGATCGGCGTGATCAGCTTGGTCAGGATGCCGTCCTGGCAGGCCAGCGCATTGCCATAGCGCGCCGCATCCATGAATTGGTCGAAGCCGACGATGACGTCGATCCAGTCATAGGCCGCCGTCAGCGGCATCTCGACTTCCGAGATGATGCCATTGGTGCCATAGGCGTGGGTCACCTTGTGCAGGTCTTCGCCGGTGAGTTCGAGCACCCTCGGCTCGGCCTCCATCGTCACCACGCGCAGGCGCAGCACATTGCCGAAATCACGCAATCCGCCGAAATTGATCGAGCCGACACCGCCGGAGCCGCCGGCGATGAAACCGCCGATCGAGGCGGTGTTGTAGGTGGAGGGCGACAGTCGCAGCTCCTGCCCGGAATGCGCGCGCGTCGCCTTGTCGATGTCGGACAGGACCGCGCCCGGTCCGGTCACCACGCGCCCCGGCGCGATCGACTTGATCTCGTTCATCTCGGCGAGATTAAGCACCACACCGCCCGAAAGCGGCATTGCCTGGCCATAATTGCCGGTGCCGCTGCCGCGCGGCGTCACCGGCACGCCATGGCGATGACAGGCGGCAAGCACGCGGATCAGTTCGGCCTCGGTCTTCGGCGTCACGATGAGGTCGCCGGTGACATGGTCGAGCTGTTGTTTCAGCACCGGACTGTACCAATAGAAGTCGCGGCTCTTCTGCTGGACGATGGCCGGATTGTCGTCGAGTTTTATCCCGTCGAGATCGCGTTTGAGCGCCGAAACATCCATCATTCCACCATCAGTCCGTCGAGTTCGGCATAGTCGGGCAATTGCCGGTCTATCGCTCGCCCCGCACGCACGACGATGCGATCCGATTCGGGGCGCGACAGCAATTCCGTCCAGCTTCGACCTTTGAACAGCACGAAGTCGGCATCGCCTCCGGCGGTGAGCGTGCCGAAGCCATCGAGCCGCATCACCTGGGCCGGCGTCGCGGTGACCGCCTGCGGCCAGTCGCCGACCGGGTGATCGAAATGCAGGATGCGCGTCGCCATGCGGTAGACCTCCAGCATGTCGAGATCGCCATAGGCATGGAAGGGATCGCGCGTGTTGTCCGAAGCGACGGCCACGGGAATGCCCCTCGCCTTCATCTCGTGCAGCAGCGTCACGCCACGCCAGCGCGGTGTGGTCTGGTCAGCGCGACGGTCCTGCAAATAGAGATTGCACATCGGCAGCGACACGATTGCCAGCCCAGCCTTCGCCACCTTGTCCAGCGTGTCCAGCACCTCGAGATCGGGCTGGCGCGCCAGCGAGCAGCAATGGCCGACGAGGATGTTGCCCTCGAAGCCGTTCCACAGCGCCGCCTCGGCGATCTTTTTCAGCGAGATCGCGGCGATGTCGTCGGTCTCGTCGGCATGGAAATCAAGGTCGAGCCCGTGCTTGATTGCCTGCGCGAAAACGTGGTCGAGCAGCTCTTCCAGGTCCGGCACCATATAGGTGACGACGCCCAGCACGCCCTTGGCGGCGGCCACGCGTTTGGCCAGCCTGTCGAACCATTTCTTGTCGCGCACGCCCTCGATGCCGAGCAGGCAGGCACCTTGCAATTCGATGCGGCCACGCCATGCCTCGCGCATCGTCTCGAACACGGGCCAGGAGATTTCCTCCTGCGGCGCGACGCTGTCGATATGAGTTCTGAGCGCCCTGGTGCCATGCGCGTAGGCCGAGCGCAGCGAGAAATCCATGCGGCGCGCCACATCCTCGGCGGTCCAGCGCGCCACACGGTCGGCGCCCGTGGCGTTCAGAGCGCCCATGAAGCTGCCGTCTGGATTGGGCTTTCGTGGCCAGATATGGCCCTTGTCGATATGCGTGTGGCAGTCGACGAAACACGGCAGCACGATACGGCCGGCAAGGTCGATGACGCCCGCCGGTACCTTCGATGCGGCCTGCGCGGCGATGCTGGAAATCTTGCCGTTCGCGACGGTAATGTCGGCAAGGGCGAAACCGTCGCTGTCGAAGGTCGCAGCCAGACCAAGCGTGACAGATTGATGAACACGCGCGTTGGCAAGGCGGTAGGAGCCAGAGGCTGGTATCAAGGTCTACCGCTCCTGCTTCAGCGCGCTTTCGTGCCAGCGCCGCAAAATGAGATGCGAAATCAGCGACAGCACGAGAAAGATCAGGATGCCTGTCAGCGATATCAGAAACAGCGCCGCGAACAGCCTTGGCGCGTTGAGCCGGTAACCCGCTTCGATGATGCGCGAGGCAAGCCCGGACGACTGGCCGGTGGCGCCGGCGACGAACTCGGCCACCACGGCGCCGATCAGCGACAGGCCGCCCGCAATCTTCAGCCCGCCGAGAAAATACGGCATGGCCGCCGGCAGCCTGAGATAGCGCAGTTGCTGCCAGCGCGTCGCGCCGTTGAGCTTGAACAGGTCGCGCAGGTTGCGGTCGACCGAGTTGAGGCCGAGCGTGGTGTTGGACAGGATCGGGAAGAAGGCGACGATCCAGGCGCAGAGCAGGAGCTTGGTCGTCTGGTTGTCGACATAGATGTTGATCAGTGGAAAGATCGCTACGATCGGTGTCACCTGCAGCACGATGGCGAAGGGGAAGAACGACATCTCCACCCATTTCGACTGCGCGAACAAGACCGCCAGGCCGACGCCACCGACCACCGCCAGCAGCAGGCTGAGGAAGGTGATGCGCAAGGTGACCAGCAGTGCGGAAAACAGCAGGCCGGCATCGTTGTAGAGCGTTGTCAGCACAACGCCGGGGCGCGGCAGGATGTATTGCGGGATCTCGTTCCACACGCAAATGCGGTCCCACAGCCAGATCGCCAGGATCATGATCGCCAGCGGCAGAACCCAGCGGCCGATCCGCTCAAACCGCTCCTGGCGCACGCGGCGCGCTTCCTCGGGGTCGAGTTTCAACGTGCCGTCAATGGCCGTCATGATGCGAGCCCACTGTTGAATTGATGGCATTGACCAGCACATCCGAGGCTTGCCGGCAAAGGGCCGCATAGCCAGGCGAGGTGCGAAACGCATCATCGCGCGGATAGGAGGCCTCGATCGCGAGTTCGTCGAACACCCGCCCCGGCCGAGCCGCCATGACGACGACGCGGTTGGAGAGAAACACGCTTTCGAACACACTGTGGGTGACGAAGACGACGGTGAAGCGCTCGTCTTGCCACAGTTCCAGCAGGTCGTTGTTGAGCTTGAAGCGGGTGATCTCGTCGAGTGCCGCGAACGGCTCGTCCATCAACAGCACGCGTGGCTTGGTCACCATGGCGCGCGCGATCGAGACGCGCATCTTCATGCCGCCGGAGAGTTCGCGCGGCACGGCGTCCTCGAAGCCGGTTAGGTGCACCCGCGCCAGCATCTCCGTTATCGCCGGGGCGGCCTTGGCGCGGGAAATGCCTTTCAGCCTGAGCGGCAGCCAGACATTGTCGAAGACGCTGGCCCAGGGCAGCAGCGTCGGCTCCTGGAAGACGAAGCCGATATTGGCACGGTCGAGCGAGCCGCCGCCGCGCCAGTCGAGCACGCCGGATGTCGGCGTGGACAGGCCGGCAATCAGCCGCAGCGCCGTCGACTTGCCGCAGCCCGACGGTCCGAGCAGGCTGAGGAAATCGCCTTCCCGGATCGTCAGGTCGACATCACTGAGCGCCGTCACGCCGTTGGAAAAGACCTTGCCGACGCCACGCAGCGCCAGCAAGGTCGGAGCCATGTCCGAGGCGGGCGTTTGCGCCACCTGTTCCCGCATCATGCCGGGCCGGCCTATTTCTTCAGCTCGAGCCCGACCCCCTTGTTAATGAAGGCCAGCGTGTAGGCTTTCGTGATGTCGATGCCTTCAGGCGTGACCTTGGCCTTGACCATCTTGTCGTAGAAGCTCTTGATCCGTTCTTCCTTCATGGCGCCGATGCCGAGCTTCTCGGTGTCGCCGGAATCGGCCAGGCCGAACTTCTTCATCTGCTCGATCGAGAAGGCGATCTGCTCGTCGCTCATGTCAGGATTGTCTTTCTTGATCATGTCGTTGGCGGCCTTGTTGTCGCCGTAGAGGTACTTGTACCAGCCCTTGGCCGAGCCATCGACGAAGCACTGGACCACCTCAGGCTTCTTGTCGATCGTCTCCTGCATCACCTCGATCGTAGTCGAATAGGTGTCCCAGCCGTAGTCGGCGAGCAGGAACTGGTTCGGCACGAAGCCGCCTTCCTTCTTGACCGCGAACGGCTCCGAGGTGACGTAGCCCTGCTGGATCGACTTCTTGTTGGCGAGGAAAGGGGCGGTGTTGTAGGTGTAGGGGACGCGCTTTGAAGCGTCGAAACCGAGCTCGATGACCATCCACTGGAAGAAGGTCTGCACGCCTTCGTCACCCAGAATGTACTGCTCGGCGTTCTTCAGGTCTTCCCATTTGTCGAGCCCCTCGCCGGGGTGGGACATGATGACCTGCGGGTCCTTCTGGAAGTCGGCTGCCACCACACGCATCGGAATGCCTTGCTGGACGGCGTCGAAGGCCGACAGCAGATTGCCGCCCATGTAGAAATCGATCTTGCCGGCGAGCAGCATCGGCCGGCCGCTGACCTGCGGGCCGCCCTGCATGATGGTGACGTCGAGACCGCAGGCGGCGTAGGTGCCATCGGCCACGGCCTGGTAATAGCCGCCATGTTCCGGCTCGGCGAGCCAGTTGGTGCCGAAAGTGACTTTTTCATTCGCCGCCGCGCCCAGCGTGCTGGCCGCAAGCAGGGCCACCACCGCGGCCGAAATCTTCTGTTTCACGTACATTGACACCGCCCTTTATTTGCACCGGCGCGTTGCGCGCCGTGCTTGACACCAAAGATTCAAGAAGCAAGACACATGCCACCGGCGTCGCGCGCCGGGACCCGCCCGCCTGCACCACAGCCATCTGCGAAAGCCGGAAAGGTCGTGCTGCACCGAAGGGCATCGTGCCTATTTTTTGAACGCCTGTCCACAATCGCACCGGCGACATGCACCACCATCTTGATGGTGCAATGCATCCGGCCTTAGGCTGGCGATATCCAGGAGATTGCCATGTTCAAATTCCTTACCCCTAAGTCGATCAAGCCACCCTTTGCCCGCTACAGCCACGGCGTCGAGGTGCCGGCCGGCAAGCGTCTGGTGCTGTGCTCGGGTCAGGTCGCCATCACGGCGGACGACCAGATACCGGAAGATGCCGGCGCGCAGGCCGAACTCTGCTTCAGGAACATCGCGGCGGTTCTGGGCGAAGCCGGGCTGGGACTTGGCGACATCGTTCGCATCAACGCCTATGTCACCGACCGCGCGCATCTGCGGCCCTATATGGAGGTTCGCGACCGGCTGTTTTCGAGCCCGGCGCCAGCCTCGACGCTGATGATCGTTTCCGGCTTTGCCCGGCCCGAATTCAAGGTCGAGGTCGAGGCCATCGCGGCCGGGTGATCGACAGGCCGGCCGCACCGCGCTAGGTCTGACCTGATCATTTGAAGAGGCGTGACATGACTGCTGGCAAGAAACGCGTATGGTGGGGCGACTACCGGACCACCGAATACGCCTCGATCGATCCCGAGGCGACGATCGCGGTGCTGCCGCTGGCGGCGATCGAGCAGCATGGACCGCATCTGCCCGTCTCAACCGACACTTCGATCATGAACGGCATGCTCGACACGGTGATTTCACGTTTGCCCCACGATCTCGATATCCGCATCCTGCCGGTCCAGGCGGTGGGCAAGTCGAACGAGCATCTGCACGCGCCGGGCACATTGACCCTGCCGGCAACGACGCTGGTCGACGCCTGGACCGAGCTTGGCCTGTCGATCGCGCGCGCCGGCGTGCGCAAGCTCATAGTCGTCAATTCGCATGGCGGCAATGAGGAGATCATGGGCATCGTCACGCGCGAATTGCGCGTGCGCGAAAAGATGCTGGCGGTGAAGACCAGTTGGCAGCGCTTTGGCCGCCCGGCCGGCATGTACACCGAACTCGAGGATCGTCACGGCATTCATGGCGGCGATGTCGAGACATCGCTGATGCTGCATTTCCGGCCCGATCTCGTCGACATGGGCAAGGCCGACAACTTCGTTTCCAACGTCGCCAAGGCCGAGAAGGAATTCTCGCTGTTGCGCCACACAGGCACCCACGCCTTCGCCTGGATCGCCGGGGATCTCAACCCGAACGGCGTGGTCGGCGACGCCAGCATCGCGACAGCCGAGAAAGGCCGGCTGACCGCGGAATATCAGGCTGACGGGTTCATCAACCTGGTGCGGGATGTGCGCAAGGCCAAGCTCGCGGAGTGGCTGAAATAGCTAGCCGTCGATCTTGAGGGCGAACGGCGTGCCTTCAAAGGCGTCGGCGCCGCGCCCGATCGACTCGATCGCCTCGATCATGCGGCCGCTGCGCTCGAGCAGCGCGTCGGCCACCGCGATCAGCCGCGGATTGGGCGTCGCCGAAGGCGACAGCGCTCGCAGCGTCCGCGCCAGTTCCTCCTCGTTGCGTTTCGGCGCCAAAGCCGCGGCGATGATATAAGCCGAGGCGGTCGAACGGCTGATGCCAGCATAGCAGTGCACCAGCATTGGTTTCGCCCGGTCCCAGCGGCGTGCGAAATCGAGCAGGTTACGGACATGCTCCTCGCCCGGCATGGTCATGCCGTCCTGCGCCACGGCGATGTCGTGCATGACCAGGTGCAGATGGTTTTTCCTTGGGATCGAGGCCGGTCGGACTACGTCCGTTCCGACGGCGAGCAGCGACAGCATGCGGTCGGCGCCGGTCCTGGCCACCACTTCCTCGATTTTCGCCAATGAGCAGACATGGATCATTGTTTGAAACCTTTCGAACGATCCTCGCGCCGCGACGCCCAAACGGCAAGGGCGGATTCGAGCCTGCGCCATTCCTCCTCGCTCCCCGGCAGTCCGGCGCGCAAGGCATGCGGCCGTTCGGAGAAATGCCGCAGCAGGATACCGCTCTGGCCAAGCCCGGAAAACAGGCCGCCGGCATCGGGCAGGCTGAGATAGCGGAACAGCGTGGTGCCGCCCGCGACGGGAACACCGAAACGGCTAAACAGCGCATCGAGCCGCACCGTCGCTTCCGCCAGCGAGGCCCGCATCGCATCCTGCCAATCGAGATCGGCGAGCGCGCGGATGCCATATTCCAGGGCCGGTCCTGCGACAGCCCACGGCCCGAACTGCATGTCCAGCCGTTCAGCCGTCGGCGCGTCGGCAAGCGCGAACCCGAGCCGCAGGCCGGCCAAACCAAAGAACTTGCCGAAGGAACGCAGCACGACGATGCCGCCCTGGCCGACATCGCCGGCGAGGCTGTGCTCGCGTGGACCGACATCCATGAACGCCTCGTCGACGACCAGCAGCCCGCCCTTGGCGCGAAGTCCAGCGGCCAGCACCAGCAACCGGTCGCGCTCGACGACGCGCCCATCGGGATTGTTCGGATTGACTATGATGGCGAGGTCGGCTTCCGCCAGCGCCGCGAAATCGCTGACCTCGACCACGTCGTGCCCGGCAATCGCCGCCGCCCGGGCGTGTTCGGCATAGGTCGGCCCCAGCACCATTGCCTTGCCGGGCCTCACCAGCGAGGCGACGCGCGGCAACAGGATCTGTGTGCCAGGGGCCGCCACAACGCTTGCTGGGGAAGGCGCGCCATAGGTGTTGGCCGCAATCTCTATCAGTTCGCGCCCACGCGCGGCCTCTGGCAATCGCCACAGCGAGGTGGCGGGCAGGTCGAAAAGCGGGTAGGAGTGCGGATTGATACCGGTCGAGAGGTCGACGAAAGGCAGCACGGCATTGGGGAAAAGCGCCCTTGCCCGGCCAAGACTTCCACCATGGTCCACCGCTCCTTCAAGAAGCTTCATGTCAGTCCTGATCGCTTTCCTGTCATTAATTGCCGAATTCGCCCTTGGTTATCCCGACTGGCTGTTTCGCGCCATCGGCCATCCGGTGACATGGTTCGGCAGGCTGATATCCTTTCTCGACTTGCGGCTCAACCGCGCCACTGATCCCGACGCGTTGCGTCGCCAACGTGGTGTCCAGGCGCTTCTGGTCATTGTGCTGGTGCCGGCGATAGCAGGCCTTGGCGTGCAGCTTGTTCTGCTCTGGTTCGTCCCCCTGGGATGGATCATTGCCGTCTTTCTGGCGACATCGCTTCTGTCGCAGAAAAGCCTTTACGAGCATGTCGAAGCCGTCGCCGACGCGCTCGACAGCGGAGGCCTCGACATGGGCCGGGCCGCCGTTTCGCGGATCGTCGGCCGTGATCCCGAGATGCTCGACCGCGCCGGCGTCTGCCGCGCCGCGATCGAGAGCCTGGCGGAAAATTTTTCCGACGGCATCGTCGCCCCCGCCTTCTGGACCGGGGTCGGAGGGCTCGCCGGCGGCGCGGCCTACAAGGCGGCCAACACCGCCGATTCGATGGTCGGCCACCGGACTCCGCGCCATGAGGCCTTCGGCTGGGCGGCGGCGCGCTTCGACGACTGGATCAACCTGCCTGCATCGCGGCTGACGGCGCTGCTGATCGTGCTCGCTTCCCTCCTGGTCGAGGACGCCGACCCCCGCGACGCCTGGAAGGCGGTACGGCGCGACGCGAAAAAACACCGCTCGCCCAATGCCGGCTGGCCGGAAGCGGCCATGGCCGGCGCGCTCGGGCTCGCGCTCGCCGGACCACGCAGCTATGGCGGTGTCATGGTCGACGACATCTTCATGGGCGAAGGCGGCCGCCGCGATGTCGACAGCGGCGATATCAGGCGGGCGCTCAAGCTTTACCGGGTCGCGGACTACCTGCTGATCGGCTTGTTCGGCCTGGTCGCGCTGATCGCCGTTCTGGTTTTCTAGAACTCGATGCCTTGCTGCGCTTTCACGCCCGCCGAGAAATGGTGCTTTGTCACCCCCATCTCGGTGACCAGGTCCGCCGCCTCGATCAGTGCCGGCTTGGCGTTGCGGCCGGTGACGACGACATGCAGGCCTTCGCGGCGAGCCTTGAGCGCCGCAACCACCTTGTCGAGAGCGAGATAGTCGTAGCGCAAGGCAATGTTGAGCTCGTCGAGCACGACAAGGCTGATCGAAGGATCGCCGATCAATTCCAGAGCCTTGGCCCAGGCGGCCTCGGCGGCAGCGATGTCGCGCTTCAGGTCCTGCGTCTCCCAGGTGAAACCCTCGCCCATTGCGTGCCAGACGACACGGTCGCCAAAGACGGCAAAGGCGTCCTTCTCGCCGGTGTGCCACTTGCCCTTGATGAACTGGACGACGCCGACGCGCTTGCCGTAGCCGAGCATGCGCAGCGCGAGACCGAAGGCGGCCGTGGTCTTGCCCTTGCCGGGACCGGTGTTGACGATCAGCAACCCCTTCTCGA
Organism: Mesorhizobium sp. B2-4-13; assembly: GCF_006658535.1. NCBI lineage: Bacteria > Pseudomonadati > Pseudomonadota > Alphaproteobacteria > Hyphomicrobiales > Phyllobacteriaceae > Mesorhizobium > Mesorhizobium sp. B2-4-13. The sequence goes on along the minus strand of NZ_VFVB01000004.1, from coordinate 109,591 downwards.
TCGTCTTGCCCGCAACCTCGGCGTCCTGCACCGCCTTGCGCTTGGCCATCTTGGCGCGATGGCGTTCTTCATCCTTGTCGTCGATATCGGTCATTTCACTTCACCTTGAGCGGTAGCCCCGCCACCATGAGCAGCACCGTGTCGGCAATCGCGGCGACCCGCTGGTTGAGCCGGCCGGCATCGTCACGAAACCGACGCGCCAGTGCGTTGTCGGGCACGATGCCTTGCCCGACCTCGTTCGTTACCACGAACCACGGTCCGCGCGGCCGCGACAGCACGTCCGCCAGCCGCCGGCACGCGGCCTCGACGTCGTGATCGGCCAGCATGTGATTGGTCAGCCACAGCGTCACGCAGTCGGCAAGCACCGGCTGCCCGTCTGGCAACGCCTCCAGCGCTTCGGCGAGGTCGAGTGGCGCATCGATGGTCGACCAGCCCTCACCGCGCCGCGAGCGGTGCAGCGCGATCCGCTCGCGCATCTCGTCGTCATGGGCTTGCGCCGTGGCGATATAGGCCCATGGCGAGGGCAATGCCGTCATCAGGGTTTCGGCGTGCGCGCTCTTGCCGGAGCGCGCACCACCGATGATGAAGGTCAGCCTGCCGCGATCAGGCAAAGCTGTCGCGCAGGCTGGTCGCCATGCCGGTGAAGCGCCTGCGCACCACGCCCACGATCGCGCCGAGCACCAGCCAGAACACCAGATTGGTCACCGTCACCGCCACCACGAACTGATGGTGTAGGCCTTCCGGGATCGGTGTTTCGAAACTGTCGGGCTGCGGCGCGCCGACGACATGTGGCGCGACGATCAGCAAGACGGCGAGGATGGTCAATGGCAACGATCTGCGAAACACGATCAGGCCCAGGCCGGTCGCGGTCGCGGCCGCCGTCGCCGTCCACCAGATCTGGCGCGGCAGAAGATCGGCCGCCGGCATTGCCGGCAGTTCCGGCTGCAGTCCGAGACCCGGTGCCAGTGTGAACACGGCAAAGCCGGCCAGGCCCCAGAACACACCCTGGCGCCAGTTGCCGACGCCGCCGAAGAACTCGGAAACCGCGACCAGGACCAGCGCGAAGCCGATCCCGGTGACGATGTTGGCAACCACGCTAAAGGCGAAACGCTCGAAACCGTCGGCTGGCGCCCAGCCTTCGTCTTCCTCCGCCGGTGTCACGGCATCGGTGCCCGCGGGCGCGGCAGAGCTCATGGCATTCCCAGCGGGCGCCACCGTGCTCATGGCATCATCGGTCGCCGCTGGTGCGGCCGCGTGATCATGGTGGTGGCCGCCGCCGGCCTTTTCGTAGACTTCCGCCTTGAGGATCAGCGGCACGGTGGCATAGGCCTGCATGCAGGCGAGAACGACACCGGCCACGAGCCCCGCGATCGCCGCGACGAACACGACGTTGCGAAACAGATTCATGATGTCGGATCCTCGTTAGTGGCAGGGAAACGCCATCGAGTGGCGATAGTCGTGGGCAGCATTGTGGACCGCATCGATATGCGAGAAGCCGACAAAGCCGACGACGAAGATGCCGAGCAGCGCCGCAAGCGCGAGCTGCATGAAGCGCGACTGCGAGGAGACGGAGGCGCCGAGGGAGACGGAAGCGGTAGTCATGTCTTGTCCTTTCGCCCTCCACCCGAGGGCATCGAAGTCAGTTTCCTGTCGCCGGCAGGTCTCCTGGCTCGCGGATAAGCGCCCTTCCCCACCTTCCCGAAGAAAAATCTTCAGTGGCATATGGAGAGGACTACCGCACACAGTTGCGGGGGCAGCCACGGCATTGGGCAGGAATTCCTGCCCGCACCGCATTCCCTCTTGGCTCCAAAAAGGAACCGACGACATCGGGGACTATAGGGAAATTCGCCGCGCCCGGCAAACCAAATTCCGACAGCCGCCAGCGCAGGAGCGCCGTATCGGCGAAGCTGCCCTCATCCCGTCCCGATTGACAAACTTCATGGCCGGGTGTCGGCTGGCACCCCTCACGGGAAACCAGCCATGCAGCCCAATGCCAGCGAGTGCGTGCCCTATAACGGCCTGACTCGAACCGAGCCGACGCTGCCCTCGTCGGCCTATTGGGACCAGGACAACTATCAGCGCGATCTCGACGCCATCTGGTACAGGAACTGGCTGCTCGTCTGCCGCGAGGCCGACCTTGCCCAGCCTTTGGCGTTCCGCACCTTCCGCGTCGGTACGCAGGAAATCCTCCTGCTCCGCGACGACACCGGCGAGTTGCATGCCTTCCACAACACCTGCCGGCATCGCGGCTCGCAGCTTTGCCAGGAAAGCCAGGGCCGGCTGAAGGCGCGGCTGATCACCTGCCCGTATCACGCCTGGTCCTATTCGCTGCGTGGCGATCTGGTGCGCGTGCTGTCGAAATCGCTGCCTGACGGCTTCGACAAGGCCGATCACCCGCTTTATCGCGTCGCGCTCTCGGTGTGGCGGGGCTTCGTCTTCGTCAATCTTGCGGAAGATGCCGCCAGCTCGGCGCAATCCTCCTTCGACCCGGCCTCCGGCGACTTCGGCAACTGGCCGCTGGAAACGCTGGTATCAGGGCACGTGCTGCGCAAGGTGATGAACTGCAACTGGAAGATTTTTTGGGAAAACTTCAACGAGTGCCTGCACTGCCCGGGCGTCCACAAGGACCTGTCGCGGCTGGTGCCGATCTATGGCCGCGGCCTGATGAGCCGGCATGACGATCCCGAATGGCTCCGCCACGCCGACAATGACGCGCCGGAATTTTCCGGCGGCCTGCGCACCGGGGCTGAGACATGGTCGCGTGATGGGCAGGCGCACGGGCCGGTCTTCCCGGGCTTGACGCCGGCGGAACGAACCGCCGGTCAGACTTACGCCACCAACCTGCCGTCGATGTTCATTGTCGGCCATGTCGACTATGTCAGGACCGTGCGGCTTACGCCGCTCGGTCCCGAACAGACCGAATTGACCGCGGAATGGCTGTTCGCGCCCGAGGCGCTCGCTGAGACCAACGTCGACAACATCGTTGCCTTCGGCACACAGGTGCTGGAGGAGGACGCGGCAATCTGCGAGGTCAACCAGAAGGGCCTGCGCTCGATGCGTCATACAGCTGGCGTGCTGATGCCCGAGGAGTACGACCTTCACCGCTTCCACGATTGGGTGCGCGAACGGCACGCTGCGCGCTCACCCGAGGCCTGAAGATCACAGCGACTTCGGCAGATATCGCCAGGTCATGAAGCCGCAGAACGCGGCAAGCAGTCCGAGCGTGACGAACACCGAGCCCAGGCCGAAGAAGGCCAGCACCACCGAATAGACCAGCGGCGGCGTCAGTTCGGAAAAATCGAGATAGGTGCGGTAGACCGCCGCCATCTGCGCGCGCTCATAGGAGCGCACCGAGCGCATGAAGGCGGTCGAACCCAGCGCGTCGAGCGCGATGGTGAAGAAGGCGCCGCACAGCAGGAAGGCACCGGTGAGCAACGGCACGGTTTCGCCCACGGCACCGGCCGCCAGCAGCGTCGCCGACATGGCGAAATAGGCAAATGTCATGGTCCTGCGGCCGCCGAAGCGATTCCCCGCCTTGCCCCAGAAGATCGCCATGAACAGCAGCGCGTTGCCGGCCGAGACCAGCAGGCCGCCGGCCAATTCGCCCTCGCCGGTGATGACCATGAACAGCGGTCCATAGACGAAGAAGGTCGTCCAGAAGCAGGAACGGCCGAAGGCTATCAGCCAGGCCAATCTCAGCCTCGGCTGCGCGACGAAGCGGCCGATGTTGGCGAGCGGATTGGCCGGTCGTGTCTTGCCCGGGCGGATCGACTGGTTGTCGCTCAGCCGATAGGTCCAGAACAGCGCCAGTAAAGCCATGGCGAACACCGCCACCGCGCCATGCGCGGCATAAATGCCGAAGCGCGTATAGAGAAAAATGCCGAGCGTCGGCCCGCAGGTCCAGGCAACCATCGACCACGCCATGCGCAGCGATTCGGCCTGCATGAAATCGGTCTTGCGGATGTGATCCATGATGTAGAGGTTGAGCGTGATCGACAGCGCGCTGGCGCCCATCACCCGGCACAGCATCCCGGCCAGTTGCCCGGCGAGCGTATGGGTGACGAAGAACAGCGAGCCGATAGCGAGCAGGCAGGCGCCCGCCGTGTAGACCCAGCGCCGCGCGAAGCGGCGGATCAGCATCGGCATGAACAAGGTCACCGACAGGCCGAGCAGGGACACGGCGGTGTAAAGTATCGAGACGATCTGCTCGTTGTGGAGAATCTCGTAGGCCTGGATCGGTATGACGCTCGACACCATGGCGCGGGCGAAGGATTCGACCGCGTAAAGCGAGGCGAAGGTGCGCGCATCCGCGGCCTTGAGGGCCGGAAGCCAGATCGGATGGCGAACATGGGTGGACATTGCTTCCCCAAAGCAGAATCGCGGCGTCGAATCTGCCGTGGACATTTCAGGCCCATTAAGAGGAAACCGACGCACATCCGGCAAAAAGCGAAGCCGGTCAAAGACTTTTCCGCGCTGGCCCAACCCGGCGGCTGGCGCGGACCCCGCCGCGCGGTCCAGGCCAAGGCGACCGGTCTTCTTCTATCCGGTGCAACCGTGATAGTCGTCGTGGAGGGGCTGAATCAGATCGCGAGACCATGAGCATCCACACGCCGACCGCACCCGTCCCGCAGCCATCGAAGCGCATCGTCGCCATCGATATCTTGCGCGGCATCGCGCTGATCGCGATGGCGAGCTACCACTTCACCTGGGACCTGGAATTCTTCGGCTACACCGATCCTGGCCTCACCGCCTTCGGCTGGTGGAAGTTCTACGCCCGCTGCATCGCATCGACCTTCCTGTTCCTGGTTGGCGTCAGCCTCTATCTCGCCCATGGCCGACAGATCCGCTGGAACGGCTTCTGGAAGCGGTTCGCCATGATCGCCGGCGCGGCGGTCGCCATTTCGGTCGTCACTCGCATCGCCACGCCCGACGGGTTCATCTTCTTCGGCATCCTGCACGAGATCGCGCTCGCCAGCCTGCTCGGCCTCGCCTTCCTGCGCTTGCCGGCGTTGCTGACGCTTGCCGTCGCCGCGCTCGTCATCGCGGCACCAGTCTACCTGCGCTTCGAGGCTCTCGATCATCCCTGGCTCTGGTGGATCGGCCTGTCGGCGATCAATCCGCGCTCCAACGACTACGTTCCGCTATTCCCTTGGTTCGGCGCCGTGCTTACGGGCATTGCGGTGGCGAAATTCGCCTCCACCTCCGGCATAAGGGCACGCCTGGCGAACCTGGCGCCCGGACGCTGGTCCAACCCGCTGGTCTTCATCGGCCGCCACAGCCTGGCTTTCTACCTGATCCACCAGCCGCTGCTGATCGGCTGCGTCTGGCTGTTCTCGCAAGTGATGCCGGCGCAGGTCGAAACCCCGCAGGTCAATTTCCTGAAAACCTGCCAGCGATCGTGCGAGCAGATGCGCAACGCAACCTTCTGTTCGAGCTATTGCGGCTGCATGCTCGAAACGCTCGAAGGTGAAGCCTCTCTTGATCGGCTCTTCAACAACGACCAGACTGCGGACTTCAGGGCGCATCTGTCCGATCTTGCCGCAACGTGCACCGCCAAGACCGACGACAAGATGACGGAGGGAGGGACACAATGATCGGGCCAAAACCTGGGATCGAACCGAAGCCTGCGACCGGGCCGAAGCCTGGGCTGGTACCGTGGCCGCCGGTGATCTACGCCGCCGCCATCCTCATCAGTGTCGTGCTCGGCCTCTACATCCCGCTGCCCTGGATCGGCGATCTCCTTGGCGACATCTTGTTCGCCGCCGGCTGGGTGGCATTGTTCGCCGTGGCCGTACTCTGGTTCACAGCGATCCGCACCATGATACGGGCCAGGACCACGCTCAATCCCAACGCCGTGCCCGATCATCTCGTCACGACCGGCCCCTTCGGCGTCAGCCGCAATCCGATGTACCTGGCCAACACGCTGCTGTTGATCGGCGTCGCCTTCGTCTCGGGCATCGCCTGGTTCTTCCTGCTTGCCTTCGTCGCGGCCTTCATCACTCAGAAGGTCGCGATCGAGGGCGAGGAAAAGATATTGGCGGCGAAATTCGGCAAGAAATACCGCGACTATGCAAAACGAGTGCGGCGCTGGATTTGAGCAGGGTTAGGTGTTGACGCCGAGCTCGACCAGCCGCTCGACGCAAGACTCCTCGGCCTGATCGAGTTCGGCCAGTGTCTCCTCGAGGTCGCGACGTTTCTGCCTGAGGTCTTCGCGCTTTTCCTCGATGCGCTTGATCATCAGCTTGAGCTGCCCGACCTCGCCCGGCGGCTCCTTGTACATCTGGATGATCTCGCGGATCTCGTTGATCGAGAAGCCGAGGCGTTTTCCGCGCATGATCTGCCGGATGAGGTGGCGGTCGGAAGGGCGAAACAGGCGTGTGCGGCCGCGCCGCACCGGCTGCACCAATCCCTCGTCTTCATAGAAACGCAGCGTCCGCGTCGACACGTCGAATTCGCGGGTCAGTTCGGTGATCGAATAATATTCCCGCATTGTCACTCCCTGCCGGAATTCCAGGCGATCGCCATGCGGCGTCTCCCTTCTGTCCCGAACCAAACCCTTGCCCGCCGGAATCGACGCGGCACCCCGCACAAGCCTCGCACGGCATTTACGTAAAAGTCAATTGAGACACTTACCGGACGCCGAACCACCAGCTCGCGAGGCCGAGGAAGGCAAAGAATCCAACGACATCGGTGACCGTGGTGACGAAAACCGCCGAAGCGACCGCGGGATCCACCTTGAACCTATGGAGCAGCAGCGGGATCAGGATGCCGGCAAGGGCCGCCACGAACATGTTGATGATCATGGCCGCCGCGATGATGCCGCCGAGATTAGGGTCGCGGAACCAACTTGCGGCGACGATGCCGATCAGCACGGCGAAGACGATGCCGTTGATGAAGCCGACGCCCATCTCGCGGCGGATGATGCGGCCGGCGTTGTAGATGTCGAGATCCCTGGTCGCCAGCGCCCGCACGGTGACGGTCATGGTCTGCGAACCGGCATTGCCGCCCATGCCGGCCACGATCGGCATCAGCACGGCGAGTGCCACAATCCGCTCGATCGTGTGGTCGAACAGGCCGATCACCGATGCCGCCAGGAATGCCGTCAGCAGATTGACGAGCAGCCAGGGAACGCGCGAGCGCGAGGTCGCCAGAATGCTGTCGGAGAGCTCTTCGTCACCGACGCCGCCCATGCGCAGCAGGTCTTCCTCCGCCTCCTGCTGGATGACGTCGACGACATCGTCGATGGTCAGCACGCCGACCAGCCGTTCGTTTTCGTCGACGACCGCGGCCGACAGAAGGTCGTATTGTTCGAATTCCCGCGCCGCCTCTTCCTGGTCCATGGTGGCGGGAATGGCGTGCCGCGTCTCATGCATGACCTCCCCCACCTTGACCGCGCGCTTGGCGCGCAGGATCTGGTCGAGATCGATGGCCCCCAACAACTTGAAGGTCGGATCGATGACGAAGATCTGGCTGAAGCGGTCCGGAAGGTTCTTGTCCTCGCGCATGTAGTCGATGGTCTGGCCGATGGTCCAGAAAGGCGGCACAGCGACGAACTCGGTCTGCATGCGCCGCCCGGCGGTCTCTTCCGGGTAGTCGAGCGAGCGCCGCAGCCTGATCCGCTCGGTGAACGGCAGCTGCGACAGGATCTCGTCCTGGTCTTCCGGCTCGAGGTCTTCGAGAATGTAGACCGCGTCGTCGGAATCGAGTGCCTGCACGGCCTGCGCGATCTGCGCATTGGGCAGATTGTCGACGATATCCATGCGGATCGCCTCGTCGACTTCGGTCAGCGCGGAAAAATCGAAGTCGGCGCCCAGCAGCTCGACCAACGCGCGCCGCTGCTCGGGATGCAGCGCCTCGATGAGGTCGCCAAGTTCCGACTGGTGCAGGTCGTCGACTTCGCGCTTGAGTGTCAGCGTGTCGCGGTCGGCGATCGCCGCACCGATCTGGGCAAGGAAGGACGAAAGAACCGCGCCGTCCTCGCCATAGATGTCGGCGTGGGCGTCGTCAGCCGCCTTGGCGGAGGTCGTCTGCTTGTCCTGGCCTTCCACCAGCGTCTCCAGCCATCAGAATCCCGGAAAGGTTGCCAGTCAGGTCTAGACCATGATTCCGAAAAGTGGAAATCGGTTTTGGGTCCGACCACAAACAAGAAATTTGGAGCGGCGGCATGATTCGATTTCGCAGCCCGTCGCTCCAACGCACGGGAATTCAGCCGAAAATCCCGCTTGCGCAAAGGCGTCGTTTTCCACCGACGCGACATTGTCCGGCGTGCGCAACCTGGTCGATTCCGTCAAAAGCGGGTGTGCTTGTGGCCCGGCCACGCGACAGCGCATGTCGCTGGGGAAAGAGCACCCGTGCGCGATTGGGGCAGAATTGTCATGATGCAGGTCCAGGCATCGGCTGGACCCCCAAGCCGCAACAAAAAAGCCGGAAGCCCTTGAAGATCAGGTCGCGGACAGAAAACAAGGCAATCGACGAGCGGCGCGTTCGCGTGGTCGTGGCCGAACGCAATCCGCTCGTCATATCGGCTCTGCGCGAAATGCTGGACTGCGACGGGCGCTTCGAGCTTTTGGCCTCCGTACAAAGCGGCAGGCATTTCCTGGAGCTGGCAGCGGTCCAGGAGTTCGATGTCGCCGTGATCGGCTGGAAGCTCTCCGACATGGATGGCGCTGATGTCCTGGCCGAGGTCCAGACCCGCAAGCTCGACGTTCGCATCGCGGTCTTTTCAAACGACCATGACATCGGCATCCTGAAACAGTGCGTGCGCCTGGGGGCCCAGGGCTACTGCTTCCAGTTCGACGATCCCGCCATCATCTTCGACACGATCCTGGCTGTCGCGCACGGCCGCATCTGCATCCCCTATATTGACATCAACAAGGTCAACGATACGCCTCTATCCCGGCTTACCGTGCGCGAGCGTGAACTGCTGGCGGTATTGTCCGACGGCTGGACCAATTTGCAGATCGCCACCCGGACCGGCATCTCCGAAAACACCGTCAAGTACCATCTCAAGAATCTGTACGACAAGCTGGACGTCCGCAACCGCGCCATGGCGGTCGCGCTCTATTCACGAGAGAGGCGTAGCCAAAGGCAGCCTTTCGGGTAGGGCGACCGGGTAGGCCATACCCACCCGCATGCGGTGAGATCTTACCCGCCAAGGTGTTGTCGGCATCGGCCGTCGAAACGAAACTCCCACCACCGCTTTGCTGGATCAGGAGGAGTTCGCATCATGGCCGGTTTCACCCATCTTTTCATTCCCGGGCCGACCAATATCCCCGAGCAGGTACGCCAAGCGATGAACCTGCCGATGGAGGACATGCGCGCGGCCACCTTCCCCGACCTCACTCTGCCGCTGTTCGAGGACATCAAACGGGTCTTCAAGAACGAGACCGGCCGCGTCTTCATCTACCCGTCCTCGGGCACCGGAGCCTGGGAAGCGGCGATGACCAATGTGCTCAGCCCAGGCGACCGCGTTTTGATGTCGCGTTTCGGCCAGTTCTCGCATCTGTGGGTCGACATGGCCGAACGGCTCGGTTTCGAGGTCGACGTCATCGACTGCGAATGGGGAACCGGCGTTCCGCTGGAACTCTATGCGGAGCGGCTGAAGGCGGACAAGACGCACCGCATCAAGGCGATTTTCTGCACACAGAACGAGACGGCGACAGGCGTCACCAGCGACGTCGCCGGCTGCCGCGCCGCGCTCGACGATGCGAACCACCCTGCCCTTCTTTTCGTCGACGGCGTCTCGTCGATCGGCTCGATCGACTTTCGCCAGGAAGAATGGGGCGTCGACTGCGCCGTCAGCGGCTCGCAGAAAGGCTTCATGCTGCCGGCCGGCCTCGGCTTCTTGTCGGTGAGCAGGAAGGCGCTCGTCGCTTCGAGAACCGCCACCCACCGGCGCTGTTTCTTCTCCTTCGAGGACATGATCCGCGCCAACGATGCCGGCTATTTCCCTTACACCCCGGCTACACAATTGCTGCGCGGCCTGCGCGCCTCGCTCGACCTGATCGCCGAGGAAGGGCTGGAGACCATCTTCTCCCGCCACCATCGCCTCGCCGAAGGTGTGCGCAAGGCGGTCGACGCCTGGGGCCTGAAGCTCTGCGCCAAGGCGCCGAAATGGCATTCGGACACGGTCAGCGCCATTCTCGTGCCGGACGGCATCGACAGCGGCGACGTCGTCAAGCGCGCCTACCAGGCCTACCAGACCTCGCTGGGCGGCGGCCTCAACAAGGTGTTCGGCAAGGTTTTCCGCATTGGCCATCTCGGCTGGCTGAACGAGGTGATGGTTCTGGCCTCGCTTTCGGCGGCGGAAATGGCGCTGCTCGATTGTGGCGTCCGGCTGGCGCCGGGCTCCGGCGTCGGCGCCGCCATCCAGCATTTCCGCGCCTCGGCCGCGCTGCCGGTCGCCGAAGCCGCCTGAGGGAGTCGACGATGAGCCACACCATTAACCACCTCAAGAAACTCAGGCTGCAGCGCAGCGAACTGGCGGTTCCAGGCTCCAGCCCGGAGATGATGGACAAGGCGGCCAACAGCGCCGCCGACTTCGTCTTCCTCGACATTGAGGACGCCGTCGCGCCGCCCGACAAGGAACGCGCACGCAAGAACATCATCCAGGCCCTGAACGACATCGACTGGCGCGCCAAGGGCAAGACCGTCTCGGTGCGCATCAACGGGCTGGACACGCACTACATGTACCGCGACGTTGTCGACGTCATGGAGCAGGCCGGCGACCGGCTGGACACCATACTGGTGCCCAAGGTCGGCGTTCCGGCCGACCTCTACATGGTCGAGGCCATGGTCAACCAGATCGAGATGGCCAAGGGCTTCAAGACCCGTGTCGGCCTGGAAGCCCTGATCGAGACCGCGCTCGGCATGGCCAATGTCGAGGCTATCGCCGCCACCCCTGGACGGCTGGAAGCCATGCATTTCGGCGTTGCCGACTATGCGGCAAGCTGCAAGGCGCGGACCGTCAATATTGGCGGCCTCAATCCCGACTATCCCGGCGACCAGTGGCATTTCGCCCTGTCGCGGATGACCGTCGCCTGCCGCGCCTACGGCCTGCGCGCCATCGACGGACCGTTCGGCGATTTCTCCGACCCGGAAGGCTACAAGGCGGCCGCCAGGCGCGCCGCCGCGCTCGGCATCGAAGGCAAATGGGCGATCCATCCCTCGCAGATTGCCTTGGCCAACGACGTCTTCTCGCCGCCGGAGAAGGAAGTCACGCGCGCCCGCCGCATCCTCGAAGTGCTGAAAGAGGCGGAGGCGCAGGGCAAGGGTGCCGCCGCGCTCGACGGCAAGATGATCGACGCCGCGTCGGAACGCATGGCGCGCAACGTTCTGGTGGTCAACGACGCCATCGAACGCGCCGGCCAACAGCACGTCGCGGCACTTTGACGATTTGGGGAGGAGAAAAGAATGGACATCCACGAATACCAAGCCAAGGAACTGCTCGCCCGGCATGGGATCCATGTGCCGCGTGGCGGCCTGGCCTACAGCCCCGAACAGGCGACCTACCGGGCGCGCGAGATCGGCGGCGGCAAATGGGTGCTGAAGGCGCAGGTTCATTCCGGCGCGCGCGGCAAGGCCGGCGGCATCAAGCTCTGCGCCAATGATGAGGAAATTTCCAGCGCCGCCGAAGCCATGCTCGGACGCAAGCTGGTGACGCACCAGACCGGCCCGCGTGGCAAGCTGATCTCGCGCCTCTATCTGGAGGAAGCCGTCGACATCGCGCAGGAGCTCTATCTCGGCTTCGTGCTCGACCGCAAGGAAGAGCGCGTCATGATCGTGGCCTCGGCCGCCGGCGGCATGGAGATCGAGGAGATAGCCGAGAAGGCACCCGATTCGATCATCCGCGCCACCGTCGATCCTGGCGTCGGCATGCAGCGCTTCCAGGCGCGCGAGATCGCCTTCGGGCTCGGGCTGGAGGACAGCCTGATCGGCAAGGCGACCGAGACCATCTTCAGCTGCTACCAGGTGTTCCGCGACTACGACGCCTCGATGCTGGAGATCAATCCGCTGGTGGTGACCCGTGACGGCAGCCTGGTGGCGCTCGACGCCAAGATGTCGTTCGATGAGAACGCGCTGTTCCGGCGGCCCGAAATCTCCGAATTGCGCGACAAGAGCCAGGAAGACCCGCGCGAAACCTTCGCCAGCGATCGCGGCCTCTCCTATGTCGGCCTCGACGGCAATATTGGCTGCATCATCAATGGCGCCGGGCTCGCCATGGCGACGATGGACATGATCAAGATCGCTGGCGGCGAGCCGGCCAACTTCCTCGACATCGGCGGCGGCGCTTCGCCCGAGCGGGTCGCGAAATCCTTCCGCGCCGTGCTCGGCGACAAGAATGTCGAGACCATCCTGGTCAACATCTTTGCCGGCATCAACCGTTGCGACTGGGTCGCCGAGGGCGTCATCAAGGCGATCCGCGAGGTCGGCGTCAACGTGCCGCTGGTGGTGCGGCTGTCCGGCACCAGGGCCGAGGAAGGGCGCAAGATCCTGGCCGATTCCGGCGAGGCGGTGATCGTCGCCGACACGCTCGCCGAAGCCGCCGAAAAAGCCGTCGCCGCCTGGCGCGTGGCCACCAACAAAAAAGCAGCCTGAGGGAGGACGGAAAAATGGCAATCCTGCTCAACCGCAGCACACGCGTCATCGTGCAAGGTTTCACCGGCAAGATCGGCAGCTTCCATGCCGAGGACATGAAGCGCTACGGCACCAAGCTCGTCGGCGGCGTCACGCCCGGCAAGGGCGGCCAGACGCATCTCGGCCTGCCCGTCTTCAACACGGTCAAGGGCGCGGTGCGCGAGACCCGTGCCGAAGCTAGCATCGTCTTCGTGCCGCCGCCCTTTGCAGCCGATTCGATCATGGAGGCGGCGGATGCGGGGATAAAGCTCTGCGTCTGCATCACCGACGGCATCCCCTCGCAGGACATGATGCAGGTCAAGCGCTACATGCGCCGCTACCGCTTCGAGGACCGCATGCGGCTGGTCGGGCCGAATTGCGCCGGCATCATCACGCCGGGACAGGCGCTGATGGGCATCATGCCCGGCTCGATCTACCTGCCCGGCCGCATCGGCATCGTCGGCCGTTCGGGAACGCTGGGCTATGAAGCCGCCTCGCAGATGAAGGCGCTCGGCATCGGCGTGTCGACCAGCGTCGGCATTGGCGGCGATCCGATCAACGGCTCCTCCTTCAAGGACGTTCTGAAGCTGTTCGAGCAGGACGACGAGACCGACGCCGTGGTCATGATCGGCGAGATCGGCGGACCGCAGGAAGCCGAAGCCGCGATCTGGGCGCGCGACAATATGAGGAAGCCGCTGATCGCCTACATCGCCGGCCTGTCCGCCCCCAAAGGCCGCCGCATGGGTCATGCCGGCGCCATCATCTCGGCCTTCGGCGAGTCCGCGCAGGAAAAGGTCGAGATCCTGAAAGAGGCCGGCGTCATCATCGTGCCGACGCCGTCATCGTTTGGCGAGGTTGTGGCAGATACGCTGGCGCGGAGGAAGCAGGCGGCGTAGCCGCAGGTTCGGGCGAAAGACGGACGCGGCGACGCAGTCTCCAAGACGCGCCGCCGCCTTCGTTTCCGGGCGCGCAAAGCGATTGATCCGTTATAGCCATTCCCAGCGATTAAATACTCGTGGCGCACTTGTTTCGCTGGAAACGATTTGCTACACGCCGCGAGCCGGTCGGTTCCGGCTCTACCACGTGCGGTCGTGGCGGAATTGGTAGACGCGCAGCGTTGAGGTCGCTGTGGGGCAACCCGTGGAAGTTCGAGTCTTCTCGACCGCACCAAATCATCCTGACGACACAGCTGCGAATTGAACCAGCAAGCACTCATTGTCTTGCCGGCGCGTCGGATGCTCGGCGCCCAAGCGCACGGCGAACTGGACGTTTCCGCCTGATGTCGCCATATGGAAGGCGACAAGAGAGACGCCATGCCAGAACGCAGCCAGATTGCCACGTCGTTCCTGCCCTTGCCCGGTTCGGCCCCGGTGGAATGGCTGGTCGCGCCGGGCCTTGTCGCCTATCCCGATGCGCTTGCGTTCATGGAGACGCGCGCCGAGGCGATCCGCGGCGGGGCTGCCGGCGAAATGGTCTGGCTGGTCGAACATCCGCCGCTCTACACCGCCGGCACCAGCGCCCGCATCGAGGACCTGATCGAACCCGATCGCTTTCCGGTCTTTGCGGCCGGACGCGGCGGCGAATACACTTATCATGGGCCAGGCCAGCGGGTCGCCTATGTCATGCTCGACCTGAAGCGCCGGCGCGAGGACGTGCGCGCCTTCGTCGCGGCGCTCGAACAGTGGATCATCGGCACGCTCGCCGCCTTCAACGTGCGCGGCGAACGCCGCGAGGACCGGGTTGGTGTCTGGGTGGTACGGCCAGATCGCCCTGCTTTGCCCGACGGCTCACCTGCCGAGGACAAGATCGCGGCAATCGGCATAAGGCTGCGGCGCTGGGTGACCTTCCATGGCATTGCCATCAATGTCGAGCCGGACCTTTCCCATTTCGGCGGCATCGTGCCCTGCGGCGTCCAGGATCACGGCGTCACTAGCCTCGTCGACCTCGGCCTGCCCCTCGGCATGGCCGATCTGGATCTGGCGCTGAAATCAGCCTTCGAGGATGTTTTTGGTCCCGTGGCGGCTTTGCCGGCCGAGGCTGCCCGCAAGACGGGTTGATCCTTTCGGGCCCAACCAGCTCAGAGCAACTGCCCTGACGCCCACAACACGCCGCAGCCGTGGATGGCGAACACCGCCAGCAAGGCCCCGGCGATGACCAAACGGTCGACAGTGCCGATCGGCTCCAGTTCGTGGCGTGGCTTCACCCCGCTGCCGACGGTGAGCAGGCTTAGGATCGAAAAGACCGCACCGGCCGCGAGCAGGAAGCCCAGGGAAAAACCGGCCCGCCAGCCAAGCGCCAGAAACGCCGAAAGCAGCGAGAAGGACGCCAGCGCCAGCACGACCGGCCCCGGGCAGATCTGGCGCAGCACCTGGCCACCGTCGAACTTCCACACCGGCACCAGATTGGCGATGTTGAACAGGGCAGCGCAGCCTGCGAGTGCGGCGAGTAGCGCGGCAGCCGCCTTGTGACCCTCGCCGCCGGCAAGCACGCTGGCGGCGATGACGATCGGCACCAGGAAGGCGGAGAACCCCGCCCCCATCAACGCCACGAAGGCCACTTCGAAACGGCTGTTATAGGGCCGGCCGCCAATGGCGATGCCGCCAAGCAGCGGGATGAAGATCATCCGCGCCCTGCGATGGCCCGTCAGCCGGAACGCCGCCATGTGGCCGAGTTCGTGCAGCGCCACCACCGACGTCAGGATCGCGGCCAGCGCCAGCCCGCCGAGGTGAAGCCCGAAGAACGGCCACAGCATCAATGCCGACAGCACGGCAAAGCCGACCTGGCTCAGCGGATGCTCGAACCAGCCACCCTTGCGATACTGCCCGGTCCTTGCCCAACGCTGCAGCTTGGAGAGCTCGCGGCGCATGGCGAAATAGCGAAACACCAGGAAAGCCACGCCGCGGTACCGGTCGGTCCGGCTGAGCGTCACGCGCGTGCCGCTTCCCTCCGAAACCAGTTCGGCGGTCTCGCCATAGTCCTTCCAGAACGAGCTATCGAGCGCGGTGTCCTCGATCACCCGCATCGAGAAGCGGTTGCCCTCGACGACATCTTCAAACCGCGCCCTGCGCTCTATCGGCTTGCCATCGCGGCCTTCCCAAGAGAGCGTGATGCGGGCGACGCCCTCTTCGTCCAGCGGCTGCGCCGACAGGATCTCGCCGGACCAGCCGGCATCGCTGCCGAGCGGCCACAGCGCCTGCCACAGGCGCTGCCGGTCCATCGCCACGATGCGGCTCGACCTGACCGTGCGCAAACCAAGCGGCACGGTCATCAGGAGAAAGATCAGCCCGAGATTGCTGGCCACGAGAATGGCCGTGACGATAGGCGACACCTGGACGTTGCTCCCTGCCTTGGAGCCGCACCCTAACTTTGCTGCGGCAAGAAAAGCTTAACGGCGGGGCGGCATTGGCATCGAGAAACAGCGACGGCCGACGCCGCCAGATCACATGGCTCCGATCCAGATCGCCATGGAGACAAGAAACGCGCTCATGCAAACCAGCGAGATGACATCCTGAACCAGATCGGTCATAACTCTCTCCTGTTGTTGATATGTTTCTAATTTGTTCTAATTTTGTTCCATTGTCAACCGCTGGGAGGTATGGCCATGGGCGGGGAACTGTGCACGGTTAGCGAAACGTTAATTGGTCGCTAAGAGAGGGAGTTGGAAGCTTGCCAAGGTAGGCTTCAGCCCGGGAAGAACAAATTAGCGAGCGCTTGTATTAAATTTTGGCTGAGCCGAAAATGCCTGGGCCTGAGGCATTGCTGAGCGATCGACATGGGGAAATACGGAGGCGCAAATCAAGGTGAACGCTGGCGAAAGCGTATGCGACAAGGTCGCCGGCGGCGCCTCTCTCGCAATCTCGTAATTTGGTTGGCCATCCTGGCGACGAGCGCGATATCGTCCACTCTGATCGCAATGAGCGCTCACTGGCGGTTCTAAGCTACCCCGCGCGGTACACGTCGGGTGAGAATCGTCCTTAGAGCGGCACCACCTTGCCGTCGGCCAACGTGACGCGCCGGTCCATGCGCGATGCAAGCTCGTGATTGTGGGTGGCGATCAGCGCCGCGAGGCCCGATTGCCGCACCAGTGCCTCCAGCGCCTCGAACACGTAGGAGGCTGTGACCGGGTCGAGGTTGCCGGTGGGCTCGTCGGCGAGCAGCACCAGCGGCGCATTGGCGACCGCACGCGCGATGGCGACGCGCTGCTGCTCGCCGCCGGAAAGCTCCGACGGCCGGTGCGACGCCCGTTTGCCGATCTGCATGTAGTCGAGCAGTTGCGCCGCTCGCTCGGACGCTTCCTTGCGCGGCAGGCCCTTGATGAGCTGCGGCATCATGATGTTTTCCAGCGCGGAAAACTCCGGCAGCAAATGATGGAACTGATAGACGAAGCCGACATCGTTGCGGCGGATCGAGGTGCGCTCGTCGTCGGACAGCCGGCCACAGGCGCGTCCGGACAGGATCACGTCGCCGGCATCCGGCCGCTCCAACAGCCCGGCCGTATGCAGTAGCGTCGATTTGCCGGTGCCCGACGGGGCCACCAGCGCCACCATTTCACCGCGCCGCAGCGCGAAATCGGCGCCGTTCAGGATGGTGAGCTTGCGCGGCCCCTGGACGTAGTGCCGTTCGACGCTCTTCAGCTCGATAATGACTTCGGCCACTACTCGTACCTCAAGGCTTCGACCGGATCGAGGCGGGCCGCCCGCCATGCCGGAAACACCGTAGCCAGGAAGGACAGCGCAAGCGCCATGATGATGACATAGGTCGTCTCGCGCGGATCCATCTTGGCCGGCAACTGGCTGAGGAAATAGAGCTCGGGGTTGAACAGCACCTTGCCGGTCATCCAGGAGAAGAACTGGCGGATCGATTCGATATTGGTGCAGATCACGACGCCGAGCAGCACGCCGGCGAGCGTGCCCGTCACGCCGATCGCCGCCCCAGTCATCAGGAAGATGCGCAGGATGGCGCCGCGCGAGGCGCCCATGGTGCGCAGGATGGCGATGTCATGCCCCTTGTCCTTCACCAGCATGATCAGTCCGGAAATGATGTTGAGCGCCGCCACCAGCACGATCAGCGTCAGGATCATGAACATGACGTTGCGTTCGACCTGCAGAGCCGAAAAGAAGGTCTCGTTGCGCTGGCGCCAGTCGACCATGTCGATCGGCCGCTGCGCCGCCGCTTCCACCTTGGGTTTCAGCGCGTCGACATCGTCGGGATTGTCGACATAGATCTCGATCGTCTGCGCCCGGCCGTCCATGTTGAAGTAGAGCTGCGCTTCGGAGAACGGCATATAGACGATCGACGTGTCATATTCGGACATGCCGACCTCGAAGATCGCCGCGATCTTGTAGCCCTTCATGCGCGGCGTGGTGCCGAGCGGCGTCACATCCCCGTCCGGCGAGATCAAGGTAATCGTATCGCCGAGCGTCAGGCCGAGATTCTCGGCCATGCGCTTGCCGATGGCGACACCCTCGCCGGTATCGAAATCGGCGAGCGTGCCTTGCTTGATGTTGCTGGCCACGATGGCGATCTTGCCGAGATCCTCACCCCGGATGCCGCGCACCAGCGCGCCGGTGCCGCCGCCGACATTGCCTTGCGCGAGCACCTGGCCGTCGATCAGCGGGATGGCGTATTTGACCCCGGGTACGCCGTTGATGCGCCTGGCGACCTGGGCATAGTCCTCAAGCGGCGAATCGAGCGGCTGCACGATCAGATGGCCGTTGACGCCGAGGATGCGCGTCAAAAGCTCGGCGCGGAACCCGTTCATCACCGCCATGACCACGATCAGCGTGGCGACGCCCAGCATGATGCCGAGAAAAGAGATCGAGGCGATCACCGAGATCACCGTCTCCTTGCGCCGCGAACGCAAATAGCGCCAGGCGACCGTGCGCTCGAAGATGGAAAAAGGGCCGGCGCCCGCCGATCGCGCTGCCGCCGCCTCGCTCATGCGGCGGCACCGAAGTGTTTGGCCGCGTCGGCGATCGGCAGCGTCACGCGCTCGCCGGTCTTGCGATTCTTGATCTCGACCTCGCCGGCGGCGACACCGCGCGGCCCGACGATCACTTGCCAGGGCAGGCCGATCAGGTCGGCGGTGGCGAATTTGCCGCCCGGCCGCTGGTCGGTATCGTCGTAGAGCACATCCTTGCCGGCGGCGGTGAAGGCGGCGTTGAGTTCGTCGCAGACGCGATCGCAGTCGGCATCGCCCGCCTTCATGTTGATCAGGCCGATATCGAACGGCGCCACCGCTTCCGGCCAGATGATGCCGTTCTCGTCATGGCTGGCCTCGATGATCGCCGCGACCAGCCGCGACGGGCCGATACCGTAGGAGCCGCCCGAGGCGAAATGATCCTTGCCGTCGGGCCCCGTCACCTTGGCCCCCATCGGCTTGGAATATTTCTCGCCGAAGTGGAAGATATGGCCTACCTCGATGCCGCGCGCCGAGACCCGGTCGCCAGTCGGAACCTTCTCCCAGGCCGCCTCGTCATGCATCTCGTCGGTGGCGGCGTAAGGCGTCGTCCACGTCTTGACGATATCTGCTATCTCGCCGTCATTGGCGAAGTCGGTGTTCGCGCCGGGCACGGCAAGCGACAAGTAATCGCGATGGCAGAAGACCTGGCTTTCACCAGTGTCGGCCAGGATGATGAACTCGTGGCTGAGATCGCCGCCGATCGGACCGGTGTCGGCCCGCATCGGAATGGCCTGCAGGCCCATGCGCGTGAAGGTCCTGAGATAGGACACGAACATCCGGTTGTAGGCGGCTCTCGCGCCTTCGAAGTCGAGATCGAAGGAATAGGCGTCCTTCATCAGGAATTCGCGCGAGCGCATGACGCCGAAGCGCGGCCGCACCTCGTCACGGAACTTCCACTGTATGTGGTATAGGTTGAGCGGCAAGTCCTTGTAGGATTTGACGTAAGCGCGAAAAATCTCGGTGACCATTTCCTCGTTGGTCGGACCGTAGAGCATGTCGCGGTCTTGCCGGTCCTTGATGCGCAGCATCTCCTTGCCGTAGTCGTTGTAACGGCCGCTCTCGCGCCACAGATCGGCCGACTGGATGGTCGGCATCAGGATCTCCAGCGCACCGGCGCGGTTCTGCTCCTCGCGGATGATCTTGCAGACCTTGTCCAGCACCCGTTTGCCCAGCGGCAGCCAGGAAAAACTGCCTTGCCCCTGCTGGCGGATCATGCCGGCGCGCAGCATCAGCCGATGCGAGACGATTTCGGCCTCGCGCGGGTTTTCTTTGAGGATAGGCAGGAAATAGCGCGACAAACGCATGGACAGGTCCGTGAATGAGAATGGCCACGCCAGAATCGGCGCGGCGCAGGCTTGCTTGCCCCGGCTTCATAGCGATTTCATGACCGAATGGAAACCCGGCCGTCCCACCACGTAGGTCCCTTCCGAGCCCGAATCCCTCGCTTCCGGATCGACCCGCGCCGACAATGGAACGCACCGAACCTCTTCGGGTTTGGCCGTCAATTCTTTGCGCGCGTCAATTGCGAACATGCCGCAAAGGCTCTGTCGACCCTGACTGGACGTTTCAAAAGCAAAGCCTGCCGCACTATTGTGCAGTGCAGCACGAGATTGCCCGTTTCAAGGCAAAATTCTTCGTGACATTTTCATTTCCGTTGGGCTAATGTGCCCCGATAACCGAGAGGGCAGAAAAAAATCTGCTCTCCTACGCGGTCAAAGTCTTGGGAGGATGCGATCTAGGCGCGGTTACTCGCTGCCGCCGGATACCGGAAACAGATCGGACGCGTTTAATTGCAAGGCCTTGTGCCTTGCATTTTTTTTGTGCAATCATCTGGTTAGCGCCGCGAATTGGCAGGCTACATGACCTTGCGTCAGCAGCCAGTAGCCGCCGTACAGGGCGGCATCTCAATCCCATCCGCAGCGCTCCGACCTTATCGGAGCACCCTTGCCGCCACGTCTATTTCCCTGGTGTCGGGCTGAAATCCGGCACGATGTGCGGGATGTCGTTGAGGCTGTATCCCAGCCCGTGCGTCAGGCCGTAGAAAATGCCCATCAGGACCGCCGTTGCGATGGTGGTGCGGATCACGGCACGCAGCATATGCGGCCCGCGCGGCGCGCTCGGCACCGTGCCCAGCGTCACGTCGTGATCGTCGTCCTGCGTTCTGACGCTGAACGGCAGGACGGCAAACAGCACCACCCACCAGGTCGCGAAAAACAGCGCGGTGAACGAGACCCAGCTCATGATTGCTCCAGTTCGATCAGCGTGCCGAAGAAATCCTTCGGATGCAGGAACAGCACCGGCTTGCCGTGCGCGCCTGGTTTGGGATTGCCGTCACCAAGCACCCGGGCGCCGGCGGCCTTGAGCTGGTCGCGCGCGGCCAGGATGTCGTCGACCTCGTAGCAGAGATGATGCATGCCGCCCGACGGGTTCTTCTCGAGGAATGCCGCGATTGGGGAGCCCTCGCCAAGCGGCTCCAGCAACTCGACCTTGGTGTTGCCGACATCGACGAACACCACGGTGACGCCATGCTCCGGCAACGCCTGCGGCTCGGTCACTTCGGCGCCGAGCGTGTTGCGGTAAGCTGCAACGGCGGCGGTCAAATCCGGCACCGCAAGCGCGACATGGTTCAGCCGTCCGAGCATGTCCGAGCTTTTTCTCCCAGGTCCAACGACTGGCGTCATACGTCAAATCAGCCGAGATCAACAGCCTTTCGCGAGGAGCGCACTGTCGCACCTGTTGCAACCGGCAGCCACAAAGTACAAAGGCCAATGTCCGGAATCAGCCCTGCCCGCCCCCGCGTTTTCACCTTCGATCTCGGGTCGTTCAAAATTGCCGCTCTGCTCGATGCCGTCGATGTCAGAGACGGGCTTGCATCGGCCTTCGCGGCCGGACAGCCGCCGGCGGCCGTGCTCGAACTCGCGGTTTCGAACTTCATCGACCAGGATCGCTACGAGCATTGCTTCATCCCGACGCTGATCGATACCGGTTCCGAAAAGATCCTGTTCGACACTGGCTGCGGAGATGAACACAGTTCACTCCTGGAGTGTTTGCAAGCCCTTGGGCTCGGCCCTGATGACATCGATGTGGTGGTCATCACCCACGGGCACCCGGACCACATTGGCGGGCTTGTCCGGAATGGCGCATCCGTTTTCAGCCGCGCACGCCTGGTATTCGGCGCAGCGGAATTCGCGTTCTGGACCGAAGGAAATGCGGTGCGTCCGGCCAGGTTGGCCAATCGTGATCTCTTTAGGCGCATTTGCACCGGCTTGGCCGACCGCGCGACGTTCATAGCGCCTGGAGACGAAGTGGTGCCGGGCATCACTGCCATCGACGCGGCCGGTCACTCCGCCGGGCTTTTGGCCTTCCTTGTCGAAAGCGACGGACAGCAATTGCTGATCTGGTCGGACGCTTTCCTGCACTATGTCGTGGCGATCCAGCGTCCGCAATGGCATGCCGATTTCGACGACGACAAGGAAAAGGCGATCGAGACCCGCAAGCGGCTGCTCGGCATGGCTGCCGAGCGGCGCCTGCTCGTCGCCGGCCACCACATGCCGTTTCCGGGTCTGGGCTATGTCGAGCGGACAGACCATTCCTTTCGCTGGATTCCGGTCAGCTATCAGCTGAACATCCGAGCACCCGACGCCTCCGTCACCGGGTGACGAAAACCGTCACCAGCGGTTTCTTGCCCCACGCTTCGTTGGCCGCGCCGCGCACTGCGCGCCGCACCGCCTCCTGCACCAGGTCGAGGTCCTTGCGGCGCTGGCGGGGGATCGAATCGACCGCACCGACGGCCGCATCGATCATCAGGTCCTCGAGCATCTCGCCACGGGCGTCGGTTTCGGCGACGCCAATGGCGACCAGGTCGGGATCGCCGGCCAGCTCGTACTTGTCATCAAGCACGACATTGACCGCGACGTGACCGGCAAAGGACAGCTTGCGCCTGTCGCGAATACCCATCGCCTGATCGGTGCCGATCAGATTGCCGTCCTTGTAGACGCGGCCGAACGGCACCTGGTCGATGATCGTGGCGGGACCGGGAGCGAGCCGCAGCATGTCGCCGTCGCGCACCTGCGCCACCTGGCCGATGCCGGAGGTGGACATCAGCGAGCCCTGCGCCACCAGATGCGCCGCCTCGCCATGCACGGGAACGCCGATTTGCGGACGCACCCATTCATACATCTTGCGCAGTTCGCTGCGGCGGGGGTGGCCAGAGACATGCACCAGCGCATCGCCGTCCTCGATGATCTTGATGCCGAGATCGATGAGGCGGTTCTTGATCTCGAGGATCGCCTTCTCGTTGCCGGGAATGGTGCGCGAGGAAAACACCACCGTGTCGCCCGCCGTCAGCGACACCGATTTCATCTCGTCGCGCGACAGCTTGGCAAGTGCCGCCAACGGCTCGCCCTGGCTGCCGGTGCAGATGATGACCAGGTTCTCGCGCGGGATGAAGCCGAAATCCTCCTCGGCGATGAACTCCGGCAGGCCGTCCATGTAGCCAAGTTCGCCGGCCACATCGATGACGCGCTTCAACGAGCGGCCGAGCACAAGGCACTGGCGGCCGGCATCGCGCGCTGCCCTGGCGATGGAAACGATGCGTCCGACATTGGAGGAGAAGGTGGTGACGGCGACGCGGCCCTTGGCCGCCTGGATGACGCCTTTCAGGCCCTCGCCCACGGCCACTTCCGAAGGCGACTCGCCTTCGCGCAGCGCATTGGTCGAATCGCAGATCAGCGCCAGCACGCCCTTGTCGCCATAGGCGCGGAACCGCGCCTCGTCGGTCTTGGGACCGATCGTCGGCTCCGGATCGATCTTCCAGTCGCCGGTGTGGATGACGGTGCCGGCCGGCGAGGTGATCGCCAGCGACATGGGTTCGGGAATGGAGTGTGCAACCGGAATGGCTTCGATCTCGAAGGGGCCCACCGTGAACTTTTCGCCCGCCCGGTAGATTGTCAGCGGGATCTTCGGCGCGCCCTGCTCGCCCTGACGCTTGGCTTCCAGCAGCCCGGCGCTGAACGGCGTCATCCAGACCGGCGCCTTCAGCTTCGGCCAGATGTCGAGCAGCGCGCCGTAGTGGTCCTCATGCGCGTGGGTGATGATGATGCCGCGCAGATTGGCGAGGTTCTCCTCGATGAAGCGCGTATCGGGCAGGATCAGGTCGACGCCCGGATGCGCCGCGTCGGGAAAGGTGACGCCGACATCGATGATAATCCATTCGCGCGCGCTCGGCGGGCCATAGCCGTAGAGGGCGAAGTTCATGCCGATCTCGCCGACGCCGCCGAGCGGCACGAAGACGAGTTCGGCGTTGTCCGCTTTCGCCATGATTTTTTCCTTCCT
Organism: Mesorhizobium sp. B2-4-13; assembly: GCF_006658535.1. Taxonomy (NCBI): domain Bacteria; kingdom Pseudomonadati; phylum Pseudomonadota; class Alphaproteobacteria; order Hyphomicrobiales; family Phyllobacteriaceae; genus Mesorhizobium; species Mesorhizobium sp. B2-4-13. The sequence goes on along the minus strand of NZ_VFVB01000004.1, from coordinate 85,680 downwards.
GACCCTCGGGCCAAGCCGTTAAAGCAATTCCAGCAAGTGCCTACCGGTTTTCCGTCCGGAATTGCCCAAAAACAAATTATATCCGCGCGGACGCCACCGCGCCGAAATGCACATCGCCGGCGGCGACCGTCAGAACAGACCCGTCATCGTCGCGGATCACGAAACGGCAGTCCTCGTCAATGGTCTCGAACACGCCACGCACCACATTACCGTCAATTCTGACAGCAACCTCGCCGCCAAGGCCCGCCGCGCGGGCCAGCCAACGCTTCCTGATGGCGGCAAGGCCACGTCCTTCGTCCCACAGGCGGGCATTCTCGCTCCAGGCATCCGACAGCGCCAGAAACAGCGTTTCGGCATCGCAAGCCGCGCCCAACGCATGGAGTGATGTCGCGGGATAAGGCAAATCCCGCGGGTGCGCCACCACATTGACCCCGATGCCCACCGCCACCGCGAAGCGGCTACCGTCAAGCATCGCCGACTCCAGCAGGATGCCGGCCAGCTTGGCGCCGGAGGCGAGCACATCGTTTGGCCATTTCAGCTCGAAACGGTTCTGTCCCTGGCTCGCTCCGTCGAGGCCTATCGCGATGCGGCCCTTCGGCACCACCGCGTCGAGCGCGTCGGCCAGCGCCAGCCCCGCGACGAAGCCGAGCGTCGCGGCAAGGCGCAGTTCGCCGCCGGTGATGAGGAGCAGCGTCGCCGCCAGATTGCCTTCCGGCGTTGCCCAGGCACGGCCACGCCGCCCGCGCCCGCTTTCCTGCTTCTTGGAAACGACCCAGAGCTTGCCCGGGTCGCCCGCCCGGGCATGGTCCAGCGCCAGCGCGTTGGTGGAGCCGACACTGTCATGCGCCTCGAGCCGGAACCCTTCCGACGCCGAGGTTGGAGCCAGCCGAAATGCCATCCCGTCAGAAAAATGTCTTGGCGGCGGCTTCGGCATAGGTGCCGATCGGCCCGCCGATCAGCACGTAGAACAGCACGAAGGCGCCACTGACGCCGAGCACGACACGCAACTCGCTGGCCATCGGCACGAAGCCGCCGACCGGCTCATCGAACCACATGATCTTGATGATGCGCAGGTAGTAGTAAGCGCCAACCACGGAAGCGAGCACGCCGATGATTGCCAGCGCATAGAGATTGGCGTTGATGGCGGCGAGGAAGACGTACCACTTCCCCCAGAAGCCGGCGAGCGGCGGAATGCCGGCCAGCGAGAACATCAGGATGGTCAGGATCGTCGCCATGATAGGGTTGGTCGACGAGAGGCCGGCGAGATCGCTGATCTGCTCGACATTGCCTTCCTTGCGCCGCATGGCGAGGATGAAGGCGAAGGTGCCGAGCGTCATCACCAGGTAGATCAGCATGTAGATGGCGACGCCGCGCACGCCGGCCTGGCTATTGGCGGCAAGGCCGACCAGCGCGTAGCCCATATGGCCGATCGAGGAATAGGCCATCAGCCGCTTGATGTTGGTCTGGCCGATCGCGGCGAAGGAGCCAAGCGCCATCGAGGCGATCGAGATGAAGACGATGATCTGCTGCCAGTCGGAAGCGATCGGCTTGAACGCACCCATGGTGACGCGCACGATCAGCGCCATCGCCGCCATTTTCGGCGCTGCCGCCAGGAAGGCCGTCACCGGTGTCGGTGCGCCCTCATAGACGTCTGGCGTCCACATGTGGAACGGCACCGCCGATATCTTGAAGGCAAGCCCGGCCAGCACGAAGACGAGGCCGACGACAAGGCCAAGCTGGCGCTCGCCGCCGCCCAGCGCCGTGGCGATCTCCTGGAAGCCGGTGTTGCCGGTATAGCCGTAGACCAGGCTGATGCCGTAGAGCAGCATGCCAGACGACAGCGCGCCGAGGACGAAATATTTCAGGCCCGCTTCGGTCGAACGCAGATTGTCGCGATTGATCGCCGCCAGCACATAGATCGCGAGCGACTGCAGTTCGAGGCCGAGATAGAGACCGATCATGCCGTTGGCCGAGATCATCAGCATCATGCCGAGCGTGCAAAGCAGGATCAGCACCGGATATTCGAACTTGTCGAAACGCTCCGCCTTGGCAAAGCGCATCGACATGGTCAGCGTCACCGCCGAGCCGATCAACGCCAGCACCTTCATGAAGCGGGCGAAGGAATCCTGGATGAAGGCATTGCCATAGGCGCTGCCCTGCCCTGCGTGGAAGATCAGCCAGGCGCCTGCGATCACCAGCACGGCGACCGCAAGGCCGGTCACCGTATTGGCGGTGTTGGAACGCGAATAGGCCCCGACCATCAGCAGCGCGAGCGCGCCGATGGCAAGGATCAGCTCGGGCGTCGAGAGCGACAGGCTGGAGAGAAGGTCCGGCGTCATGGTTCGCAAAACCCCTGGGTCAGTTCGCCGCCGCGGTCTGCGCGGCGCCGATGGATGCGGTGACATTGGTGACGAGCGACTTGACCGACTGGGCCGTCGCGTCGAAGACGGGGGCGGGATAGACGCCGAAGAAGATGACCAGCACGACCAGCGGATAGATGATCGCCTTCTCGCGGGTCGACAGGTCAAGCAGCCCCTTCAGGCTGTCCTTGGTCAGCGCGCCGAAGATCACCCGGCGGTAGAGCCAAAGCGCATAGGCCGCCGACAGGATGACGCCGGTGGCGGCGAAGAACGCCACCCAGGTGTTGACCCGGAACACGCCAAGCATGGTCAGGAACTCGCCGACGAAACCTGACGTACCTGGCAGGCCGACATTGGCCATGGTGAAGATCAGGAACACGGTCGCGTATTTCGGCATGTTGTTGACGAGACCGCCATAGGCGGCAATCTCACGCGTGTGCATGCGGTCATAGATGACGCCGACGCACAGGAACAGCGCGCCCGACACCAGGCCGTGGCTGAGCATCTGGAAGATGGCGCCCTGCACGCCTTCCTGGTTCATGGCAAAGATGCCCATGGTGACGAAGCCCATATGGGCGACCGACGAATAGGCGATCAGCTTCTTCATGTCCTCCTGCATCAGCGCCACCAGCGAGGTGTAGATGATGGCGACGACCGACAGCGTGAACACCAGCGGTGCAAACATTTCGGAGGCCAGCGGGAACATCGGCAAGGAGAAGCGCAGGAAGCCGTATCCGCCCATTTTCAGCAGGATGCCGGCCAGGATGACCGAGCCCGCCGTCGGTGCCTCGACGTGGGCGTCGGGCAGCCAGGTGTGCACCGGCCACATCGGCATCTTCACCGCGAAGGAGGCGAAGAAGGCAAGCCACAGCCAGGTCTGCATGTTGGCCGGGAAGCTGTGCGTCAGAAGCGTCGGGATGTCGGTGGTGCCGGACTGGAAGAACATCGCCATGATGGCGAGCAGCATCAGCACCGAGCCGGCCAGCGTATAGAGGAAGAACTTGAACGAGGCGTAGACGCGCCGCTTGCCGCCCCATACGCCGATGATGATGAACATCGGGATCAGTCCGGCTTCGAAGAAGACGTAGAACAGCACGATGTCCAGCGCGCAGAACACGCCAATCATCAGCGTTTCCAGAAGCAGGAAGGCGATCATGTAGGCCTTGACGCGCTTCTCGATCGCTTCCCACGACGCCAGGATGCAAAGCGGCATCAGGAAGGTCGTCAGAATGACGAACAGCATGGAAATGCCGTCGACGCCCATATGGTAGGAAATGCCGGAATCGAGCCAGGCGACCTTTTCGACAAACTGGAACCCGGCCTGCGAATTGTCGAAGCCGGTCCAGATGAACAGCGACACCAGGAAGGTGAACGCCGTGGCGATGAACGCAATGGCGCGGATGTTGCGGCGCGCGTTTTCGCTGTCATCGTTGATGAACAGGATCAGCAGCACACCAACCAGCGGCAGGAAGGTGACCAGCGAGAGGATTGGCCAAGCGGTCATCAGAGCATCATCCAGGTGACGAGTGCGGCAACGCCGATCAGCATGGCGAAGGCGTAGTGATATAGATAGCCGGTCTGCAGCTTGACGACGCGGTTGGTGACGTCGACGACGCGCGCCGAAATGCCGTCAGGCCCGAGCCCATCGATGATGGTCCCATCACCGGTCTTCCACAGGAAGTGACCGAGACGCTTGGCCGGGCGAACGAACAGGAAGTCGTAAAGCTCGTCGAAATACCACTTGTTGAGCAGGAAAGCGTAAAGCCCGCGATGCTGGGCGGCCAGATTGACCGGCATCTCCGGCGAGCGGATGTAGAACTTCCAGGCCAGAGCGAAACCGATCAACATGGCGATGAAGGGCGAGAGCTCGACCCACAGCGGCAATTCGTGGATTTCGTGCAGGATATGGTTGTCCGGCAGCGTGAACAGCGACGCCTTCCAGAACTCGGCATAGCCTTCGCCGATAAAGGAATTGTGGAAGATGATACCGGCAAACAGCGCGCCGGCCGCCAGCACGAACAGCGGCACCAGCATCACCGGCGGCGATTCATGGACGTGGTGCATCACCTCGTGGCTCGCCCGCGGCTTGCCATGGAAGGTCATGAAGATCAGCCGCCAGGAATAGAAGGCGGTGAAGCAGGCGGCGATGACCAGCAGGATGAAGGCCAGGCCGGCGACCGAATTGTGGCCTGCGAAGGAGGCCTCGATGATGGCGTCCTTGGAGAAGAAGCCGGCGGTGCCGATGACGGTCACCGGAATGCCGACGCCGGTCAGCGCCAGCGTGCCGATCACCATCATCCAGTAGGTGGTCGGGATCAGCTTCCTCAGGCCGCCCATCTTGCGCATGTCCTGCTCGTCGGAAACCGCGTGGATGACCGAGCCGGAGCCGAGGAACAGAAGCGCCTTGAAGAAGGCGTGCGTGAACAAATGGAAGATCGCCGCGCCATAGGCGCCGACGCCGAGCGCCACGAACATGTAGCCGAGCTGCGAGCAGGTCGAATAGGCGATGACGCGCTTGATGTCGTTCTGGACCAGGCCGACGGTCGCCGCGAAGAAGGCGGTGAAGGCGCCGATGAAGGTGACCACCGTCAGCGCCGAGTGCGACAATTCGAACAGCGGCGAAAGCCGCGCCAGCATGAACACGCCGGCCGTCACCATGGTGGCGGCATGGATCAGCGCCGACACCGGGGTCGGGCCCTCCATGGCGTCCGGCAGCCAGGTGTGCAGCGGCACCTGCGCCGACTTGCCCATGGCGCCCATAAACAGCAGCAGGCAGACGACGGTCATTGCCGCCTGCTTGTCGAGCGCATGGCCGAGGAAGGTGAGCACGGCGGCACCCTGCGGCGCGCCTTCGGCCGGGATGAACGTCGCCGCATTGGCAAAGATCGTGCCGAGATTGACCGAGCCGAACAGCACGAAGACGCCGAAAATGCCGAGCGCGAAGCCGAAATCGCCGACGCGGTTGACGACGAAGGCCTTTATTGCCGCGGCATTGGCCGACGGCTTCTTGTACCAGAAGCCGATCAGCAGGTAGGACGCGAGGCCCACCCCTTCCCAGCCGAAGAACATCTGCACGAGGTTGTCGGCCGTGACCAGCATCAGCATGGCGAAGGTGAACAGCGACAGATAGGCGAAGAAGCGCGGCCGGTTCGGATCGTGGTGCATGTAGCCGATCGAATAGATGTGAACCAGCGCCGACACTGTGTTGACCACCACCAGCATCACCACCGTCAGCGTGTCGATCCTGAGCGCCCAGGAGACGTCCAGCCCGCCGGACTGGATCCAGTGCAGCACCGGCACGGTGAACACCTCGCCGTGGCCGAAGCCGACGGAAAAGAAGGCGACCCATGACAGCACGGCCGCAATCACCAGGAAGCCGGAGGTGATGTATTCGGATGCCTTGGCACCGAGCGCATTGCCGAACAGGCCTACGATCAGGAAGCCGAGCAGCGGAAGGAAGACGATCGCTTGATACATAGTCGCCCCGTCAACCCTTCATCATGTTCACGTCTTCGACCGCGATCGAGCCGCGGTTGCGGAAGAAGACGACGAGAATGGCAAGCCCGATGGCGGCTTCAGCCGCCGCGACCGTCAGCACGAACAGCGCGAACACCTGGCCGACCAGATCGCCGAGCGCCGCCGAAAAGGCGACGAAATTGATGTTGACCGCCAGCAGGATCAGCTCGATCGACATCAGGATGACGATGATGTTGCGGCGGTTGAGGAAGATGCCGAACACGCCGAGCGTGAACAGGATCGCCGATACGGTCAGATAATGTGCGATGCCGACGACCATCTCAGACTCCTTCGCCCGACTTGACCTTGCGGATTTCCATGCCGGTCGCCGCGGTGCGGCCGACCTGGGCTGCGATCGACTGCCGCTTGACCCCTTCCTTGTGGCGCAGCGTCAAGACGATGGCGCCGATCATGGCGACCAGCAGGATGAGGCCCGAAATCTGGAAGTAGTAGAGGTAGTCGGTATAGAGGATGTCGCCGAGCGCCGCCGTGTTCGATCGCGCGGCGAGATCCGGGATGGGCTTTGCGACCGTCGAGGCGAGCTTCGGCGCGAAGGTGTAGCCGCCCAGCACCACGATCAGCTCCGCCGCCAGGATCAGCCCGACCAGCGCGCCGATCGGCGCGTATTGCAGGGCGCCGCTCTTCAATTCGGCGAAATCGACGTCGAGCATCATGACGACGAACAGGAACAGCACCAGGACCGCGCCGACATAGACGACGAGCAGGATCATCGCCAGGAACTCGGCGCCAGTCAGCATGAACAGGCCGGCGGCGTTGAAGAAGGTCAGGATCAGGAACAGCACCGAATGCACGGGGTTGCGCGACGAAATGACCATGAACGCCGACGCCACGGCGACAAAGGCGAAGAGGTAGAAGAAGGCCGCCTCTAGTCCACTCAGCATTGGGGATCCCCCGGGTTCCTGTCCAAACAGGACGCTCGTCCTGTTTGATGTTTGCGACCGCCTCCGGTCGGCAAGTTTCGTTGTGTCCTATCGCATGTTCCGATCGGGTTGAAATACCTGATCAAAAGAAACATGCGACACTTTTGTCTTCCGGAGGATGATCTTGTCCGAAAAGTCCGCAACTTTTCGGGATCATCCCCTGGACGAGGCCCCTCGCCCCGTCCATGCGTCAGATGTCAGCGATAGGGCGAGTCCAGTGAGATGTTGCGCGCCAGTTCGCGCTCCCACCGGTCGCCATTCGCCAGCAGCCTGTCCTTGTCGTAGTAGAGTTCCTCGCGCGTTTCCGTCGCGAATTCGAAATTCGGCCCCTCGACGATGGCGTCGACCGGGCAGGCTTCCTGGCAGAAGCCGCAATAGATGCACTTCACCATGTCGATATCGTAACGCACCGTGCGGCGCGTGCCGTCATTGCGGCGCGGGCCGGCCTCGATGGTGATCGCCTGCGCCGGGCAGATCGCCTCGCATAATTTGCAGGCGATGCAGCGTTCCTCGCCATTGGGATAGCGGCGCAACGCATGCTCGCCGCGAAAGCGCGGGCTGATCGGGCCCTTCTCGTGCGGATAGTTGATCGTCTCCTTCGGCGCGAAGAACTGGCGCATCGACAGGAAGAAGGCGCTGACGAAATCCTGCAGCAGCAGCGATTTCGCGGCCTGGGACAAAGCGGACATCACGCAAACCCCGTGATCTTGAGGAAGGCCGCGGTGGCGACGACCATAAACAGCGAGATCGGCAGGAACACTTTCCAGCCCAGCCGCATCAGCTGGTCGTAGCGGTAGCGCGGCACGAAGGCCTTCACCATCGAGATGCCGAAGAACACGAAACAGACCTTCAGCACGAACCAGATGACGCCGGGCACCCAGGTGAAGGGCGCGAAGTCGAAGGGAGGCAGCCAGCCGCCGAGGAACAGGATGGTGGCCAGCGCGCACATCAGCACGATCGCGACATACTCGCCGAGGAAGAACAAAAGGAACGGCGTCGACGAATATTCGACCATGTGGCCGGCGACCAGCTCCGATTCGGCTTCGACCAGATCGAAGGGTGGACGGTTCGTCTCCGCCAACGCCGAGATGAAGAAGATGACGAACATCGGGAACAGCGCCAGCCAGTTCCAGTCGAGGAACGTGTTGGGCAGCCCGAGCCGCGTACCAAGCCCACCCTGCTGCGACAGCACGATATCGCTGAGGTTGAGCGAGCCGGCGGTGAGCAGCACGGTGACGATGACGAAGCCGATCGAAACTTCGTATGACACCATCTGCGCCGCCGAACGCAACGCGCCGAGGAACGGATATTTCGAGTTGGACGCCCAGCCGCCCATGATCACGCCATAGACCTCGAGCGAGGAGATGGCGAAGACATAGAGGATGCCGACATTGACGTTGGCGATCGCCCAACCCTGGCTGACCGGTATGACCGCCCAGGCCGAGATCGCCAGCACGGCGGAGACAAGTGGCGCCAGCAGGAAGACGCCCTTGTTGGCGCCCGACGGGATGACCGGTTCCTTGAAGACGAATTTCAGCAGGTCGGCGAAGGCCTGCAGCGTGCCCCAGGGGCCGACGACATTCGGGCCACGGCGAAGCTGCACCGCCGCCCAGATCTTGCGGTCGGCATAAAGGATGTAGGCGACGAAGATCAGCAGCACCACGATCAGCACGACCGACTTCAAGAGGATCAGCAGCGCCGGCAGCACGTAGAAGGAGAAGAAGGTGTCCATGCTTATTCCGCCGCCTGCTTGAAGCCGCTCTTGGCTAGTGCCGAGCATTCAGCCATCACGGCCGATGCGCGCGCGATCGGGTTGGTCAGGTAGAAATCCTTGACCGGCGAGGTGAAGGTTCCCTTGTTCAACCGCCCGCCGAGCTTCGCCACGCCGGCGATATCCTCGGCGTTGCCGGCCGCGACCTGGTCGATGCGGGCCAGATGCGGGTATTCGCCATAGAGCTTTGCGCGCAGCTGCGGCAGCGAATCGAACGGCAGTTTCTTGCCCAGTACGTCGGACAGCGCCCGCAAGATCGCCCAATCCTCGCGCGCGTCGCCCGGCGCGAAGCCGGCGCGGTTGGTCTGCTGCACGCGCCCTTCGGTGTTGACGTAGGTGCCGGACTTTTCGGTATAGGCAGCCGCCGGCAGGATGACATTGGCGCGATGCGCGCCGGCGTCGCCGTGCGTGCCGACATAGACGACGAAGGCGCCGCCGGTCTTGCTCATATCGATCTCGTCGGCGCCGAGCAGGAACAGGACATCCGTCTCGCCCAGCATGCCGGCGACGTTCTTGCCGCCCTCGCCCGGCACGAAGCCGAGGTCCAGGCCGCCGACGCGCGCCGCTGCGGTGTGCAGCACGGCAAAGCCATTCCAGTCGGCGCGTGCGGCATTCACGGCGGCGGAGAGCCTGGCCGCTTGGCCGAGCACGGCCGCGCCATCGGCGCGCGCCAGAGCGCCCTGACCGACGATAATAAGGGGATGCGTCGCCTTCTTCAGCGTCTGGAAGAACTTGCCGTTGCCGTCCGCCAGATCCTTCAGCGAATCCGGCCCGGCGCCCAATTGTTCGTAGTCATAGCGCGTGTCGCCGACATCGCCGATGACACCGACCGGCAGATTGCCGAGGCGCCAGCGCTTGCGGATGCGGGCGTTGAGCACCGAGGCCTCGAAGCGCGGATTGGCCCCGATGATCAGCACCGCGTCGGCCTGCTCGATGCCTTCGATGGTCGGGTTGAAGATATAGCTGGCGCGTCCGAGTGCCGGATCGAGCGCCGCGCCGTCCTGGCGGCAATCGGTGTTCTTCGAACCGAGCGAGGCCATCAGAAGCTTCAGCGCGTAGATTTCCTCGACCGCCGCGAGATCGCCCGCGATGGCGCCGATCTTGTCGGGGGCCGCCGCCGAAACCGCGCCCTTGATCGCCGCGAACGCTTCGGCCCAACTCGCCGGAACCAGCCTGCCGTCCTTGCGCACATAGGGGCGATCGAGGCGCTGCGTGCGCAGGCCGTCCCAGATGAAGCGGGTCTTGTCGGAAATCCATTCCTCGTTCACGGCTTCGTTGACGCGCGGCAGGATGCGCATCACTTCGCGCCCACGGCTATCGACGCGGATCGCCGAGCCGACGGCATCCATCACGTCGATGGATTCGGTCTTGGTCAGCTCCCACGGCCGCGCCTGGAAGGCGAAGGGCTTGGAGGTCAGCGCGCCGACCGGGCAGAGATCGATCACGTTGCCCTGCAACTCCGAGGTCATTGCCTGTTCGAGATAGGTGGTGATCTCGGCATCCTCGCCGCGGCCGATCAGGCCGAGTTCGGAAATGCCGGCAACTTCGGTGGTGAAGCGGACGCAGCGCGTGCAGTGGATGCAGCGGTTCATCACTGTCTTGACCAGCGGGCCGATATACTTGTCTTCCACCGCGCGCTTGTTCTCGTGGTAGCGCGAGGAATCGACGCCGAAGGCCATCGCCTGGTCCTGCAGGTCGCACTCGCCGCCCTGATCGCAGATCGGGCAGTCCAGCGGATGGTTGATCAGCAGGAATTCCATCACGCCTTCCCGGGCCTTCTTGACCATCGGCGTGTTGGTGAAGATTTCCGGCGGCTCGCCGTTCGGGCCGGGGCGCAGGTCGCGCACGCCCATGGCGCAGGAGGCCTGCGGCTTGGGCGGTCCGCCCTTCACCTCGATCAGGCACATGCGGCAATTGCCGGCGATCGACAGCCGCTCATGGAAGCAGAAGCGCGGCACTTCCGCGCCCGCGTCCTCGGCCGCCTGCAGCAGCGTGTAATGGTCGGGTACAGTGATTTCTTTCCCGTCGACCTTGAGCTTTGCCATTCGCCTCAAACCCCTGCGGATTTCCCGCAATCTCATTTTCCGGGCGCGACAGACGCAGCGCCCGAGATTTCATTCACTTCTTCGCGGCCAGCGCCGCCGCCTGGGCAGTCCAGTCGTCACGGCCGATGCGGCCCTTGAACGACAGATAATCGTCGACCCAGGCAATCTCCTGCGGCGACCATGCGGCGATCTGGGCAAACGTCCAGATACCGAGGCCGTTCAGCACTTTTTCCAGCTTCGGGCCGATGCCCGATATCGCCTTGAGGTCGGACGGCCTCGTCGGCTTCTCCATGGCCTTGGGCTGCCTGAAATCTTCCGGCAGCAGCACATCCGCTGCCTCGCTTGTTGCCGGAGCGGCATTGGCGGCCGGCGCGGTGGTGGCGGCTTCCCTGGCTGCGATATCGGTGACTTCCTGGGCGAAGGACTGCGCCTCGGCAATCATCGTCTTCGCGGTCGCCCGCGCCCTGATGGACGACGAGTTCGCATCCTCGAATTGCTCGACGCGTGCCTCGAAATCCTCGATCAGCGGCTGCATGAGGCGGTGTGATGCCTCGGCGGCCCCCGAAAGCGCGCCCATCCAGACGCCGAACGCATGATTGGCGAGCCCCATGCCAAGCGCCGACATCGCCGCCGCACCCGCGACAGGGTGCGCGAAAAGGTTGACGGCGCTGGCCATCTCCTTCGGCATCATCCTGGTCAGGTCCTGGTTCATCTTCTCGATCTGGTCCAAATTGGGCATCAATGGGTAGGGTGTCGAATACGGCGCCATAGAGTTCTCCTGGTCGTTTCTTCGTTCGCCCCGCCCCGTTTCTTCTCGCGTTCAAAAGTTTCTTGTTATTCCGCCGCCACCATCACCGGTTCGGCCCGGTGCGCGTTGCGCGAAAACTCGTCGATGCGCCGCTCCACCTCGCCGCGGAAATGCCGCATCAGGCCCTGGATCGGCCATGCCGCCGCATCGCCCAGCGCGCAGATCGTGTGGCCTTCGACCTGCTTGGTGACGTCGAGCAGCATGTCGATCTCGCGCTTCTGAGCCTCGCCGCGCACCAGCCGCTCCATCACCCGCCACATCCAGCCGGTGCCCTCGCGGCACGGCGTGCACTGGCCGCAGCTTTCATGCTTGTAGAAGTAGGAAAGCCGCGCGATCGCCTTCACGACATCGGTCGACTTGTCCATGACGATGACGGCGGCCGTGCCGAGGCCGGACTTGAGATCGCGCAGCGCGTCGAAATCCATCGGCGTATCGATGATCTGCTCCGCCGGCACCAGCGGCACCGAGGCGCCGCCCGGAATGACGGCGAGCAGATTGTCCCAGCCGCCGCGGATGCCGCCGCAATGGGTCTCGATCAGTTCGCGGAACGGGATCGACATCGCCTCTTCGACAGTGCACGGATTGTTGACGTGGCCGGAAACGCAGAACAGCTTGGTGCCGACATTGTTGGGCCGGCCGAAGGACGAGAACCAGGCAGCCCCCCGGCGCAGGATGGTCGGCGCCACCGCGATCGATTCGACATTGTTGACAGTGGTCGGGCAGCCATAGAGGCCGACATTGGCCGGGAATGGCGGCTTCAGCCGGGGCTGGCCCTTCTTGCCTTCGAGGCTTTCCAGCAGCGCCGTTTCCTCGCCGCAGATATAGGCGCCGGCGCCGTGATGCATGTAGATTTCAAAATCGTAGCCCGACGTGTTGTTCTTGCCGATCAGCTTGGCCTCGTAGGCCTCCTCGATCGCCCGCTGCAGCGCCTCGCGCTCGCGGATGAACTCGCCGCGCACATAGATGTAGGCGGCAATCGCGCCCATGGCGAAGCCGGCCAGGAACGCGCCCTCGACCAGCGTGTGCGGATCGTTGCGCAGGATGTCGCGGTCCTTGCAGGTGCCGGGCTCGGATTCGTCGGCGTTGATGACGAGATAGCTTGGCCGGCCGTCGCTCTGCTTGGGCATGAACGACCATTTCAGCCCGGTCGGGAAGCCGGCGCCGCCGCGTCCGCGCAGTCCCGACGCCTTCATCTCGTTGACGATCCACTCACGCCCCTTGGCGACGAGGCCGGGCGTGTTGTCCCAGGCGCCGCGCGCCATGGCGCCGGCCAGCGACTTGTCGAAGAGGCCGTATATGTTGGTGAAGATGCGGTCTTTGTCCTGAAGCATTTTTCGTCCCTCAGACCGGCTTCTTGGTCGGCTTGGCGGCAGGCTGCTTGGTCTCTGGCGCCTTGAAGGCGCTGCCCGGTTCGGCCCGGTTCTTCGGCCCATTGCGTTGTTTTGGAGTCGCCTCGACTTCAGGAGCGGCCTTGTTGGCGTTGGCGGCCGAGTGGAGGGGTGGCGCAACGCTGGCCGCGTTCTCGGTGACCGGCGCGACCTTGGCCGGCGACGGCGTCTTCAACGTCGGGTTGGTCTCTGGCGCGGCGGTCTTCGGCCTGCTGGATTTCGACGGAGCAACCGGACCAGGCGCAGCTGGGGCGGCCGGTGCCGGCACAGGCGCAGCGATGATCGCGTCGGGCGCTGCCTTCGCGGCCCTGGCCGCTTCCCGGGCTTCACGGTCGCGGGTCGACTTGAGGATCGCCTTTTCGCTCTTCAACGTGGTCAGGCCGGAGGCCGGCTCCGAGCCGGTGCGGCCGTTCTGCGGTCCCGGCGTCACCGAGGCGCCCTTGCCCGCATCGTAGAGATCGATGATTTCAGCCAGCCGTTCCGGTGTCAGATCCTCGAACGTGTCCTTGAACACCATGACCATTGGCGCGTTGACACAGGCGCCGAGGCACTCGACCTCTTCCCACGACAGCGTGCCCTTGTCGTTGGTGTGGAATTGGTCGTGATGGATCTTCGAGCGGCACACATCCATCAGCGCTTCCGAGCCGCGCAGCATGCAGGGCGTGGTACCGCAAACCTGGATGTGCGCACGGGTGCCGACGGGGTTCAACTGGTACTGCGTATAGAAGGTCGCGACCTCGAGGCCGCGGATACGCGGCATGCCGAGCATGTCGGAAATCGTCTCGATCGCCGCCTTGGTGACCCAGCCTTCCTGCTCCTGCGCTATCATCAGCAGGGGAATGATCGCCGACTGCTCGCGGCCCTTGGGATACTTCTTGATCCATTGCTTCGCCGCTGCCGCATTCGCCCGGTTGAAGGCGAAGGAGGCTGGCTGGACGCTGGCTTCTGCGAGACGGCGGACTGACATTTAGCGATCGACCTCACCAAACACGATGTCGAGGGAGCCGAGGACGGCGGTGACGTCGGCCAGCATGTGGCCGCGGCAGAGGAAATCCATGGCTTGCAGATGCGCGAAACCAGGTGCGCGCAGCTTGCAGCGATAAGGCTTGTTGGTGCCGTCGGAGACTAGGTAGACGCCGAACTCGCCCTTTGGCGCCTCGACCGCCGCATAGACCTCGCCGGCCGGGACGCGGTAGCCCTCGGTGTAGAGCTTGAAGTGATGGATGAGCGCTTCCATCGAACGCTTCATCGCCTGGCGCTTGGGCGGCACCACCTTGCCGTCGAGGTTCGACACCGGCCCGGTGCTTTCCTTGCCGAGCAGGAGATCGATGCACTGGCGCATGATCCGTGCCGACTGGCGCATTTCTTCCATGCGCACGAGGTAGCGGTCGAAACAGTCGCCGTTCTTGCCGACAGGGATGTCGAAATCCATTTCCGAATAGCATTCATAGGGCTGCGACTTGCGCAGGTCCCACGGCGAGCCCGAACCACGGACCATGACGCCCGAAAAGCCCCAGGCCCAGGCGTCGGCCAGCGAGACGATGCCGATGTCGACATTGCGCTGCTTGAAGATGCGGTTGCCGGTGAGCAGCCTGTCGAGATCGTCGAGCGATTTCAGGAACGGGTCGATCCACTTGCCGATGTCCTCGACCAGCTGGCGCGGCAGGTCCTGGTGGACGCCGCCGGGCCGGAAATAGGCCGCATGCATGCGCGAGCCGGAGGCGCGCTCATAGAACACCATCAGCTTTTCGCGCTCGACGAAGCCCCACAGCGGCGGCGTCAGCGCGCCGACGTCCATGGCTTGCGTCGTCACATTGAGGATGTGCGACATGATACGGCCGATTTCGCAATAGAGCACGCGGATCAGCTGGCCGCGCCTCGGCACCTCGATGCCGAGCAGGCGCTCGGCGGCCAGCGCGAAGGCGTGCTCCTGGTTCATCGGCGCGCAATAATCGAGCCGGTCGAGATAAGGCAGCGCCTGCAGATAGGTTTTTGCCTCGATCAGCTTCTCCGTACCGCGATGCAAGAGCCCGATATGCGGATCGACGCGGTCGACGACTTCGCCGTCCAACTCCAGCACGAGGCGCAAAACGCCGTGCGCGGCAGGGTGTTGAGGTCCGAAGTTGATGTTAAAGTTGCGGACGGAGGTTTCAGCCATTCTGGCGCCTCTGGCGAAGAGTCAGTAGTGAGTAGTGAGTAGTGATCATCAATCTCAATGCCTGCTTCATTCCGCCTGCTTGGCCTGCACCGTTCGGATAAGAGATCTCATCATTTTTCCAATCTCTTCGCATCGCAGCAGCAGTTCAATCTCATTGTCTTTTCGCAGCAAGCCGACCCGGCATGCCAGTAGTATGTGCGTTTCCAGTTCCTTCAACGAACCTTGCGCCATGCGCAAAAATTGAACGAACGAACCTCTGTTTTCGCGACCGTATCCCTCCGCGACATTCGCCGCGATCGAAACCGCCGATCGGCGCATCTGAGAGGTCATGCCGTAGATCTCTTCTTTCGGGAAGTCCTTAGTGTGGCGGTAACAGTCTTCAGCGAGCGTCATCGCTGATTGCCACACCTTCAAGTCGCGATAAGATTCGATCCGTCGCTCCAACTTTTCTCCTACTGACTACTCACTACCTCCCTACTCACTGTTTCGCTTTTTCGTCGCCGGGCAGGACATAGTCGGTTCCCTCCCAGGGGCTCAAAAAGTCAAAGTTCCTGAATTCCTGCTTCAGTTCCACCGGCTCGTAGATGACGCGCTTGGCTTCGTCGTCGTAACGCACTTCGACGAAACCGGTCAGCGGGAAATCCTTGCGCAGCGGATGGCCTTCGAAACCGTAGTCCGTCAGCAGGCGGCGCAGGTCCGGGTGGCCCGAAAACAGCACGCCATAGAGATCGTAGGTTTCGCGCTCGAACCAGTCGGCGCCAGGATAGACGCCGGTGATCGAAGGCACCATCGTCTCCTCGTCGGTCTGCACCTTGATGCGAATGCGCACATTCTGCTTCGGCGAAAGCAGGTGATAGACGACGTCGAAGCGCTTGGCCCGCGACGGGTAGTCGGCACCGCAGACATCGATGATCGAGATGAACTGGCAGCGCGCATCGTCGCGCAGGAAGGTCATCACCTCGATCAGGTTTTGAGGCTCGACGTGAACGGTGAGCTCGCCATAGGCGAATACCGCATCGCCGAAGCGGCCAGGCAGCTTCTCGCCGAGATAGGTCGACAGTTCGCTTAAGGAGGCGGCCATGGATTTACCGTTCGATCGTGCCGGTGCGGCGGATCTTCTTCTGCAGCAGAAGAATGCCATAGAGCAGGGCTTCGGCGCTCGGCGGGCAGCCGGGCACATAGATGTCGACCGGCACGACCCGGTCGCAGCCACGCACCACCGAATAGGAATAATGATAGTAGCCGCCGCCATTGGCGCAGGAGCCCATCGAGATGACGTAGCGCGGCTCCGGCATCTGGTCGTAGACCTTGCGCAGCGCCGGTGCCATCTTGTTGGTCAGCGTGCCGGCGACGATCATGATGTCGGACTGGCGCGGAGACGCGCGCGGCGCGACACCGAACCGCTCCGAATCGTAGCGCGGCATCGAGGTGTGGATCATCTCGACCGCGCAGCAAGCCAGACCGAAGGTCATGAACATCAGCGAGCCGCTGCGCGCCCAGGTGATCAGCGCCTCGGTCGAGGTGACCAGAAAGCCCTTGTCGGCAAGCTCATTGTTGATTTCGAGGAAGAAGGGATCGTCCTCCCCTACCGGCCTACCGGTGTTGGGGTCGATAATACCTTTGGGCTTCGGCGCGACGAGGGTGCCTGAACTGTCGTTCAATCCCATTCCAGCGCTCCTTTTTTCCATTCATAGGCAAAGCCGATGGTCAGCACTGCCAAAAACACCATCATTGACCAGAAACCGAGCATGCCGATCTTCGAGAAGGACACTGCCCAGGGGAAGAGGAAGGCAACTTCCAGGTCGAATATAATGAACAGGATCGACACCAGGTAGAAGCGGATGTCGAATTTCATGCGGGCATCGTCGAACGAGTTGAAACCGCACTCGTAGGCGGAAAGCTTTTCGGGATCGGGGTTGCGATACGCCACCAGGAACGGAGCCGCCAGCAGCGCCAGGCCGACGACCAGTGCCACGCCGATAAACAGGACGATGGGCAGGTACGAACTGAGAAGTGCGTTCATGCAGCGGCTTTCCGTTGGCGCCAATCCACTTTGACTACAGCACCGAACCTTAATGCGGAAGCGTGACAGATTAACCGCTGAACCGTTTTAAGGGGCCTATGCTGCAACGCGGCGAGGGTTAGCGCAGCACTTCCAGCGAAGCAAGTCAAACCTTGTTCAAAACACCGAGCTGGACGGCATTCCGGGAGAAACTGGTCCCATCCGCTCCTGTTTGATTTCCTTCGCTTTTAACTCCACTTTTGTCTCCTGACAGGGTTGCCGCCAAAACCCTGCTAGCATGGACGGGAATCACGCCGGGCAATGACGCCAGACAGGTCCATCAGGGACGCATACGCATGAAGGAAAAGATCTCGCTTGCCGCCGCCCGGCGCATCGCCCTCGCCGCCCAGGGATTTCTCGATCCCCGCCCCGCCGGCACGCCGGACCGCCGCCATTTCGCCCGCGTTCTGTCCCGCACCGGCCTGTTGCAGATCGATTCCGTCAGTGCGGTGGTGCGCGCTCATTACATGCCGCTCTATTCGCGTCTCGGCCCCTATCCCCTCGCTTTGCTCGACAACGCCGCCGTAACGCGCAAGCGCACCGTCTTCGAATATTGGGCGCATGAAGCCTCGTTCCTGCCGGTCGAGACCTACCCACTGATGCGCTGGCGCATGCAGCGCGCCGAGCAAGGCGATGAAATGTATCTGGGGCTGGCCAAATGGGGCCGCGAGCACGCCGCCTATATAGAAGAGATCTACCGCGAGGTCGTCGCGCGCGGGCCGATCGCCGCTTCGGCGCTCGAAGGCCAGAAAGGCTCCGGTGGCTGGTGGGGTTGGAGCCATGCCAAGCACGCCTTCGAATGGCTGTTCTGGGCCGGGCGCATCACCACCGCGCACCGGCGCGGCTTCGAGCGCTTTTACGACCTGCCGGAGCGCGTGCTGCCGCAGGCGATCCTCGATCTGCCGGTACCGACGCCTGAGGACGCGCACCGCGAATTGCTGCGCATTTCCGCCCGTGCCCATGGCGTGGCGACATCAGGCGACCTGCGCGATTATTTTCGGCTCTCGCCGGCCGACATGAAAGGCCGGCTGGAGGAACTGGTCGAACTCGGCGACTTGCTGCCGGTCCGTGTCGAGGGCTGGGACAAGCCGGCTTACCTTCACAAGGACGCCCGTATCCCGCGCAAGATCGAGGCCCGCGCTCTGCTGGCGCCGTTCGATCCGGTCGTCTTCGAGCGTTCGCGCTCGGAGCGGCTGTTCGACTTCCATTACCGCATCGAAATCTACACGCCGGCCGACAAGCGCCAATACGGCTACTATGTCCTGCCTTTCCTGCTCGGCGACAGGATCGTGGCGCGCGTCGACCTCAAGGCTGACCGGCCGGCCAGTGTCCTGCGTGTCCATGCGGCCTATGCGCAGGCCAATGCACCGGCGGAGACTGCGGCTCAACTCTTCGAGGAATTGAAGCAGATGCAGGGCTGGCTTGGCCTCGAGCGGATGGAAATAACGCCTGCCGGCGATCTCGGCCCGGCGCTGTCCGACATCGCGGTGTCGTAAGCTCGCGTTGACACCACTGCCCGCAAGAGCCTAAATCCCATCCAGACGGTCTCCTCTCGGCAAAGGGAGGAGCCAAGAGGGAATGCGGTGCGGGATTGAAGATCCCAAATCCGCGGCTGTCCCCGCAACTGTGAGCGAAGAGCCAAGGCCGAAAGCCACTGGGATTGTCCCGGGAAGGCGGCTACCCAAGGCGATGACCCGCGAGCCAGGAGACCTGCCGTCTGGAATGCAAGAATCCGATCGCCTGGCGGGTTTTCCGGGCAAGGAGCCTGATGTGGATCGCGACAGCAGTTTTTCGGCTGAAACAACCGACATTTCGTCCGGCGGGGATCATCCCCTGGCCGGCATCACGGTCATTGTCTGCGCTTCCTGTCGCGACGAGACCGGCTCCGACGCCCATCCCCGGGCCGGCGAACTTTTGGCCGAAGATACGCGCCAAGCCGCCTCGGGCGAGAAGATTCGCATCCGCACGGTCGAATGCCTCGGCAATTGCAAGCGCCGCCTGAGCGCCGCGGTCCTGCGCGACGGCTGCTGGAGCTATGTGTTCGGCGATCTGACCACGACCAGCGGCGCCGATCTCGTCACCGGCGCGAAACTCTTCGCCACCTCGAACGACGGCCTCATTCCCTGGCGAGGCAGACCCGATAGCCTCAAGCGCGGCCTCGTTGCCCGCATCCCTCCCCTCGACATGCTGAAAGATCGATCATGACAACATCTCTGTCCCGCGTTCCCTGCACCGTCGTCACCGGCTTCCTCGGCGCCGGCAAGACGACGCTGGTCCGCCATCTCCTGGAAAACGCCGGCGGCAAGCGGATCGCCATCATCGTCAACGAGTTCGGCGACATCGGCATCGACGGCGAGATCCTCAAGGGATGCGGCATCGACACCTGCCCAGAGGAAAACATCGTCGAACTGGCCAATGGCTGCATCTGCTGCACCGTGGCCGACGATTTTGTGCCGGCGCTCGACAAGATCCTGTCGCTGACGCCGAAGGTCGACCATATCCTGATCGAAACCTCGGGCCTCGCTCTGCCCAAACCGCTGGTCCAGGCTTTCCAGTGGCCGACGGTGAAGAGCCGCGTAACGGTCGATGGCGTCATCGCCGTGGTCGACGGTCCCGCACTGGCGGAAGGCCGCGTCGCCAATGACATGGACGCCCTGCAGGCGCAGCGCGCGCAGGACCAGAGCCTCGACCATGACGATCCGGTCGAGGAAGTGTTCGAGGACCAGATCGCCTGCGCCGACCTAATCATCCTGTCGAAGAGCGACCTAATGGACGCCGCCGGCTCGGCTCGCGCCAAGGCCATCGTCAACGAACACTCCGCCCGCGCCGTGAAGATCGTGCCGACGTCTCATGGCAAGGTCGATCCCTCGGTGCTGCTCGGGCTCGGTCTCGCCGTCGAGGACGACATCGAGAACCGCAAGTCCCACCATGACGGCGCATTCGATCACGAGCATGACGACTTCGACACGTTCATCGTCGACATTCCCTCGATCGCCAATCCCGACGAGCTGGCAAAGCGCGTCGCCGCGGCCGCCGAACAGGAAAACGTGCTGCGCGTGAAAGGCTTCGTCGAGGTCGGCGGCAAACCTATGCGGCTCCTGCTGCAAGCCGTCGGCCCGCGCGTCAATCATTACTATGACCGCGCCTGGACCGCTGGGGACGACCGCCGCTCGCGGCTCGTCGTTATTGGCCTCAAGGGGCTGAACCGCCCGGCGATCGAACGTATCCTCGCCGGCTGATTTTCAGGCCCGGGCCACGATGCACATCCTCACCACGACCTCCGCCTCGCTCGACGACCTCGCCGAGCCTGTCGATCTCAGGCAGACGCCAGCGGATATCGTGGCCCTGTCCTTCACCGACAGCGATCTCGCCGGACTGGCTGCGGCGTGGAAGGCCGATGCCGGTCGCCTGCCCTCTATGCGCTTGGCCGCACTGCGCGACCTGCGCCATCCCATGTCCGTCGACCTCTGGATAGACAGCGTCGCCCGCCACGCCAAAATCATCCTGGTGCGCATCCTCGGCGGCTACGACTGGTGGCGCTATGGCTGCGACCAACTGGCGGTGATTGCCCGCGAACGCGGCATCAAACTGGCGCTGCTTCCCGGCGAAAGCCACGACGAGGATCTTAGGCTGGTCGAAGCCTCGACGCTGCGGCGCGCCGAACTGGACGGCCTGCTCGGCTATTTCCACGAGGGCGGCCCGGCCAATATGGGCGCGCTGGTGCACAGGCTGGCAGGCTTGGCTGGACAGGATGCGCCCGTCGCCAACCCGGTCAGGGTGCCGAAGGCCGGTTACTATCAGGCTGGATTGGGGGTCGCGGAGGAGCCGGCCGGTTCCAATAGCGGCACTCCCATTATCCCGATTCTCTTCTACCGATCGATGCTGCTTGCCGCCGATGTCGCCCCGATCGATGCGCTGGCCGAGGCTTTGCGCTCCAGGGGATTGGCGCCAGTGCCGATCTTCGTTTCCAGTCTGAAGGATCCGGTGTCGCTGGCGTTCGTCGAAAATGCCATCGCATCGCTGAAACCCGCCGCGATCGTCACCGCGACCGCGTTCGCTTCCGGCGCCGAGCCCGGCGTCGAAACCCTGTTCGACCGCGCCGGCGCGCCCGTCTTCCAGGTCATCGTCGCCACCACGCGCCGTGACATCTGGGAAAACAACCAGCGCGGCCTGGCGCCCGCCGACCTTGCCATGCATGTCGTGCTGCCCGAACTCGACGGCCGCATCCTCGCCGGCGCCATTTCCTTTAAGGCCGAGAGCGATATCGATCCGGCGCTTGGCCATCGTGCGTTGGCGAACCGCCCGGAACTGGATCGGGTGGAGCAAGTGGCGGGTCGAGTCGCGGCTTTCATCCGGCTGCGGGAGACAAGACGGGAGGAGCGCAAGCTCGCGATCCTCATTCCCGATTATCCCAGCGCCCCTGGCCGCACCGGCTATGCGGTCGGGCTGGACGTGCCGTCCAGCGTGCTGGCCATGCTGCACGACTTGAGCGAACAGGGCTATGCCGTTGACGGGATTCCGCAAACGCCGCGTGAATTGCTGGATTTGCTGGAGCATAGCAACGACGGATTGGCCCTACAGGAGTATTTGAGCTTCTCGAAGGAGTTGCCGCTCGCAGCAATCGCCGCGGTAGAAGCCGCTTGGGGAAACGCAGAGGGGACAGGTTTGCGCGAGGCGCCCCCCTCTGTCCTGCCGGACATCTCCCCCTCTGGTGGGGAGATCGAACTTGCGTCGCGGCTTTCGCCAACTACCAACATTGCAGAAGGAACGTCGGCCTGCGAACTGCCAATCTCCCCCCTAGAGGGGGAGATGTCCGGCAGGACAGAGGGGGGCGTGACAGAACGCCAGCCTCGCCATGCTATCGAAAAGAATTTCCCCTTCCGCGCCGCGCATTTCGGCAATATCACCGTGGCACTCGCCCCCGACCGGGGCCGCTCGGCCGACCGTCGCGCCGACTACCACGACCCGACCCTCCCGCCGCGCCATGCCCTGATCGCCTTTGGCCTGTGGCTGCGCAAATCGCTCGGGGTTCACGCTCTCGTCCATGTCGGCGCCCACGGCACGCTGGAATGGCTGCCCGGCAAGACCGTCGCGCTGTCGCAAACCTGCTTTCCCGAGATCGTCACCGGCGCATTACCCGTCATCTATCCCTTCATCGTCTCCAACCCCGGCGAAGCAGCGCAGGCCAAACGGCGCATCGCCGCCGTCACGCTTGGCCATTTGCCGCCGCCGCTTGCAGGCGCAGGGCTGGACGAGGACCAGCACGAGCTCGAGCGACTGGTCGACGAATACGCTCAGGCCGACGGGCTCGACCGCCGTCGCCGGGACCGGCTCGCCAGGCTGATTGTCGAAACCGCGCAAAAGACCGGCCTTGCCTCGGAAGCCGGCGTCGCCAAGACCGACGCGCCCGACGAAGCGCTGCGCCGCATCGACGCCTGGCTCTGCGACCTCAAGGATTTCGCCATCAAGGACGGGCTGCACATCTACGGCCGCGTCCCCAACGACGAATCAGACTCCGTGCGCCTGCAAAGCGCGAACGCCGAGAAAGCCTCCCTGCTCGCGGCGCTCGATGGCCGTCACGTCAAGGCGGGCCCGGCCGGCGCACCCGCGCGCGGTCGTTCCGATGTTTTGCCCACTGGCCGCAACCTGTTCACCTCGGATCCGCGCACCATGCCGACGCCCACCGCATATGATCTTGGCAAAGCCGCGGCGGAAGAAGTGGTGCGCGGCTACACGCAGTCGCATGGCGACTGGCCGCGTTCGCTGGTGATCGATCTCTG
Source organism: Mesorhizobium sp. B2-4-13 (assembly GCF_006658535.1). Classification (NCBI taxonomy): domain Bacteria; kingdom Pseudomonadati; phylum Pseudomonadota; class Alphaproteobacteria; order Hyphomicrobiales; family Phyllobacteriaceae; genus Mesorhizobium; species Mesorhizobium sp. B2-4-13. The sequence continues at coordinate 62,851 of NZ_VFVB01000004.1, read as the reverse complement.
GGGCTCGGCTTCGCTGCGCACCGGCGGCGAGGAGATCGCGCAGGGCCTGGCCTTGATGGGCTGCCGACCGCAATGGGACACTGCCACCGGCCGCGTCACCGGCATCGAGGTACTGCCCCCGGCGGCGCTCGGCCGCCCGCGTGTCGACGTCACCTGGCGTATATCAGGTCTGTTCCGCGACATGTTCCCGACCCAGATCGCGCTGATCGACGCCGCCGCCAAGGCCGTTGCCGCGCGCGACGAGGACGATTCGGAAAACCCGCTCGCCGCCAAAACCCGCGCCGACGGCAAGGTCAGCCCACGGATCTTCGGCACTTCGCCCGGCACGTACGGCGCCGGCGTCGAAGACATGCTGTCGAGTGGCGACTGGACGGCGCGCGAAGAGATCGGCCGCGCCTATCTCGACGCGACCTCGCATGCCTATGGCGGTGCCGGCGGCGAAGGCGTCTCGGCACCTGGAGCGTTTGAAGGCCGCATCGCCGAGGCCGATCTTCTCGTCCACACCGGCGACGACCCCGGCCGCGACATTCTCGAAGGCTCCGCCGACGTCGCTTTCATCGGCGGCTTCTCGGCCGCCTTGGCCACACTTGGCAGGAACGCCGACGTCATCGTGCTCGACACCACGGATCCGCAGAGGCCGAAACCGCGATCGGTCGCCGAGGCGGTCTCGCGCGTGGTGCGCGCCCGTGCGGTCAATTCACGTTTCATATCGGGCCAGATGCGCCACGGCCCGCGCGGCGCCTCGGAATTCGCCGAAACCGTCGACCGGCTGGTCGGCTTCGCCGAGACCACCCATGCGATTTCAGGCGCGCTGATCCAGGCTGTGCACGATGCCTATCTTGGCGACGCGGACGTCCGCGCCTTTATCCTGCGCGAAAATCCCGCTGCCGCCAAAGTCATTGCCGAGCGCTTCCTGTCGGCGCGGCGGCGCGGCCTCTGGCATCCCTTGCGCAATTCCATCGACGACGATCTCGCCGCGCTGATCGCCGAGGCCAACGCGCTCGGGGTCGCGGCATGAACGCCTTCTCGCGCCGTGGCGCCTGCCCTGCTCTGTCCGCACCGATGCAGACAGGCGACGGCCTGCTGGTGCGGCTCAACCCGGTCGCTGGAGGCCCATCTTCCGGAGGGTTGTCCCCGAAGCTCTTGATCGCCCTGGCTGAGTCCGCCTCGCGGCACGGCAACGGCATCATGGAAGTGACGGCCCGCGGCAGCCTGCAGATCCGCGGCCTGACAACGGAAAGTGCCGCGTTGCTGGCGGCGGAGGTCGATGCGCTGGGCATCGCGGTGCGCACCGGCGTACCGGTCGAGACCGGCCCGCTGGCGGGTATCGACCCACACGAGATTGCGGATCCCCGGGCGATGGCTGAGCGGATCATGGCGGCGATCGAAGATGCCGGACTGGCACCAAGGCTGGGGCCGAAGGTTTCGGTGGTCGTCGACGGCGGCGGGCAGCTGACTCTGGATGCGGTGACGGCCGATGTCAGGCTGAAGGCGGTTGGAGTCAGCGCTGGCACCCTTTGGGCCATATCAGTTGCCGGTGACCGCCAAAGTGAGAAGCGACTTGCGACGGCTGGCGAAGGTGCGGCGCGCGACATTGCTGTCGCGGCGCTTCGGATGGTCGCTGAGAAAGGTCGGGACGCACACACACGGGATTTGTCGGAGCGGCAGTTGGCCTCTCTCGCAGGTTGGCACTCTACGGCGCCCCCCTCTGAGGGGGGCGCCTCGCGCAAGCCTATCGGCCTTTTCTCCTTAGCCGGCGACATTTTCACCTTCGGCATCGGCCTTCCCTACGGCAGCATGCCGGCGGACAAGATCATCGGCCTCGCGCAAAAAGCTCTTGCCCTCGGCACGTCAGAGATCCGCCTCGCCCCTGGCCGCGCCTTGCTTTTCCTCGGCCAGCCGACGGAAGCCAATCAATCCCTTCACCACACCGCCGCCACCCTCGGCTTCGTCACCTCTCCCACCGACCCGCGCACGCGCATCGCGGCCTGCCCCGGTGCCCCGGCCTGCGCTTCCGGCCGGATCGCGACCCGCGACATCGCCGAGGCGATCGCCACCAAAAACGCCGACATCCTCGATTTCACGCTGCACGTGTCGGGCTGCGCCAAGGGCTGCGCCAATCCCGGCCCGGCAGCGCTCACAATAGTCGGCGGCGAAAATGGAGCCGGACTTGTCGTGAACGCGACGGCAAAGTCTCTTCCTGCCGGCTACAGGCCGGGCTATGACGCCCCGCGCGGCTTCAGCCGCGTCGCGGCGATGATCCGCGGCGCACGACATCAGGGCGAAACCGCCGCCGCTTGCCTCACAAGGCTTGGCACGGCAGCAATCGCCGAAATGTACCAACAGGAATGAGCATGGCCGCCTACGACTATATCCACGACGGCACGGCGATCTACGAGCGCTCCTTCGCCATCATCCGCGCCGAGGCCGATCTCTCGCGCTTTTCCGAGGCCGAGGCCGATGTCGCCATCCGCATGATCCATGCCTGCGGCCAGGTCGAGGCAGCAAGTCATTTCGTTTTCTCCCCCGATTTCGTCAGCGCCGCGCGCAAAGCCCTTGCCGCCGGCGCGCCGATCTTCTGCGACGCCGAAATGGTCTCGCATGGCGTCACCCGCGCCCGGCTGCCGGCCGGCAATGAGGTGATCTGCACCTTGCGCGACCCGCGCACGCACGACATCGCGAGGCAGATCGGCAATACCCGCTCGGCGGCCGCCATCGACCTCTGGGGCGAGCGCATCGCCGGTTCGGTGGTCGCCATCGGCAACGCACCGACCGCGCTCTTCTATCTCCTGGAGAAGTTGCGCGATGGCGCGCCGAAGCCGGCGGCCATTATCGGCATGCCGGTCGGCTTCGTCGGCGCTGCCGAATCCAAGGACGCACTGGCCGAGAATTCCTATAGCGTGCCCTATGCCATCGTGCGCGGCAGGCTTGGCGGCAGCGCCATGACCGCCGCCGCGCTCAATTCACTGGCGAGGCCGGGTCTGTGAACGCGCTCCCCAAAGGCCGTCTCGTTGGTGTCGGCACCGGTCCCGGCGACCCAGAATTGTTGACGCTGAAGGCCGCGCGGGTGCTGGCCGAGGCCGATGTCGTGGCGTATTTCGCCAAACGCGGCAACAACAGCAATGCGCGCGCCATCGTCGAGGCGCGCTTCCGGCCCGACATGCTGGAACTGCCGCTGCTCTATCCCGTGACCACCGAGATCGAGAAGGACCACGACGATTACCGGTCGCAGATCACGGGTTTCTACGAGGAGTCGGCGGAACAGGTCGCCGAGCACCTCGACGCCGGCAGGGTGGTTGCCGTGCTGTCCGAAGGCGATCCCCTGTTCTACGGGTCCTACATGCATCTGCATGTCCGCCTTGCCCATCGTTTCCCCACCGAGGTCATCCCCGGCGTCACCGCAATGTCCGGTTGCTGGTCGCAGACCGGTGTGCCGATCGTCCAGGGCGACGACGTGCTGACCGTGCTGCCCGGCACGATGAGCGAGTTCGAGCTGACGCGCCGCCTCGCCGACACCGACGCCGCCGTCATCATGAAGGTCGGCCGCAACCTGCCCAAGATCAGGCGCGCGCTTGAGGCGACCGGCAGGCTGACGCGCGCCGTCTATGTCGAGCGCGGCACGATGGCCGGGAGCGTCTCGATGAAACTTGCCGACAAGCCGGACGACAAGGCGCCCTACTTCGCCATCGTGCTGGTTGCCGGCTGGTCCGGTCGACCGGGCGCGGCTGGAGCCCAGATATGAGCGGCCGTCTCACCGTCATCGGCCTTGGGCCCGGCAATGCCGACCAGGTCACGCCGCAAGCCAGCCGCGCTATCGTCGAGGCAAAATTCTTCTACGGCTACAAGCCATATCTCGACCGGCTCGACCTGCGCCCGGACCAGACCCGTGTCGCTTCAGACAACCGCGAGGAACTCGCCCGCGCCAAGGATGCCTTGACCAAGGCCGCCGAGGGTCACGACGTCGCCGTGGTGTCGGGCGGCGATCCCGGCGTCTTCGCCATGGCCGCAGCGGTCTGCGAGGCCATCGAGGCCGGTCCGGCCGAATGGCGCGCGGTCGATGTCGCTGTCGTGCCCGGCGTCACCGCCATGCTCGCGGTCGCCGCCCGCATCGGCGCGCCGCTTGGCCACGACTTCTGCGCTATCTCGCTGTCCGACAATCTGAAGCCTTGGGATCTGATCGAACTGCGTCTTCTGGCGGCGGCCGGCGCCGGCTTCGTCATTGCGCTCTACAATCCGATCAGCAAGGCGCGTCCCTGGCAGCTTGGCCGCGCCTTCGAATGCCTGGCCGCCATCCTGCCCGGCACGACGCCGGTGATCTTCGGCCGCGCCGCCGGCCGGCCCGACGAGCGCATCGAGGTCTATCTGCTGGCCGATGTCGACGCAGAAAAGGCCGACATGGCGACCTGCATCATCATCGGCTCGCCGGAGACCCGGATCATCAGGCGCGGCGAAAAGCCGGCGCTGGTCTACACGCCGCGCTCGGCATCGGGCTCGACGAAATGACGGACCATCGCGGCCAGCGCTTCGACTGTTTCAGCCGAGGGCACATCCGGCAGGACGGGCCTGCGCACCATGATCACCTCGATGCCGAGCGTTCGCGCCGCGGCAATCTTCCCGTATGTCGCCGTGCCGCCGCTGTTCTTCGACACCACGACATCGATGCGATGCTTTTCGAGCAGCACGCGCTCGTCGGTCTCGCCAAACGGCCCGCGCGCCAGCAGATAGTCGGCATCGGGCACAACCAGCTTCGGCTCGACCGGATCGACACTGCGGATGAGGTAGTGGTGTTGGGGTGCGGCCTCGAAGGCGGTGACCTCCTGCCGGCCCAGCGCCAGAAATACACGGCGTGGCGCCGGTCCAAGCGCCCGTGCCGCCCCGGCAACGCTGTCCACCTCAAGCCAGCGGTCGCCCTGGACGACATCCCAGCCCGGACGCCGCAAGGCAAGGATCGGCACGCCAGTGGCGCGTGCCGCTTGCGCGGCATTGACGGAGATACGCGCCGCGTAGGGATGCGTGGCGTCGATCAGCAGACCAGTGCCTTTCTCCCTGAGGTAAGCGGCCAAACCGTCGGCACCCCCGAACCCTCCACTTCGCACGGGTACGCCCTGCGCGACGGGGTTTTCCGTACGGCCGGCCAGCGACAGCGTGACCGAGCAATCGGCGCGCGCCGCCAGTCTTCCGGCCAGTTGCCGGGCTTCGGTGGTGCCGCCAAGGATCAGAATGCGGTGGGTCATCATGCCTGCTGAGGGTCCGCGCGCCGCCAAGCCCAACCCGAGATGGCTCACAATCATCGGCATCGGTGAGGACGGTTTAGCGGGTCTCGGCGACGAGGCCAAGCGGCGGATCGCCGAGGCGGAGTTCATCTTCGGCGGCAAGCGGCACCTGGCGCTCGTCGCTTCCTTCGCCAAGGGCAAGCCGCGTCCCTGGCCGGTTCCTTTCGATGCGGGGATGGCCGACGTCCTGGCGCTTGCCGGTAGGAACGTCTGCGTGCTCGCCTCCGGCGACCCGTTCTTCCACGGGGTCGGCGCCACCCTCGCCCGCAAGGTCAAGCCGCGCGAGATGCACGTCATACCAGCGCCGTCGGCGTTGTCGCTGGCCGCGGCGCGGCTTGGCTGGGCGCTACAGGATATCGAGACCGTCTCACTGCACGGCCACCCGATCGACCTGATCCGCCCACTGCTGCAGCCCAACGCCCGCATCCTGGCGCTGACATCCGATGGCTTCGCTCCGGCGGCGGTTGCCCGCCTGCTCGCCGAACTCGACTTCGGCACTTCGCGGCTGACGGTGCTGGAAGCGTTGGGCGGGCCGAAGGAGACATTGCGCTCGGTTCGCGCCGATGCCTTCGACCTCGAAAACATCAATCCGCTCAATGTCCTGGCCATCGAAATTGATTCGGCCCCGCAGGCGCGCGTGCTGTCGCTCACGGCAGGCCTCGCCGACCATCTGTTTGAGCATGACGGCCAGATCACCAAGCGCGAAATCCGCGCTATCACCCTGTCGGCGCTGGCGCCGAGGCGGGGCGAATTGCTGTGGGATGTCGGCGCCGGCTCGGGCTCGATCGGCATCGAATGGATGCTCGCCCACCCTTCGCTGCGCGCCATCGCCATCGAGGTCGACCCGTCCCGCGCCGCCCGCATCGCCCATAACGCCGTCGCCTGCGGCGTTCCCGGCCTCGTCATTGTGGAAGGCAGCGCGCCCAAGGCCCTGGCCAGACTGGAGACACCTGATGCCATCTTCATCGGCGGCGGCGGCAGCGACGCCGGCGTCATGAATGCCGCCATCAGAGCCTTGCGCGCCGGCGGCCGTCTTGTCGCCAACGCGGTGACGTTGGAAATGGAAGCCCTGCTCCTCGCCCAGCACACAAAGCGCGGCGGCGACCTCACCCGCATCGGCATCTCCCGCGCTTCGCCGGTCGGCTCCATGCAGGCATGGCGGCCGGCCATGCCCGTCACGCAATGGAGCTGGGTGAAGCCATGATGGTCGCGGGCATCGGCAGCCGAAGGGGCGTCACCGTCGAGGACGTGCTCGCGGCCATAGAAACCGCACTCGAAACGCATGGCCTGGCGATGACAGCTCTTTCGGCACTGGCCACCGCGGCGCTCAAGAAGGATGAAGACGCCATCGCCGCCGCCGGTCGCAAGCTGAACCTTCCCGTCATTATCGTCGACGACGCAGCCCTTCAGGCCGCCTCGCCGGGGACGCTCAGCAGCTCCAGCCTCTCGCGGGAGCTGGCGGGCACGTCATCGGTCTCGGAAGCCTCCGCCCTTGCCGTCGCCGGCAAAGGCGCGACGCTGCTTGGGTCCCGCACCGTGCTCGGTCCGGTCACCTGCGCCATCGCCATCAGCGGAGACGCGCCATGACCGTCCATTTCATCGGCGCCGGCCCAGGTGCGGCGGACCTCATCACGCTGCGTGGCGCAAGGCTCCTGGCGAGTTGCCCGGTCTGCCTCCACGCCGGCTCCATCGTCGCGCCGGAACTGCTGCAGCATTGCGCGCCGGGAACGAAGCTGGTCGACACCGCGCCGATGTCGCTCGACGAGATCGAGGCTGAATATGTGGCAGCCCAAATGGCCGGCCATGATGTTGCCCGCCTGCATTCCGGCGACCTGTCGGTGTGGAGTGCCGTGGCCGAGCAGATCCGCCGGCTGGAAAAGCATGGCATCCCCTACACGCTGACGCCGGGCGTCCCTTCCTTCGCGGCCGCCGCCGCCGCACTTCGCCGCGAGCTGACCATCCCCGAAGTCGCGCAAAGCCTGGTGCTGACCCGCGTTTCCGGACGTGCGTCGAAAATGCCGCCGGGCGAAACCCTGGCCGGCTTCGGCCGCACCGGCGCCACGCTGGCCATCCACCTTGCCATCCACGCCATCGACCGCGTCGTCGCCGAGCTGACGCCGCACTATGGCGGCGATTGCCCGGTGGCGATCGTCTTCCGCGCCTCCTGGCCGGACGAGCGCGTGATGACCGGCACGCTGGAATCCATCGAGGCACAACTGGCGGCCGATCCGATGGAGCGCACGGCCATCATCTTCGTCGGCCGCTCGCTGGCGGCACAAGATTTCGGCGAGAGTTCATTATACGACGCCCACTATCAGCGGCGTTTTCGCGGACGGGACGGATTGTGAGCGCCAGCACTGGAAATAACCGCGAAAACGCCACACTCGAACAGGCGCTCGCGCGGCTGAACTTCAAGCCGCGTCCGCTTGAGCCGGGGCATGTCTGGCTCGCCGGCGCCGGTCCCGGCGATCCCGGCTGCCTGACGCTGGAGGTGCTGGCGGCACTGGCCGAGGCGGATGCGCTGGTCTACGACGCGCTGGTATCGCCCGATGTGGTTGCTGTTGCCGGAAGTGCCGAGCTTTTCTTTGCGGGAAAACGCGGCGGCAAGCCCTCGATGAAGCAGGACGACATCACAGCCCTGCTGGTTCGACTGGCGCGCGAAGGCCGCCGCGTCATCAGGCTGAAGGGCGGCGACCCCTATATTTTCGGCCGTGGCGGCGAAGAGGCGCTAGCGCTGGCGCGTGAGAACATCCCGTTCCGCGTCCTGCCAGGCCTCACCTCGGGTCTCAGCGCGCTCGCCGCCACCGGCATTCCCGCCACCATGCGCGGCATCAACAAGGCTGTCATTCTGGCGACCGGCCACGCCGCCGGTACCGATGACGATCTCGACTGGGCGGCGATCGCCCGTACCGGCCAGCCAGTCGTCGTCTATATGGGCATGGCAAATCTGCCTCTCATAGCAGCCGCCCTGCTCGACGGTGGACTGGCGCCATCGACACCGGCGGCCGTGATCGTCGCCGCGACGACGCCTCAGGAAAGGACCGTCATCGCCACGCTCGCCACCATTGCCGAGGCAGCGGCGGCGGCCGGGCTCGCCTCGCCGGCATTGATCGTCGTCGGCGGCATCGTCGCCATGCGCGCGGCACTGGCGGGCGGGGCATGACGGCCCGGGCGATCGTCGTCGGCGCGCCGCGCTCCGGTTCCGGCAAGACCAGCGTCACCATCGGCATCCTGCGCGCACTCACCCGGCGTGGCCTGAAAGTGCGCGGCGCCAAATCCGGCCCCGATTATATCGATCCTGGCTTCCACACCGCCGCCACCGGCCTGTCCGGCGTCAATCTTGACAGCTGGGCGATGTCGCCGCCGCTGCTCAATGCGCTGGCCGCGCAAGCGGCCGACGACGCCGATTTCGTCATCCTCGAAAGCGCCATGGGCCTGTTCGACGGCATCCCGGCCTCGCCTGGCCGCACCGGTTCGGCTGCCGATCTGGCCCGGCTCTACGGCCTGCCGGTGCTGCTGGTGCTCGACGTGTCAGGTCAGTCGACGACGGCGGCGGCCGTCGCCAAGGGTTTTGCCACCTACGACCCGGATGTGCGCATGGCCGGCGTCGTGCTCAACCGGCTGGGCAGCGAGCGCCATCGCAAGCTGTCCGGCGACGCCATCGAGGCGATCGGCCTACCCGTCGTCGGCGCTATTTTGCGCGACCCCTCGCTCAATTTGCCAGAGCGCCATCTCGGCCTCGTCCAGGCCGGCGAATATGACGACCTGATGGCGCATCTCGACCGGCTCGCCGACATGGCGGAGAAGTCGCTCGACCTCGACGCGGTCATGGCGCTGGCAACACCTCTCGTCCCCGCGGTCGGCGACTTCGCCGACGCGCTGCGGCCGCCCGGCCAACGCATCGCGCTGGCCGAGGACGCCGCCTTCACCTTCCTCTACCCGCACGTCGCCGCCTATTGGCGCAAGGCCGGCGCGGAAATCGTCCCGTTCTCGCCGCTCGCCGACGAAGCGCCCGATGAGGATTGCGACGTCTGCTGGCTGCCCGGCGGCTATCCCGAGCTTCATGCCGGCAAACTCGCGGCCGCCGTGAATTTCCATGCGGGGATGGCACGTTTCGCCACGACAAAGCCGATCCATGGCGAATGCGGTGGCTTCATGGTGCTTGGTGAAGCGATGGAGGATGCATCAGGCGAAACGCATCGCATGCTCGGCCTGCTCGGCCATTCCACCAGCTTCGCCAGGCGCAAGATGAATCTTGGCTACCGCGAGGCTCGGCTGCGTGCCGATTGCCCGCTGGGTTCGCAGGGCGCGCTGATCCGGGGTCACGAATTCCACTATGCGCAGATGACGGCCACCGGCAATGACGAGCCGCTGGCTGACCTTGCCGATGGCCAGGGCAATCCGCTCGGCGCCTCAGGCTACCGGCGCGGCCATGTCAGCGGCACCTTCTTTCATGCGATTGCGAGGAGCTAGGGTCATGAAGCTCCCGAAAATCACCCTGTCGCCCCGGCAAGTCCTCGACGACATCGCGCTTTGCCTGCTCTTCTTCACCCGCCTGCCGCTGCCCGTGTTTGATTTTCGCGGCCGCAACCTCGCCGCCGCGATCTGGGCCGCCCCCATTGCCGGCCTTGTCGTCGGCCTGATCGGCGCCATCGTTTTTGCCACGGCGGAACGCTTTGGCCTTGCCATTGGGCCGGCGGCTGCCCTTGCCCTTGTTGCAACCGTGGTTACCACGGGGTGCCTGCACGAGGATGGATTGTCGGACGTTGCCGACGGCTTCGGCGGCGGCAAGTCGCGCGGCCGCAAGCTCGAGATCATGCGCGACAGCCGCATCGGCGCTTATGGCGCCATGGCGCTGGCGCTGTCGCTGCTGATCCGCTGGAGCGCGCTGTCGCAAGTGGTGGAACCCACACAGGCTCTGTTTGCGCTCGTGGCGGCGCACGCAGCCTCGCGTGGCGTGCTCGGCGCCTTCATGCATCTCTTGCCACCGGCGCGGTCCCACGGCCTGTCGGCTGGCGCCGGCACCGTTTCGCTCGAAACGGCAATAGCCGGAGCCGTGCTCGGCGCGATACCACTGCTCCTGCTCGGGCTTGGCGGCGCCATTGCCGCGCTCATCCTGCTCGGCCTGTTCTTTGCCGCCTTCCACGCCCTTTGCCTCAACCAGATCGAGGGCCAGACCGGCGACACCGTTGGCGCCTTGCAGCAGTTGAGCGAAATCGCGGTGCTTCTCGTCGCTTCCGTCGCCCTTTCCTGACCCCCTTGACCTGATTCCCTTCCGGAGACATTGCCCCCATGCCCTTCAAATCCCTCGATGAACTGCGCGCCGCCTGCCTCGACCTGCCTGCCGGCAGCGAAGTGGCCGCCAGTGCCGTCGCTCGCCGCCAGGACACGCTGACCAAGCCGCAAGGCAGCCTCGGCAAACTCGAAGCGATCGCCGCCTGGCTGGCGCGCTGGCAAGGCCGCGACATGCCAAGGCTCGACCGCGTGAAAGTCTTCGTCTTCGCCGGCAACCACGGCGTCACCGCGCAGGGCGTGTCGGCCTACCCCTCCGAAGTCACCGTGCAGATGGTGGCGAATTTTGCCGGCGGCGGTGCCGCCATCAACCAGCTCGCCCGCATCGCCGGCGCGGAACTCGACGTCATCCCGCTTGATCTCGACCATCCCACCGGTGACTTCACGCAAGTGCCGGCAATGGATGAGAAGGCCTTCCTCGCCGCTGTCTCGGCGGGCTATGACGCCGTGACGAAAGACCTCGACCTAATCTGCTTTGGCGAAATGGGCATCGGCAACACCACGCCCGCCGCCGCCATTTCGGCTGCCTTGTTCGGCGGCGGCGCCGAAAAATGGACCGGGCGCGGCACCGGCGTCGACGACGCCGGCCTGAAGCGCAAGGTGGTCGCCATCGAAGCCGGCCTGAAGCGCCACGCCGCGGCCCTCGCCGATCCGCTGGGCATCGCTGCCGCGCTCGGCGGGCGCGAACTCGCCGCCATCTTCGGCGCCACGCTCGCCGCCCGCCATCTCGGCATACCCGTGCTGCTCGACGGCTTCGTCTGCACCGCCGCCGCCGCGCCGCTGGCGAAGCTGCACCCGACCGGCCTTGCCCATACGATCGCCGCCCACGTCTCAGCCGAATCGGGTCACCGCGGCCTCCTCGAAGCGCTCGCCCTGCCGCCGCTGCTCGATCTCGGCATGCGGCTCGGCGAAGGCTCCGGCGCATGCCTCGCCGTCAACATCGTGCGCTCGGCGCTGGAATGCCATGCAGGGATGGCAAGCTTTGCCGAGGCTGGGGTTTCGGAGAAGTAATCCGTCAAACTTTTAACGTGATTGAGCCAAAATAATAACGTCGTTCTGATACATGAGATCAGTGGATCTCATGTGGAGATCAGGCGATGTATTTGAAGGCGATACCTGCCATTGCACTGCTTTTCGGCACTGCTGCGCCAGCTTTTTCGCAGTATGTCGATGAGAACGGCCGCTTCCGGCACGCGGGCGACGATGGACTGGCCAAGGTCCAGTCCAGCCTGACCATGACCCTTCCTGTCAAGGACGAAGAGGATGTCGCCACACAGCAGCAAACCGCGCTGCGTTCGTTCTACAAGGTCGCTGCCGCCAGTTGCGCCATGGTGCTCGATACCGTCGCCGACACCTGCGAGGTAACCAGCGTGACCACGAACGTCAACGCCAGGGATCGCAGCATGGGAGGCGCTGCGGGATCGCAGATGACGGTGACCGGGCAGATCGCCATGAAGGTCAAGTTCAAGGCCAGTATTGGCAAAGCGGCGCAGTGAACGGCCATTGCGGTGCGAGACGCGCCAAACGCCTCTTGCCTTCAGGGTCTTTCCACCAAGTCTTCTAGGAATTTGGTGGGTGCGCACAGGATTGAACTGTGGACCCGCTGATTAAGAGTCAGCTGCTCTACCAACTGAGCTACGCACCCACTCGGCCGGCAAAAACCGGCGTTGGCGGGCATATAGCCGCCGATACCGGTCCTGTCCAGCCCTGCTGGAATCATTTCCCGACAAATCGACCGGGGCTCTCTCCAATCAGGCGAAAAGCTTGCCTTCCGCCACCTTGATCGCATGCCCGCCAATGCGCGCGGACGCCAGTTTTCCGCCTTGCACGGTCAGTTCGAGGCGGATGCGCGACGGCCGGCCCATCTCCAGTCCCTGTTCGATCCATAGCTGCGAAACCCCGTCCGTCGGACCGTCGAAATGCATGATGGCGCCGGCGAAGGCCGCCGCTGCCGAACCGGTCGCCGGGTCCTCATAGGAAGGCGTGCCGGGAACGATCATGCGGACATGGAAAGCGCTTTCGTGATTCACCGTCTCGCGGCAATAGACGTACGGGCTGGCGAAGGCCCATTCGCTCTTGCGCGGCGCCAGTTCCGACCATGCCTGGTTATCCAGCCGGATGCGGCCCGCCGCTTCGAGATTGGCGACAGGAATGGTCACATAGGGCACGCCGGCCGACCAGAAGGCGATGCGGTGATTCTCGAAGCCGATCTCGTGCGGCGCCAGGCCAAGGGCAGCGCCGATCGCCTCCGGATCGGCCTCCAGCTTCAGCGGCTCCGGCAATTTCGCCAGGTCGAACTCGGCGAAGGTGGCGCCATCATGCGTGCTGACCGCGCAACGCACCGGACCGATGTTCTCTTCAAGCACGAAGATGCCGGCGCCGCCCTCGCCCGCCAGTTCGGCCAACGCGATGGCCGAGCCCACCGTCGGATGGCCGGCGAATGGCATTTCATAGTCGGGCGTGAAGATGCGGATGCGGTTGCGGTGTTTGGGATTGTCCGGCGGCAACACGAAAACCGATTCGGACAGGTTGAACTCGCGCGCGATGGCCTGCATCGCGGTCGTGTCCAGACCTTTGCAATCCAACACCACCGCCAGCGGGTTGCCAGCCAGTCGCTCGGTCGTAAACACATCGTAAAGCAAGTAATTCCGGGTTTGCATCCCTGCCTCAATCCCAACATGGGCGAAATTTAATTTGATATTCGAACCGGTAAGCCTGATCTGTGCACAGACAGGGACATTACGCATCATAGGGGTCCGACGTGGACCAGATTGTCAATCTGCCAAAGACGGAATCGGATTCCGCCATCGAGACGGCGCTTGGGCTCGACCAGACCGGTCGGCGCAGGACGCGCCGGCGTGGCTGGCTCTATGCGTTGCTGACCCTCATCGTGCTTGCCGCCGGCCTTGGCCTCTATCAATGGTATGCGGGCACGCCGACCAGGATTGACTACACCACGGTGCCGGCCGCCAAGGCCGACCTCACCGTCCAGGTGTCGGCGACAGGCACGCTGCAGCCGCTCACCCAGGTCGACATATCAAGCCAGCTCTCAGGCATCATACGCTCGGTCGCGGTCAACGAGAACCAGCAGGTGAAGAAGGGCGACGTGCTGGCGGCCCTCGACACCGCCAAGCTGCAGGTCCAGATCGAACGCGCCGAAGCGTCCGCCAAGGGAGCGGCCGCCAATGTGGAGGACGCCAGGGTGACGCTCGCCGAGAACGAGAGTGCGCTTGTCCGCGCCGCGGCCCTGACCAAGCGTGGCATGGCAACCGACCAGTCGCTCGAGGCGGCGACGGCGACGCGCGACCGTTCCAAGGCGGCACTCGATAGCGCCGAGGCCAATCTCGCCATCGCCAATGCCGATCTCAAGTCGCAGCAGACCGACCTTGCCAACAGCACCATCTACGCGCCGATCGACGGCATCGTGCTGACGCGTTCGGTCGACCCCGGCCAGACGGTCGCTTCCTCGCTGCAGGCGCCGGTGCTGTTCATCATCGCCGCCGATTTGAGGAACATGGAACTGGTGGCGGCGGTCGACGAAGCCGATATCGGCGCGGTCAAGTCGGGCCAGCATGCCCGTTTCACCGTCGACGCTTTCCCGGAGCGGCCGTTCGATGCCAAAATCCGCGACATCTCCTATGCCTCGGTCACGACGGACGGCGTCGTCACCTACAATGCGCGGCTCGAAGTCGACAACAACGAGTTGCTGCTGCGGCCCGGCATGACCGCCACCGTTTCTGTGGTCACGAGGGAAGCCAAGGGCGTGCTCACCGTGCCCTCGTCCGCTTTCCGCTATCGCCCGGCGCAGCAAGCGGCGCGCGGCTGGAGCCTGAGCGACCTGTTCACCGGCCGCATGGGCCGCGGCAATCGCCAGCGCCCGGTGGCGAAGGCCCCGACCGATGGTTCCCGCACGCTCTATGTGCTGGAGAACGGCCGCCCGCATCCTGTCAACGTCAAGATCGGTTCGACCGATGGCGAGCTGACCGAGATCACCTCCGGCCTGGAGGAAGGCGCGCAGATCATCACCGCTTCGCAGTCGCGGAGCTGAGGCAGTGGCCGCGGGCGCCCCCCTCATCACCTTCGACAAGGTCTGGAAGAGCTACGGCCAGGGCGAAGCCAAGGTGCATGCGCTGGCCGGAGTCGATCTTGCCATCCGGCGCGGTGAATTCGTCGCCATCATGGGCCCATCGGGCTCCGGCAAGTCGACGGCGATGAACATCATCGGTTGCCTCGACACGCCTACGGCCGGAACCTATTCCTTCATGGGCGTCGATGCCGGCCGGCTCGACCGCAACCGCCGCGCCATGCTGCGCAACCTCTATGTCGGCTTCGTCTTCCAGGGCTACAATCTCTTGGCCCGCACCACCGCGGCCGAAAATGTGGAACTGCCGCTGATCTATCGTGGTGTCGCCGCCCGCGAGCGCCGCGACCTTGCCATGCAGGCGCTGGCCGAGGTCGGCCTTGTCGGCCGCGAGCATCACACGCCGGCCGAACTCTCCGGCGGCCAGCAGCAGCGCGTGGCGATCGCACGCGCCATCGTCACCAGGCCGACGCTGCTCGTCGCCGACGAGCCGACCGGCAATCTCGACACCGCACGCACGCATGAGATCATGGAGCTGCTGACGCGTCTGAACAAAGAGCTTGGCCTGACCGTCACCATGGTCACCCACGAAGCCGATGTCGCCGAATATGCCGAGCGTACCATCCGCTTCCTCGACGGCCATGTCGCCTCCGACACCATGAATATGGAGATGGCATGATCTGGGAAACCGTCCGCCTCTCGCTGCGCTCGATCCGCCGCAACGTGCTGCGCTCGTTCCTGACCTTGCTCGGCATCGTCATCGGCGTTGCCGCCGTCATTGCCATGCTGACCATCGGCTCCGGCACCACGCAAAAGGTCAAGTCCGACATTTCCAAGCTCGGCAGCAATCTGCTGGTCGTCCGAGCCGGGCGCCCGGCCGGCCCCGGCGGTCCGGGCGGGCTCGACCAGGCGGTGCGGCCGCTGGCGGAAAAGGATCTGGCGGCGCTGGTTGCGCATCTCACCGGCGCGCGCGCCATCTCGCCGGCCGCGCAGAAGCAGGTGCGCGTCATCTTCGGCACCGAGAGCCTGACCTCTGGCGTCACCGGCACCGACAGCGCCTATCTCGACGCACGCGACTGGAAGCTGGTGTCCGGCCGGCCGTTCAGCGATTCCGAAACTCGCTCCGGCACCGGTGTGTGCCTGATCGGCGAGACGGTGCGCCAGCAATTCTTCGGCGCCGGCGATCCCGAGGGCGAGATCATCCGCGTCAACCGCACCTCCTGCAGGATCGTCGGGCTGCTCGAGCCGAAAGGCTACACCGGCTTCGGCCAGGACCAGGACAATGTCGTGCTGATGCCCCTCGCCGCCTATCAGCGCCGCATCGCCGGCAATCGCGACATCGACAACATCTACATCGCCGCCGACGACCGCACGCCGACCACCGAATTGCAGCCGCGCGTCGAGGACATCTTGCGCGATGCGCGCCGCATCACGCCCGATCGCGAGAGCGATTTCGGCATCCGCGACATGACCCAGATCGCCGACGCCATGGCCAGCGCCACCACGACGATGACCGGCATGCTGGGCGCGGTCGCCGGTGTCAGCCTGCTGGTCGGCGGCATCGGCATCATGAACATCATGCTGGTGTCGGTCACTGAGCGCACGCGCGAGATCGGCATCAGGCTCGCCATCGGCGCGCATGAAAAGCACATCCTCATCCAGTTCCTGGTCGAGGCGACCGTGCTGTCGCTGCTTGGCGGCATCATCGGCATCCTGATTGGGCTGGCGCTGGCCGGCCTTGCCTCGGTGACGCTGACCATACCTTTCGCGCCAAGCCCGGCCGTCATTCTGCTTGCCGTCGGCTTCTCCGCGCTGATCGGCATGGTGTTCGGCTTCTTCCCGGCGCTGCGCGGCGCCAGGCTCGATCCGATCGACGCCTTGCGTCACGAGTAAAAGGGCAAGCTACGAGGGCGCCCGGCACTCCGGGCCGGTTTTACACAACCTTCGACGTTTCCGCCTTGCCCAACCCTGTCGTCACTGGGTTGGCGATGCTATGCCAAGGCATATCTGGTCGAGGAGCAGCAGATGAGCAAGAAGGCGCGCGTGATCCTGGTGATGATCATCATCGAGGCCGCCCTTGCAGGCATCTGGTGGTATCTCGCCCGCTACGGCATGACCAATCCCGATCGCGTCACCGCCGATTTCCAGGCGGTCGTTGGCCAGACGATGGGAATGGCCATGGGTGGGTTGCTGGGTATCGGCTTCATCCTGTTCTTCGTCGCCGCGCGCAACGACCGCAAGGCACTCACAAGCAAGACATCATAGGGCCTGGCCGCTCCACGACATGGTCGCGGCACCGACGTACGGTTTCAGTGGCAGGCAAGGCTACGACGCGCTTTCCCACGGATTGACGGTGTTCAAACCGGCGGCCGCGAATGGACCGGTGTCACGTGTGGCGACAGTGAGACCGTGCGCTACGGCGGTCGCCGCGATATAACCGTCGGCGTTGCCGATCGCCTTGCCTGCGGCTCTCGCCTGTACCATGAGATCGGCATAGGCGCGCGACGCGTCGAGGTCGAACGGCAGAATGCGGCCTGCAAACAACGGCAACGCGTCCTGCTCAAGACGATCATGCAGGATCGTGCGGCGCTTGCCGGAAGGCATGGCCGCGATCCCGAAACGCAACTCAGCCACTGTGACGGCCGAAAGATATAGGGTTTCGACGGCCTGGGCGTCGATCCACGCGATGACGCGAGGATCGGGTGCAGGTCTCCATGGCTCAGACATGACGCTGGTGTCGATGAGGATCATTCGAACCGCACCGGCTCGCCCGGTGTTTTGTCGCGGAGCTGCTGCAAGGTATCGACATCCTCTTGCGACAATCCGGCCTCGCGGCCGATGGCGGCGAGCAGCGAACCGAGCTTGACCCGATTGGCCGGCCGCACGGCCGTTTCCAGGATCTCACGCATTTCGGCCTCAGTGCTGCGGCCATGATGCGCAGCCCGCACCTTCAAGGCGCGGAGCGTCTCCTCTGGCAAATTGCGGATCGTGACGGCGCTCATCGATATCATTCCAATCTGCAATGATGTCACTGCTATCAGCATAGAAAATCTGCTATCAGATACAACTGGTACGCACCGATATTAGTCTGCGCGCGCGAAATGCCACTCGATCAGCGGCTTCATGTGCGGCGACAGGCCGTCCGGCAGGTCGCCGGCATGGCGGATGATCACCGGCCCCTCGATCTCCGGGTCGGCTTCGGTGGCGACGAAGGCCAAGATTTGGCGCGCGATCTCATTGGCGGGCGCGTCGACGTGATAGCGGCGGAAGATGACGGTGCCGCTTGCCGTCGACAGGGCGTGCCAGCGCACACCACGCCTGGCGTTCGACAGGTCGATGCCGGTCTCCTCGCGCACCTCGCGCATCATGTTGAAATCGACATCGACGAGACCGTCGCGGAAATCGATCGGCTCGAACGAACCGGCGGCGAAATAGACCCGGCCGGCACTGACGGTTCGCGGTCCCATGCGGATCGCCACCAGAGCGTTGTCCCCGGCCACCAGCACGGCATGGGCATAGGCGTGTTCGGCGCCGGAATTCTCGCGCCGCTTCCGCCACAGCATGAAGGTCGAGTAATTGACCGCATGGCAGCGGCCCATAAGGCTGCGGTCGCGATAGGCAAGCTCGGAAAGCAGCACCACAACGCCGTCGAACAGCGCCGGATTGGCAGCGATCTCGCGGCGCCAGTTCTCGGCAATCGCCGCGGCATTCTCCACCGCGAAGGGATGCGGGCCGGGATCGAGACGGACATCGATGGCATCGACCGGCAGGATGACATTGCGCGGAAGATCAAAACTCATGTCGGCTCAGGCCATGTCCAGCGTGATCGCCACCGGGCAATGGTCCGAGGCCTTTGGCCGGTCCCAGCCGGCGCGCGGGAAGCGCTCGACTTCCTGGCCCGCGGGAAAGATCGTGCGCCAGGGCTGGCCATTGCGGATGATGTCGGGAACTGCGGTGGCGTTCTTCGCCGCCAGCCCCTTCGACAGCAGGATATAGTCGAGCTGGCACAGATGCCGCTCTTGAGGCCCGCGTGTGTGATAGAAGGTCCAGCGGTTCATTTCCGGCCGCCGCTCGACCACATTTTCACAGAAGCCGCCCGCCGTCAGCACATTGATGCAGGACAGGTTCTCGTCGACCACCTCGAAACGGTAGCCGTCGACCTCATCGCCGGCGATCTTCACCCGCTGGCGGTAATCGTTCATGTCGCCGCAGATCGCCCAACGCTTGTCGGCCGCGTGCTCCGCCCCGAAACGCTCCTCGATGATGCGCCGCACGGCTTGCGCCTCCGCGATGCGCACCGGCATCGTCGCCTCGCGTCCGTCGAGCCCGTTGCGGGGAGAGCCCATGGACTTGAAGTGCACGAGATAGAGCGTCATCGGCGCGCCGCCCACCTTGATGTCGACCTCCAGGCAGTCGCGCCGGAAGATGCGTTCATTGGGCTGGTTGCCGAGGGCCGCCAGCTCGGGCGTATGCAACCCGAACTGCTCGTAGGTGACATAGGCGTGGCTGGTCATGCGCACGAATTCGATCGGCTGTCCCTGCGCGGTCTCGTTGCGCATCATCACCGCGACATCGATGCCGCGCGAATCATTGCCCGACGTGGTGTATTTCTGGCGGTAGCCCTGCCCCACCATCTTGAACAGATAGCCGTACTCGAAGGCCTTCAAGGCCTCGATGTTGTCGACCTCCTGCATGCAGATGATGTCGGCACGGGCGGCGGCAATCGCCAACGCCGTCAGCTGGCGCGTGTCGTCGGATTGCGCGATGGCGCGCGCCTGTTCCAGCATCTTGTATTCGGCCTCGCTCTGGATATCGAAGAGCGCCAACGTGCGATCCTCATTGAGCTGGTTGCGAAAGCCGGAAAAATCGAACCTGTTCATCAGGTTCTCGACATTGAAGGTGGCAAGGCGCAGCGACATGCGCTGACCTTTGCCTGCAAGAGCGGCGGAAAACAAGATCGCAGGACCACAAGCAGGGATCCCTTGGTCCCGGTGGGTTTCACGCCATGGTTGACGGAACCTTTCCGTTCATCCGCCGTTCAGACGCAAAGGTCCACGGTAAGCCCATTCCCAGGGTAGGCGTGGGGCCTGTTCTCTTGGAGAAGTGCAATGAACGCGCTCTTTTCTTCCACTGTCAAATCCGGGCTGATAGCGCTCGGTATTGTCTCCGGCATCACGGCGCCATCCGCTGCCGCGCCGATTCTGCAGCCGGATGTGTCGATCCCGGCCAGCACCGCCGCGCCGACGGTCATCCCGGTCCGCGAGGGCTGGGCTGGCGGAAACAACGGCGGCGATTGGAGATGGCGCCGGTCAGGCAATTGGAACGGCCGCCATTGGAATGGCGGAGGCAACTGGAGCGGCCGCCACTGGAACGGTGGCGGCAACTGGAACCGCGGCGACAACTGGCGCTGGCGCCATGGCCGCCATCATTATCGTGGCGGACGCTACTACGATGATGGCGCTGCGGCGGTCCTCGGTCTCGGCCTGGGGCTCGGCCTCGGCAGCATGTACAACAACTACAACAACTACGATTACTATGCGCCGGCGCCGCGCCGCTATTATCGCGCCGGCCGGTTGTCGAACGCGCATGTGCAATGGTGCTATAACCGCTACCGCTCGTATCGCGCCTACGACAACACGTTCCAACCCTATAACGGCCCGCGCCAGCAGTGCTGGTCGCCCTATAGTTGAGTTGCCTGAGACTAGAAATGAAAACGGCGCCACGTGGCGCCGTTTTCATGATTGACAGCGGAGCGTGGTTCGCTCAGTTCTTGGCCTTGTCGACCAGCTTGTTCTTGGAAATCCACGGCATCATGGCGCGCAGCTTGGCGCCGACTTCCTCGATCTGGTGGCCGTCGTTGTTGCGGCGGATGCCCTTGAAGCGGGACATGCCGGCGCGGTATTCCTGCATCCATTCCGAGGTGAACTTTCCCGTCTGGATGTCCTTCAGCACGCGCTTCATCTCGGCCTTGGTCTCGGCGGTGATGATGCGCGGACCCGAGACATATTCGCCCCACTCGGCGGTGTTCGAGATCGAGTAGTTCATGTTGGCGATGCCGCCTTCATAGATCAGGTCGACGATCAGCTTGACCTCGTGAAGGCACTCGAAATAGGCCATTTCCGGCGCATAGCCGGCTTCCACCAGCGTCTCGAAGCCGGCGCGGATCAGTTCGACCAGGCCGCCGCACAGCACGACCTGCTCGCCGAACAGGTCGGTCTCGCATTCCTCGCGGAAATTGGTCTCGATGATGCCCGAACGGCCGCCGCCAACGCCGCAGGCGTAGGAAAGCGCGAGATCGAGCGCGTTGCCCGAGGCGTCCTGGTTGACGGCGACCAGGCACGGCACGCCGCCGCCCTTCTGGTATTCGCCGCGCACCGTGTGGCCCGGGCCCTTTGGCGCGATCATGACGACGTCGACGGTCGACTTCGGCTCGATGAGGCCGAAATGCACGTTGAGACCGTGCGCGAAGGCGATCGCGGCACCGTCGCGGATGTTCGGCGCGATTTCGTTCTTGTAGATGTCGGCCTGCAATTCGTCGGGCGTCGCCATCATCATCAGATCGGCCCATTTGGCGGCGTCGGCGACGCTCATCACCTTGAGCCCGTCGGCCTCGACCTTCTTGGCGGTCGCCGAGCCGGCCTTGAGACCGATGGCGATCTCCTTGGCGCCGGAATCCTTGAGGTTGAGCGCATGCGCCCTGCCCTGGCTGCCATAGCCAATGATGGCGACCTTCTTGCCCTTGATCAGGTTCAGATCGGCATCACGATCGTAATAGACACGCATTTTACTTCCTTCCCGTTTTGAAGATCAAAAGCCCTGAGGCCCGTTTTTTGCTCCGAAAAGAGCGAGAAACTGCTGCGTCGCGCGGACGGCATCGCCGCCGATCGTCGCTTCAGTCAATTCCAGCCGGTCGCCGAGCAGCAGGCGGATCTGCACGTCCCGGCCAACCAGCCCGAAAAAGGTACGGAACGCCGTCTCGGCATCCGTAAATTCAAGGAGCCCGGCCTGCCGGCCGGCTTCCAGCACGGGCTTCAGCCGCTTGGCCAGCGCAAAGCGCCCATTCTCCAGCACGACGGCGCCGAGATTGTCCTTCCCCGAACCGGCATGGCCGACCGCCACCCTATTGAGGGCGATCGACGTATCGCTGGAGATCACCTTCAACCAGTCGGAGGCAAAGCGCTCCAGGCTCGCCGTGAGCGAGGCAAGGTCAAGCCCCTTGCCGTCGACCGAAGCCACCCGCACTTTCGAGGCCTGCCACTGCACGGTCGCCGTCAAGAGTCCGTCGCGATCGCCGAACCATTTGTAGAGTGTTTCCTTCGAGCAGCTCGCGCGACGCGCCACGGCGGTCATGGTCAGATGATCGCCCTCCTCAACCAGCAGCCGCAAAGCCGCGTCCAGGACGGCCTGCTGCCGCTCCGTCAGCGCCTCGCTGTTGTCGATGTCGGGCACGCTGTGCAACACGCTCTTCCCTCGGAAGGACAAGGCAGGGCGTGAATTCGACCTGCCGTACCGTACGTTACGGTTCGGCATATTGCGCAATCCGGTGAGCGGCGCAAGGGCAAAGAAGAAAAAATCCGCTGATGTCCGCGCAGCCGCGCAGTCCGCAAGCTCAGTCCGCGGTAGGCGGATGACGCAGGCGGCCCAGCAGTGCCGAGACCGTGCTCAGCTCATCCGACGACAGCTTTGCGCCAACCAACTCCTCGATCGACCTGCCATAGATCGTCCACATGCGGCGGCGCGTCTCCCGTCCCTTGGGCGTGATGCGGATGTGATGGCCACGGCCGTCGTCGGCCACCGGCAGTTTCTCGACCAGCCCGTCGGCCTCGAGCCGAGCCAATAGCCGCGAGATGTTGTACTGCGCGAACAGGGTGCGTTCGATCAGTTGAAACGGCCGCAAGCCGCCCTCGCCCGCCTCGGCAAGCTCGTGCAGCACATCGTACCAGGCGAGCGGCGGCAGGCCGCCCTCCTTCAGCGCGTCTTCGGCCCGTTCCATCAGTTGGCGCGAAACCCGCATCAGGCGGGCCCAGGCCTTGATGGCTTCAGGCGAAGGCTTGGCTTTTTCGGTCATGGCCCACCCTAGGCGATAGATGCAGATGCATCAAGCTTGACGTTCAATGCACATGCATCTACATAAATGCAATTGCATCGATATCGAAAGGCACATTCCTATGAGACCCGCCGACACCCTTGTTCTCGTCAGCCATCCGCTCTGCCCCTATGTCCAGCGCGCCGCGATTTCGCTGGCCGAGAAAGGCGTGCCGTTCGAGCGGATCGACATCGACCTTGCCGACAAACCGGACTGGTTCAAGGCGATCTCGCCGCTCGGCAAGGTGCCATTGCTGCGCGTACGGCAAAATGGCGACGAGACGATAATCTTCGAATCCGCGGTCATCCTCGAATTCCTCGAGGAAACGCAGGCCAATCCCCTCCACCCCGCCGACCCCTATGCACGCGCCCGGCACCGCGCCTGGATCGAGTATGGCTCAGCCATCCTCAACACCATCGGCCGGTTCTATTCAGCGCCGAGCGAGGCCGGCTTCCTCGCCGAAGCCAGCGCGCTGTCGGCAATGTTCGACCGTGTTGAGGCTGAACTGCCGGGCGGCGCCGGGCGGAGCGGGCCATGGTTCGCTGGCAGCCGCTTTTCCCTCGTCGATGCCGTTTACGGTCCGGTCTTCCGCTACCTCGACGCCTTCGATCGGATCGGCGATTTCGGTATTCTTGACGGCAAGCCGCTTGTCCAGGCTTGGCGCAGTGCGTTGAGTGACCGTCCGTCGATCAGGCAGGCCGTGGCGCCGGACTATCCGCAGCGCCTGCATGCCTTCCTGCGGGCGAAGGGATCATTTCTATCGAGCCTCATTCGGCAAGGCGATCCGGCCATAGCGCTTCGGCAAGCCCAGCCCGCCTGAACGGATCGATCACCGTGCCGGCGACCATGGAGGCCAGGAACCGCGGCGCCGGCGGGATCTTGGCGATCGTCGCCACCAGCCTGTCGCGGATGAAGGGCAGCGCCACCGAATCCGACTGGTAGAAGGGCGTGAACGCCAGCGACAGTGCCTGAAAGACCCTGACATGCCGGCGCCGCGCTCGCGCATAGACTTCCAGCGCTGTCTCCACGCCGTCCGCTCGCGCCAGCGCATAGCTAAGTGCCGCGGCGTCGAGCAGCGCCATGTTGGCGCCCTGGCCAAGCTGCGGGCTGGTCGAATGGGCGGCGTCGCCGATCACGGCCAGCCGCCGGCAAACCGGAAACTTCATCGTGTGATGGCCGTAGCGGGCCAGCGAGAGCTGGTCGAAACTGTCGATCTGGTTGGTGAACGCCTCGGCCTGCGGCCACAGCCGCACCACCCGCTCCTTCCAGGCATCGATGCCGAAGCTGCGGACTATATCGGCATCCGCCGGTTTCAGGCTCCAGAAGAAGGCCGCCATCCTTTCGGCGCCCGGCTCGGGCCGCCCGATCGGCAGCACGCCGATCATCACGCTGGCCATGTCGTAGCGCTGCAGAAGCGCGTGCTCGTCAAAGCCCTCGCCGCGCCAGCCGAGCGATGCCCAGAACGCGCCATAGGTGAGTGGCCGCGGCGCTTCGGCACTGCCGGCGCACCGCCGCAGCTTCGAGCGCGCGCCGCTGGCGTCGACAATTAGATCGAACGGCCCTTCCCTTCGGCCGTTGCCCCGGATCAGCGTCGCCCGCTCGCCGGTCTCCAGGGCCTCGATTTCGACGCCGGTCTCGATGGGGATCGCCTCGCGCCGGGCAGCGCGAAAGAGTACGCCGAACAGGGCGGCCCTGTGTACCGCCAGGCCGAAACGGTTGCCGCGCTGGGCATCGTAGCGGACATCGAGCACGGTGCGGCCGCTCGACGCATCGACGCCATGCAGCCGGTCGATCCTGCTGCCCAGCGCCATTATATCGTCGAGCAGGCCGAGATCGGCGAGCACCGTCAGCCCAGTCGGCTGCAGGATCAGCCCGGAGCCGACCGGCCTCGGTTCCTCGAAGCGCTCGAAGATGGTTACGCGGTGGCCGGCGCGCTTGAGATAGAGCGCCGCGGCGAGCCCGGCCGGACCAGCGCCGGCGATTGCGATACCGTAGGAAATGCCGCTGCCCCCAAGCCGAACTGGCCGGGACAATCCTTCAGCCGCCGGACGAAATCAAGTCGCGACGCCGAGCGCTAGCCTGCTGGTCAAGCTTGCGTCGAATCGAAGGCAGTCCGCGCGCCGCGCACTGCGTCATGGTTGTTTTCGGCCCACTGCAGCAGATACTGCAAAGCGTCGAACATCGATCGCCCAAGGTCGGTCAGGCTGTATTCGACACTGGGCGGCTTGGTCGGAAACACCTCGCGGCGCACATAGCCGTCGCGCTGCAGATCGTAGAGCGTCTGGGTCAACATGCGCTGCGAGATATCGGGAACCAGCCGCCGCAGCTCGCCGAAGCGATAGGGCTGCTCGGCCAGCGCCGCCGTCAGCAGCGAACTCCATTTGCCATTGAGTCCCTGGATGACATCGCGGACCGGGCAATCGGCAATGTTTCCGCCGTCGGTCATCGCTTTGTAGACTTCGAGTTTGGATTTCAGATTGACGGTCCGGCTGTCCATGGCTGGTTCCCTGCGTGTGCCTACCTCCCCAAAAACTGCCTTCTTTACGGCACCGGGTCAATTCCTATTTTAGTGCTGGTCTCTTTTTGAGACTACCACCCGAACCGCCCTTCCGGCGCAATGTCAGGATCCCCCATGACCGCAACTCTTCTCGTCACCGGCGCGTCCGGCCAGCTCGGCCGCAGCGTCATCAACCATCTGCTGGACACGTTCGAGGTGCCGGCGGCCCGGATCATCGCCACGACCCGCACGCCCGCCAATCTTGCCGACCTGTCGGCGCGCGGCGTCACCGTTCGCGAGGCGGATTTCGACGATCGGGCCTCGCTTGCCCAAGCCTTCGCGGGCGCCGACCGGGCGCTCATCATTTCGACCAACGAGCTGGCGATCCAGGGAAAGCGGCGCGAGCAGCAGCTTGCCGCCGTCGCGGCGGCCAGGCAGGCTGGCGTCGGCCACCTGCTTTACACCTCGTTGCCCAACACCGAACCCGGTTCCGCCGTGCTCTTTGCCCCCGATCACTACGACACCGAACAGGCGATCAAGGCCAGCGGCATTCCCTACACGATCTTCCGCAACGGCTGGTACGACGAGAACCTGTTCATGGCGATGCCGCAGATCCTCGCATCGGGCCAATGGTATACGTCGGCGGCCGACGGCGCGATTTCCTATGGCGCGCGTGACGACCTCGCCGCGGCCATAGCCGCGGGGCTGGCTTCGGATAACACCGAAAGCACGACTTACACGCTGACTGGCCCCGAGGCCTACACATCAGCCGAAGTCGCCGTGCTCGTCACCGAAGTCACAGGCAAGCCGATCCAGGTCGTCCAAACCTCCGATGAAGCGCTGACCGAAGGCATGAAGGCAGCCGGGCTTCCCGAGCCGATCGCCAGGCTCCTGGTGTCCTTCGACGCCGCCACGCGCGCCGGCGACCTTGGCATGGTAACGGATTCGGTCGAGACACTTTCCGGTCGGAAATCGGTACCGCTGAAGCAGTTCCTCGAGGCCAACAAGGCCGCACTGGCGGGTTGATGTCAGCGCGGCGGGAAGTTCTTTCTCCCGCCGCGCTATTTCGGGGTCTTGACCAGCCCGAGCCGGACCAGGCTTTCGGCGGTGGCGGCCAGCGCGTCCTCGCGCGAGCGCGGCGCCCAGCCGAGCATGCGCACCGCCTTGGCGTTGGTGGCGTTCTTGACCTTGCCGAGTTCCGTCACGAGTTGCGCGGCTTCCGCGTTGAACAGCCCCACCACCCGCACCAACCAATCGGGAAGCTCCCGGGTCGTGACCCGCGAGGCGGCCGCGCCGAGCCGCGTTTTCACCGTCTGGGCGATCTCCCGCACGGTCATGAAATCGCCGGCGACGGCCAGGAAGCGCTCGCCACTGGCGGCGGGATTGGTCATTGCGCGAACATGCAGGTCCGCCACGTCGCGCGCGTCGACCACGCCGAACGACAGGCGCGGCAACCCAGGCATCGCAACGTTCATCATGCGCTGAACAAATTCGGTGGAGGTCGAATGGTCGGACCCGAGCACCGGTCCGAAAATGCCGACCGGATTGACGACGGCCAACTCCAGCTTGCCACCCTCGGCGGCGATGAAATCCCAAGCCGCGCGCTCAGCGAGCGTCTTCGATTTCACATAGGCGCTGACCTTGGCCGTCGGATCGGTCCAACTCTCCTCGGTGAAAGGCCGGCCGCCGGGCGGCATCTTGCCATAGCCGATGGCGGCGAAGGACGAGGTCAGCACGACGCGTTTGACGCCAGCGTCTCGCGCCGCCCTGAGCACGCGCAACGCGCCTTCGCGAGCCGGGATGATTAGGTCGTCCTCATGCTTCGGCGCGCCGGGCGGAAATGGTGACGCGACATGCAGGACATAGTCGCAGCCGGCGACAGCGTCGGGCCAGCCGGCATCGCTCATGAGGTCGGCGATGGCAAAGGAAAGCCTTTCGCCCGGCTCGCCGCCGCCGGCCTCGAGCATGGCGATAACGTCGGCTTCACGCCTGGCGGAGCGCACCGTCGTGCGCACGCGATAGCCCGCCTTCAACAGGGCAAGAATACAGTGCGCGCCGAGGAAACCCGATCCGCCGGTGACAAGCACCAATTCGCCGCCCATGGCCACCTCTCCGTCAGGCCGAGGCGATCGACCTCGTCAGATCGCCACCTGCGTGCCGATTTCTACCACACGCCCGGTCGGGATCTGGAAATATTCGGTCGCGTCGGCCGCCGTGCGCGCCAGGCCGATGAACAGCCTGTCCTGCCACACCGGCATGCCGGAATTGGGCGAGGCTTTCAGCGACCGCCGCGACAGGAAGAAGGACGTCGTCATGATGTCGAATTTCCAGCCCTGCTTGCGGCAGATCGCCAGCGCGCGCGGGATGTTGGGCTGTTCCATGTAGCCGAAGGTCAGCGTGACCCGCATGAACAACTCGTTGACCGTCTCCATCTTGACACGCTCGCTGTCGGGCACGACGGGCTGCGGCGCGGTCACCACCGAAAGGATGACGTTCTGCTCGTGCAGCACCTTGTAGTGCTTGAGGCTGTGCATCAGGGCGGTCGGCGCGCTCAAGGGATCGCTGGTCAGGAACACCGCGGTGCCGGACACCAGCTGCGGCTTCTTCTTCAGCAGATTGCCGGCCAGGAAATCGAGCGGGATTTCGTTGCGGCGGGTCTTGTCGAAGAGATAGCGGCTGCCACGCACCCAGGTCCACATGCCTAGCACGATGGTGAAGGCCACCACCAGCGACGCCCAGCCGCCTTCGAACACCTTGACGATGTTGGAGGCGAAGAAGCCGATATCGATGAAAGCGAACAGCACGGTCAGCGGGACCGCCACCGACAGCTTCCACTTCCAGATACGGGTCATAACCACATAAAGCAGCACCGTCGTCACCAGCATGTTGCCGGTCACCGAGATGCCGTAGGCGGAGGCCAGCTTGCTGGACTCGCCGAAGCCGACCACCAGCATCATCACCACCAGCGCCAGCAGCAGGTTGACGCGCGGCATGTAGATCTGGCCGGACTGCTTTTCCGACGTGTGCAGGATTTGGAGCCTGGGCAGCATGTTGAGCTGCACCGCCTGGCGGGTCAGCGAAAAAGCCCCTGAAATGACCGCCTGGCTGGCGATGACGGTCGCCGCCGTCGCCAGCACCACCATCGGGATCAGTGCCCAACCCTCGTTCATTTCGAAGAACGGATGGCCGACCACGCCGTTCTTCGCCAGCACGAAGGCGCCCTGCCCGGCATAATTCAACAGCAGGCAGGGGAACACGATCGAAAGCCAGGCGAGCACGATGGGTTTGCGGCCGAAATGGCCGAGATCGGCGTAAAGCGCCTCCGCGCCGGTGACGGCAAGGAAGATGGCGCCGATGGTGACGAAAGCCACATCGGGCGAATGGATCAGGAAGGCGACAATATAGTGCGGGCTGACCGCCCACAGGATCTCCGGATCGGCGATGATGTGCTTGAGACCGGAAAGGCCGATGGCCAGGAACCAGATCGCGGTCACCGGGCCGAAGACCAGACCGACGCCGCCGGTGCCGAAACGCTGAACCGCGAACACCATGGCGAGGATGACCAGCGTCAATGGCACGACATAGGGCTGGAAGGTGGGGGTGACGACATTCATGCCCTCGACCGCCGACAGCACCGAAATCGCCGGCGTGATGACGGCGTCGCCGAAAAACAGCGAGGCGCCGACGATGCCGATGCCGAGCATCAGCGCCGAGCGTTTCGGAAAACTGCCGCGCGCCAGCGCCATCAGCGACAGCACTCCGCCCTCGCCGCGATTGTCGGCCCGCAGCACGAACATGATGTATTTGATGGTGACGATGATCGTCAGCGACCAGATGATCAGCGACAAAACGCCAAGAATGTCGCCACGGTCGGCAACTTGCCCGCCCGACGACGCGACCAGCGCCTCGCGGAACGCATAGATCGGGCTGGTGCCGATATCGCCATAGACCACGCCGAGCGCACCCAGCATCAACACCTTGGTGCTGTGCTGCTCGATTTCGGGATGGCTCGATTGGTCGACGGGTTCTGCCTCACTACCAGCACTGGCAAGGGCCATGTACGACACTCCGGTAAACGCGCGGTGCTCTACGCTTGCTGCACTGCAATATCAAGTGCCGTAACGTTATGGCACTCATGTTGGCAGCGCGCGGCTTCTTGTGGGCGACTTCGAGCGAATGCCGGTCAATGCGACGTCCGCGGGGCTCATGTCCGGAACCATGGCAAAACCCGCAGGCCGGCGAGCACGTGTCTGTTAAATGGCGACCTGCGTGCCGATTTCAACGACGCGGCCTGTGGGTATCTGGAAATACTCCGTCGCGTCGGCCGCCGAGCGCGCCAAGCCGATGAACAGCCGGTCCTGCCACACCGGCATGCCGGAATTGGGCGAGGCTTTCAGCGACCGCCGCGACAGGAAGAAGGACGTCGTCATGATGTCGAATTTCCAGCCCTGCTTGCGGCAGATCGCCAGCGCGCGCGGGATGTTGGGCTGTTCCATGTAGCCGAAGGTCAGCGTCACCCGCATGAACAACTCGTTGACCGTCTCCATCTTGACGCGTTCGCTGTCGGGCACGACGGGCTGCGGCGCGGTCACCACCGAAAGGATGACGTTCTGCTCGTGCAAGACCTTGTAGTGCTTCAGGCTGTGCATCAGCGCGGTTGGCGCGCTCAAGGGATCGCTGGTCAGGAACACCGCGGTGCCGGACACCAGTTGGGGTTTCTTCTTCAACAGATTGCCGGCGAGGAAATCGAGCGGGATTTCGTTGCGGCGGGTCTTGTCGAAGAGATAGCGGGTGCCGCGTATCCACGTCCACATGATCAGTCCCATCAGGCAGGCAACGGTGATCGAGACCCAGCCGCCTTCCACGATCTTCACGACATTGGCCAGGAAGAAGCCGCTGTCGATGACGCCGAACAGCAAGGTCAGCGCCAGGGCGAGCGCCAGCTTCCATTTCCACATCTTGCGCATCACCACGAACAGCAGGATCGTCGTCATCAGCATTTCGCCGGTCACCGAGATGCCGTAGGCGGACGCCAGCGAACTCGAACTGCCGAAACCGACCACCAGCAGCATCACACCCATTGCGATGAGCAGGTTGACGCGCGGCATGTAGATCTGCCCGGACTGCATTTCCGACGTATGCTGCACCTCGATGCGCGGCAGAAGATTGAGCTGCACCGCCTGGCGGGTCAGCGAAAAAGCCCCTGAAATGACCGCCTGGCTGGCAATGACCGTCGCGGCCGTTGCAAGTCCCACCATCGGCATCAGTGCCCAGTCAGGCAGCATCTGGAAGAACGGATTGGTCGGTTTTCCGTCATTGGCGAGCACAAAGGCGCCCTGCCCGAAATAGTTGAGCAGCAGGCAGGGGAAAACCACGGAAAACCATGCCAGCACGATCGGCTTGCGTCCGAAATGGCCGAGATCGACATAAAGCGCCTCGGCCCCGGTTACCGCCAGGAACACGGCGCCGACGGTGACAAAGGCGGCGGTCGGTGTGCTGGCCAGATAAATGACCGCGTAATAGGGATTGATGGCAAGCAGGATCGATGGATCGTCCATCAAGTGATAGATGCCGGCAACGCCGATGGCCAGGAACCACAGCGCCGTCACCGGCCCGAACACCGCCGCCACCTTTCCCGTGCCGAAGCGCTGCACGGAGAACAGGATGGCAAGGATGACCAGCGTGATCGGCACGACATAGGCGTCCAGCGTTGGGGTCACCACGGTGAGGCCTTCGACCGCCGACAGCACCGAGATGGCCGGGGTTATGATCGAATCGCCGAAAAACAGCGCCGCGCCGCAAAGACCGATCACCAGAATCAGTCGAGCGCCTTTGGGATAGGCGCTGCGTGCCAACGACATCAGTGACAGCGTGCCGCCTTCGCCCTTGTTGTCGGCACGAAGCACGAAGGCAACGTATTTGACCGTCACGATGATCGTCAGCGCCCAGACGATCAGCGACAGCACGCCAAGCACGTGAACGCGCGTATCGATGCCGGGCGAAGCGTGAAGCGCCTCGCGAAAGGCGTAGATCGGACTTGTGCCTATGTCGCCATAGACGACGCCGAGTGCGCCAAGCATGAGAACCTTGGTGCTGTGCTGCTCGACCCCGGCATGGCTCGATTGCTCGACGGTTTCAGCTTCGCTCCCGCTATTGGCAAGGGCCATCGACCACTCTCCGACAAGCGCGCGGTGCTTTATGCATGCTGCGATACGATATCAAATGCACGCGATGGCTGCCATACCAATACGAAGCACTACCCCCTACCAGCCGCAGGCCCTGAGGAAGCGGCCCACCGTTCCGGCCATGCCATACTCCAACGCGTCGGCTGTCAACCCATGTCCGATCGACACTTCGGCCAGTGCCGGAATGCGCCTGGCCAGCGCGGGCAGATTGGCCACCGTCAGATCGTGCCCGGCATTGACCTGGAGACCGGCGGCAAATGCCGCGTCAGCGGTTTTGCCCAATCTTTCCAATTCTTTGGCCGCCTTACCCGAATCGGAATGGTAGCTGCCATAAGGACCGGTATAGAGTTCGATACGATCGGCGCCCGTGTCGCGCGCGGCCGCCATGCCGGCGGGATCGGCATCGGAAAACAGCGAAACCCTGAAACCGCCCTTCTTCAGGCGTCTGACGATCGGCGTCAGCAACGTCGCATCGGTGACGAAGTTCCAGCCATGATCGGAGGTTGCCTGGGAGGGATCGTCGGGCACAAGCGTCACCTGTTCGGGCTGATGCTTCTCCACCAGCGCCAGGAAATCCTCGCTAGGGTAGCCCTCGATGTTGAATTCCGCGCGCGGGAACTCGTCATCGATCAGCGCCCTGATCTCGGGCAGGTCGGAATGCCTTGTGTGACGTTCGTCGGGGCGCGGATGCACCGTCAGCCCATGCGCTCCGGCGGCAAGGGCGAGGCGTCCGACACCGATCACATCGGGCCACGGCAGGTCGCGCCGGTTGCGCAGCATGGCGATGGCATTGAGGTTGACGGAAAGCTTGGCGGGCATGGTTTGGCGTCCGTGAACAGGCGATCGAAGCGCGCCACGCTCATTTCGTTCCGGCACGGCGCATTTGAGACGGCGCATCTATAGCGTCTTTGACGGGAACAGATAGGGCCTTTCCGGTGTTCCAGAAGACCAACATACTCCACGAAAGGGAGGCACCACCTTGAATTTCCTCCAATCCGTGCCGGCGATCCGACGCATCGAGACCAGCCGCGACGACCTCTTTGCCATTGATGTGGTCGGCCATGTCTCGGCCGCCGATGCCGAAAACCTGTTCGGCCTGCTGGAGGCGGCCTATTTGCTCCATCAGAAAATCGACATGGCTGTGCGCATAGTCGATCATGAGGGCGTCGACTGGGCCGACATCTCGGACGAGACCATCAAGAAGGGTGCCGTCCATGCATTGGAACATATTGGCCGTTGCGCGGCGATCGGCGCCCCTGACTGGACGCCGAACGCACGACACGCCTTGCCGGCTTCGTCACCCGTCGAATTCAGGCATTTCAAGATCGAGGACGAAGCCGCTGCCTGGGAATGGCTCGGCGCGCGGCCGACGAGTGAGGAGGCGACCGCCGCTCCAGAAAGAGGATGAAACGGTTCTCCCGGCTACCCGCCGAGCTTTCTACCTGACGATGGTCAGGCGTTCGGCGGCCCGGGTGATGGCTGTGTAAAGCCAGCGCTGGCGCGTTTCCTTGAAGGCCCAGCTCTCGTCGAACAGCACGATCTCGTTCCACTGCGAGCCCTGCGCCTTGTGCACCGTCAGCGCATAGCCATAGTCGAAATCGTCGAAGCGCTTCTTCTGCTGCCAAGGGATTTCGGCGTCCGGATCCTCGAACGCCGCCTTCAGCAACTTGATTTTCGCAACGCCGCGATCCGGATCGTCCTCCTCGGGCGAAACCAGAAGATTGATCCCGGGCTTGACCGTCTCGCGCGACGAGGTCATCACCTTCCACAGCGAGCCGTTGAGTAGGCCCTTGGCGGGATCGTTGCGCAGGCACACCAGCTTGTCGCCGGCTTGCGGATAATCGGCATTGAAGCCCTTGAGCTCGCGCAGGCGCTGGTTGTAGCGCCGCCGCGTGCGGTTGGTGCCGACCAGCACCTGGTCCGCCCTCAGCACCAGTTCCTGATTGACGTCTTCCTTGCCGATCACCTTCGCGGTGCCATAGTCGCCACGCATGAATTCGCGGCCCTCGCGCACGTCGAGCGCCAGCCGCAGGATCGGATTGTCGCGCGCCTGCCGGTGGATTTCGGTCAGCAGGAAGTCCGGCTCATGGTCGGTGAAGAAGCCGCCACCCGAGATCGGCGGCAACTGGCCGGGGTCGCCCAGCACCAGGATCGGCGTGCCGAAACTCATCAGGTCGCGGCCAAGCTGCTCATCGACCATCGAGCACTCGTCGATGACGACCAGTTTGGCGCGCGAGATCGGGCTCTGCCGGTTGAGGGAGAAGGTCGGCGACATCGAGGTCTTGCCGGTGACCTCGTCGGCCACCGATTCCTCGCCCTTGGGCCGGTAGATCAGCGAATGGATGGTGCGGGCGTTGACCGCGCCCTTGGAGCGCAGCACCTGGGCGGCCTTGCCGGTGAAGGCTGCGAACTGCACCTGGCCGTCGACATGTTCGGCGAAATAGCGCGCCAGCGTCGTCTTGCCGGTGCCGGCATAGCCAAACAGCCGGAACAGCTGCGGCGTGCCGGTCTTCAGCCAGCGGGCGACCGCTTGCAGCGCCTCATCTTGTTGGGGTGAAAATTCCATCTGATCGTGTGACCGGATTCGCGAGGCAAACACAAGATCGCCGCCACCATCATCGACACGCCGGTGGCGAACTTCCCTGCGGTTCAGGCTATCAGCCGCAAGCAAGAACGTAAAGGGAACGAAAATTCAGTTGGCAGCGTGCGGATCGTTCTCCAGCAGGATCGGCTTGCCGTGTGGCGTGGCGTGCGCGGCGCGCTCCCAGGCCCGTGCCATCGCATCGACGTCGGGCTTGGCGGCCAGCCCCTTGGAGGCGAGCAGCTCTTCCAGCGCTGCAAGCCAGTGTTCGTAATAATCATGGCCGTCCGCCGCGGCATCTGGCTTCTTCACCTCGGCTGACAGGGCTTCCGCCCATTCGTTCCACGAAAACAGGCCCTTATCGTGCAGCGCCACAGTCATGGCGAAGGCTTCGGCCTGCCATGGCTCGGCAAACACCGGTGCCTCGAAGCCGGCGGGCAAACTGGCGGCGGATTCCTGCTCTTCAGGCCGGCTCAAGATAGCTCTCCCAGGCGTCGATCGAGACGGTCAGTGTCGGGTCGGCGCCCTCGCCCCAGATTTCCGTGCCATCGAAAACCACGGTATAGACCCATTGCGGATTCTCGCCCTGCCCATGCGCGTTGCTGTCGGGAAAGACGAAGCCGTCGCGCACCGCCTCGATGGTGCCCAGCTTGTCGCGCGCATAGCGCGGCAGCCTGGTATGGCCGGTCGGGTTGAAGTTTTTCGTCCGCACCGAATCCCCGGCCTTGAAGCGCGGCGCTGTCTCCACCGGCCGATCGCAAGGACCGCCGTCGGCCAGCACAGCGGGAACGTCTTCCGCCTTCAGCACTCTTTTGGGCTTCGCCGCCGGATCGATCGCCTCGCCCGCCCCGAGGTCGCGCTCGCTGACAAAACCATGCCGCTTGAGCAGGATCTCAAGCGCCTTGATCCAGATCTGATAGTAGCTGGAGCCATAATATTCGGCCGGATGCAGGGACTCCCGTGCGTGCCGGCTCTCGTCGATGTTCCAGGCACCCATGCCGCCGGCGCAGAGCGTCACGCCGAGCGCCCGCCTCTCCCATTCGGCGTGGAAATACGGCTCGTCTCGTTCGGGCGCAACCGGCCCGAAACCCATCTGTCCGCCGAGATCCTGCGGCCCGTTCATGCCGGTTGACTCGCCAGAGCCGTGCCAATCATGGCATCGCGGCTCACCAGCTCGGACAGCCGCTCCTCGCTCCAGCCTTCGGTGCCCTCCGGTCGCATCGGCACCACGAGATAGCGCAGTTCCGCCGTCGAATCCCAGACGCGTATCTTCGTCCCCGCCGGCAGCACCAGCCCGAACTCCTCGAGCACGCCGCGCGGATCGATCACCGCGCGCGACCTGTAGGGCGGCGCCTTGTACCATACCGGCGGCAGGCCAAGCACCGACCACGGATAACACGAGCACAATGTGCAGACGACGAGGTTATGGGTATTCCCGGTGTTGAACACCGCCTGCATATGCTCGCCTTGCCGGCCGGTATAGCTCAGCGATTCGATCGCCGCCGTCGCGTCGCGCTTCAGCCACGCGGCAAAAGCGGGATCGCTCCAGGCCTTGGCCACCACCCGGGCGCCGTTGCGCGGACCGATCTTCGTCTCGTAGGTATCGACGATAACGTCGATCGCGGCCGGATCGATCAGCCCCTTGCGGGTCAGGATGGTTTCCAGCGCGCGCACCCGCGCGGCAAACGGATCGAGTTCGTTGTCGTGGTCATGATCGTGGGACATGACGGCAAACTAAAGTTCCGATCCGCCGGCCGCAAGTATCACGGCTTGGGCCAGCGGAACTCGGTGCGTGCCGCCTGCTACTCGGCGGCAGTCTTCTGCGGCTCACCGGGGATGTCGTCATTGGTGCCGAACAGCGAGGGCTGGTCGCCCTCTTCGACCAGGTGCAACTCGGCCTTGCGCTTCGGCATGAGCCTGACCAGCCAGCCCGAGAAATTCTCCATGTAGACGTAGATCACCGGTGTCACAAACAGGGTCAGCGCCTGCGAGGCGAGCAGGCCGCCGACGACGGCGACGCCCAGCGGCTGGCGCAGTTCCGCGCTGGCGCCGGTGCCGAGCGCGATCGGGAACGTGCCCATCAGTGCCGCCAGCGTCGTCATCATGATCGGCCTGAACCGCATCAAGCAGGCTTTGTGGATGGAATCGGTGGCTGACATGCCCTCTCGTCGCAGTTCGAGTGCGACGTCGACCATCATGATGCCGTTCTTCTTGACGATGCCGATCAGCATCAGGATGCCGATCACCGCGATGACGGACAGATCCATGCCGGCGAAACGCAAGGCGACAACCGCCCCGAGCACAGCCGACGGCAGGCCGGTCAAGATGGTGAGCGGGTGGATGAAGCTCTCGTACAGAATGCCGAGCACGATATAGATGGTCAGGATGGCGCCGCCGACCAGCAGGCCCTGGTTGGCAAGCGAATCCTGGAAGGTCTTGGCGGTGCCGGCGAAGGTCGTCGAGATCGCCGTCGGCATGCCGATCTGCTCTTTCAGCGCGTCGATGCGTTTCACACTGTCGCCCAGCGCCACGCCCTGCGGCAGGTTGTAGGAGATCGTCACCGCCGGAAGCTGGCCGAGCTGGTTGACCGTCAGGGCTCCGGCCGTGCGGTCGACCCGGGCGAAGGCGCCGAGCGGCACCAGGCTGCCGCTCGCCGTCCGCATCTGGATGGCGAGCATCCGCTCCGGCGACCATTCGATCTTGGGATCGAGTTCGGTGATGACTTCGTAACTGTCGGCCGAGCCGAAGATCGTTGAAACCTGGTCGGTGCCGAACCCGCCATAAAGCGCCGAGCGCAGCGTGTCGGTGTCGATGCCGAGTTGGGCGGCCTTGTCGCGGTCCACCACCAGCGTCGCCTGCAAGGCGTTGTTCTGCAGGTCGCTGGTGACGTCGGTGAAGGTCGTGTGGTCGGCCGCCATCGCGTCATTCAGTTTCTGCGCCCACTGATCCGTCAGGCCGGTATCGAGGCCCTGAACCACAAGCTGGTAGGCACTGGCCGACGAGCGTGAACCGAGCCGCAGATTCTGCACCGGCTGCATGTAGGTCTCGATGCCCGCCACGCCGGCCAGTTGCTTGCGCAGATCCGAAAGCACCGTCTCGATATCGGGACGCTGGTCCTTGCCCTTGAGCTGGACGAAGAGCTGTCCCTGGTTCAGCGCATTGTTACCGCTGCCCGCCGACCACGCCACATGGTCGACATAGGGCGACTTCGAGAACACGCTGGCCACCTGCCCTTGCAGCTTGGCCATGGCGTCGAACGAAATGTCCTGGCGCGCGATGGTGGTCACCGAAATCTGGCCGATATCTTCTTGCGGGAAGAAACCCTTCGGCGAAACCTCGATCAGCCACACCGAGGCTGCCGCGGTGCCGACGAAGACGAGGAACACCAGGAAGGTGTGCCGCAGGCAGAAGCTCAGAATCCGATCGTAGCCGCGCGTGAGGAAATCGCGCTTGTGGCCAGCACCATGTGCCTCGCGGTCGGCCTTGGTCACCGACAGCAGCCGCGAGCACAGCATCGGCGTCAGCGTCAGCGACACGAACATGGAGGCCAGGATGGCGACGGTCACCACGACGGCGAACTCGTTGAAGATGCGCCCGATCACGCCGCCCATCAGAAGCACCGGGATGAACACCGCCACCAGGGAGATCGAGATCGAGATGATGGTGAAACCGATTTCGCGCGCGCCCTTCAGCGACGCGTCGAAGGCCGACAGCCCATCCTCTTCCATATGGCGGAAGATGTTTTCGAGCATCACGATGGCATCGTCGACGACAAGGCCGACGGCGAGCGTCAGGCCCATCAGCGATATGTTGTCGATGGAAAAGCCGAACAGGAACATCGCGCCGAGCGTGGCGATCAGCGAGATCGGCACCGCCACGGCCGGGATGATGGTCGCCGTGACGCGACGCAGGAACACGAAGATCACCATCACCACCAGCGCGATGGTCAAAAGCAGCGTGAACTGCACGTCGTCGACCGCCTGGCGGATCGAGCTCGAGCGGTCGTTGAGCAGCTTGATCTGGGCTGCGGCCGGCATCTGGTCCTGGAAGGACGGCAGCATCGCCTTGACCTTGTCGACGACGTCGACCGTGTTGGCGTCCGGCTGGCGCTGCACCGCCATGATGATCGCGCGGGTACCGTCATACCAGCTTGCGGTCGTGGTGGTCTGCACTGAATCGACGACACGGGTCACCTCGCCCAGCCGCACCGGGTGGCCGTTCTTGGTAGCGATGATGAGGTTTGAGAAACCGGCCGCGTCGGTAAGCTGCGTGTTGGCGGTGATGGTGAGCTGCTGCTTGTTGTTCTGCAGCACGCCGAGCGGCGTGTTGCTGTTGGCGGACGCGACCGCCGCCTGCAGCTGATCGATCGAGATGCCGCGCGCGGCAAGCGCGGTCGGATCGATCTGGATGCGCACCGCGTATTTCTGCTGGCCGAAGATCGAGACCTGCGCGACGCCGTCGATGGTCGACAGCGACGGCGAGATGACGTTTTCGGCGAAGGCATCGAGGTCGGTCAGCGGCACCGTGTCGCTGACCAGCGACATCAAGAGGATCGGCGCATCGGCCGGATTGACCTTGCGGTAGCTCGGCGGCGAGGTCATCTGCGGCGGTAGCGATTTCTGCGTGCGCGCGATCGCCGCCTGGACGTCGGCGGCGGCCGCGTCGATGTTGCGGTTGAGCACGAACTGGATGGCGATCGAGGTCTGGCCGAGCGAGTTGGTGGTCGAAATGGAATCGATGCCGGCGATGGTCGCGAACTGCTTGATCAGCGGCGTCGCCACCGATGTGGCCATGGTTTCCGGCGAAGCGCCGGGCAGCGAGGCCGAGACGTTGACGACCGGGAATTCGGCGCTCGGCAGTGCCGCCACCGGCAGGAATTTGTAGGCGAACAGTCCGCCCAGCACGAGGGCGAACGACATCAGAAGGGTGGCGACCGGCCTGCGGATACAGAATTCGGAGATCATTGGGCCGCCTCGCCGGCGTTGGTCGCCTCGGCCACCTTCGGCGCGGCCGCCTTGCCTTCATGCACCGCGGCGCCGTTCTTCAGCCTTGTCTGGCCCTCGGTGACGACCTTCTCGCCGCTTTTCAGCCCCTGGCTGATGGCGCTGTTTGCGCCTTCGGTCAGCGCCACCTGCACCGGCCGCATCTCGACAGTGCTGTCCGGCTTGACCACGTACACGAACGGCCCCTTCTGGCTGGGCTGCACCGCCACGGTCGGAACCGAGGTCATCCGCGGCATGATGCCGGCGTCGAGCACGACATTCACATACTGGCCCGGCCAAAGGGAAAGATCGGCATTCGGAATACTTGCCCGCGTCGCGATCGTGCCCGACGCGGTGTCGACGCTGGAATCGACGAAATCGAGCGTGCCCTTGCCGATCGGCGTCGGGTCGCCGTTCTGGATCAACGTCACCGCGTTCTGCTGCGGATTGGCAAGCGCCTTGTGAAGCAGCGCAAGGTTGCTTTCCGGCAGATTGAAGTTGACCTGCAGCGGGTCCATCTGGGTGATGGTCACCAGTGGCGTCGCCGTGCTGCTGTTGCCGTTGCTGACGGTGACGAGGTCGCCGACGGCGACATTCACGGCACCCAGCCTGCCGGCGATCGGCGCGGTGATGGTGGCAAAGCCAAGCTGGACATTGTCGGCGTCGATCGTCGCCTTGTCGGCATCGACGGTCGCCGCCGCCGCCTTCTGCGCGGCAACGGCCTGGTCGTAGGTCTGCTGCGTACCGGCCTGCTTGGCGACAAGGTCCTTGGCGCGCTGAAGGTCGGAGTTCGAGCTGGCGAGCAGCGCCTGGTCCTTGGCAAGCGCTGCCTGGTCCTTGGCGAGTTGCGCCTTCAGCGCCCGGTCGTCGAGCGAGAACAGGAGGTCGCCCGCCTTCACCATCTGCCCGTCCTTGACGTCGATCGACACGATCTGGCTGGAGACGCGCGCGTTGATGTTGACTACGGCCGGAGAGGAGACGAACCCGATGGCATAGCGGCGGATCGGGAAATCCGCGGTCGTCGCCGTCGCCGAAACGATCGAGGCCGAACGGGCACCGTTGCCGCCACCCGCCGCCTTGTCCCCCGCCGCTGGCTTGTCTGTCGCTGGCTTGTCGGTCGCGGCGACCTGCTTTGCGCCGAGGATCTGCTGAGCCTTGTTCAGTGCGTCCGGCGACAGATAGAGCCAGGCCGCGCCGACACAGGCGACCGCCAGCAATGAAAGCATGACTTTTCCACGCATCGACAAAAGACCTCTCCGTCCGACACGCCATAGCCAGGTGGTCGTATTCTAGCGCAATTCCCGGCTCACTGCCGCGATTTCGCCGAATAGATAGGACGCGGGTTTGTCGGAAAAGGGCCAAAACACGGCATTACGAAGATTTAATGTGCACTGCACAATAGCTGTGCAGCCGGCTATCCTCAAAGCCGGAAGCCGGATGGGCTCCGAAATATGGCCTCCGAGAGGGCAGCCTTATCTAGCGCAGCATCGGCCAAAGCGTCGCCGCCAGCAGCACGCCCATGCCGATGTTGAACCATTTCAACCGCACCGGGTCGGACAGGAAGCCGCGTAGTGCCGTGCCGAATCCGGCCCAGACCGAGACGCTGGGAAGATTGACCACGGTGAAGGCCACGCCGATCAGAATGACGGACAAGAATGGCCGTTCGGGATTGGTATAGACGGCCATCGCGGTGATTGCCATCACCCAAGCCTTGGGGTTGACCCACTGGAAGGCCGCGGCATCGATGAATCGCATCGGCCGCGCATCCGTCTCGCCCTTGCCGCTGAGCGAGCGCGACATGGCAATCTTCCAGGCGAGATAGAGCAGATAGACGGCGCCGGCGATCTTAAGCCCGGTGTGCAGCGCGGGGAACGCGGTCAGCACCGCCCCAAGCCCGAAGCCGACGGCAAGCAAAAGGACGAGAAATCCGATGCTGATGCCGAGCATATGCGGGATAGTCCGCACGATGCCGAAATTCACGCCCGACGCCAGCAGCATAAAGTTGTTCGGGCCCGGCGTGACCGAGGTCACCAGGGCGTAGAGCAGCAGGGCAAGGAAGGCGTCGAGGGTCATGACGGCTCCAAAGGTCAGCAATACTGACTTAAATCGACCGGGCGCCGGACGCAACGTCATTCGAGTGGTCCAATGCGCGCCGCAGTGATCCGCCTGTACGGCCAGCGGCGCGTCAGTTCCGACGGCGATACTTCAGAGCCCAGAGAAGCCAACTGAAGATGACAATGGACCCCGCGTGGAAGAAGATCAGGTCCCAGAATCTGGTTGGATTGTCCGACAACCCATTCATTGCCTCGTAAGGCTGGGACTGTCATCGTCACCCAGCCGTGGGCAAGCACCCAGATCGAGTATGCGATCAGTGCGTACATCATCACATGTATCACCAGATCTTCTTGTCGTGGGGTCACGCGCCACCAAGTCTCAGTTCGCTTTTCGGATCGCCTCGCCCGACCGTGATTGCTGAACTTTAATTCCGTATGACTGCTACATCCCCTGCGGGCCGCGGTTCATGGCTGCCACGCCGGTGCGGCAGATCTCGACCAGGCCGAGCGGCTTCATGATGGCGATGAACTGGTCCAGCTTGGAGCCCTTGCCGGTGATCTCGAAGATGAAATGCTCGGTGTTGGCGTCGATGACGCTGGCGCGGAACGCGTCGGCGAGCCTGAGCGCCTCGACCCGGGCCTCGCCGGTGCCGGCAACCTTGACCAGCGCCAGTTCCCGTTCCAGCGGCCGCTCCTGTCCGAACTCGTGCGAACGCACGGTGAGATCGACCACGCGATGCACCGGCACGATGCGCTCGAGCTGATGCTTGATCTGCTCCAGCACATGCGGCGTGCCGCGCGTCACGATGGTGATGCGCGACAGGTGTTTTTCATGCTCGGTTTCCGAGACGGTCAGGCTCTCGATGTTGTAGCCACGGCCGGAAAACAGGCCGATGACCCGGGCAAGCACGCCCGGTTCGTTATCGACCAGCACGGAAAGCGTGTGGTTTTCCGGCCGTTCCGTTTCCTTGGCGATGAAGTAGGCGGAACCGGTGGGTTGAAGGTGCTGTGCGTTCATGACATGAATCTCAAATTCTTGATCTAACTATCTG
Organism: Mesorhizobium sp. B2-4-13; assembly: GCF_006658535.1. NCBI lineage: Bacteria > Pseudomonadati > Pseudomonadota > Alphaproteobacteria > Hyphomicrobiales > Phyllobacteriaceae > Mesorhizobium > Mesorhizobium sp. B2-4-13. The sequence continues at coordinate 20,768 of NZ_VFVB01000004.1, read as the reverse complement.
TTTTCCGCACGGCTTATCTTGACAAGCCCTGCCCCGGTCCGTCGTCTACACCAGTTCCCTGCCCTTGGCGTCGATTGCATTGGCCACTACCTCGTCGGTGGCCTCGTCCGGCAACAGCATCTCGTTATGCGCCTTGCCAGACGGGATCATCGGGAAGCAGTTGGCGAGCGTCGCCACGCGGCAGTCGAACAGCACCGGTTTCCTGACCGAGATCATCTCCTTGATCGCGTCGTCCAGTTCGTCTGGCTTGTCGCAGCGAATGCCATGGCCGCCATAGGCCTCGGCCAGCTTGACGAAATCGGGCATCGCTTCGGTGTAGGAATGCGACAACCGGTTGCCGTGCAGCAGCTGCTGCCACTGGCGCACCATGCCCATATACTGGTTATTGAGGATGAAGATCTTGATCGGCGCGTCGTGCTGCACGGCCGCACTCATCTCCTGCATGGTCATCTGCACCGAAGCATCGCCGGCAATGTCCACGACCAGCGCATCGGGATGCGCGATCTGCACGCCGAGCGCGGCAGGCAGGCCGTAGCCCATCGTGCCCAGCCCGCCCGAGGTCATCCAGCGGTTCGGCTTCTCGAAATGATAATGCTGCGCCGCCCACATCTGGTGTTGGCCGACCTCGGTGGTGATGTAAGTGTCCATGTCCTTGGTCAGCTCGTACAGCCGCTGGATGGCGTATTGCGGCATGATCACGTCGTTGTTCATCTTGAAGGCGAGTGAATCGCGCCCGCGCCATTTGGCGATCTGCTCCCACCAGGGGTAGAGCGCCTCCTTGTCGGCCTTGGCGGTTGCCCGCCACAGCCGCACCATGTCTTCCAGCACGCGCCCGACATCGCCGATGATGGGCACTTCGGTGTGGACGTTCTTGTTGATCGAGGACGGATCGATATCGATGTGGATCTTGCGCGAGTTCGGCGAGAACGCATTCAGCCTGCCGGTGATACGGTCGTCGAAGCGCGCGCCGATGCAGAGCATGACGTCGCAGTCATGCATGGCCATGTTGGCTTCGTAGGTGCCGTGCATGCCGAGCATGCCGAGCCAGTTCTTGCCCGACGCCGGGTAGGCGCCGAGCCCCATCAGCGTCGAGGTGATCGGGAAACCGGTGAGGTCGACCAGTTCGCGTAAGAGATGGCTCGCTTCCGGGCCGGAATTGATGACACCGCCGCCAGAATAGATCACCGGTTTCCTGGCGCCGGCCATCAGTTCGACCGCCGCCTTGATCTTCTCCAGGTCGCCCTGGACCTTGGGCTGGTAGCTGGTGCGCGGCGCGATCTGCGGCGGCACATAAAAGCCCTTGGCGAACTGCACGTCCTTCGGGATGTCGACCACGACCGGACCGGGACGGCCGGTCGTCGCGACATGGAAGGCCTCGTGGATGGTCGCGGCGAGTTCGTTGACGTCCTTCACCAGCCAGTTGTGCTTGGTGCAGGGCCGCGTAATGCCGACCGTGTCGCATTCCTGGAACGCATCGGAGCCGATGAGCGAGGTCGGCACCTGACCGGTCAGGCAGACCAGCGGGATCGAATCCATCAGCGCATCCTGCAGCGGCGTCACCGCATTGGTGGCGCCGGGACCCGATGTCACCAGCATGACTCCGGCCTTGCCGGTCGACCGCGCATACCCCTCTGCCGCATGGCCGGCGCCCTGTTCGTGCCGCACGAGGATGTGCTCGACCTCGTCCTGCTGGAAGATCTCGTCATAGATCGGGAGAACGGCGCCGCCGGGATAACCGAAGACATGCTTGACGCCATTGTCCTTCAGCGCCTGCACCACCATTTCGGCGCCGGTCATTTCCCTACCTGCCATCTCGCGCCGCTCGTTCTGTCCATTGCTCATCGGTCTGGTCCCGTACTGTCCGCCATTGGGCGTTGCTGGTCGTTTAGTCGTGTTTCAGGCAATAAAAAAGGCCCCCGAGGGAGCCTGTGTCTGCGCATGGGGGGTTTTCGCCCGGCGGTTACACCACCTTGCCCACGCGCCTTCCTACGAGAATGAGTGCCGTTTTCATGGTGGCGGACCATAAAGGCGAAGTCGCGGGGTCGTCAATGGGGTACCGCACGAATTCACTCAGCCGTGAGATCGGCTCCGCCGCGCGCTACCATAGTACAGTTGAGCCCATCCCATCGACGCACCACTATGCCGGGCTGACGACGTGCCTGGGAGGAGACGCGTTGCCGGCGAATGGGAGTCCCATCCCCAGGCAGGGAGGTCCTGGCCGGCCGCTTGCTGTTCCAGTGGAAGCCTGAACAGGCGTTCTTGGAAACCGACAACCGGAGGAGAAACCATGCTCGAGAGAACACCCACCACGAAGGCGCAGGCCCTGCTCGACAAGCTTGGCAAGGCGCTGGAGACCGGCGACATCGACGCGGCGGTCAACTGTTTCCAGGCGGATTGCTACTGGCGCGACCTCGTCACCTTCACCTGGAATCTCCGGACGATGGAGGGCCAGGAGCAGGTCCGCGACATGCTGAAAGCGACGCTGGCTGGAACCCGGCCGAGCGACTGGAAGGTGGCCGAAGGCGAGGAGGCAACCGAGGCGGACGGCGTCACCACCGCCTGGATCACCTTCGAGACCGAGGTGGCGCGCGGCTTCGGCCTGGTGCGGTTCAAGGGCGACCTGATCTGGACCTTGCTCACCACCATGGCCGAACTCAAGGGCCATGAGGAGAAGGCCGGTTTCAATCGGCCGCTCGGCGCCAAGCACGGTCACGGCAAGGACAGGAAATCCTGGCGCGAGGAGCGTGATGACGAGATCGCCGAACTCGGCCGCGGCAAACAGCCTTATGTCGTGATCATCGGCGGTGGCCAGGGCGGCATTGCGCTCGGCGCGCGCCTGCGCCAGCTCGGCGTATCGGCCATTATCATTGAGAAGAACGAGCGTCCCGGCGATTCCTGGCGCAAGCGCTACAAGTCGCTCTGCCTGCACGATCCGGTCTGGTACGACCATCTGCCCTATATCGACTTCCCCAAGAACTGGCCGGTCTTCGCCCCGAAGGACAAGATCGGCGACTGGCTGGAGATGTACACGAAGGTGATGGAGCTGAACTACTGGTCCTCCACCTCGGCTAAATCCGCGAAATACGACGACAAGACCAAGGAATGGACCGTCGTGGTCGAACGCGACGGCGAAGAGATCGTCCTCAAGCCCAAGCAGTTGGTGCTGGCCACCGGCATGTCCGGCAAGGCGAACTGGCCGAAATACAAGGGCCAGGACATCTTCAAGGGCGAGCAGCAGCATTCCTCGACCCATCCCGGCCCCGACAAATATCGCGGCAAGAAGGTCGTGGTCATCGGCTCCAACAACTCCGCCCACGACATCTGCGCGGCTCTCTGGGAGGGTGGCGCGGACGTCACCATGGTGCAGCGCTCCTCCACCCATATCGTCAAGTCCGACACGTTGATGGATATCGGGCTCAGCGCACTCTATTCCGAGCAGGCGGTGGAGAACGGCATGACGACGCGCAAGGCCGACCTGATCTTCGCCTCCCTGCCCTATCGCATCCTGCACGAGTTCCAGATCCCGCTTTACCAGCAGATGAAGGAACGCGACGCGAAGTTCTACGCGGACCTGGAAAAGGCCGGCTTCCTGCTCGACTGGGGCGATGACGGCTCAGGCCTGTTCATGAAATATCTGCGCCGGGGTTCGGGTTACTACATCGATGTCGGCGCCTGCGACCTGGTCATAGACGGCTCGATCAAGCTCAAGAGCGGACCAGGTGCGGCGGTGCGGGAATTGACGCAAACCGGCGTCAAATTCGCCGATGGCACCGAATTGCCGGCCGATCTCGTGATCTACGCCACAGGCTACGGCTCGATGAACGGATGGGCGGCGGACCTCATCTCGCAGGAGGTGGCCGACAAGGTCGGCAAGGTCTGGGGCCTTGGCTCCAACACCGCCAAGGATCCCGGCCCCTGGGAAGGCGAGCAGCGCAACATGTGGAAGCCGACCCAGCAGGAGGCGCTGTGGTTCCATGGCGGCAACCTCCATCAGTCACGCCACTATTCGCAATATCTGGCGCTGCAGCTCAAAGCCCGGCAGGTTGGCTTGCCAACACCTGTCTATGGATTGCAGCAGGTCCATCACAAGGGATAGGTCGCTTCTCCCGCATCGACACGGTGAACCTGTCCCGCGTCGGCGACGTCGAACAAGGCGGCAGCGGCGAGTTCGCCGCTGGGGCTGGTCGGCGATGGCGTGAAAACGCCCTCGTCAGCCAAACGCTCGCGGCAGGGCCGGTATGCCGCCACCGCGCTTTCGCCGTCGAAGCAGAAGCACATGGCTGTCTCCTCCTGATCATTGGTCTCGTCAGGGCCGATTGGCGAAGTCGTGCACGACGCGCTGCAGCAACGGCACATAGTCGCGAAACGCCCGCGTCCGCATATTGGCGACCTTGCCGCCCTCGTCCCAGATGCGAACCCGCACCGCTTCCTCATGGAACGGGTTCTCGCGGAACGCAGCCACCTCGTCGGCACTCATCGGTCCACCCTGCAGCGACAAGGTATGAACCGAAGCCGGCGACAGCCTGGAGAAATAGGTCGAGTCGGTGGCGCAGAGATAGCGCTTGGCGGCAACGTGCAGCCGGACGCACTCGACGATAACAGGCGGGAAGAACGGCGCCAGCACTTCGCCGCCGGCCTCGTCATGGTGCTTGTCCTCGACATCGTCAGGCGAATAGGTGCCGAACTCGCTGGTGTAATGGCCGATGTCGTGCAGCAGCGCGGCGGCCACCAGCACGTCTGGGGCTCCATCCTGTTCCGCCAGCCAAGCCCCTTGCAGCATATGCTCGGACATCGTCACCGGCTCGCCGAGATAGGATTCGGCGCCCCGGCGCTCAAAAATGTCGGCGATGAATTCGACGATGGTGTCCGCGTTCAGATCCTGGCCGATCATTCCGCGGCCTCCTTGAAGCCGTGTTCGATCGCCGCGAGCGTCGACAACAGGCCGTCCTTGTCGGCGTAGCATCCCTGCAGCCAGCGCTTGCCGGTGCCGGAAAACGCCTTGCGGGCATGCATGACGCGGGTGTTGTCGACGATGAAGGCCTGGCCGGGCTCGAGCTTGAAGGTGACTTCGAAGGATGGATCCTCGATCAGCTCGGCGAAGCGGCGGTAGGCGGCATAATAAGCACCCATCTCGGCGAACGGCACGTCGACGGTCGGCGCCAGCGAACGGTTGTTGAAGCGGATGCAGATCAGTTCGCCGTCGGGTCCAAGCTCGATCATCGGGCGCTTCGCCTGCAGCCGCACGCCGGACGACCCCGCATATTCGAACCGCGCCGCATGGGAACTCAACAGCCGAAAACCTTCGGGATTTTCCGTTTGAAGAGCGGCCGCGACGGCAAAGCCGTCGACGACGCTGGATTCACCGCCCTCCACCGTGTTCTCGATGCAGGACAGGATCTGCAGCGTCGGCACCGGATCGCGATAGGGATTGTCGGTATGCGCCTGCAGGCCGAGATTGGTGTAGGCGAGATTGTTCGGGTTGACCTCGGCGCGCACTTCGAACCAGCGCCCGTAATTGGTCTCCCTGATATAGCCGAACAGGTCGGACACCTTGCACAGCGCCCCGGATTCGGCCGGCAGCCCGTCCATCACCGCAAAACCATAAGTCCTCACCGCCGAAAGCCATTCGCGCAGGACACCGCGGCCATGCAAGGCCGCCGGATAGCTGGCGCGCGGCACCGCGTTCTGCATCGTCGCCCTGGTCCAGCGCTGGATGACATCGCCTGTCCAACCGGGCTGGCGTGTCTCATCGCGATCATAGGCGTTCGCACGCAGCCATTGGGCGGGAAAGCTGACCGTTTTTCCCTCCGGTTCGAAGCTGATCTCCAGCGCTCCGGCCTTGATGGCGGCAGCGCCAATTCTCGTTTTAGCCGGAATGTCGAGGATGGTGATCAGGCGCTGGCCATTGCCGGCGCTGCGCGTCTTGTCGTCAAGCGCGTTGTCGCGCAGCCAGACGGCGTGGAAGCGGGTACGCTTGCCGTCTGTCCAACCAAGTTCGATTGTTCTGCCTTCATCGCCAACCAGCACGTCGGTGAGCATGGAGTCCGTCCTATCCGCCTTGTTACCCACGGTTCGTGCCGTGGTTTGGATTGCATGTTGACCTCCCAAAAGGCATAATTCCAATTATCATTTTTTGGTCAATGGCATCGATTTGATGATGGCTCGGCGAACCGTCCCTACCCTCCCTCCACTCGACTGGCTGCGCAGTTTCGAGGCTGCGGCACGGCTGTCGAACTTCACCGCGGCGGCAGCCGAACTCGGCCTGACCCAGGCGGCCGTCAGTCAGCACATCCGGCTGCTCGAGGAAAGGCTGAAGACGCGTCTGTTCTCGCGGCTGGCGCGTGGGGTCGCGCTGTCGCCGGAAGGTGCCGCCTACCTGCCCCACATCCAGTCGGCCTTCGCCACCATTGGCAGCAGCACCACGGAACTGTTCGAACCGCGCGCCGTCCAGACCGTCTCGCTCCGGGTGCCGATCTCGTTTGCGCTGCTGGCGCTGGTTCCGGCGCTGCCCGACCTCGCCGAGGCGCTGCCGCGCATCCAGCTTGATCTGGTGACGATCCATCGCCCGACCGACTACGATTTGCCAGGCTCGGCGCTCGACATCCGTTTCGGCAACGGATCCTTTCCCGGACGCGAGGCCGAGAGGTTGACCGCCGAGCGGCTTGTGCCGGTGGCAAGCCCGGCCTTGGCCAGTGCCGCCGAATGGACGTCGCTGCCGCTGCTTCTGGTGGCCGGCGCGCGCGAGATGTGGGCGGAATGGTTCGCGGCGGCCGGATTGGCCGGCCATCCCCGGCGCTCGCATCGCTTCGACAGTTTCGTCGCCGCCATGCATGCGGCGAGCGCCGGTGCCGGCGTCCTCCTTGGCTCGCGGCCCCTAATCGACGCGGCGCTCGACGGCGGAGCGCTGGTCCGGCTTTCCGATTTTGAGCTCCCCAGCACGTCAGGGCATTTCCTGACCAGGCCGTCGACCGCGCACCTGACCAGCGCCGAGCAGGATTTCAGCCATTGGCTGCTGAAGCGTCTCACCGGGAAGGCATGAGTTGACTGGCGTTACCGCGACACTGGGCCGATGCGCTTCCAGTAGATCAGCGTGCCCGTCAGCCCGCCATGTGGCTTCAGCGCATAGTCCGGAACTTCGCCGGCCAAGGTGAAGCCGAGCTTCTCATAAAGTCCCGAAGCACCCTCTTCGCTCGCCGTATCCAGAACCAGCAGCGTGCGTCCCTTCTCCGCCGCGAGGCGTTCGGCGGCTCGCATCAGGCGCGTCCCGACACCCCTGCCCCGCTGCGCGACCGATGTCATCAGCTTGGCGATCTCGGCCCGATGCGGCTGATTGGGGGGACAGTCGAGCAGCAGGGTGACGGTGCCGACCAGAGCGCCGCCGTCCCATGCCCCAAGCACCACTCTTTGCCCTCGTGCCGCCGCGGCCAGCGACGTCTCCCAGAACGCGCTGGCGACATCCAACGCCAGCGGATGCATGAAGCTGACCGATCCGCCGGCGGCAACCGTTTCGACCAGCAGATCGGTCAGTTGTGCGAGTGTTTCCCGGCTTGCGGTCAACGGCCCGATTTCTATGACGTTCATACCTGGTCCTCTGGAAACGATTGACGGTCGACAGCGCCGCTTCAGTCGAGATGGCGGACACGCCGGCGCTTGCGCGCGGCCTTGATGGCGCCGATGCGTTCGGTGTCTTCTTCCTTGAGATGCCGACCGCGCTCCAGGATCTCGAGCGTGTACTCCTCATAAGTCAGGCCCAGCCGTTCGGCCTTGTCCATCCGCATCAGCATGACTTCGCGGCTCGGCGCCTTCCATGCATTGGCGTGCGCGGCCTGCCAGGCCAGGAAGATGTATGGATCGCCCTTGCCCCATGGCGGCCCCTTGTAGTCGTCAAGAGGCGGCCCCCCATTGTGGGAGCGCTTTGGCCGTCGTGCCATGACGTCAGCTCCTGACCAGGGCGACGAGATAATCGGCGCCCGGCTCCAGCGCATGAAAGGTGCAATCCGACGGCGCTCCGAGCGCCAGGCAGTCGCCCGGTTCGAGCCTGTGCACCTGGTCACCCTCGGTGAATTCGAGTTTTCCCGAGATCAGCCAGACCTGCTGCTTGATGAAGGCGTAGGAAGCCGCCGGCAAGCTGACCTTCGCGCCCGCCGGAAGATGGACCTTGATCAGTTCGAGCGGCATGTCGCAGGCCGGCGACAAATGCCGCCTGACATAGCCTGTGTCGGGGTCGCGCCACACTGGCTGGACGGCTGCGCGCAGCAGCCCGCCACCCTGCAATTCCGCCCGTGCGATGAGGGTCGAGAGCGTCATGCCGAAGGCAGCCGCTATGCGTACCAGAAGTGCCGCCGTCGGGCTGGTCATGCCACGCTCGATCGTGCTCAGCATTGCCTTGGAAACACCGGATTGTTCGGCGAGCTCGGCCAGCGACCAGTCCCGCATGGTCCTTTCGGTATGGATACGCCTGCCGATGGTCGAGGAAATGTCGTTCGCTATATCATCCATTCGTCCATTATAACGAAACCAACAAGTGCGTGAAGAGCCATTTCAAAGCAATTTTCACCAGGACCTTAATCCTCTCTACACCATCCGACCTCATCCGACCTTAACCCCGTTCCTGTAGGGTACGGCCTCAAGGGAAATGGGGATTGGCCTGTCCATGTATGTCGAACGCGAAGCTTCGGTCGGAGAACCGACATCGCAGGAACGCCGCACAGCCGACCAGAACGACAAGCGCATCCTGGGCAATGTCGTGCAATGCGACGGTGCGCGCGCCACCATCAGCGCCTATGCCGACGACGCCGACGGCGCGATCACCGGCCTGTGGACGGTCGGCAAGATGATCTCGATCAATCTTGGCACGACGCGAACCGTCGGCCTGGTCTACGCGATCGGCAAGTCGGATCTGGCCTGGAACAGTGACGGCAAGAACGCCATCGAGGTCAGCATCGAGCTGATCGGCGAAGTCCGTGACGGCGCCGAACCCGGGGCCAGGCCGATCTTCGACCGCGGCATCACCATCTATCCGCATATCGGCGCCGTCGCGCACCGCATCCGCACCCGCGACCTGCAGGCGGTCTATGACCTGGCCGGCCGCCATTCCATCACCATCGGCTCGCTGGCGCAGGACGAGGCGATCGCCGCCAACATCGCCATCGATGACACGCTGGCGCGCCACTTCGCCATTGTCGGCACGACCGGCGTCGGCAAGTCGACAGCGGTGTCGCTGCTGCTGCGCAAGTCGATCGCGGCGCGACCGGACCTGCGCATCCTGATCCTCGATCCGCACAACGAGTTCGCGGCTTCGCTGCCAGAATATTGCGTCAGGGTCGATTCCAAGACGCTCGACCTGCCGTTCTGGATGTTCACGCTGGAGGAATTCGCCGAAGTGCTGTTTCGCGGACGCGAAACGGTGCCGGAAGAGATCGATGCCCTTCGTGACCTCATTCCGCTCGCCAAGAATCTCTATCGCAACCCCGGTTCAGGCGCCTATCTCAGGCGCGGCAGCGATGCGCTGACCGCCGATACGCCGGTGCCCTACCGCATCGCCGACCTGCTCAAGCAGATCGACGAGCGCATGGGCATGCTCGAAAGCAAGACCGATCGTCCAACCCTCAAATCGCTGAAGACACGCATCGAATCGGCGGCGGCCGATCCGCGCTACCGCTTCATGTTCAATTCGCGCCTGATCGAGGACACCATCCACGAAACGATCGGCAACATCTTCCGCGTGCCGCATCATGGCCGTCCGGTGACCTGCTTCGAGATGGCCGGCATGCCGTCGGAAGTGGTCAATTCCGTCTGCTCGGTGCTGGCGCGTCTGGCCTTCGACCTTGCTCTGTGGAGCGAAGGCAAGCTGCAGCTGTTGTTCCTATGCGAGGAAGCACACCGCTACATGCCCGCCGATGCGCGTCTCGGCTTCGCGCCGACCCGGCACGCGCTGTCGCGCATCGCCAAGGAAGGCCGCAAATATGGCTGCTATCTCGGCGTCGTCACCCAGCGCCCCGGCGAGCTGGACCCGACTATTCTCTCGCAGTGCTCGACCTTCTTCGCCATGCGGCTCGCCAACGAGCAGGACCAGGCGATCATCCGCTCGGCAATCGCCGACTCTTCTGCCTCCACGCTCGCTTTCCTGTCCTCCATGGGCCAGCGCGAAGCGATCGCCTTCGGCGAAGGCGTGGCGACGACCATGCGGCTGAAATTCGAAAGACTGCCCGCTCACCTGCTTCCGGGCACGGCCAAGCGCGAGGAAGACGTGACGTCCAAGGCCGGCGAGGTCGACCTGGTGGCGATCGTGGAGCGGCTGCGTAACGTGCCGAAACCGCAGAGCCAGGCGATGGCTTTCGCCGAGGTGGTCGATTCCGGCCGGCAGGCCGGCGACCCCGACTACCGCAAAGCGCCGGCGGCGGCGCGCGTGCAGTCGGACGAAGATTTCGACACACGCTACGGCCTCAAACCCGCCACCTTCGGCCTGCGCCCGCAGAACGATTGAGCTGAGCGTCACGCCTCCATGAATAGTCCTGAGAATCCGTGCAAGCGGCCTATCCCGTCTTCGTCGGAAAGCTTGGGCGAAGCCCGTCAGGGAGTTGGTCAGGCTGAGCCGATTGGTGTTTTGGTCCGTAGCACCGGCCTTCGCCGGCCGCAGCCTTAAAGCGCAACGTCTCATAAGTGCTTCGGCCGGCGAAGGCCGGAAGCGCAGAAGCCGGCATCAAGCGGCCAGCATCACGAATTCAGTGATGGGATCTTAGGCGCAGACGCGGTTGCGGCCTTGCCTTTTGGCTTCGTAGAGCTGGCGGTCGGCGCGGCGATAGAATTCCTCCGCCGTTTCCTTGCGATCCCAGACGGCAAGCCCGACGCTGGTGGTGATCTTGAGCCGGACATTGTTGCCGGAGAGGATCGACATGTTGGCGATCGCCTTGCGGATGCGCTCAGCGAATTTGGCCAGAAGGGCCGCCTCCATGTTGGGCGTGACCACGGCGAACTCCTCACCACCCAGGCGCGCCACCACATCGTGGAAACGTGTCATGTCCTTGAGGCATCTGGCGACAGCCTTGAGCACCTCGTCGCCGACATCGTGGCCGTGCGTGTCGTTGACCTGCTTGAAATGGTCGAGATCGAGGATCATCAGCCCGACCGGTTTTTCGATGCGCCGGAACTCCTCGAGATATTCCTTCAGCGCGTCGTCGAAATAGCGCCGGTTCTGCATGCCGGTCAGGCCGTCGGTCAGGGCGGCATGCTCGAGCGTTTCGGAGCGGGCGCTGAGCGACACCGTCATGGCGCGCAACTTGCCCTCTTCGGTCGCCTGCTTGCGGATCAGCGGATAGATGAAGAAGATGCCGAAAAACAGCGCGGTGGCGAGCAGTACGCCAGTCGCGAACAGGAGCTTGTTGAGGTAGATGACCTTGTCCAGGCCGGAGGCCGTATGGAGTTCAGTGGCGAAGGATTGCAGTTGCCCATAGGCGTGCAGGGTCACCAGGCCAGCAGCCAGGATCACGAAGATAAAGACGAAAAAAGCGGATTCCGCTTTGTGGAAACGCATCTGCTCCCCGATGGAAAAATACCCCATGACCTTATCGCAGGGACCGACTTACGGAGCGTTAATTCCGACAACTTCGGCGAGAACCCTTCCCTCAGGGGCAACTTTTTAAGTTGCATTAGCAACAAGTGTTTGGATCGTGGTTTCGAGATCGTCACCGGGGCGAAGTCTCTGCCATTCCGGCCCCAGCTGATGGCGAAACCAGGTGGCTTGCCGCTTGGCATATTGCCTTGTCGCGATCTTGGCGCGCTCGATCGCCTCGGGAAAGCTCGACTGCCCTGAGATCGCGGCCTGGAGCTCGCGAACCCCGATCGCCTTCATCGCCGGCAGGTCTGGATCCAGACGAAGGGCCGCAAGCTGCTTGACTTCCTCCAGCGCGCCCTTGTCCAGCATCTGGTCGAAACGCCTTTCGATGCGGTCAACCAATGCTGCCCGATCCGGCTCGACGACCAGGAAATGCGCGCTCGGCCTGTCGATGAGCGGCAGGCCGCGCTCTGCCTGCCAGTCCAGGATCGACCGGCCGGAGGCGTCGAGCACCTCGAGCGCCCGCACGATGCGCTGGCTGTCGGTTGGCTTCAACTGCATGGCGACGCTCGAATCCTCGCGCAGCAGCAAGGCATGCAGCTTGACCGCGCCTTGCTCCTTCAATTCGTAGCGCCAGCGGTCGCGTATCCGTTGTGGAATATCAGGCATTTCCGAAATCCCTTCCGCCAGCGCACGAAAGTACAGGCCAGTGCCACCGACGAAGATTGGCCGCCGCGAGAGCGTCCCGTCATCAATGAGTTTCATAACGTCGCGCAGCCAGGCGCCGGTCGAGTAGGCGGTGCCGGGATGGACATGCCCATAGAGAAAATGCGGCGCTCGTGCGAGTTCGGCCGCCTGCGGCCGGGCCGTCAGCACGTCGAGAACCGCATAGCCCTGCATGGAATCGGTGTTGACGATGACGCCGCCTGTGCGTTCGGCCAGTTCAAGCGCCAGCGCCGACTTGCCGCTGGCGGTCGGCCCGGCTATCAGGATCGCGTTCTTCACGCGGCCTTCGTCCGCATCCGTGCCGGAATTCTCGATGCCGCTCATTGCCACGCTTGTTTCCCGTCCCGCCGATCGCGCTCTGTCGCCATCGCTTGCGAATATGGCCTCACGGTCGGTGGGCGCAAGCGCTGTCGTATGGCTGGCCGAAGGCATTGCCTGTGACATTGCCCTGCCGCCAGCGGCGCAGGCTGATGAAACGACCGCGAGCCTTCGTACCGCACTGGCCGCTGAGCCCGTCGACGTGATCGTCCAGCAGGCTGAAACACGCCGCAAGAAAATCCTTCTCGCCGACATGGATTCGACCATGATCGACCAGGAGTGCATCGACGAGCTGGCCGACGAGATCGGCGTCAAGGATCATGTCGCGGCGATCACCGCACGGTCGATGAACGGCGAGATCGCCTTCGAGCCGGCGCTGCGCGAGCGCGTGGCGCTCCTCAAGGGGCTCGATGCCGCCGTCGTCGACCATATCGTCGCCAATCGGCTGACCTTGGCCTCGGGCGGCCGCGCGCTGGTCCAGACCATGCGCGCCAACGGCGCCTGGACGGCGCTCGTCTCGGGTGGGTTCGAGGTTTTCACCACGCGCATCGCTGCGATGCTTGGCTTTCAGGAAGACCGCGCCAACCGCCTTCTCGACCAAGACGGACGCTTCACCGGGCTGGTCGGCGAGCCGATCCTCGGCCGCGCCGCCAAGGCCGAGGCGCTGCTCGAAATCTGTGCCCGTCTTGGCCTGACGCCGGCCGATGCCATCGCCGTCGGCGACGGCGCCAACGATCTCGACATGATCCGCCTGGCCGGAACCGGTGTCGCGCTGCATGCCAAGCCTTCCGTCGCGGCGCAGGCAAAAGTCCGGATCGACCATGCCGACCTCACTGCGCTGCTCTATCTGCAGGGCTACCGGCAGGAAGAATTCGTCCAATGAAGCCAATCCGTACCGAACGCCTGATCCTGCGCAATTGGGAGGATCGCGACCGCGAATTGTTCCATCGCATCAATTCCGATGATCGCGTGATGGAGTTCTTCCCGTTTCGCCGCGACCGTGCCGCCGCCGACGCCAAGATGGATGAGTTCCGCGCCTGGGTCGATGAGGACGGCTACGGCTTCGCCGCGGCCGAGATTGCCGCGACCGGCGAATGCATCGGTTTCGTCGGCCTCCTCGCGACCGATGATGTGCCATCGCTGCCGGCCGACACAATCGAGATCGGCTGGCGGTTGGCTCCCGAATTCTGGGGCAAGGGCTATGTCACCGAGGCCTCGGAGGCATGGCTGGCCTACGGCTTCGAGACACTGGCCGTCGACGAGATCGTTTCCTTCGCCGTGGCGGAAAACCACCGCTCGACCGCCGTTATGAAACGCCTCGGCATGACCGCCGACCCATCGAGCGATTTCGACCACCCCAGCATTCCGGACAGCCATCCCGCGCTCAAGCGGCATGTGCTCTACCGGCTGTCGCGCGAGGACTGGCAGGCAAGAAAAAGGGCGGCTCTCTAACCGCCCTTCCATCAAAATCAGATTTCTGCCGGCGTACTGGATCAATCCATCCGGATCGTAACGAAGCGCAACTCACCGGTCTTCGACGCCAGCATCAAGAGCGCGTTCTTGCGGCCCTGCTCCTTCAGCGCGCCGATCCGGTCCATGACGTCCTTGGGCGTGGCGACCGACTCCTGCGCGATCTCGGTGATCACCTCGCCAGGCTGGATACCGCGTTCCGCGGCGGCGGAGTCCTTGGCCACGTCGGTGATGACGACGCCGGAGACATCGCCGGCGATGCTGAACTTCTTGCGCGTCTCGTCGTTGAGTTCACCGACCGTCATGCCAAGCACCGAGGCGGTCGAGACGGCCGGAGCCTTGTCAGCGCCCTTGTCCTGGTCGGTATTGCCATTCTCGCCGCTGGCCAGCTTCTCGCCATCCTCGAGCCGGCCGAGCGTCACCTTCACCGTCTGCTCGACACCCTTGCGCACGATCAGCACGTCGACGGCCTTGCCCACCGGGCTTTCGGCGACGACGCGCGGCAGGTCGCGCATTTCATGGATGTCCTTGCCGTCGAACTTGATGATGACGTCGCCGGCCTGGATGGTGCCGTTGTCGACTGGTCCGCCCTTGATGACGCCGGCCACCAGCGCGCCCTTGGCGGTCGCCATGCCGAGGCTTTCCGCGATGTCGTCCGTCACCGGCTGGATGCGCACGCCGAGCCAGCCGCGCCGCGTCTCGCCATATTGGCGCAACTGCTCGACGACGCCAGAGGCGAGCTGCGAGGGAATGGAGAAGCCGATGCCGATCGAGCCGCCGGACGGCGAAATGATCGCCGTGTTCATGCCGATGACCTCGCCGGCGCTGTTGAACAGCGGTCCGCCGGAATTGCCGCGGTTGATCGCCGCGTCGGTCTGGATGAAGTCGTCATAGGGGCCTGAATTGATGTCGCGGTTGCGTGCCGAGACGATGCCGACCGTGACCGTGCCGCCGAGGCCGAACGGATTGCCGACCGCCATCACCCAGTCGCCGACGCGCATCTTGGTGGAATCGCCGAATTTCACCGCTGTCAGCTTGTGGCCTTTCGGATCGACCTTCAGCACCGCGACGTCGGTCTTGGTGTCGGTGCCGACCAGCGTCGCCTTCAAGGTCACGCCATCGGAGAAATTGACCTCGATGTCGTCGGCATCGGCGATCACGTGGTTGTTGGTGACGACGATGCCTTGTTCGGCGTCGATGACGAAACCCGAACCGAGCGACTGCACCTTCTGTGAGCCGCCATCCTTTTCGCCACCGCGGTTCTTGAAGAAATCGTCGAAGAAATCCTGGAACGGCGAGCCTTCGGGCAGTTGCGGCATCGGCACCGCGCCCGGCCCTTCCGTGCCCTTCACCGTCTGCGAGGTCGAGATGTTGACCACCGCGCCAAGTACGCCTTGCGCCAGGTCGGCGACCGAGGCCGGTCCGTCGGCGGCGAATGTCGGGGTCACGAAGGACGGAACGGCGACGGCGCCCAGGACCAGCGCTGCCGCGCCGGCGACCAATGTCCGTCGAGCGGCGTCCAAAAGGGTGTTGGATGTCATCGAGAAGCCTCCCGGCATTTCTAAAAGAGAAAAGCGCTTCGACGAAAACGTCGTGTCGCGCCATGATGGCAAGAAATACGGCACGTTTGGGGCTATGACTATCGGTGGAGTGTAAATCGAGCGTTATTCCGCAAACCGCCGCCTCTACACGCCCCGCACCAGCCAGACGACGCCAACACCAATGGCGATCGCCGCCAGCCCGCCGATCCGCAACGCATTCTCCGGCATCGACAGCACTTCGCCCGCGAGCTTCTTCGCAAGGCGGGGAAAGCCGCCATAGACCAGGCCCTCTATGACGAGGACCAGGCCTATCGCCGCGAAGAAATCCTGCACCGGCCGTTACTGGCCGGTGCTGGGTTGTGTCGTCGGCGCGGCAGGTGCCGCAGCCGGCGCCGTCGGTTTCGCCGGTCCTTCCTTGCCGTCGGGATCGCGGAAGTAGCGGAAGAACTCCGAACTCGGCGACAGCACCATGGTCGTCCCGGTGTTGTCCAGCGCGGTGCCATAGGCATTCATCGACCGGTAGAAGTCGAAGAAGGCGGGATCGCGCTTGTAGGCATCGGCGAAGGTGGCGCTGCGCTGCGCCTCGCCCTCACCGCGCAGGATCTCGGACTCCTTCTGCGCTTCGGCAACGATCTCGACCACTTCACGATCGGCGCGCGCCGTGATGCGCTGTGCCGCTTCGTTGCCGCGTGCCCGCAGCCGCGCAGCCTCCGCCAGGCGTTCCGCCTTCATGCGGTCGTAGGTCTGCTGTGAAACTTCGGCCGTCAGGTCGGTGCGGCGGATGCGAACATCCTCGATCTGCAAGCCGAGCGACGTGGCGTCGGGCCTGAGCTGATCGCGCACTTCGCGCATCATCACGGCACGCTCTTCGGAAAGCGCGGCCTCGAAATCGCGCAGACCGTAGACGCGGCGCAGGGCAGCGTCGAGACGCGTCCTGAGCCGCGCTTCGGCCAGTTCGATCTGACCGGACACGGCGGCCCGGAAGACGCGCGGATCCGAGATGCGATAGGCGATGAAGGCATCGACCTCATAGAACTTGCCGCCGGAGACCTGGACGCGGATGTTGTCGAGGTCGAAGCGCAGCACCCTGTTTTCGATCAGTTGCACCGTATCGGCGTCGAAGAACGAGAACGGCGCCTTGAAGTAGATGCCGGGCTCGCTCTTGACGTCGACGATCTCACCGAAGCGGAGCACCAGCGCCTGCTGGCGCGCATTGACCACGAAGACCGAGGAATAGATCAGGAACAGGACGACCGCCGCCACGGCGACGACGATGGGAAGACGGTTGGCCATCACTTGGTACCTCCCGTGTTCGCGGCGGGCGCGGCCGGTGCTGGCGGTTTCGGCTGCAATGCGGGCAGCGGCAGATAAGGCACGACACCCTGTCCGTTGCCCTGCTCGACGATGACCTTGCTCGAGTCCTTCAGAACCCTCTCCATGGTTTCCAGATAAAGGCGCTTGCGCGTGACATCGGGGGCTTTGGCATATTCGTCGTAGACCGAGATGAAGCGCTGCGCCTCACCTTCGGCTTCCTGCACCACACGGTTTTTGTAGGCGGCCGCGTCTTCGCGGACCTGGGCTGCCTCGCCGCGTGCCTGGCCGAGTTTCTGGTTGGAATACTGATTGGCCTGCTCGACGAACTTGTCCTCGTCCTGCTCGGCGCGCTGCACCTCGTCGAACGCATCTGCCACCTCGCGTGGCGGTGCCGCATCCTCGATGGAGACGGCGTTGACGTTGAGACCGGCCTTGTAGCCGTCCAGCGTCGTCTGGATGATCTCGCGCACCGAGGCCGCGATGCCCTGGCGATCGTCGCGGAAAATGTCCTGCGCCGGCCGGCGGCCGACGGCTTCGCGCATGGCGCTCTCGGCAACCTGCCGCAGCATGCCGTCCGGGTCGGAGACGTCGAACAGGTAAGCGCGGGGATCGGAGACCTGGTAGGCCACGGAGAACTGCACATTGACGATGTTCTGGTCGCCCGAGAGCATCAGCCCGTTGCCGCTGGTGTTGCCGCCGCCAATGTCGACGAGCTGCTCTGAAATCTTGGCCGTCTCGACGGTCTCGAGGGGCCACCAGTGGAAATGCAGGCCTGGCTGGGAAAGCTCGGCCTTCGGCTTGCCGAAGCGCAGTTCGACCGCGACCTCGTCGGGCTGCACGGTATAGACCGCCTGGAAGGCCCACAGAACGACCAGCACCGCGGCAATCAGGCCGAACACCGCCGGACTGGCGCCACCGCCGCCGGGCAGCGCGCGCCGCAGCCGATCCTGGCCACGGCGAATGATGTCCTCGAGGTCGGGAGGCGACCCCTGCGGGCCGCTTGGCCCCTTCGGTCCCTGCCCCCAGGGTCCCTGATTGTTACCGCCGCCACCCCACGGGCCGCCGCCTCCGCCACCTTTGTCGTTCCAGGGCATGAATGTCCTTTCGCTTGGAATTCCCTCAAGCACCGCGGTTACGGCGCAAATCCAGTGTCGTTCTTCTATAGGGACGCCACGGCGCGCTTTCAACGCGATGCGCCGCCGACTTCATCCGTTTTGGGCCGGTAGCGACCCTTTGTCGTCCTTTATCTTCGAACTATCTCGCGGCGGCGCTCATAAACCGTATAGCGCGTCGCATGGCTGTCCTTTTCTCCTGACGCAATCTCCCGCGAACTGACCACTTGCCATGCATCAGGGTCGATCGGCGGGAAATGCGCGTCGCCATCGACGGCGGCCAGCACATGGGTCACGTGCAGGCGCTCGGCCAGCGGCAGCGCCTGGGCATAGATTTCGCCGCCGCCGATGATGCAGACCTCGTCGACGCCCGTCATGCGGCGTCCGCGCATGGTTGCCCGCTGGATCGCGGCTTCGAGCGTATGCGCCACCTCGACGCCCTCGGCACGCCAGGCCTTGTCGCGGGTGACGACGATGTTCAGCCTGCCCGGCAGCGGCCGGCCGATGCCTTCATAGGTCTTGCGGCCCATGATGATGGGCTTGCCCATCGTGTCGGCCTTGAACCGCTTGAGGTCGGTGGAGAGCCGCCAGGGCAACCCGCCGTCCCGCCCGATCACGCCGTTCTCGGCAATGGCGACATAGATGGCGACATGCATCAGTTTGCGTCCCCGCCATTGCTGTCCGACGGGACGAGCAGGAGGATGTCGATGTCGTGCTCGGGATAGAAATCGTTCGCCTTCATCTCGAAACGCGTCGGCCCGACCTTTTTGACGTTGTCGCCGCAGAACGAAACCAGGGCTTTCGGATTGCCCTTGTCGACGGTCAGCTTGAACTTGCCGATGGTGCCCGCAGCCCAGTTGCCGCCGGTGGTCAGGATATAGGCGATGCGGCTTTCGTAGAATTTGGGGTAGCCGTCCGGATTGTCCTTCGCCGCCTTGCGCACCGCATTCTCGAATGTGTCGTCCATGCAGTAGCGGCTCTTGTAGGACGCGTATGAGTTCTGGAACTGGCCTTCATTGAAGAAACTGACCGAGGATGTGCCGCCCACGCTGGGCTTGTAGCGGTGCGAGACGTGAACGTCCTTGTTGGCCGGAAAGGCCGCGCGCCACCAATAGGTCGAGCGCAATTGCCAGAACGGCGAATAGACCGGTTTTTGGCCACTGTCGGCTGTGGAATCCCCGATGATGATGCCGCGGTTGACCCAGTCGTCAGCCACCCCTTGCGGCAGCTTCGCCAGCGCCGCCTTGGCCGCGCCGCCGAACGGGTTGAAGGGCACGTTTTGCGCCTTGAGGTCGGCGCCGATGTCGATGCCGAGCGCGAGCACCTTCTGCTCGAGTTGGGGCTTGGCCGCGACGCCGTCGATCGTCACCTCGAAGCCGAGGAAATTATCGCTCTGGTTTTCCGGGATCGCCGGCATCTCTTCGGGATCGCCCGAAATGTCGGGCATCGGGAAGGCGACGATCGCGTCGACATCCCTGTCGGTGTTGTTGTGGAAGATGTAGTCCACCGTCACCTTCTCGGGCGAGATGAAAAGATCCTCGCTTTGCATCGCCACGGCATCGCTGCGCGACAGGATCAGGCCGCCGGTGCCAAGCTCGGCAACCGAATCATTGGCCATTGCAGGCGCCGCCGAAAGCGCCAACGCTAAAGCCAGAACAGATCGCAACATCGAAGCCCCCTCGGCTGGAATGCCTGAATGACCCTAGCCGTTTCAATGCGGCGTTTCAAAGCCCTTCCGCTTGCTGGGCGTGCGTGACCGGTCTGGACACGCAGGCGGTCTGGACACGCAGGCGGTCTGGACTAACAGGTTCCGATGGGGCAGGAGTTCGCGCCATGCGCAAGCTTCTCGTCATCGGCATCGGCGCCGGCAATCCCGACCACATGACTGTCCAGGCCATAGCAGGCCTGAACAGGGCGGACGTCCTGTTTATTCCCGACAAGGGCACCGACAAGACCGACCTTGCCAACCTGCGGCGCGGCATCTGCGACCGCTTCGTCACCAACCCGGCCTCACGCCGGGTCGAGTTCGACGTGCCGGTGCGTGCCGAACCAACCTCTTCCTATCGTTCGACCGTCGACGACTGGCATGAAGCCATCGCCGCCATCTACGAGGCACTGATCCGCGACGAGATCTCCGGTGATGGCTGCGGCGCCTTCCTGATTTGGGGCGATCCTTCGCTCTATGACAGCGCTCTGCGCATCCTCGAGCGCGTGCGCCTGAGGGGCAATGTTGCATTCGACCTGGAAGTCATCCCCGGTATAACGGCCGTCCAGGCGCTGGCAGCCAGCCACAAAACGGCGCTGAACCGCATCGGCGATCCCGTGCTGATCACCACCGGCCGCCGCCTGACCGAGGAAGGCATGCCGGACAATGCCGGCAGCGCCGTCGTCATGCTCGACGGCAAATGCGCCTTCAACACGCTGGCTGACCAGGACCTTTTCATCCAATGGGGCGCCTACCTAGGCACGCCCGACGAGATCATCATCTCCGGCCGCCTTGGCGATGTCGGCGCCGAGATCGAAAAGCGCCGCGACGAAGCCCGCCGGAAGAAAGGCTGGATCATGGATACGTATTTGCTGCGAAAGCCGGAGTAGTGGAATAGTGAGTAGTAAATAGTGAGTAGTCAGTAGTCAGTGAGGACTAGGCTGTACTCACTACTCACTACTCACTACTCACTACTCACTACTCACTACTCACTACTCACTACTCACTACTCACTACTCACTACTCAC